>JAFYQQ010000034.1 GCA_017559845.1 Bacteroidaceae bacterium | reverse complement strand
TCATTAACACGGGATAATGTTTTCTGCATTCTACCTTTCATATGGTAACTTTCAATTACTATCGCTTAATTATTAGGTTCAGTCCTTCGTACCGTGTGTTGAAATCAGTACTACTATGACCTCGGCTGACTTCTTACGGCAAGTTTTGCTCCATGGCTTTCGCGCTTACCTGCTATTCGCCATGTCCGTAAGACCTCCTCAGATAAGAACATTAACTTTCCATCTTATGTCTGCTCCATCTACACCACCCGTTCCGAATAGCTATGGGGCTTTGGTTTGAATGGCAACCTTACCCACGGGCATATGCCTTGTATGAAGTTTCTGTTCGTCAGACCAGATGTTTGCCGCCGGCTTCCTTCAGATTCCACCTCACGATGGACACCCTTGCCTTGGGCTATGCGATTCCCACTATTAGGGCTCGCTCGGGACTTACACCCGTTAGCTAATGCTCATGCTGAGCGTACCAAAAGAAACACCGTTCCGCAATTGTGCAGGACGGTGTTTCTTTTTTCTTCTCTGACAAACATTAGGATTATATACGTTTTGTCAATGCAAAAACACAAAAGCGGTTCATGATTTCAACACTTCGGAAAGGAAAGCCGCAGTATGTCCCACACCTTTCTTCACCAAATCTTCGGGCGTTCCGCTGAAGAGAAGCTGTCCGCCTCCACGACCGCCGTCGGGTCCCATGTCTATAATCCAGTCGGCACACTTGATGACATCCAGATTGTGCTCTATCACAATCACCGTGTTTCCCTTTTCCACCAAGCGGTTCAGCACCTCAAGCAATACGCGGATATCCTCAAAGTGAAGTCCCGTTGTGGGTTCATCAAGGATATAGACCGTCTTTCCCGTATCACGTTTGCCCAATTCCGTGGCAAGCTTTACGCGCTGGCTTTCTCCGCCCGAGAGCGTGGTACTGGGCTGACCCAGTTTGATATAACCCAGACCTACGTCCTGCAGCACCTTTATCTTGTGCAGAATGTTGGGCTGGTTTTGGAAGAACTCCACAGCCTGGTTGATGGTCATGTCCAACACATCAGCAATGCTCTTTCCACGGAACCGCACCTCCAGCGTTTCTCTTTCGTAGCGCTTTCCGTGACATTTCTCACAAGGTACATACACATCGGGCAGGAAGTTCATCTCAATGGTCTTGTATCCGTTACCGGAGCAGGCCTCGCATCGTCCGCCTTTCACGTTGAAGGAAAAGCGTCCTGGCTTGTAGCCGCGTATCTTGGCTTCGGGCAGTTCCACAAAGAGGTTTCTGATGTCGTTGAATACGCCTGTATAAGTGGCGGGATTGCTTCGCGGCGTCCTGCCCAGAGGCGACTGGTCCACATCCACCACCTTGTCCACGTTCTCAAGGCCCTCAATGGCGTCATATCCCAAAGGATCCTTCAGCGAACGGTAGAAGTGCTGGCTAAGTATGGGATGGAGCGTATCGTTCACAAGCGTGCTCTTTCCGCTTCCGCTCACTCCGGTCACACAAATGAGTTTTCCGAGCGGAAACTCCACATTGCATCCCTTCAGATTGTTGCCTCTTGCGCCCTTTAGTAGAAGGCTTTCGCCCGTTCCTTTACGTCGTTCCACTGGAGGGTCAATGCGCATCGTGCCGTTCAGATAACGGCTTGTCAAAGTATCCTGCAAGAGCATGTTGCGGTAGTCGCCTTGATAAACCACTTGCCCGCCACGTCTGCCCGCCAAGGGACCAATGTCCACAATGTAATCGGCATGCTCCATCATTTCCTGGTCATGTTCCACCACAATTACGGTATTGCCGAGGTCGCGCAGCGCCTTCAGCGAGTTGATGAGGCGGCGGTTATCGCGCTGATGCAGTCCGATGCTGGGCTCGTCCAAAATATAGAGCACGTTCACGAGCTGGCTTCCTATCTGCGTGGCAAGACGAATGCGCTGGCTTTCTCCGCCCGAGAGGCTCACCGAGGGACGCGAGAGGGAAAGATAGTCCAGCCCCACATCCAGGAGAAAACGCAGGCGGGTGCGGATTTCCTTCACAATCTCTCCGGCAATGCGAAGCTGGCGCGGAGTAAGTTTTCCGTCAAGGTCTTGCAGCCATTCGTACAGTTCGCTCAAGTCCATTCCCGCCAACTCGGCAATGTTCTTTCCGGCAATGCGGAAGTGGAGGGCCTGCTGGTTCAATCGCTGTCCGTTACAATGCGGACACTTTGAGGTGCGGCTGAAGGAATCGGCCCATTTCTGCGCTCCGGCACTCATGTCCGCGTCCTGCATCTGCCTTATATATTTTACCAACCCTTCATAGTCTGTATAGAAATCGTTGCTGGTCTTTGTGGTTTCGGCCGGAATGCGCAGACGCTCCGAAGAACCGTTCAGAATCTCGTCCAACAGCTCGTCATCCATTTCCGCAAGCGGAGTATCAAGCGTGAAACCATTACTTTCAATGAGTGCCTGTATCTGCCAAAATATCATCGTCTGACGAGATTTCCCCAAAGGAGCTATTCCTCCTTGGCGCACAGATAGCGAACGGTCTGGGAACACCTTGTTGATGTCAACCAGATTCACATAGCCAAGGCCCTTACACTTGGGACAGGCTCCCATCGGACTGTTGAAGGAGAAGTCGTGGGGCGCGGGGTCACGGTAAGAGATTCCGCTTACGGGACACATAAGCCTGCGGCTGAAGTGGCCCACCTGTCCAGAATCCACATCATAGACCATCATCATGCCGTCGCCCTGCGCCATGGCGTTCGCCACGCTTTGGGTCAGACGCTTGTCGTCCTTGCTCTGTACCACAAGACGGTCCACCACCAATTCGATGTCGTGGTTGCGGTAGCGGTCCACCCTCATTCCCTGCACCACTTCCTGAATCTCGCCGTCCACTCTCACGTAAAGGTAGCCTTTGCGGCGGACAGACTCGAAGAGTTCCTTGTAATGTCCCTTTCTGTTCTTCACCTTGGGCGCAAGCAGATAGACCTTGTGTCCCTGGTAATTCTTCAGCAGGAGATCCAGGATTTGCTCTTCGGTATATTTTACCATTTTCTCTCCCGAGACGTACGAGAAGGCCTCGCCCGCCCTTGCAAAGAGCAGACGCAGGAAGTCATAAATCTCCGTGGTGGTGCCCACGGTGCTTCGGGGGTTCTTGTTGGTGGTTTTCTGTTCAATGCTGATTACGGGGCTGAGGCCGGTAATCTTGTCCACATCCGGACGCTCCAGATTGCCCAGGAAGTTGCGGGCATAGGCGCTGAAGGTTTCAATGTAGCGGCGCTGCCCCTCGGCATAGATGGTGTCAAAAGCCAGGGACGACTTTCCGCTTCCGCTCAGTCCGGTTATGACGGTGAGGCTGTTGCGGGGAATTTCCACATCGATGTTCTTGAGGTTATGAACCCTAGCGCCCAGAACAACGATCTTATTGCTTTCACTCATCTGCCGCGTCTCCTCCTCCGCTGGCCTCCTTGTTGTAGCCGGTCAGCACGCTAATGGTCTTCCGCAGGTTGTATTTTCTTCCGTCCGCTCCCTTTGCGTTCACTACAAGGAAATAGACGCCGTCCCTCACGGTCTTGCCGTTCATCTTTCCGTCCCATCCTCCGTCAAGCCTGTTCCAGGAATAGAGTTTTGTACCCCAACGGTTGAACACCGCCGCCTCGAACTTCACTATGCTCTGGTATCCGTCCTTGGCCTTCAGCACGTCATTGTATCCGTCTCCGTTCGGAGTGAAGGCGTTGGGAAACTCCAGCTTGCTCTCGCTGATGGCCACGCGCAGAGGGTTATCCTCTCCCTCTCCTGGATAAGAGATGGTGTCGTTACCCAAGATAAAAGTGGCGTAGAGCTGGATGCAGAAGGCACCGCTCTTGTTGAAAGTATATTCCAGTTCTTCCTCAAATCTGTGAACGATGATGTTCTCTTTGTCGCCCTCTTCCCATATTTTCCATTCGTAACGGGCTTCGTATGCGCCCACGTTCTCGGGATTAGCAAAGAAATGCGCCTTTAGAGGCGCATCAGCACTTCCGCTCACATCCGTGGTTTCCTCGCCGTCCGCCGTGGTATAGACAGCCGACGGATTTACGGTGGGAAGCTCGTCCTGGGCGCCAAGAAACAGCGGCCACAGACTTAACAAAAAACAAATCAATCTCATTCTCATTTGACAAACTTTCTGCAAAAATAACACTTTTCCGGGAGATAGTAAATATATCTGTTGCAAATTTCGCAAAAAAAGGATACCTTTGCGCTATGAAATACGATTATTTATTATCACTTTTGTTTCTTTTGCCGGCTTCCCTGCATGCCCAGGGCACAATGGAAAGCCTTGACAACATCTATCAGGTAAAGAAGGGCGACACAGCCTATAGCATTGCCTCATCCCACGGCATCAGCCTTGAAGACCTTTACCGCGCCAATCCCGAAATCACAGGCGGAAAGATAAAGAAAGGCTCCTTCCTTGTCATTCCGCAGAAGACCAAGGCCGCCCCTCAGCAGCAGGCGGTACAGATACAGCCCGTGGCACCTCAGCAGACCGTCCAGCCCACCACCGCACTCCCCTATTACGAGTCGCTGCGCGTGGCCGTGCTGCTTCCCTTTGAGGAAAAGAGTGCTCGCGCCCCCAAGTTTCTGGAGTTTTACCAGGGCTTTCTCATGGCCGTGGACAGCATCAGTAGCCGCGGCACAAACGTATCCGTCTATGCTCTGAACACGGGCAGCACGGCAGCCCACATCAAGCAGGTGCTTGAAGAGCCGGAACTGCAAAGCATGCAGCTCATCATTGGCCCTGCAGACCAATCGCAGGTTCCCGCCCTTTCCGACTTCTGCCAACAGTACGGCATCAAGCTTGTGCTTCCTTTTGCCAACCTCAAGTCGGCTTCTGGAGAACATTCCACCGTCTATAACGCCACCCCCCAAGGCTCTGTCATACAGCAGCGCGTAAGCAGCTTCTTTGCCGAAAAACAGGCAGAAAAGAACTACATTGTGCTGAACACAGACGAGGCGGACGAAAAGGGCAAGGGACTAATTGACCTCTTGCGCACAAAGCTGGGCGAAAAGGGCGTTTCCATGCGCCAGATGCACATCCTGGGCGACGACCAGGCATACACCTCGGCGCTGAACCAGTTCCGCGAGAACTGCATCGTTCCGGACAATGTGAGCATAAAGACGCTCAACATCTTCTTCTCGCGTCTGAAGACATTCGCCGAGGAGCACCCCGAATACAAGATCTCGCTCATCGGATATCCCGAGTGGCAGACCTATACGCAGAGCCTGCTCAACGAGTTCTATCAGTTCGACACCTACATCTACAGCTCCTATTACCGCAACCCCTTGCTGGAGCGCACCACCGAGTTCGAACGCCGCTTCATCAACCACTTCGGCTACGGAATGGCCCCCACCTTCCCCCGCTACGGCATGCTGGGCTTTGACCTTGGTTTCTACTTCATGCACGGCATGGCCACGCTTGGCGACAATTTCGACCAGCAGCAGAACTCGCTCAGGCTGCAACCCTTCCAGCATCCCTTCGTCTTTGCCAAAGACCCTGACACTAAGGGATTCATCAACGAGTCTGCGCTCATCATCCACTACTCTCCCGAGCATACAATCGACGTAATACAATGAAACTGCGGAAACTTGCTTTTGCGCTTGCGGCGCTCCTCTCATGCGCCAGCGTTTACGGACAGGTGGGTGAAGCCCGCAGCGACTTCGCCATCGGCGTGAACGGCGGATACACCCTCAACAAGGTCTCCTTCAACCCCACCATCAAGCAGACCATGCACGGCGGGCCCACCTTTGGCGCCACCTTCCGCTATACCTGCGAGAAATACTTTGCCGTCTACTGCGCCCTGCAGGCCGAAATCAACTACGCCCGACTGGGATGGACAGAACTCATTGAAACCAGCTCGGACACCTATTCGCGCGACATGGACTATATCCAGGTGCCCTTCTTCGCACGCCTTGCCCTCGGACGCGAAAGAGGCGGTTTCCAGGGTTTCCTGCTGCTGGGTCCGCAACTGGGCTTCTGCATTGGCGACAAGGAAAAGCGTGGCGGAGAATGGAGCGACTATACCCTGAGCCGCAGGCCCAACGGCATTGTGCAGCAGTACGGACTGGAGATTGACAACCGCTTCGAATACGGCATTGCTGGCGGACTGGGCGCGGAAGTAAGCACCAAGAGCGGACACCGCATTGCCATTGAGGGACGCTATTTCTACGGACTGAGCGACATCTTCGGCAACAGCAAGAAAGACCCATTCGGCCGCAGCAACAACGGCACCATCTACGCCAAGGTGTCCTACATCTTCGACATCATCAAGACCAAGTGACTTTTTGGCTTTTGGCCATTGGCTGTTTGCTATTGGCCATTGGTTTCCATTTGTCATGCTGAACTTGTTTAACGTTGTTCATTTTGCTCACGCTCGGCATAGTTCAAGCAAGCTTGTCTCTGCTCTCGCTTAATTGCAAATTTCAGCATCTGTCCGCGCAAAAGGATATGTGAGGCTCGCGGTGAGATCCTGAACTAAATTCAGGATGACTTTTATGATGGCTATTGGCTGAAAGCTGTTGGCTGTTGGCTCAAATCTTTTGTATCAATAAGTCAAAGAACGCATTTTGTTTTTGGCAGGGGGGCATTTGCATCGCCCCAGCACCCTTGCAGCTTTTTATGAAAGAGTTTCTCTGATTATCTCACTCCTTTTTTCATTGCTGGCTTTTTAGTTTTCATTTTCATTTTTCGACAGAAGAACAAAAGGACATTTGAGTTTGGCCGGTTCTCTTTTGTGGCTTATGTACTTGTGTCTGGTCTCTTTTTTCACTTTGGCTTTTGGCCGTTAGCTTTTGGCTGTTGGTTGTTAGCTGTTAGCTATTGGCCGTTAGTCGTCTGAAAGACGGGGAGTTAAATAGCCGCGGGTTTTCAAACCCGTGGAATACGAGTCGGTTCTACAATTATGTCGTCTGGAAGACGGGGATTTCAATACCGAGGGACTTTCAAGTCCTCGGCCACGTTGCCGTTCCGCGTCTTTACAGACGCCATTTCTTCTTCTCTTTTGTTCCCACGGACTTAAAAGTCCGCGGCTATTTGCCTTCGGCTTCGCGTCTTTCAGACGCCTTGTCTTTGTGTGTCATATTTGACGGTTGGTCGGATTTGATCTCTGCATTGTGTTTAATGTTTTGTTTTTGGTTTGTATTTCGCTGCTTCGCCAATGGCCAATGGCTAACAGCTAATGGTTGTTTTGTTGTTTGGAATTCTGCTACAAAGTTATAGCTTTATTTTGTATTCACAAAATAAAAAATCAATTATTTTCGCTTATTTGTAAAAATTTATTGGAATCACGTGTTTCCGCGGGCTTGCGCTTTATTTTTTTCCTCTGGAGGAAAAATTTCCTACCACGCCATGCCGAAATATTTTCCTTGCCACGCGCCTGGAGGGGTGTAAAAGAAATTTACTCATGGCAATGCCGTGGCTTCTCATAACGCCATGATGACAAGAAGCGATAGTTCATTTCTCATCACTCACAGCTCAAGGCTCTTTGCATTTTTGCATTTTGCATTTTGTCATTTTTAAAAGGGGACAAAAAATAGGTACTCATTATTAAATTAATGAATGATATTGATTAATTGATTATATATATTATATAGGGGCATACCCCCCACCCACTTTTAACTTTGTTTGCAAAATGCAAAAATGCAAAAGTTATGCGTTATCTACTGATTTACAATGGTTTAAATGCTTACAAACTTTGCATTTTACTTTGCAGAGCTTTGCAAAAACACGCATTTTACCGAAAAAACGTCTCTTTTGTGCATTCAGAAAATGTCCAAATGGGGTGCTTGTTCGCTGAAAAACGAGGGGTAAAACGCATTTCGCGATGCCAAAACCTTCATTTCTCGCACGTTTCACAGACATACGGATTATTTTTGGAAATTTTGGCTCATTTTGGCATCAAGAACCACCTATCATTCTGAAACACGGCACATTAGCACACAAAACACTATTTTTGGCTTTGATGAAAACGACGCATGAAGTGGCATTTTAGCAGGCATTTTGGACAAACTTGACCACAAATTCGGCTCTGAAGAACGAAAAATACAAGAAAACGGACACACAAAAACTCTCCTTTGCACTGTTTGCAAATTGCAGCCAGACAAAGGAGAGGATAAAACGGGCGGAAACACAACCGCCAAAAAGAATGCTCAGATCGTTACTTCTGCTGAGAGTCCACGACGATGCCGGGAGTCAGGAAATCGTCCGTGCTGTACTTCTTGCCCAAGGGGCCATAGTCGCCCAGCGCCATGCTTGCCACTTGTGTGGAAGGGTCGGTCACGTTGCTGTAGGGGTTGCCATAGGCCGTTGGGGTCATGTTCTTGATGGAATACTCCCACGACTTGTCCGGCAGAATGTTCCTGTACATGATGGTGATGATGTCGCCGATGGCATTGCCATGGTTGTCCAGCTTGGTTTCGTCCCACTCCAGCACATAGCTGTACGGAATGTGCTTGGCGAACTCCTTGACCTGCGCCAGCTTCGGATTGTTGGCCGATGCCACCACAACGGTTATCTTCTTGCCTTCTGGCGCGTCCAGCATGCGGTCATAGAACGAGCTGTAAGAGCGTGTGTTCTGCACGGAACCGATGCAAATGGACCAGTAGCGCGCCTTTGCGCCCATGTATTGCTCAACGGTGGCGGGGATGGGCACGGGAATGAAACTGAAGGCAAGCACCTGGTCTCTCTCCAGTCTGGTGCGGCAATAGAGATAGTCGGTGGAGTTGTTGGGGAAATACTCGCCTCGGGGTGCCAGGAGGAATGGAACGGTCATCTCGCTGTCCGATTCCAGCGGCTCATAGTTGCCCTCCTTCATGATGGTGGCCTTTGACACCACGGGTTCTGGCGCCTCAATCGTCTGGCCCGTCCTCAGGTCCACACCCTCAATGAGGGGCAGTTCCACGCCTCCAAACTCGTCTACGCCCAGATACTGGCGCAGGCAGATGCTTACGCAAGCCACATCTTCGGTGAAATAGCACACATTCTCTTCCCTGGCTCCGGGAAAGAACGAGAGGTCTGTGCCCTTCTTCAGCAGATAGATGGTGAAACGGTTGTCCGTGCGATTGGAAGTGGTTCTGTAGGGGTTTTCCGAGCCGTTGTCGGGTGTGATATTGACATCGTCCAGACCGTCAATCACCTCGCCACGCAGGTCGTTATAGACAGAAAAGCTGAAAAAACGCGCCTGCGGATAGCGTCCCGTAATGCGCAGTCCGGCGTTCGGATTGCTTTTAATGTCATAGGCATAGACCCAATATTTGGAGAAAAGGTCGGGATAAGCGCCCAAATTCGTGTGCGAATAGGTGGTTCCCCATAGTTTTTTGGTCTCTGCAGGCGCATTTTCCGCCTCATCGGCATCGTTGCAAGAGAACAAGCAAAGTGCCGCGGCAATCATTGCCAGATAGATTTTTACACTGCTCATAATGTTATTTTATTAAAGAGTAAACAAGGAAAACGGATGCAAAACACCCGAAAAGTGCATCAAATATACGTTATTTTTGTCTATATCCGCACGTTTTTGGCGTTTTTTGGCACAAAAAAATACGTGTTTGCAGCGCAAAAATTGCAAAATGAGCGGTGAGCGGTAAGCAATGAGTAGTGAGCGGTGAGTGATGAGTAATGAGTAATTAACTGATAATCAAAACTCTAAACTCACACCTCACTGCCCACCGCTCACAACGCGCCACTCTTTTGCATTTTTGCATTTTGCAAATTATATAATATATAATGTGTGGATGCTAAAGGGCGGGCAAAAGATATTTCCAGATGAGGTCTATTTCGGCCTGCATATTGCCAATGTTGGCGGTGGTGGCCACCACGGCGTTCTTCTCGGGAATGACGATGATGTACTGTCCCGCAGCTCCGTCGGCTCGGAAGGCGTTGTGGCGGCAGCGCCACATCTGATAGCCGTAGCCTTGCAGCCAGTCGCTCTTCTTTGCGTTCTTCATCAACTGGGGCAAGGCATCGGAATTGCGCCCCGCAGGCACGCAGGGAACCTGTGCGGACGACATCTCCTTCACCCAATCGGCAGGCAGCACCTGCTTGCCCTGCCACTGGCCGCCCTGGAGCAGAAGCAGCCCCATCTTGGCAAGGTCTTCCGTCTTGAGGAACAGCCCCCAGCCGCCGGCATTCACGCCGGTGGGACTTTCCTGCCAACGCACGTTGTTGATGCCCAGGGGACGGAACAGGCGGGGATAGAGATAGTCCGCCAGCTTCTGCCCCGTTACCTTCTGCACAATGGCCGAAAGCATATAGGTGGCAAGGCTGTTGTAGCAGAAAATGGTACCGGGCTGGCGCGGAAATTCGGTGTGCAGGAAGGCCTTTTCCCAGTCCTTCTCCGTGTTGCGGAGCTTGCTGGGGTCTTTTTCGTGACCGGTGTTCATGGTCAGCAGATGACGAATGGTAAGGGCGGAGAGATGCTCGCCAACCTGAGCCGGCAATTTGTCGGGGAAAAAGCTGATGACCTTGTCTGTCAGACTGAGTTTGCCCTCGCTGATGGCAAGTCCGACGGCAGCTGATGTGAATGTCTTGCTCACGGAATTGAGCACATGCGGTTCGTTCTCCTTTCCGCTGCCCATCCACTTCTCAAAGACCACCTTGCCATCCTTCACCACCATTATGCTGTGAAAATCCTGCTTGGCCTGCACCACGGCCTCAATGTACTTGTCTGCCGCCTTGGCAAGCTTCTTTGTGGCCTCTTGGCGCGGAAGCTGCTTGGTGAGGGCATTGATGTCGATGAGCTTTATGCCGCGCTTGCGGATGACATTCTTCACCTCCTCGCTCTTGAGCAGGTCTGTAACGCCCTGACGGTCGGCGGCCACGTTCTCATAGCCTATGTGGAAGACGGTGGACATCTCTGCATCGTCATAGGCCGGATGGTCCAGGAAGAGGTAACGTCTGCCCTTCTCCATCTTCTTGAGCGTGCCGATGAAGCTGGCCTTCTTCTCTTCCAGCGTGCCGTGGGGACCGTCATAGCCTACGTACTGGAAGCTGTAGTCCTCGGCCGAACCGGCTCTGTCAATGGAGGAAAGGCCGTATTCCGCAGCCAGACGCTTCACCAACTCGTTCACCTCGGGCGTGAAGCCGGTGGCGCCCATGTGTCCGGTGAGGTGGGTAACCTGGGGAATGTGGCGGAGCGCCAGCTCAATCTGCGCACGGAACTCCTGTTCCACCTCGGCAAGTTTCAGACCGGAAAGATTCTCCTTGACAGACTGGCCGGGATATGCCTTGTGCGCGTTCATCATGGGATAGAAGTTGCCGTCCTTGTCCACAAGCGAAGGACAATGCGTGAGCGGACGCCACTTGACGTTCTCCCACTCGCTGGTGAGCGTCAGATGCACGCCCACGTCCAGTCCGGGATTCTCCCTCAGCATCCTCACAGCCTCGGGAAACCAGGCACAGACGGGCATCACCTCTACGGAGCCGGCAATGCCGTTGCGATAGGTATCAATACTGGCTACATTGGCAGAATGGGAACATCCCATGTCATCAATGCGCACCACAAGTTCTTGCGCGTTCATCCGCGCAGTCAATCCAAATAAAAAAGCCGTTGCTAAAGAACGGCTTAAGATGTTTTTGTGCATGAAATTAAATAGAGTTTATAAGGTATTTGAAAAGAGGTTTCAACGCAGTCTGTCAAGTGAGCGCACCAACTGCTCGTCCTTGTAAATGCCTCGGAAGGCAAGGTAAAGCAGCACGATGGCGGCAAAGGGAAGGGAGACAGACCAGTGGGGGCGGAACTCTGCCTGACCGGCACTCATAAACAGCCATACAAAGGCTGCGTATGCCAGATACCAACCCACAAGCAGAATCATGGAAAAACTGGCCACGCGCATCTGAAAGGCACGGCGGCAGAACAGAAAGACGTCCATGAACGAGAAGGTTGACACCGCCAGCAACAGCGCAAAGAGCGCCCAATAGGTGAATGTGC
This sequence comes from Bacteroidaceae bacterium, assembly GCA_017559845.1. Taxonomy (GTDB): domain Bacteria; phylum Bacteroidota; class Bacteroidia; order Bacteroidales; family Bacteroidaceae; genus Physcousia. The sequence continues at coordinate 8,155 of JAFYQQ010000034.1, read as the reverse complement.
GGCTGCCGTCGGCCTTGGTCATCCAAAGGTTATATAGCGTTGCCACTGGTTCGCCATCGGCTGTGGAAAAGAAAGCCAAAGGCGTACACAAAGTGACCACACACAGGATGCATGCGGCCAACAGGTATAAAGTCTGGATTCTCTGAATCATAACTTCTCAGAACCTAATTACTCCGGAGTACCTTCCTTGAGGGGGTTGCGGTAATAGACGCGTCCTTCAATAAAATCCTCGGTTGCAATCAAAGAAGCCTTGGGAAGCTTTTCGTAATAGCGGCTGATTTCAATCTGCTCGCGATTCTCAAACATTTCGTCCAAAGAATCGTTGGCGCTTGCAAACTCCTGGAGTTTTTTGCTCAACTCAGCCTTCATGACCACCGAAATCTGGTTTGCACGCTTGGCGATGATGGAAACACTTTCGTAGATGTTACCGGTATTCTCGCAAAGATCCATAATGTCGCGCGTCACCGTGTTGGTGGGAGCATTTGTCTTTTTGTAATCCATAAGTCTTTAATTCGTAGATATATTTTTGTTTATGTTTCTTCCTGTTTTATGTGTTGCGGGTGTCTCAGAAAAGCTCCTCTTCAATGAGGTTCAATTTCTTCTTCTTCACAATCTGTTCCGAGCGTTCGAAGATTTTACGGGCCTCGGCCATGTATTTGCTCTCGGGATAGTCGTTCTCGAAGGCATAGAACTCGTCAATTACGTTGCGGAAACGCTCAATACGCTTCTCAACCACGCTCTGCACGGCCAAATGGTAGCGCGCACGCAGAATCATAATGGAAAGTTCCTCGCGACGGGCTGCGGTGGCAAAGGGGAAATCCTTGAGCGCATTCTGTGCCGTAACGATGCAGGCATCGTAATTGCTGCCGCCGTAGGTGCTGTTTCCGCGGTAGGTACCCAGGTCATAGTACATTTTGGCAGCCAGATATTCCTTCTCCACCAATTTGTCCTGCAAGATGTAAATCATGTCCTGGGTCTGACCCTTCAGCTGTGTGGTGGGATACAGGTCCAGGAACTGCTGCAGTTCCTCAATGGCATCGTTGGTATAGGTCTGGTCCAGACGGGGATCCGGGGTCTGGTTGTAGAGCGAAAGGCCGGAGTAATAGCGGGCATGCTCAACGTAAAGGCCGCGGGGATAAGACTGGTAATACTTCTTGAAGTAAGAAGCTGCCGACTCGTAATCCTTTGAATTATAGGCACACATAGCCAGCATATAAAGACATTCTTCGCCATAGGCCGTACCTTTCAGTATGGCGAGCACCTCGCCAAGCAGCTGGCTGGAGCGCGAATATTTTCCTTCTATGTACAACGCCTTTGCGGCCTCATATTTATACTCGTAGTCCTGCGTCTTCTGAATGCGGGAGAACTCGCCACACCCCGAAAAGAGCAGAACCAACGCAAATAATACTACCAAGAAAGGGATTTTCTTCATATTTGTCCACATTTCAGCGTGCAAAATTACGGCTTTTTATTTACATAACATAGTTTTATGCGCAGAAAATGCGCCCGTTTTTCCACAAAACGGTGAATTTCTGGCATAAAAACGCATGCCCGCGCCAAATCCGTCATTTCTCCGTAAGTTCTTTCAGCACTTCTTCAAGACGAATCATCTCATCGCGCAACTGTGCCGCCTCAATGAAGTCGAGCTTACGCGCCGCCTCCTGCATCCTCTTCCTCAGCGAGGCAATCTTCTTGGAAAGGGCATTGGGATCGTCCCATTCCTGCAAGTCCTCGGCCACCCTGGCCACCGGCACTTCCGTCTCCACATAAGGTCTGGCTTCCGCGCCCTGATGAAGCTGCACAAGGTCGTCCATGGTACGTTGTTTCCTGATCTGTTGCGGCACAATGCCATGCTCCTGGTTGTAGCGCATCTGCTTCTCTCTGCGATAGTCAGTATCGCTGATGGTGCGGGCCATGGATTCCGTCATGTTGTCGGCATACATGATGGCGCGTCCGTTTACATGGCGGGCGGCACGGCCGATTGTCTGCGTCAGGCTGCGGTGGCTTCGCAGGAATCCTTCCTTGTCCGCATCCAGAATGGCAACAAGGCTAACTTCCGGAAGGTCAAGCCCTTCGCGTAAAAGATTCACACCCACCAGCACATCGTACTTGCCGGAACGCAGGTCGTTCATGATGCGGACGCGCTCCAGTGTGGCCACATCGCTGTGGATATAGGCCGTCTGGATGCCGTGTTGCGACAGATAGTCGGTCAGCTCCTCGGCCATTCGCTTGGTGAGCGTGGTTACCAGGGTACGTTCCTGGCGTTCAATGCGCAACTGGATTTCTTCCATGAGGTCGTCCACCTGATTGGCAGTAGGCCTCACCTCGATGATGGGGTCAAGCAGGCCTGTGGGACGGATGAGCTGCTCCACCACAACGCCCTCGCATTGCTGCAGTTCAAAGTCGGCAGGCGTTGCGCTGACATAGATGGTCTGGTTCACCATTTCCTGGAATTCCTCAAAGCGGAGCGGCCTGTTGTCCCGCGCTGCGGGCAAACGGAATCCGTACTCTACGAGATTGCGCTTGCGTGCCTGGTCGCCACCATACATGGCGCTGATTTGCGGAACGGAAACATGGCTCTCGTCAATGACAAGCAGGAAATCCTTGGGAAAGAAATCGAGCAGGCAATAGGGTCGTGTACCGGGTTCTCGCCCGTCAAAATAGCGGCTATAATTCTCAATGCCCGAGCAATGACCCAACTCGCGAATCATTTCCACATCATAGGTGACGCGTTCATGAAGACGCTTTGCCTCAAGCGACTTTCCCATCTCCTCAAAGTAGGCAACCTGCACGGCAAGATCGTCCTCAATCTGGCGTACCGCCTTCTCCTGCGTCTCCTTGCTGGTCATGAAAAGATTGGCGGGATAAACCTTATACTCTTCGTAGAGCGAAACACGGGCAAGCGTCAGTGGATCAATCTCTTCAATACTCTCAATCTCATCGCCCCAATAGACAATGCGAAGCAGATTGTCGCTGTAGGCAAGCGCTATGTCCACCGTATCTCCCTTCACTCTGACCTCGCCTCGGTTCAGCGTAATATCGTTGCGCACATAAAGTCCGTCAAGCAAGCGGCGGAGCAGTTGGTTGCGGTCCATCGCCATGCCCACTTTCAAGTGGATTACGTTCTCGTAAAAGGCTGAAGGGTTGCCCATTCCGTAGATGCAGGACACGCTGCTCACCACAATTACGTCTCTGCGTCCGCTCAAAAGGGCGCTGGTGGCGGCAAGCCTCAACTTGTCAATCTCGTCATTGATGGCAAGGTCTTTCTCAATGTAAGTGTCCGTTGTGGGGATATAGGCTTCAGGCTGGTAATAGTCGTAATAACTGACATAATACTCCACGGCGTTGTTGGGGAAGAATTGCTTCATCTCGCCATATAGCTGCGCCGCAAGCGTCTTGTTGTGGCTCAGAATCAATGTGGGACGCTCGCTACGGGCAATCACATTGGCAATGGTAAAGGTCTTTCCGCTTCCCGTCACACCCAAAAGGGTTTGCGCAAGCAGTCCGTCCTCAAGCCCCCGCACCAGTTGGTTTATGGCTTCGGGCTGGTCTCCCGTTGGACAGTATGCCGATGTTAGTTCAAATTTCTTCAAAGCAAAGGAGTTATTTTATTTTCGTAACGACTTGACAAGCAACGAATAGCGGCCCACCAAATGAATAATTGAGGAAACGGTAAAAAGAAGCGCCGACCACGAATGCCACAACTTGACACCGTGCTGACGGCATCCGCCAAACAGAATCATCAATCCGGTCACACACAACACCAAAAAGGTTATCGTAAGCAGAATATTGTTGTATTTTTCACGGACCGAGCGATTGCGAAACGCACCTTTATACCAAGTCCAGTGCATCTTGATGTGCCAAACGGAAAAGCACAAGAACACCAGAGCAGGCACCTCGTGCAAATAGCCGTATTCGCGGCACACTCCCCTGCCCCCGCCATGGCCGCAGAGCAGATGAAAACAAAGGCCTGAAATTGCGGAGAGGACAAAGGCGACGGCCAAAATCCAGTCTATTCTATAAATCTTTTTCATGACACAAAGTTAGACCTTTTTTCCGACTGCACAAAAAGTAGGCTCAAAAAAATCCCTTTTGCTATGGCGGATGCCGATTTTATAGTAACTTTGCACGCCGAAACAGAAGAACCTCCGACAAAAATTATATGCCAACACAACAGACCAGCATCTTTCGCCGCCCTGCCTGGGTGGTTTTCTTTGCCCTCACCGCCGCTATTGCTTGGGGATGGGCCTATCCGCTCATCAAGTTAGGCTTTGGCGAGTTCGGCATACAGCCCGACATGACCGGAAGCAAGACTCTCTTTGCCGGCATCCGTTTCAGCATGTCCGGACTCATCATCCTCTCCCTTGCCAAGGCTACCCACCGCCCATTCACGGTCAGAAAGGGCAGCGACTGGTGGTACATCCTGCTCTTTGCCCTGGTCAACACCACGCTCCACTATGCCTTCTTCTATTTCGGCCTCTCCCACAGCGAAGGGGCACGGGCCGCCATCCTGAATTCCATGAGCGTCTTCCTGCTGGTTATCCTGGCCTGCATCTTTTTTGAAAGCGACCGCTTTACGCTGGGAAAAGCCCTGGGATGCGTACTGGGATTTGCCGGAATAATGGCGTTGAACCTTGGTAGCGAAGCCAGCGGAAAGTTCACGTTTCTGGGCGATGGAATGATTATCCTAAACGCCCTTTGTTCCGCTGTTGCCGGACTGCTGACGCGTGGTCTGAGCAAGCGCATAGACGTATTTGTTGGCACTGGATTCAGCCTCTTTCTGGGCGGTGTACTGCTCGTCATTCCCGGGCTGGCGCTCGGAGGTACCCTACCCCACATCACTTGGCAGGGTATGCTCATCCTGCTTTCGCTCATCTGCATCTCCACTTGGGGATTTGCCCTTTACAACAAGCTGCTCAGCTGCAATCCAGTGGGCAAGATTGCCATCTTCAATTCGCTCATCCCCGTTGTGGGTGCCGCCACCTCTTGCCTCTGCCTGGGCGAACCTTTCTATTGGAAATATGTATGGGCGGGCACGCTTGCGGCAACGGGCATCTACATCATCAACAAAGGGAAAAAATAAAGGGCAAGGATTTTTTCCCTCGCGTGGAAAATATTTTTTCCTCCCGAGGGAGATGAAATTTCCTCACTTCTCCAGGGCGAACATCTTCCATAAAGGAGCGGCCATCAGACTTTGCCAAATTTCGCCCCTCTCTAGCATTTCCCGCACTTCCTTTCGAGAGAAAAGCAGCACATCCATATACTCCCCTTCATCCAAGCTGCGAGGACCAGACGGCACCACACCACGGGCAATAAAACAATGCGTCAGATTGTTGGTAGCGCCGGCGTTGCCAGACAGAACAGCCACCTTTTCCCATACGCCACCGCCATAACCGGTTTCTTCCATCAGTTCTCGTTGTGCGGCAATAAGGGGGTCTTCGCCGGGTTCGCATACACCAGCCACAATCTCGTCGACCGTTTTGCCAAGGGCATAACGATACTGGCGCACAAAGACAAACTGGTCATCGGGGGTTATGGCAATTACATTCACCCAATCAGGATATTCAAGCACATAGTATTCGTCCAGCACATTTCCGTTCGGAAGCATAACCTTATCTTTTCTGGCCGTCAGCCAAGGGCGACGGATGACGTATTCGCTATCCAGCGTTACCCATTTCATGTCCTTACTCATAACTTTGTAATAAATTATTATTTCCGATGTACAAAAATAATCAAAAAATCGGCACCGCTCAAGACGCTAAGGTTAAAAAATCTAAACGTCCGTCGAGTTTTGCCGAAAACTGTTCCCCGATTCGTGAAAAAGCAGTACTTTTGCGTTGTGTTTATAATATATAATGTATAGAAACACAGCGTTAAAAGAAAGAAAAGTAAGAACAAAAAGAACAGAGATTATGGAAATTGGAAACAGAATACCCGAAGTTCTCGGCATTGACCAGAACGGAAACGAGATTAAGGCCAGCGACTATAAAGGACGCAAGATTGTACTTTATAGCTATCCCAAAGCCAACACCAGCGGATGCACCGCCGAGGCCTGCTCGCTTCAGGCACACAAGGCCGAACTGGAGGCTGCCGGATATGCCATCATTGGCGTGAGCAAGGACAGGGTTGAGCTGCAAAAGAAATTTGCCGACCAGAACGGACTGGACTTCCCCCTGATTGCCGATACCGAAACCACCCTGCTGCAGGAACTCGGCTGCTGGGGAGAAAAGGTGGCTTGCGGAAGAAGAACCATCGGAACCCTGCGCACCACCTACCTTGTCAACGAAGACGGCATCATCGAAAAGATTTTCACTCCCAAGGAAATCAAGACAAAGATCCACGCCGAACAGATTCTGGACTATATCAAGGGATAATTCCCATAGTTTGGCACGGATTTTGTAATAAACATCGTGTATTAACATTTATAACAAATAAAAGAAATGGATTTTTTCAAGAAGAACAAAGGAATGGTAATAACCCTGGCTGTGATTGCCGTTATTGCCTTGTGGAGTATTTCTGCCTACAACGGAATGGTGGGCATGGACGAGGGTGTACAGGGCAAATGGGCCGATGTGGAAACCCAATACCAGCGCCGCTCGGACCTGATTCCCAATCTGGTGAACACCGTCAAGGGATATGCCGCGCACGAAAAGGAGACACTGGCCGCTGTGGTGCAGGCGCGTTCTGAGGCCACCAGCGTAAAAATTGACCCCACCAACATGACCGCCGAACAGATGGCACAATACCAGCAGGCGCAAAACGGTGTCAGCTCCGCGCTGGGTAAACTGCTCGTTGTGGTGGAGAAATACCCCGACCTGAAGGCCAACCAGAATTTCCTGGAACTACAGGCCCAACTGGAAGGAACGGAAAACCGCATCACCGTGGCACGCCGCAACTTCAACGAGGCTGCCAAGGAATACAACACCGCCATCCGCAAGTTCCCCAAGAACATTCTGGCCGGCATGTTCGGATTTGAGAAGAAAGCCTACTTCGAGGCCGAACAGGGTGCAGAAAAGGCTCCCCAAGTGGAATTCTAAATTGCCGAATCGGCGTAAAGACATTCTTTCATTCACCGCACAGCCCTGCCATAACCGGTCAGGGCGTGCGCTTTTCTTAGATTCATGAAAAAATATCTCATATTGCTTTTCCTCGCCCTGTTGCCCGCCGTTGTTCCCGCACAGGACTCCCTCGAAGCGGAACAACCAGCAACATCTTACACGCTGGAAACCGTGCCCAACGTCTACCGGCTCGACCGCCGTCTGCACGTCAGTGACCCCACAGGCATCCTTTCCGCCGAGGCTCGGAGCGCCATAGACCACATCTTCACCCAACTGGAAGACAGCACAGGCATACAAACGGCTGTGGTGATGCTTCCGTCCATTGGCGAGGAGAACATCTTCGACTTTGCCCACAACCTCTTCATGGAATGGGGCGTGGGCGAAAAGGAGCGCGACAACGGCCTGCTCATCCTCTACGTGGAAGACCAGAGGAAGATTCGCTTCCACGTTGGATACGGTCTGGAAGGCATCATGCCCGATGCCATCTGCAAGCGCATCCAGGCCAAATACATGATACCGGCCTTCAAGGAGGGCTACGTGGACCAAGGAATGGTAACGGGCTGCAAGGCTATCTACCAGACGCTGGAGAATGCCATGAACCCCAACAAGCAGGGCGACGGCAGCGAGGGCGCAATGGCCGCGCTGGCTGTGCTCGTTCTCATGGTCATTGTCTTCATCTGGATTATAAGGAACGCCCAGCAAAAGGCACTCACCTGCAAGAAGTGCGGAACCAAGGCTTCCCTGCGCCTCACTTCAAAAGACTATTACAGAACAGCAGACGGCCACAGGCACAAGCGCGAGACCTATGTTTGCTCGTACTGCAACGCCGTGGACATACGCGACACCGACCAGGAAGATGACGATGACGACAGCGACCTGATGAAAGGCATCTTCATCGGCTCCCTGCTGAACGGCGGTCGGGGCGGAAGAGGCTTCGGAGGCGGTTTTGGCAGTGGCGGCTTCGGCGGAAGTTTCGGAGGCGGAAGTTCCGGCGGCGGAGGCTCCACTTCGGGATGGTGATTTTTCTTCATATAATACAATAATATATAATAATCTTAGGTAGGGACGCAGCGTGCTGCGTCCGCCTGTTTCTCAGG
>JAFYQQ010000033.1 GCA_017559845.1 Bacteroidaceae bacterium | reverse complement strand
CACGCAAATCACACCAAAGGCATAAAGTAATATTTTGCGAGATTCGTGGGATTCGCGTGAGATTATAACTCTTGTGTACTCTTCGGACGCTGCACGCAGACGTCCCTACCCCCCTCACCTCTCACAACTCATCGCTCACAACTCATCGCCCAAAATGTTCTTTTGTTCTACTGTCGAAAAAACTTACCGCTCATCACTCACTACTCATTACTCATTGCTCACCACTCAATGTCAAACATTTTTACTTTTCTCCGCAAACCATACATTGGTTTCAAAATGAACAAAAATCGCTTAAAATAGTTTAAAAACAAACCTAAAAGTCCGTCCCAAAATGCCCTACTGGAAAATTTTGACTTTCCAACTGAGAAAAAATAATTTTCCTGTTGGGAAATCATTTTTTCCCTACTGGGTGTTTTCTGGTTTCCAGCTGGTTTCTCTTTGCTCGTTTAGTTTGTCAAAGAATTTTATCATCATAGATATATATTGTTTATTATGATCTTATTTGTTCACAACCACATATTTCAACTTGTTGCGTAACAAATCCAAAAACTTGGCAAACTCTGCAGGTTTTCCATTCACTATCGTTGGCCAATTGGTGGAGATAACAATCTTCTTATCTGCTAACTGAATCGTTGGAATATCTGCCCTGCGACCAAAAAAGTCTACGTTCCCTTTTTCTGAAAGCAACTTTAGATAACAATCATAATCCATGAAGACTCTATCCATGTTTTTTTTGAATTCAAAAGTTTCTTTCAATTGTTCATGAGTAGTGCCTGGATGTTCCTTAACATAATAAGCTACAACATCATGTACAAATTCGGTTTTTTTGGAATAAATTTTACCATTAAAACCATAATTAGATGTATCACGATTCCGTTCTCCGGGTTTCTTCATTGGTCCGTCAAAGGCCTTTAAGTTTGTAACGGCCGAGAGTTCCAAGGTAGAGGCAATTGTATCACCCAAACGAACATCATCATTCACAATCTCTGCAACCTTATTGAAAAGAGAGGAAACACTAAAAGCCCTACTGGAAAGGAATGCTTCCTTCTGACACATACGATAGACGACTTTCTCCCAATCATCATCAAACTCATCAGTGGCATCAAGAGTTTCACGCTCTGCCTCTGTGAGAGGACGTAGTTTCAATTTTGAAGCTATCTTTTCATTCCATGCTTTGAAATCCGGTTCTTCTGTCAGCTGATTGTAAATGTATGGATAAGCAATCTGTACACATACCAATGCATAATTAAGGACCTTACTTTGTTGCTCTTGATTAACAGAAAGGTCTCCCTTTTGCATTTCATTGATTATGGATATCAAAGCCAAAGTATTAGTTAACCGCTTCAAAGAGCGGGGATTACTACCCACAGACAACCTTGTTATTTCAGACAAAGTTTCGGCAAGCGAAGGGTTGTCCAGTTCATCATCACTGAAAAACTCAATCTTACGTAAAGCATCCACTAAAAATGCATCCACAGAATAAGAGGCCACAGGCATAGAGAATGGAAGTTGGATAATTTTATCAAAGAATGAACGGAATTCTCTTTCGTTGGCATCCGTTAATTCCCCAAATTTAGGTTTCAATCCTTTAATAACCACATCATAGTCTATAGCCAAAACAAACACACACCTTTCTAAATCAAAGATATTCTTCAATAATTCCAGTATCTCTACAGCAACTGGTGGATCTATTCGGTCAAGGTCGTCAATGTAGAATGTAAAACCGGTTTTGGTTGTGTCTCGTGAAAGGGCTGCATCAATTAGAGTCGCGATTTCATCCTTCAATTGAGATATTTCTGACAATGAAGTTTTTTGAGTTCCATTATCAAAAAGCTCATCCACCAAACCACTTTCAATTCCGACCACATTAACAGCTGCCTTCGTACCAACTGACGCCATTCGCTTGAATAAACCTCCTATTTTCTTTTTACTTTCTTGCCATTTATCCATATTTGGATTCAGCTCACCTATTTGGTTAATAATACCCTCTAAAATGGAAATAATAGCTTGTGAAGGAGATTTCATCAAAGAATATTGCCATGTATTAATCCAAATAGGGTAATAGGGTGCTGCATCCGCTTCACAAAGATGATGGCGCAACATATTCATCAAAGAGGTTTTTCCACTTCCCCATTCTCCTTGAAGAGCAATAGTAATGGGTGTATCAGTCAACTTTATATACTTAACCAATGCATCTTGATATACTTGTATTCCAAACAAATCCTCTTGTGTGTGCTTGCGAGGAACATCTATAATGCTGGATTTCATGGCTGAATTTTATTTTTGAATTGTATATTTTTCTTTATGATAAACGGTTGTAGGAATTACGGCCACTGCTTCTACCCACAAATAATTGGTATATCGCATACGCTCATTCTCAAAGGCGAGATAAATAGTTTTAAGTCCTTTGACAGGAATACGGCCGTTACAAGATTGCGTTCCGAGAGTAGAATAATCAACATCGTAATTAAGCACAGAAGCGGCCTTTGTGCCATCCTGAAATTGCTTTGCCTGTGTCTGGTTTCGGAAAACATACATATTACAATACGCATCTTCGTCACGAAGAGGACGATTATCATCAAGCAGTTTACTGAAAAGATTTATATTGCCGTTTTTCTCCTTTTCATAGAGGGGTAGTCCGAGAAATTTTATCTTCTTATATGATGACGCAAGATTTTCGTGGAACTCACCATCCGTTGACCTATCTTGTTCGCTTGTAGCAATACGCATTGAATACAGAATATCCGTAGCTCCGGTTGGTACCTGAACAGCGACTAAAGCCTTGGCACTCCCCGAAAAGGCAGCCTTCAGTTGACCTCGCAGAGTAAACTTACGAGGTTCATCAAAACACTTCTGCATAAGTATGCCAGATACGCCTTTGGCTCCAAAATCACTTTTCCCACATTCCACCTGTTCTGTTTCTATGGGTGTTGGAGAAGTCAGTCGTGCCCAATCATCAATCTTGTATTTGATAGATAAATCCAGATATTGCGCCTTTGAAGGAATTACTTCTACAAGGTATATAGCAGTATTATTTATCTCCATACTGTATTCTACCGATGTCTTTCCGATAGAACTTTTCAGCACGCTACGACTATTGGCATTACTAATTTTAAGAGTAAATGATTGTTGCGAACTTGCTAATACCTTTAACGTTTCGCCTTTTTGAAGATACACAGGATAGGTTTCTGTCGCCTCTGTCAGCTTGTCCGAAAAATTAAATGCCGTTATCTCTACCTCTTTTAATGCAGCACTACTCTTGCAAGCAACCTGCTCTCGCAGGTTTTTAACACGAGTCTTCAATGCTTCGCAAGCGTTGACTTGTTCGGAGGTAAAATCCATCGGATTGTAGTCGTAATACAACTCCTTGACTGTGTCATGCAACGTTTTCAACTTGTCTACCGAAAACGTGTTCCAGTCACTGGTCTCAACAACCTTTTCTAATTCCTGGATGCGTTCTAAGGTCTCATTATATTTGTCAATAGGTTTGTTACTACCAGTACCACCAGAACATCCACACAGGATTGCTAGTACAAGTAACATTATAAAATGTGTCCTCATTACTATCCCTTCTTTCTAAATATTGATTTCAATACTGCACCACCTATCTTGCGCTCCAATCCCTGCTTGGTGCTTGGAATGCCTGTCTTCTTAGATATTTTCTGTTTTACTGCAGTAACTCCTATCGCTCTTTTGAGTGAGAAACTTAGTCCTGGTATTTTCATAATCCTATAATTTTATGCAGTCTACTTAACTAAAAAAGCAGCTAGCGCAAAAAGAATTAATCCAATAAGTATTTGCCACCAAATAAAAGATTTTTCCTTATAACGTTTATCTACTAATCCGAAACGTGTACGTTTAGCAGCAGGTGTTCCTGCAGCAATACTCATAAGTCCAAGAACACAAAACTTACCTACAAGCGGACCTTCTACAATAACACAGCAAAACACCATGAACGCCATCATGATGAAATAACTAATATTTCCTAAAATAAACTTAAACATTATTTTCTGATTTAAATTAAATGCTTATAATTTATCTGTATTAGTCTTCCTTTATGCTCTTTCCAATAGACTTAAAGCCTTTAGCAAACATTTTGCCAGCAATGCCTACACCTGGAATTACGCTAGATACGTTCTCTATGAGTTGTCCTGTTGTGTTGAAAACCTTGCTACTCATATTTATGATATGATCGGTTTTCTCTTTGCTCTTCATGTACTCATAGAATTCCGCACCATTCATGGCTTGCAAGTCTATGAGATGCAATTTGTGCTTGTTTAACTTCTCTTCTGCTGCGGCAATGGCCTTTTTGTTGGTAGTACCAAATAGGCCCTTGGGTTGTTTAAGTTCTGCAAGCTCCTGTTCGAACTTTTCTATAGCCATTTCGCATTTTTTTATCTCAGCCTGCTGCATTCGCTCGCCACGCTCAATATTTTCTTGTGTAATTTCCATAATGCATGATGTTATGTGTTAAAATAAATATTACAATAATATTTTGCAGTTTTAGTTACTTAAATCCTTATTCACACTTGACTTTTACAACAGAAAAACCAAATGTCATAAACAAACTCTCAAGTCGCTTCTTACCTGCTTCCTTTGCTTTGGTTAATATACCTGTTTCCTTTGCCTTTTCCTGCAATTGATTACGGTATTCTGTTTGTAAAGCAGATATCTCATCATGCGACCACTTGCCATCCTCTACATACATTTCATAGTCAGACGGATTGGTAATAATGTCAAATATTTGTGGTTGGGGTAGTTCTATGCTTAAAGTGTCACCGCTGATATTGATGTTTTCTGCGTTTATCTTACTTAAATCAAAACCGGCGCGCACCTTGCCCTTGGATAGTATGACAATTTCTTTTGATGTCTCCATTCCTACCAGTCCAAGTAAATTACCTTCGTTATTGTCTGTTTTCTTGTCTTTCAATACGGCTTCTTCGTAATAGCAAGCAGTTGTAAACTCAGAGATTTCCTTAACCTTCTCTACAATATTGGCTGTATTATCAATCTTCAAATCTCCTCGTCCAAAGTTTAAATTAAAGAAGTTGAATCCAAACTGTTGTGTATAAAGCCACGCCCCAACAAACAATCCAACAATAAGCAAAAGCCCTACGATTTTACTCATTAACGATTTCAGAAAGAAACTAAAAATCTTACCCATATTCGTGTAATTATTGTTTGTTGAAGTTTATGTTTACTTTTTCAAAACCTATTTGCTTGAGCATGGCCTCAAAGAAAGTTCTTGCATTCTTTTCTGCGTCGGCGAGAATGCCGAGGTTCTCAGCATCAGCGAGAATCGCCTCTTCACCTTGTTTCAATAGTTTGGTCCGTTCCTCGGCAGAAAAGTCAAAGCGTAATGCTCCCACTTTTTCATACTCAAGTTTTATTTGTTCAGGAGGCATGTTGAAGGCCAAGACTTTTGGGGCAGGAAGCGTTACTGTCACCTCCTTGTCAGAGTTAATTTCCACATTCTCGGCAGAGAAGCCACCCAGGTCTATGCCTGCTTTCATTGTTGCGCAACAAGAGAAGAGAATCTTGCGCTCACCAATTGTATAAAAAGCTTCATCTGAAGCCTTGATGATCTTTTTGATGGTATACTCAGCGGTACCTAATTCTGCCATCTCTGACACGGTTCCCATCTTGTTTTGCAGTTTGTCAGCCATGGACTCTCCACAACTTGACAACAATATCAGTAAGGATAAACTTCCTAAGTATAAAGCCCTTCTCTTCATTTTATCTATTTTTATCTATCTGTCAAGGAATCATCTTGTCAAATACCGATTGATGGTTCATAAGCAGATAATAAGATACAATCATTATTATACCACCTATCAGCGAGGTGATGACAGACAATATTAATGCTCCCTTATTTTTCTTTAGCAAGAACCAAATAATCCATATAAGTCCCGTTATGAACAAAACTGCACCAATATCAAACAGTATCATAGTTATTTTTAATTAATTTGATCAAAAATAGAACAAACTTACTACTTGCAACGCTTTAGAGAGTCCTTTGCGCTTTCTATCTGGCGCTTATAGTTCTCTATATTACGGTCATGTGATGCAGCTCGGTCTATTTTCTGCTTTCTATAAGAAGCCTTGTATTCGGCACTTGATGCACGCTTGATATAACCAGCATAGGTTTCGTTATCACGCTTTTTAGCCTCTTTCTCTTTCGCCATTGCAGCACGCAAATCAATAATGCGTTTCTTGTAGTACTCTTTGCTCATTATACTCATTAATTTAAATGTAATAAATTATCAATCTTATCATTTATACCAGGAAAAATACACTCTAATATCAAAAATAAAAGAGCGAGCAAAAGCAATGGTACTATTATATGGCGCATAACCCAAACATTACTTGCATCTGATTGTTTTTTAAGTTCCTGTCCTTTTTTAGTACGGAGATCGTAATCTCCATTCTTTTTGTATCCGGTCACCATATCCTTTAGTAGGGTTAATAAGGAGCAATACCTATTAAAAGGTAATGCTCCTTATATTTGAATTTGTAATTACTTACCCGCAGCAACGAGAGTAACCTCATTGTTAGCTAACTTGCTATCATCTGCATTGGCAACCTGTACACCGATACCGTAAAGTTCAGCAATCTTCTTTTCGAAATTACCAACCTTAAGGTTGCCACCAACAGTGAGTTCACCACCCTTCTTACCCTCTGCACGGATAGATGCCAATGTAGCTTCATCATCTGCGAAAGCACCCTTGCAAGACTCGCTTTTATAAACGCGCAAAGATGCACCAAAACACTTCTTGAAATTCTCCTTCAAGCTCTTGACCTTCATGCGGCCATCCAATTTGAATTCTGCCATAATTTTTTGTTAATGGTTAATTATATTGATTAATTATTTTTCTTTTCATTCAGAAAATCGATAAGTTTTGAACCAAACTGGCGAGTTGTCCAATTGGTGTCGTATTCAAAACCTTCTTTCTCTGCTATTTCTCGAAGAGCGCCTTTTATGTTGTCGTAAATACGATAGGCTTCAATACCCCCATTATCTAACACAGACAATATGTATTCGCCAGCGATAACTGATTTTTTTGCCATAATATTTGTCTTTAATGAGTAAATATTAAATAGATACTATACAATAATAAAATTGCACATCGTCTACATATATTTGATTCCATTTGATAGTATATTCCCGTTCAACCTCAAAATTGGGGTGCGTCTTTGCACAAGCACTCTCGGGTTGTTGCCAATGTTTAATAGGGGAATGCTTACCATCGTTCATATTAAGCAAGTAATTATTTGAATTTGTTCGACTCTTTTTAGTATAGAGTAGGTCATTGGTGACAAACACAGCCAATCCACTTTTAACCATCTTGAAACGGTTCTTCACCAACTCTACACGACGAACATCTTTCCAAAAGTCATACATGCCCAAGTCCTGTGCACCTTGATTCTTCATTACGACGACCTTGTCATGCAATACCTCATCGAAACGAGTGATTTGGCGTTCAACTTTTTTGGTTTTATACTTCAATTCTACAGGACAATATTCACCATCCTTTTTGACGACAATATCAAGACGCAACTCGCTATTCCATTTATAGTTGTCGAGTTCACTTTTGGGTACATAGTATTCCATATCCACATCATCGTAGACGTTAGCGGAATTACGTAACCAAGTAGCAAGATGCATCTGAAAGTCTCTCTCATTGAAGAGCAACTCTTCGTTGCTCTCCAAGAAAGCAAATACATCTGCACGAACTATATCTACAAGCATAGTCATTTCTAATACTCACCTCGTGCAGCCTGACCTATGGTAATACCGTTAGGAACTAGTTTTGTACCAGCAGCATCCTTAATCTGTACGGTTACACCAAAGTTTGTATCAAACAGCTTCTCTGCATCACCAACCTTCATACTTGCCTTGATTTTTAATCCATCAGCTGTTGATTTTACCTCCTTGGAAGTCTTCTTGTTTAGTGCGGCCAATGTCAAATCGCCATCGGCAATCTGTACCCCTTTATAGAAGACAAGAGAGAGGTTAAATGCCTTCTTAAAATCTGCCGAGATTGTCTTGAGTTTTTTCTGTGGCGCTACGGTAAATTCAGCATTTTTGAATTTATCCATCAAGTTATTCAGTATTCCCATATCATTAATTTTTTTGTTATTTATTATTATTATATTATATCACGATGAATTATGCACAAGGGTTAACACAAGACACAAAAAAAGCGTGAGATTCGTACTCGTTACTTATCTCACGTTCCTGGCCTTCGAACTTGCCACCCCTGTAAAGATAAGCAACTTCGAAGCCCACGCCGATATGAATATAATGCACCTTCATATATAACAGCATGCCCCACAAGTGTGGAAATACCGTTAAAGATAGGTGATGCTTATAAACACACCCCGAGGACATCTACCATTGCATCATCATCTACAGGAGATCCAAGTGTTCGAAGTTTGGAACGTAGCGATGAAGCGTTGAGTAAACGCCTTCTATGTCCAGTCTCTCTTTCCCACCCAAAGCCCGCATCATGAGTTTTACCTCACTCTGCCCGGCGTGGGCTACCTTGCCATTCCCATGAAAGAGCACGTCTTCCGGTGGAATTATGGACAAGAAACCGAGAGTCCAATTGCAAATTTAAAAAAAAAAATTGTTAAAACAGAACTAATGGAAAGAAATTTTGTTCTTTTACAAGTGTTTTTTGTATAAATGCAGAGGAACACGAAAAAGAAAAGTAACTACCGTGGCAAAAGACACATATGGGAGGTTGTAGAAATTATGTCGAGTTGATTTTTGTTCTTTTTGATTCTTTTGTTATTATGCCTAATCATATTGCTACGTTCCATCGGATATGCCATCCAATGGTATTGAGGTGGGGATTTGTAATCCCCTTCCATGCTATCGGGTCGCAGACCCTTATACTCAAAAACAGCGAATAATATATTTGCCATAACAGAGAACATATTTCCCCCACACTCAGAATGTCGGAGACTTTGTCGGTGAGTCAGTGCTCCATCGAACGCGACCTTTCAGCATTGCAGAAGTTTGGTGTTTTGGTGCGTGAAAGCAAGGATAATGATGGTCTCTGGATAATCTCTTTGGGAGCAAATATATGCAGACAATAGAATCTTATTGATTATAAAAATAATGAAATCTCTGGATGGACAGCAAGAGCTGGGTGGATAGGCGGAACGTTGAAAGAAATTTCTAAAAGTCCTTACTGCGGGACATCATAAACGGAAAGAAGATTGCGGTCAGATAAATCCTGTCCGCATTTACAGATTCGAAAAGACGCACAACCTTATATATAATATATAGGGCAGTGCGTCTGCTTTTTATAAAGTGCCTTCAAAAACGCAAGGCGTTGCGTGGGCAAAGACAACAGCATGGAATTGCCGCCGCAACGGCATGACTTTCCCATCGCACCGCGTTGCCTTTCTGGTCAGTCTTTTTCACCGCTACAATACCATGCCGACGAAACTGCAGTGTCAAGCCTAATACACTGCAGTACCAAAGCGATGGTACTCCAGTACCACTTTATATGGTACCGTCGCGGTACTGGCAAAGACTTGCTTTGAGATGCTGGAATTTATGATTGCGCAAGAGCAGAGCTGAACTTGTTTAACTTGGTTGACAACGAACTGCAAGACCTAAGCAATGATGTTTTAAAAAATCGGGATTTTAGTTTTACCCATGCTGCCATTCTCCGTTTTATCTGCATAATTATTCAAAATTACGCGAAGCATTCTGGCAAAAAATTCTTTTTCTTCAAAAAAACTTATTACTTTTGCATCTTAGATCATATGAATAAGACGAAATATTTCAGGATATTGCGGTTAAATTATCATTATGTACGAAGAACTTCTGAATCTTGATCCCGTAAAGATCAACTTTAACAGGGCCGGAATGGAACTGCTGAACATCGCCCTGGCCGTTGTCATGTATGGTGTTGCCCTTGGCATAAAGCCCGGCACCTTCATCAAGGTGTTCCGCCACCCAAAATCCATCTTCATCGGTGTTTTTGGCCAGTGGGTCATTCTTCCGGCATTGACCTTCCTGCTGATTATCCTTTTCCATAAGTTCATCACGCCGATGGTTGCCATGGGTATGATACTGGTTGCATCTTGCCCGGGAGGGAACATATCGAACTTCATCACGTCCATATCCAAGGGCAACAGGGAGTTGTCCGTATCCATGTCGGCCGTAACGACTATGGCTGCCATTGTGACCACTCCGGCCAACTTTGCCATCTGGGGCAGCCTTTATGTGGGTTACCTCAACCGCCATGCGGTGAACGCGTTGCAGACGCTCAGCATTCCCGTATGGGACATCTTTGTCACGGTGTTCTTCCTGCTCGGCGTGCCCCTGGTGTTGGGTATATTGACCACACGCTACCAGCCCCGACTGGCCAAGGCACTGAACAAGCCTCTGCAATTCCTTTCCATTCTGGTATTCCTGCTGATGGTGATATTGGCTTTCCGCCAAAACCTTGATCTGTTCATGAGATACATCAAATGGATTCTGCTCATCGTGTTCGCCCATAACGGTGCTGCTCTTGCCGCCGGCTATTTCCTGGGCGAGCTGTCCGGACTGCCACGGCCCGACCGCCGTGCCATCACCATTGAATTGGGCATACAGAATTCCGGACTCGGACTTATCCTATTGTTCAACCCCAATATTTTCCCTCCCGAACTGCAAAACGGCGGAATGCTTTTTATCACCGCCTGGTGGGGCATCTGGCACATCATCTCCGGACTCACCGCAGCCATCATCTTCAGATACCGAAGCCATAAGCGAGGGGAGTAAACGATTATTTTGAGCCGTGCAAGTTTACCATAAAAATCTTTTCTACACATTCCTACGTTGCTGTCTGGTAAATCCAGTCATAAACATGTCGCTTCGCAGACTTGCGGTCAAGGGTAAAGAAAATATTCCCAAAGACGGCGCCGTCATCATCGGCTGTAACCACACCTGCGCATTGCTGGACGCACTGGTGATACTGCGTGCCATGAACCGCGCCACCGTATTCATGACCCGTGCGGACATCTTCCGCAGGCCTTTGTTGCAGAAGACCTTCACCTTTCTGAAGATGTTGCCCATTTTCCGTATCCGCGACGGCTTTGCCTCTGTAAAGCAGAACGAAGAGATTATCCGCAAATGCGTGAAGGTGCTCAACCACCACTATCCGCTGGCGCTCTTTCCCGAGGCAAGACACCGCCCCAAGCACTCGTTGCTGCCACTGAGCAAGGGAATCTTCCACATTGCATTTGAAGCCAACAAGAAATTCGGGCATAAAAGACCTGTATATATCGTTCCCATGGGACTGGAGTACAGCCACTATTTCCGCTACCGCCCCACTGCAGTTGCCACGTTCGGCAGGCCCATCAACGTAACCGAGTTTGTCAAACAACATGAAGGAGAGGCCACTCCGGTGCAGATTCAGTCCATGCTACGCGAAGAACTGGCCACGCGTATGAGCGAGCTTATCACATATGTCCCCGACACAGAAAACTATGAAGCACAGTGGGAGCTGGCCAAGCTCTCTGCCGCACAATCATACTCCCTGAACCCGGCCAAACAACTCATGCACAACCGTGCCGCCATCAAGAAGGTGCAGGAAATGAAAGCCAACACACCGGAGGAAGACACCGCCACACTGTATGCCAATGCCTCCGCCTTCAAGAAGAAGCGGCTAAAGCACAATATACGTTCATCGTCCACCAAGCATAAGCGCCCATTGGCGGCCGCCGTTGCCGGAAGCCTGGCATTGCTCTGTCTGCTGCCCTATTATCTTTACTGTGCCATCACCACGCTTCCCTCGTGGCTGCTGTCACTACTCATCGTAAGCAAGGTCAAGGACAAGGCTTTCTATAACACCGCCCGTTTCGGGGTGAACCTCATTCTGTGGCCGCTACTCGTTCTGATGTGGATTATTGTGACGACAAACACACTTCCCTTAGTAGCTGCCATTATTGCCATTTTGCTAATTCTCCCCGGTGTCGCTTTCTTCTATGACTACAACACCTTTGTTTTGCGCACATGGTCAGACTGGCAATGGGCACTTAACAAGCCGTTGCACTCCCGTCTGAGAGATTTGCTCAAACATATCGCCTAAACAGAAAAGAGAAGCCAATCGGCTTCTCTTTTCTGTTAGTGTATATATATTAATATGTATTATTGGTTGGCCTCCTTAACCTTTCGGAAGAGGTCGCTGGCAAAGATAAACGAATTGAGACGTTCGTTTGTGCTGGTCATAATCTGATCCTTGCTGCCCTGCCATTCCTTTTGACCCTTATAAATATAAAGGATGTTTTCACCGATACCCATCACGGAGTTCATGTCATGGGTGTTGATGATGGTTGTCATCTTATACTCCTGCGTAATGTCATGGATCAGTTCGTCTATGACAAGACTGGTCTTGGGGTCCAGGCCACTGTTTGGCTCATCGCAAAAAAGATACTTGGGATTGAGGGCTATGGCACGGGCAATGGCCACACGCTTCTGCATACCGCCACTGATTTCGCCGGGAAGTTTGTTCTCCGCACCCTTTAGATTCACACGTTCCAAGCAGAACTTGGCACGGCGTATACGGTCGGTCTGGCAATCATCGGAAAACATTTCCAACGGGAACATGACATTCTCCAATACGGACATGGAGTCGAAGAGAGCCGCACTCTGGAAAATCATTCCCATCTCGCGGCGGATAAGCACCTGCTCGCGCTTGGTCATTCCAATGAAGTCGCGGCCATCATACAATATCTGTCCGCTGGTGGGAACAAACAAGCCCACGATGTTCTTCATCAGCACCGTTTTTCCACTTCCGCTCTGGCCGATGATAAGATTGGTCTTTCCGTCCTCGAAAACGGCATTTATATCAATGAGCACATCCTTGTCCTCAAATGACTTGTACAAATGTTTTATTTCAATCATAGGGAAATCAGCTTAAGAGTTGGGTGAGGAAAATGTCTGCAAACAGGATGAGCATGCTGCTGCGCACCACTGCATTGGTACTGGCCTTGCCCACATCGAAAGAACCGCCCTCTACCGTATACCCGTAGAAGGACGAAACGCTGGAGATGATGAACGCAAAACAAAGACTCTTGATGATTGACATCCAGACATACCACTGGTTAAAGTCGTAAAGCAGTCCTGACGTGAGGTCTTCCACTGTGATAACGCCCATGTATGTAGTGGCATAAGCACCAATGAGACCGAAGGCAATACTGAAGACGACCAAAAAAGGAATCATCGTTATCAAGCCCAGTACCTTGGGCAGAATGAGGAACGAAGCAGAATTGACACCCATGATTTCAAGTGCGTCTATCTGTTGCGTCACGCGCATGGTCCCAATCTCGGATGCGATGTTACTGCCCACCTTACCGCTGAGGATAAGACACATGATACTGCTGGAGAATTCCAGAAGCATAATCTCGCGGGTGGTATAACCCGTCACAAAGGCTGGCATCCAGGCGCTCTGGATATTCAGCTTGATCTGGATACAAATAACCGCACCAATGAAAAAGCTGATGAGCAGGACTATTCCGATGGAATCAACTCCAAGCTGTGCCATTTCTTTGATGTACTGTCTGAAAAACATACGCCACCTTTCCGGAATGCTGAACACCTTTCCCATGAGCTGCAAATATCGGCCAAAAGCGGCAAAAAACTGTTGTAATAACATGTAGTAGAGGTTTATTGTGGGCAAATTTACGCTTTTTATCCTAAAAATTGTAACAAAGCGGTGCTGTTTTTCTCTTTTTTCGTACTTTTGTGCCCAAAATGTATATTGCATGGCTGACAATACAATACAAGAACAGACAAACAGCCCCGTAGAAAACGGGTTGGAATTGAAAAGCGAAGGATTGGTAAAGGTGTACGGAAAGCGCACTGTGGTAAACAATGTGTCATTCAACGTGCACCAAGGCGAGATTGTCGGACTATTAGGTCCGAACGGTGCCGGAAAGACCACATCTTTCTATATGACCACCGGTCTGGTGGTGCCCAACGCCGGACGCATTTTCCTGGGCGACAAGGAAATTACAGACTACCCCGTGTACAAGCGCGCACGGCACGGCATTGGCTATCTGGCTCAGGAAGCCAGCGTGTTCCGCAAAATGACGGTTGAGGACAACATTGCCAGCGTGCTGGAGATGACCGGCAAACCCCACGACTACCAACGGGAAAAACTGGAAAGCCTGATTGCCGAGTTCCGACTTCAGAAGGTAAGGAAGAATCTGGGCGACCAACTTTCCGGAGGCGAACGCCGCCGAACAGAAATTGCAAGATGCCTGGCCATCGACCCCAAGTTCATCATGCTGGACGAACCGTTTGCCGGAGTGGATCCCATTGCGGTGGAGGACATCCAATATATTGTATGGAAGCTGAAGCAACGCAACATCGGCGTGCTCATTACTGACCACAACGTGGAAGAGACA
The DNA here is from genome assembly GCA_017559845.1 of Bacteroidaceae bacterium. Classification (GTDB taxonomy): domain Bacteria; phylum Bacteroidota; class Bacteroidia; order Bacteroidales; family Bacteroidaceae; genus Physcousia. The sequence goes on along the minus strand of JAFYQQ010000033.1, from coordinate 35,754 downwards.
TTGTGTATTACAGACCGCGCATACCTGCTCTTTGAAGGCCAGATTCTGTTCCACGGCACACCACAGGAATTGTCCGTAAATCCAGTGGTGCTGGACAAGTACTTGACCCATAGTTTTGTGCTTCGCATGAAAGATTTCCAGAAAATGGATGAGGAGCGTTCAGTGCTGCAAGGATAAGGATTTTGCGATTTCCACCGCGTAAGTTTGATTATTTCGGGGGAATTTTGTACCTTTGTGCGCTCTTTAGCAGATTATTAGCAAAAACAACAAACCATTATAAAGTAGATTTTAAGAAATGAACGTTTCATTTGAAAAGGTAGACAAGGTAAATGCCTTGCTGACTATCCAAATTGAAAAGGCAGACTACGAAAACAAGGTAGCTGCCGCCCTGAAAGATTTCCGTAAGAAAGCAAGCTTGCCCGGATTCCGTCCCGGCATGGTTCCCACATCGCTCCTGAAGAAGCGTTTCGGCACAGAGATTCTGGCTGAACAAGTGAACAAGATCCTGGGTGAGGAAGTATATAAATACATCCGTGAACAGAAAATCAACATTCTGGGCGAACCCCTCCCCAATGAGGAGAAGCAGGAACCCGTTGATTTCGTAAACAAGGAAGACTTCACTTTTGTTTTCGACGTAGCTCTGGCTCCCGAGTTTGACGCAAAGATCAGCGACAAGGACTCTCTAGACTACTACCAGATTGAGGTTAGCGACGAGATGGTGAACAAGCAGGTGGAGAACTACGCACAGCGCGGAGGCCAGTACAATAAGGTTGACGAGTGCAAGGAAGGCGACATGGTAAAGGGTATCCTGGGCCAGCTGGACGCTGAAGGCAACGTACTGGAAGGCGGTATTCAGGTAGAAGGTGCGGTAATGCTGCCCAACTACATGAAGAACGAGGAAGAAAAGGCCAAGTTCAACGGTGCTAAGGTAAATGACGTATTGGTGTTCAACCCCGCCAAGGCATACGAGAACAACGATGTTGAGTTGAGTTCTCTGCTTAAGATCAGCAAAGAGGAGGCTGCTGAAATGAAGTCTGACTTCAGCTTCCAAATTACTGAAATCACACGATACGAGGCAAGCGCCATCAATCAGGAACTGTTCGACAAGATTCTTGGCGAAGGTGTTGTAAGCAGCGAAGAAGAGTTCCGTGCTTTCATCAAGAAGCAGATGGAAAACCAGTTCGCCATTGACAGCGAGTACAAATTGACTTTGGATTTGCGTGCATACCTGACCGAGCGTATCGGTAAATTGGAGTTCCCCGAAGCCACTCTCAAGCGCATCATGAAGATCAACAACGAGGACAAGGATGACGAATACATTGAGAAGAACTTCGCGCCCAGCCTGGAAGAGCTTACATGGCACCTCATCAAGGAGCAGTTAAGCGAGCAGTTGGAAATCAAGGTAGAGCAGGACGACATCCTGGAAAGCGCAAAGGTTGTAACCCGTCTGCAATTTGCCCAGTATGGCATGATGAACATTCCCGAGGACATTCTGCTCAACTATGCCAAGGAAATGTTGAAGAACAAGCAGCAGGTAGAGAACATGGTAGCCCGCACTGTTGAAAGCAAGATTGCCCAAAAGGTAATGGAAGTGGCTACTCTGAATCGTAAGACCATTTCTCTGGACGAGTTCAATAAGATGTTCGCCCAGGAAGAAGAGGCTGCAGAATAACACAACGCTGTTTTGACAATTACACCTTATATATAATATATATAGGGAGAGTAAACTGATAAAAGAATGGACGGGGACGGCTCATTTCGGGTCGTCCCCGAGTCCGTGGAAGGGAAGATGTAAACAGTATCCCTAAAGGAACAAACATAAAAAAACTAATATTCAGGCTTATGAACAACGACTTCAGAAAATACGCCACACGCCACCTTGGCATGAACAGCATGGTGCTGGATGATGTGGTGAGCGCACAGAACCAGTACCTTAACCCCTACATTCTGGAAGAGCGCCAGCTTAACGTAACTCAGATGGACGTTTTCAGCCGTCTGATGATGGACCGTATCATCTTTTTGGGAACTGAGATTGATGCGTATACGGCAAACACGCTGCAAGCACAATTGTTGTACCTGGACAGCGTAGACCCAGGAAAAGACATCAGCATCTATCTGAACAGCCCCGGTGGAAGCGTATATGCCGGATTGGGCATTTATGACACCATGCAGTTTGTCACCTCAGACGTAGCCACCATCTGCACCGGAATGGCCGCAAGCATGGCTGCAGTCCTATTGGTTGCAGGAGCAGAAGGAAAGCGAAGCGCACTGACTCACAGCCGGGTAATGATCCACCAGCCCATGGGAGGAGCACAGGGACAAGCAAGCGACATAGAAATCACGGCACGCGAAATTCAGAAATTGAAGAAAGAACTATACACCATCATCGCAGACCACTCACACACTGATTTTGACAAGGTGTGGGCAGACAGCGACCGCGACTACTGGATGACTGCACAGGAGGCCAAAGAATATGGCATGGTGGACCAAGTGCTTTCCCGACGTTAATCTGTTAAAGGGAAGAAGATGGCAAAGAAACAAGAAAACCGCTGTTCGTTCTGCGGAAGAGCAGAGTCGGAATGCGGTATACTGCTAACCGGCTTACACGGCATGATTTGCGAGCAATGCTCTAAACAAGCCAATGAGATTTTCAAGGAACAAGTCAGAGGCAAACAACACAGAGCAAACACCGAGGAGCTTAAGAATATACCCAAGCCACAGGAGATTAAATCCTATCTTGACCAGTACGTCATCGGCCAGGACACAGCAAAACGATGTCTGGCCGTGGCGGTGTACAACCACTACAAGCGCCTGGGGCAACCCGATGACAACAACGAAGTGGAGATTGAAAAGAGCAACATCATCATGGTGGGCTCCACCGGAACGGGAAAAACCTTGTTGGCCCGTACCATCGCGCGCCAACTGAAAGTGCCGTTCACCATTGTGGATGCCACTGTTTTCACCGAAGCCGGATATGTTGGTGAGGATGTGGAAAGCATATTGAGCCGACTATTACAAGTGGCCGACTACGATGTGGAAGCCACACAAAGAGGCATTGTCTTCATTGACGAAATTGACAAGATTGCAAGAAAAAGTTCCAATCCCAGTATCACCCGTGACGTGAGCGGAGAAGGTGTTCAGCAAGGTCTGCTCAAGCTATTGGAGGGCAGCATTGTAAACGTTCCGCCCAAAGGTGGCAGAAAACATCCGGACCAGGATTATGTAAAAGTGGATACCCGTAATATCTTGTTCATTTGCGGCGGAGCTTTTGACGGCATTGAGAACAAGATAGCACAACGATTGAACACACACACAGTGGGTTACAACAATGTGAAGAACCAGATGAAGATTGACAACAACGACTTGATGAAGTATGTGTTGCCACAAGATCTGAAATCGTTTGGCCTTATCCCCGAAATCATTGGCCGACTGCCCGTACTCACATACCTGAAACCGCTTGACCGAGACACATTGCGTAACATTCTGGTGGAACCGAAGAACTCACTTGTACGGCAGCAAATCAAACTTTTCGAAATGGACGGTGTAGAACTCACTTTCACGGATGAAGCACTGGACTATATGGTAGACAAGGCTGTAGAATACAAGTTGGGTGCCCGCGGCTTGCGCAGCATTATGGAAAGTGTGATGATGGATGCACAGTTTGACATTCCGTCTTCAGACACAAAAAAGTTGGAAATCAACCGAGAGTATGCAGCACAGCAACTGGAAAAGTCCATGATACTGCATGCCTAAGTTAGACTTTTTACATTTCACGGTATAAAAAAAGCCGAAAAACTTCGTTTGTTCAGAAAAAAATCATATCTTTGTAAGTACCTTACCACATTAGGTCGCCAATGAAAGATATCAATTTGACTGAACTGCTGAAGCGTTATTTTGGATTTGATTCCTTTAAAGGTGACCAGGAAGCGATTATAAAGAATGTGCTTTCTGGTCATGATACGTTTGTACTTATGCCTACAGGAGGAGGTAAAAGTCTTTGTTATCAATTGCCTGCACTATTGATGGAGGGCACATCTATCGTTATTTCGCCCCTGATCGCATTGATGAAAAACCAAGTAGATGCCATCCGCCAAGTAAGCGAGGATGACGGCATCGCACATTTCATCAACTCATCATTGAACAAAAGTGAAATAGATCGGGTGAAAAAAGATATCCTGTCCGGACGCACAAAACTTTTGTACGTGGCGCCAGAGTCTTTGACAAAGGAAGATAATGTGGATTTCCTGAGCAAAGTGAAAATCTCGTTCTATGCAGTGGACGAAGCGCATTGTATCTCGGAATGGGGCCATGACTTCCGCCCGGAATACCGCCGTATACGTCCTATAATTGAACAGATAGGCCATGCCCCGGTAATAGCACTTACGGCAACAGCTACAGACAAGGTAAGAGGCGACATAAAGAAGAACCTTGGAATGCAGAACGCTAAAGACTACAAGAGTTCCTTCAACAGAGCGAACCTCTATTATGAAGTACGCCCGAAAACCAAAAATGTGGAAAGTGACATTACGCGGTTTATCCTTCAAAATCCAGGAAAGAGTGGCATAGTATATTGCCTTAGCCGAAAAAAAGTTGAAGGTTTGGCAGAAGTGTTACGCGCCAACAACATCAACGCCCGCCCCTATCATGCTGGAATGGATTCACAGACACGAAGCCAGACACAGGATGACTTCATCATGGAGCGCATTGACGTAATCGTTGCCACAATTGCATTCGGCATGGGCATTGACAAACCGGACGTGAGATTTGTCATACATTATGATATTCCCAAAAGCCTTGAAGGCTATTATCAGGAGACCGGACGCGCAGGACGTGATGGCGGAGAAGGTGTATGCCTGACCTATTACTCACCCAAAGATTTGCAGAAACTGGAGAAATTCATGGAAGGCAAACCCGTGGCTGAACAGGACATTGGACGACAACTTTTACAGGAGACTCAGGCGTATGTAGAATCTTCTGTTTGCAGGAGAAGGGTCTTGTTGCATTATTTTGGAGAAGAATACCCCAAGGACAATTGCGGAAATTGTGACAATTGCAGACAACCCAAGACTCGCAAGGAGGCTACCGAAGAACTGGCAAAAGCGCTACAAGTCATTGTGGCTGTCAAGGAAAAGTTCAAAGTAGATTATATCGTCGACATGCTGGTGGGCCGAGAGACAGACGAAGTCATTGCACACCGACATGGAGAACTTGATTGTTTCGGCTGTGGCGAAGGAAAAGAAAGACATTTCTGGAATGCCGTCATCCGCCAAGGCATGATTATGGGATACATTGAAAAGGAAGTGGAAAACTATGGTTTGCTGAAAGTTACCGCGCAAGGCCGGGATTTCTTGAAGAAACCACGCACCTTCATGATTACCGAAGACAACGAATATGGTGATTATGATGAAGCTATACCCACTGGAAGTTCCGGTGCCATTGACGAAACTCTTCTAAACATGCTGCGTGATTTAAGAAAACAAACATCGCGCAAACTTGACGTACCGCCCTATGTCATTTTCCAGGACAACTCTTTGGAAGAAATGGCATCCATTTATCCCACAGACATCGAAGACTTGCAAAACATCACTGGTGTGGGACAAGGAAAGGCTAAACGCTACGGCGCAGACTTCTGCAAGCTCATCGCTGACTACTGCAAAGAAAACGAAATAGAACCAATGGCCGACCTACGGGTTCGAACCGTTGCCAATAAGAGCAAAAGCAAAGTGAGCATCATCCAAGGAATTGACCGCCAAATGTCTTTCTCAGACATTGCCAAATCTCTGGGCAAAGACATGGATGAGCTATTGGATGAAATCGAGGCAATCGTCTATAGTGGCACAAAACTGAACATCGATTATTACATTACCGAAGTGATGGATGAAGACCGTATGTGGGATATATACGATTACTTCCACGAAGAATCTGAAACAGACAGTTTGGACGAAGCCTATGACATACTTGGAGAGGACTATACAGAAGAGGAAATCCGGCTTGTACGCGTGAAGTTCCTGTCGGAACTGGCGAATTAATAAAATTTAGCTCAGCAATTGCCATAATACCAAGTTTTTTTTGTATCTTTGCACCTAATAAAATTTTTTGGTATTATGGCATCTTTTATTGAAGATAAAATTATCATGGACGGACTGACATATGATGACGTCCTGCTTGTTCCCGCTTATTCAGAAGTTTTACCCCGTACGGTAGAGTTGACAACAAGATTCTCTCGTAACATCGAACTCAAAATCCCATTTGTCACCGCCGCTATGGACACAGTGACTGAAGCCAATATGGCCATCGCCATTGCGCGTGAAGGAGGAATCGGTGTTATCCACAAGAATATGACTATTGAGGAACAGGCTCGCCAGGTTGCAATTGTAAAACGTGCCGAAAACGGTATGATTTACGACCCCGTTACCATCAAGCGTGGAAGCAAAGTTCAAGACGCTCTGGCCCTCATGAGCGAATATCACATTGGAGGTATACCCGTAGTTGATGACGAGAACCACTTGGTCGGAATTGTCACTAACAGAGATTTACGTTTTGAGCAGAACATCAACCGCCCCATAGATGAAGTGATGACCAGCGAAGGTTTGGTTACCACACACGTCCAAACCGACTTGGTTGCAGCAGCAAAGATTCTGCAAGAAAACAAAATTGAGAAACTTCCTGTTGTAGACGACAACTACAAGCTTATCGGTCTCATCACTTACAAAGACATCACAAAGGCTAAGGACAAACCAATGGCTTGCAAAGATGAAAAGGGACGTTTGCGTGTGGCTGCCGGTGTAGGAGTAACCGCCGACACACTGGACCGAATGAAAGCTTTGGTGGATGCTGGCGTGGATGCTATAATAATCGACACTGCACACGGCCATTCAAAAAGTGTTATTGAAAAGTTAAAAGAAGCCAAGAAGACATTCCCCAACGTGGATATTGTTGTGGGAAACATCGCTACCGGTGAAGCTGCACATATGCTTGTAGAAGCAGGAGCTGATGGAGTGAAAGTTGGCATTGGCCCTGGAAGTATCTGCACCACCCGTGTTGTCGCAGGCGTTGGCGTACCCCAGCTCAGTGCTATCTACGATGTGGCACACGCATTGGAAGGAACTGGCATTCCTCTTATTGCCGATGGCGGATTGCGTTATTCTGGAGACGTGGTAAAAGCTCTTGCTGCAGGAGGTTACAGTGTCATGATCGGTTCATTGGTCGCAGGAACAGAAGAAAGCCCCGGCGATACCATAATCTACAACGGCCGTAAATTCAAGAGTTATCGTGGAATGGGTTCGCTCGAAGCTATGGAATGCGGTTCTAAAGACCGTTATTTCCAGGGCAACGTAAGCGATGTGAAAAAGCTGGTTCCCGAAGGCATTGCCGGACGCGTACCTTACAAGGGCACTGTACAGGAAGTCATCTATCAGCTCATTGGAGGTTTGCGTAGTGGTATGGGCTATTGTGGAGCTGCCACAATCGAGAATTTGCATAACGCCAAGTTTGTACGCATTACCAATGCTGGCGTTCAGGAAAGTCACCCACACGATGTGACCATCACCAGCGAGGCGCCCAACTACAGCCGCCCCCAGTAAATGCAATATTCTTAACATGAAGAAATTTTTGCTCTTCTTATGGTTTACAGGATTTGTCTGCTCAGCAATGTCGCAGACAGATCCTGTTTTGATGAGAATCAACAACAAACCGATTACCCTCAGCGAGTTTGAATACAACTACAACAAAAATAATTCTGAAGGAGTTCTTGACAAAAAAACTGTAGAAGAATATGTAGATCTGTTCATAAACTACAAGCTGAAGGTAGAAGCCGCATTAGATGCAAAATTAGACACATTGAGTAGCTTCCGCAAGGAGTTCCGTGCATACCGTGACCAACAGATTCAGCCTCTGTTAGTACCACAAACCCGAATGGAAGAAGAGTGCCGGAAATATTACGACCGGATGAAAGCCAACTTGCAAGGAAAGGATGTCATCCTGCCTGCACATATTTTTTTGAGGGTTAAACAAAATGCGAGCAAAGAAGAACAAATAAAAGCAAAAGAGCGGATTGACTCTATATTCCAAGCCATAGAAAACGGAGCAGACTTTGCTGAGTTGGCAAAGGGTATAAGCCAAGACCCACAGTCCGCACCAAAAGGAGGAGTTCTTTCTTGGATCGGCCCTAACCAAACTTTGAAAGAGTTTGAGGATGTGGCATATTCTTTAAAGAAGAACGAAATATCTGAACCATTTCTGTCAACCGTCGGCTATCACATTGTCAAGATGATGGACAGAAAGGAATTGGAACCATACGAAGAACTAAAGCCTGGAATCGCGCGTTTCTTAGGAAGCAAAGGGATTAAAAATCAATTAGCGGCACAAGCAATTGACTCCATCGCATCAAAAGGTGCATCAAGCAAAAGTGTTGAGCAAATTTTAGATGAAGAGACTGAACGTTTATGTGCAGAGGACAATGATTTAAAATATCTTATACAAGAATATCACGATGGATTATTACTTTACGAGATCTGTAACCGCGAAGTATGGGAGCCTGCAGGGAAAGACTCTTTAGGAATGGAATCCTTCTTCAAAAAAAACAAGAAAGCGTATGCATGGGACAAACCACGATTCAACGGAATGATTTACTACTGCCAGCAAGAAAAAGACATAAAAGCAGTTAAAAAGGCATTAAAGCGAATTAAACCCGAACAATGGACATCCACCATTCGCACCAAATTCAACAAGGACAGCATTACTGTCCGTATGGAAAAGGGGCTTTTTAAGCAAGGTGAAAATCGTAATGTGGACATCCTTGGTTTAAAAGTCAAGAAATTAAAGCCAAAACCTATAGACGGCTTCCCTTATGTTGGGATTGTGGGTGAAACGCTCAAAAAAGGCCCCAAGAATTGGCAAGACGTAAGCGCTCAAGTTGTAACAGATTACCAACGCCATTGCGAAAACCTCTTTGTGGAGAAACTCCGCAACAAATATAAAGTCGAAGTGGACAAAGACGTCCTTAAGACGGTAAACAAACATTAATTTAGACAGATATATACAACTATATAGAAATAATGAAAACTTTCAACCGATTTTTTCTAAGTTTGTTGTTCGGATGCATCGCCCATTGCCCATCATGGGCTCAAACCAACATTATTGATGAAGTGGTTTGGGTTGTTGGCGATGAAGCCATTCTTCGCTCAGATGTTGAAAAAATCAGAGTAGAGTATGGAAACCAAATGGACGGTAATCCATACTGCATGATTCCCGAACAATTAGCCATTCAGAAATTGTTCCTTCATCAAGCAGCTATTGACAGCATAGAAGTATCTGATGCAGAGATCAACCAGTATGTGGAACAAGATATCAACCAAAAAATTCTTACTGCAGGCTCAAAAGAGAAACTGGAAGAATACATGCGAATGAGTCTTACCCAAATTAGGGAAGAGACATTCGAACAATACAGGAATGAACTTACCGCAAGACGTATGCGGGAGCAATTAACTAAAGATGTCAAAGTTACACCTGCTGAAGTCCGCCGTCATTTCAAAGACTTACCAGAAGACAGTTTGCCCTTGATACCAACACAAGTAGAGGTGCAGATTGTTGTACTCCAACCTCGAATCCCGGCAGAGGAAACAGACCGCATCAAAGAAGAATTACGCACTTACACAGAACGAGTAAACAGTGGGACTTCTTTCTCTACTCTTGCACGTCTGTACTCAGAAGATCCAGCTTCCGCTCGCCAAGGTGGAGAAATGCCCTATTACGGTAGAGCTGAACTTGACCCAGCTTTTGCCAATGTGGCTTTTAGCCTGACTGACCCTAAAAAAGTCAGCAAAATTGTACAATCTGAATTTGGTTACCACATTATACAATTAATAGACAAAAGAGGTGACAAAATTAAATGCCGCCACATCTTAAAACGCCCGCAGGTACAACAAGCTGAGATTGACGAAGCCATAGCACGTCTTGACTCAATTACGGATGACATTAAACAAGCAAAATTTACTTTTGAAGATGCTGCTGCAGTAATTTCAGAAGATAAAGACACACGTAACAACCACGGTATCCTATCCAACATGTTAGAAGACGGAGAACAAACCACACGGTTTGAAATGGGACAACTTTCAAAAGTCTCTCCCGAACTGGCAAGAGTTGTAGAAGCCTTACAACCCGGTGAAATCTCCAAGGCATTTACAATGTTGAACTCTAAAGGAACACAAGTGTGTGCTATTGCAAAGCTTCGCAACAGAATCCCTCAACACAGAGCTAATATGGCAGAGGATTTTCAAGTATTACGTAAAGTTGTGGAAGAAAAGAGAAGCGAAGAGGTAATCCAGAAATGGATTAAAGAAAAACAGGCCAAGACTTATGTACGCATCAACGAAGATTGGCGCGGCTGTGAGTTCCAATATCCAGGATGGATAAAGTAATGAAACGTAGAATCATAGGAATATGTATATGTGTCTACTTCGGTCTTTGCGTAGCATGGTCTATTAATCCGCAAAAATACAAACAAAAAGAGACCAACGACACAGTGAAGAGCAGAGTTCATCTGTTACATGTTGACAGTATGTTCTTTGACGACCGCGTGAGCAAAACCGCACAGTTCCTTGTCGGGAATGTGCAATTTGAACACGAGGGCATATATATGTATTGTGACAGTGCCTTGTATTACGAGGCATCAAACTCGTTTGATGCTTACGGAAACGTAAAAATGGTTCAAGGGGACACGTTGACACTTGACGGTGAAATTCTTTATTATAACGGTATGGACCAATTGGCAAGAGTTCGACACAATGTCGTACTCCGCCATGTTGAAACCACACTATATACTGACAGTCTCGACTACGACCGACTTTATAACCTTGGATACTTTTTTGAAGGAGGACGTTTGGTCGACCAAAGAAATGAGCTATCAAGTGATTGGGGCGAATATAGCCCAGCTACACGCAACGCAGTCTTCAATTACAACGTAAGGCTAGTAAGCCCCGGACCACCAGAAGAACCCAAAAGTACCATCATATCTGACACATTATATTATAATACGAAAACAGCCATTGCCCACGTTAAGGGACCTTCAAATATTGACAACGGAGATAGCCATATCTATACCGAATTAGGTTATTACTACACACAACAAGAGTTCTCCTATTTGCTGAACAGAAGTATTCTAACAAACAATGGCAAACGAATGGTTGGCGATAGCGTCGTTTGGGACGGTATGACAAACGAAGGAAAAGCATTTGGTAATATAGAGTACTCTGACGTAGTGAACAAAAACATGTTCAAGGGAGGTTACTGCTATTACAATGACGACCAAGGATATATGGAAGCGGCAGACAGTGCTGTTGTCATAGATTATTCTCAAAGAGACACACTATATGCCCATGCTGACACATTTAAGGTCTTTACCTATCATAAAGACACAGATAGTCTTTACCGTACAATACATGGCTATCACCACGTAAGAGCATACCGTTCTGATGTACAAGCTGTTTGCGATTCATTGGTGTACAATTCTAAAGACTCCTGCATGACTATGTATCGCGACCCCATCTTATGGCAAATGGGACAGCAATTAGTCGGTGAAGAAATCCAAGCCTATATGAATGACAGCACCATGGACAGTGTGTTGGTACTCAGACAAGCCATTTCAGTGGAAAGAATGGACAGCATTCACTACAATCAAGTAGCAGGAAAAGAGATACGGTTCTATTTCAAGGAAGGGCAGATGGACATGACCCGTGTAATTGGGAATGTGATGCTTAATTACTACCCCACTGATGAAGACAGCCTGATGATTGGTATGAATCATTTGGAAAGCACGGACTTGAAGCTTTTCATGAAAGAAGGGAAAATAGATAAGATTTGGGCTCCTGCATCCACAGGTAAACTGACTCCTGTACCATTGATTCCACCTAAGGAACTATATTTGGAAAATTTTGTTTGGTTTGACTATGTACGTCCAAAAGACAAAGACGACATTTTCAATTGGCGTTCAAAGAAAGCTGAATCACAGCTCAAACAAAGCGCGCAGCGCAGGGCGCCAAAACAAAAATTAACAGATATAAACAAGAAACAAATAAAAAAGGAGTAAGTTATGGGATTGTTCAACACAAGAAAACCTCGAGGTTTCCGCCGCGTTAGCATCTATACTGATGAACGTAAAGAGAAACTCGAAAAATTAGTAAATCAGGTAAAGCGCGAACAAGGGGAACAAACCGAAGAGAAATATGACCCAACTAAATTCAACGGGACATTCATCAATTATACTCCAAACGCCAAAAAGTACAAAGAAAGGTCATACAAACTTGCGTGGCCCGTTGCGCTTATCATTATTTTCCTACTCGTCATGGTATGGCGATACCTATTGACCGGAAACATTCATTTTTAACCAACAGGATTCCTGATAATGGACATCATTCACCTCCTTCCGGACGCTGTGGCAAACCAAATTGCGGCAGGCGAAGTAATCCAACGCCCCGCATCAGTCATTAAAGAATTGATAGAGAATGCCATCGACGCAGGCGCTTCAAACATCAACGTGGTGTTAGAGGATGCCGGCCGAACGCTCATTCAGGTTGTAGATGACGGAAAGGGCATGAGTGACACGGATGCCCGTCTTGCGTTTGAGCGCCACGCCACATCCAAAATAAAGAAAGCTGATGATTTGTTTGCTCTGAAAACAATGGGGTTCCGGGGTGAAGCGTTGCCATCAATTGCAGCAGTGGCACATGTCAAACTGACAACACGCACTATTGAAAACGAGCTTGGCACCCAAGTAGAAATCGAGGGGTCAAGGCTTGTTTCGCAAGAGCCATGCGCATGCCCTGTTGGAGCGAACTTTGAAGTAAGGAACCTTTTCTTTAATGTGCCCGCACGTAGAAAGTTCCTCAAATCTAACCAAACAGAACTCAACAACATCATACAAGAGTTTGAACGTATTGCGTTAGTTAATCCATCCGTAGCATTTACACTACATCACAACGGTTCCTTGGTAACACAATTGCCTTCAGCCCCGCTTCGGATGCGTATTTCCAACATATTCGGGCGGAAGCTAAACGAGCAGTTGCTTGATATTGATGTGGATACCACACTCATACATTTAAAGGGTTTTGTGGGTAAACCTGACTCGTCAAAGAAAAAGGGTTGCCACCAATATTTCTTTGTCAACGGCCGTTTCATGCGACATCCTTATTTTGCCAAGGCGATAATGGAAGCTTATGACCAACTGATACCGACAGGTGAGCAGATTCCGTATTTCCTATATTTCGAAGTTGACCCTGCAAACATTGATGTCAATATACACCCGACCAAGACCGAAGTCAAATTTGAAAACGAGCAAGCCATTTGGCAAATCATCGTTGCAGCCATACGCGAGGTGCTCGGGCGCTTCAGTGCAGTCCCCGTACTTGAGTTCGATACTGAAGGCTGTCCTGAGATTCCTGTTTTCCAAGAGCATGGTAATATTGCCCCACCTAAATTGGAATTTAACAGCAACTTCAATCCCTTTACAAAGAACTCAGCACCTTCACCGTCAAAATCTGCCAACCGATGGGAAGCTTTGTATCCCGATGTTATGACCGGTTCAGGACTTGACGGATACGAGGTTACGGAAATCACGGAAGAGGAAAACGAAACGCTCTATGCCTCACAAGAGGAAGAAGCAATAGAAATGAGTTCCGAGCACATACAGTTGCAAGGACAATATATTCTCACACCGGTAAGGTCGGGAATGATGATTGTGAACCAACAGAGAGCCCATATCAGGATACTTTACGACAAGTACCGTGCCCAAATGGAAGGGCAACCCGTGTCCACACAAGGACTTCTGTTTCCCGAAGTTGTACAATTTTCCATAGCAGACGCACTTCTGCTTGAAGAAGCCACAGACGAATTGAAAGCGCTTGGTTTTGAGCTTTCTCCCTTGGGCGGAGGAAGTTTCGCCGTCAATGGGATGCCCGCAGGTTTAGAGGACATACAGCCCACCATGCTGTTGACCAACATCATAGAAAGCATAAAGGACAAAAGCACCGGCATGGAAGCTGACATCCAACACCGGCTTGCGCTGACCATTGCGCGGAGTGCAGCCATTGTCGTGGGACAGGCGCTCACTAATGCTGAGATGGACAATCTCATAAACCAACTATTTGCTTGTCCTAACCCCAACCATACGCCTGATGGCAAACTCATTGTCACGATACTGCAATACGCTGACATTGAAAGAATGTTCAAGGCATGACACCTAAATATTAACGATAACAATTAAACACATATAAAAAATGACACCCAAGGAAAAAATAATTCTCACCGGAGACCGCCCTACAGGCCGTCTCCATATTGGCCACTATGTGGGTTCGCTCCGCCGAAGAGTAGAATTACAGAATTCAGGCCAATTCGACAAGATTTTCGTATTCGAAGCCGACGCACAAGCCCTGACTGACAACATTGAGAACCCTGAAAAAGTACGTCAGAACGTGATTGAAGTGGCATTGGATTATCTTGCCTGCGGACTCGACCCACAGAAGTCCACCCTCTTCATCCAAAGCCAAATCCCCGAGCTGTGTGAACTTTCGTTCTATTTCATGGACCTTGTTTCGGTGAGCCGTCTGCAACGCAACCCAACCGTGAAGACAGAAATCCAAATGCGAAATTTCGAGGCAAGCATTCCCGTTGGTTTCTTCACCTACCCCATCTCTCAGGCTGCCGACATCGCCGCATTCAAGGCTACAACCGTTCCTGTAGGAGAAGACCAAGAACCCATGTTGGAACAGTGCCGCGAGATTGTGCGCCGTTTCAACTACATCTATGGTGACACACTTGTGGAGCCCAACATCCTGCTGCCCGAGAACAGTGCCTGCCTTCGCCTGCCCGGAACTGACGGCAAAGCAAAGATGAGCAAGAGCCTCGGAAACTGCATCTACCTGAGCGACTCTGCCGACGAAGTTTGCCGAAAGGTTAAGACCATGTACACCGACCCCACACACTTGCAGGTAAGTGACCCCGGACATTTGGAGGGCAACACCGTCTTCACCTACCTCGATGCCTTCAGTACCGATGAACAAGTGAAAGCCTACTGCCCCGACTACAACAGTCTTGCAGAGATGAAGGAGCACTATACCCGTGGCGGACTTGGCGACATGAAGTGCAAGAAGTTGCTCATGAGCGTGCTGCACGACACACTTGAACCCATCCGTCAGCGCAGAGCTGAGTACGAAAAGGACATCCCTGCCGTTTATGACATCCTGAAGAAGGGTTGCGAAGTTGCCCGCGAAACCGCTGCCGCCACAATGGACGAGGTACGCCGTGCCATGAAGATAAACTACTTCGATGACAGCGCACTGATTGAGGAGCAAAGCAAACGTTACGGCAAGTAAATTCCTTCCCTCCGTCCACTTGAAAGGCTCTTTTTGCATAAAAAATCAAAAAATGCAAGCATAAATTTGTCTGTTTCACGGAAAAGCAGTACTTTTGCATCGCTTTTTCCGAAACGGACACGGGTGTTTAGCTCAGCCGGTTCAGAGCATCTGCCTTACAAGCAGAGGGTCGGCGGTTCGAATCCGTCAACACCCACACAACAAAAAGCCAATTCGGGAAACAGCACGGGTGTTTAGCTCAGCCGGTTCAGAGCATCTGCCTTACAAGCAGAGGGTCGGCGGTTCGAATCCGTCAACACCCACACATTTTTTTCATAAATGTGTTTTTTAGAGTTAGTTGATGAAGTCGTTGCCATTGTGCCACGGCTTTTTTCAATTTTATGAAAAAGAAAAACTGTAAACAGTTTCTACTCTCATAAAAAAGATGTATCTTTGTAGCCTGATTTTTAAACGCTTTAATACATTAGATTCATGGATTTGAATTTGTTGACTGCGATATCACCGGTTGATGGTCGTTACAGAGGCAAGACAGAGCCTTTGGTAGAATATTTTTCCGAGTATGCACTCATCCGCTACCGTGTACGTGTTGAGATCGAATATTTCATCACCCTGTGCGAGTTGCCCTTGCCCCAATTGGCATCGTTCCCCACAGAGCTGTTCGAACGCCTGCGCCAAATCTACAAGGATTTCACCACAGATGACGCACAGCGTGTCAAGGACATTGAGAAGGTGACCAACCACGACGTGAAGGCTGTTGAATATTTCATCAAGGAACAGTTCGATGCCATTGGCGGACTCAACGCATACAAAGAGTTCATCCATTTCGGACTCACAAGCCAAGATATCAACAACACAAGTGTGCCCCTGAGCATCAAGGACGCACTGAACGAGGTGTATTATCCTCAGATTGAAGAGCTCATCAGCCAATTGGACCAATATGCCAAGGAATGGGCACAGGTGCCTATGTTGGCAAAGACCCACGGTCAGCCCGCAAGCCCCACACGCCTCGGCAAGGAAGTACAGGTCTTCGTATACCGACTGCGCCGTCAGTTGGAAATGCTTAAGGCATGCCCCATCACTGCCAAATTCGGCGGAGCAACAGGTAACTTCAACGCCCACAACGTGGCTTATCCCGCTTATGATTGGCGTGCGTTCGGCAATAAGTTCGTGGCAGAGAAGTTGGGACTCGAGCGCGAGGAATACACCACCCAAATCAGCAACTACGACTGCCTTGGCGCCATGTTCGACGCCATGAAGCGCATCAACACCATTCTGATTGACCTTGACCGAGATTTTTGGCAGTACGTCTCTATGGAATATTTCCGTCAGAAGGTGAAGGCGGGTGAAGTGGGTTCAAGCGCTATGCCCCACAAGGTAAACCCCATCGACTTTGAGAACTCGGAAGGAAATTTGGGCGTTGCCAATGCCGTGCTCTCACACCTGAGTCAGAAGCTCCCCATCAGCCGTCTGCAACGCGACCTCACGGACAGCACCGTGCTGCGTAACGTGGGCGTGCCCATGGGACACATGGTCATCAGCATCCAAAGCACACTGAAAGGACTCGGAAAACTCTTGCTCAACGAAGAGGCACTGCGCCGCGACCTTGACAACTGTTGGGCCGTGGTGGCAGAGGCCATTCAAACCATCCTGCGCCGCGAGGCATACCCAAGCCCCTATGAGGCGCTGAAGGCACTGACCCGCACAGGAAAGCCCATTGACGAACCCACCATCAAGGACTTTATCGAGGGATTGGACGTTAGCGAGGCTGTAAAGGCAGAGTTGCGAGCCATCACCCCCTATAACTACATTGGCATCTGATTTTCGTGTTAAACACCAACCCATAAAATAACGAATGCTCTTTGGGGCGGAACGGGTATAGAAAAAACATTACACACACCACTTCCGCCCCACTTTAAATATTTTTAAAAAAACAACTTAATCAAAAAAGTATTTCAAAACTAAACTCATGAGCACTGAAGACGAATTGTGGAGAGCCAAATTCTCCAACCCCGAAGGCGGTAGCCGGGATGGCTATCGACCCTCACCCCAAGACAGTAAGCGTACAAGCGGAACCGGTCGTCCCATGCGCCCCCGCATCACCACCCGTGCTTCTGTCTACAGCAGTTCTAACGTAAGCGGAGAACAGCGTCCCCGCCGTCCTCGCATTGCCGCCGGCAGCAGCAACGACTACGGACGCACACCCGCAGCGAGGACCAACGCACCCGTCCGCCGCGAAGGTTCGGCACCTCGTCGCGAGGGAGGCTATTCAGCCCGTCCTTTCGGAGGAGACAACACCCGTTCCTTCCGCAAAGAAGGAACCGCTCCGCGCAAACCCATGCAGGGCAAGGGACCACGTCGCCCACGTACGGCAGACTACAATCCCAATGCCAAGTACAGCATGAAGAAGCAGATTGAGTACAAGGAAACTCACATCGATCCGAACGAACCCATCCGTCTGAACCGCTTCCTTGCCAACGCAGGCGTGTGCAGCCGTCGCGAAGCCGACGACTTCATTGCAGCAGGTGTGGTGAGCGTGAACGGAAAGGTGGTTACAGAATTGGGGACCAAGGTGCTGCGTTCGGACAACGTGGTATTCCACAACCAACCCGTAATGCCCGAAAAGAAGGTCTACATCCTGCTCAACAAGCCCAAGGATTACGTGACCACCACTGACGACCCGCAGAAGCGTAAGACCGTGATGGACCTCATCAAGGGCGCGTGCCGCGAGCATGTCTATCCCGTAGGACGATTGGACCGCAACACCACCGGCGTACTGCTCTTCACCAACGACGGTGACTTGGCAAGCAAGCTCACACACCCCCACTTCCTCAAGAAGAAGGTCTACCACGTGTTCCTTGACAAGAACGTAGCCGCCTCTGACATTCAGCGCATCGCTGAGGGCATTGAGCTTGACGACGGCGAAATCCACGCAGACGCGGTGGAATATGCCTCACCCACAGACAAGAAGCAGGTGGGCATTGAAATTCACAGCGGACGCAACCGCATCGTGCGCCGCATCTTCGAACACCTCGGTTACCGCGTAGTGAAGCTCGACCGTGTGCTCTTTGCCGGACTCACCAAGAAGAACGTGAAGCGTGGCGATTGGCGTTTCCTCACCGAAGCCGAAGTGAACATGCTCCGCATGGGCGCATTTGAATAAACACACATTTTTAGGACACAGAAAATGAAACGTACAAAAGTAACAGATGCGCTCCTTCGCACCGATTTCGGTGCGGACATCCTTGTCAACGGATGGGTGCGCAGCAAGCGTGGAAGCAAGGGCATCTTCTTCATTGCCCTCAATGACGGTTCCACCATCAAGAACATACAGATTGTGGGCGACGAGGCAAATTTCGACGCCGACATGCTCAAGCAGATTACCACCGGCGCCTGCCTTGCCGTAACAGGCAAGTTGGTGGAGAGCCCTGCTGCCGGACAGGCAAGCGAGATTCAGGCCACTCAGATTGAGGTGTTGGGCACCTGCGGCGCCGACTATCCCATGCAGAAGAAGGGACAGACCTTTGAGTATATGCGCCAACACGCCCACATGCGTCTGCGCACCAACACCTTCGGTGCCGTTATGCGCATCCGCCACAACATGGCGATGGCTATCCATACCTATTTCCATGAGCATGGCTACTTCTATTTCCACACCCCCCTCATCACTGCCTCAGACTGCGAGGGTGCGGGACAGATGTTCCAAGTGACCACCAAGAACCTCTATGACCTGAAGAAGGACGAGAACGGAAGCATCATCTATTCTGACGACTTCTTCGGCAAGCAGGCAAGCCTCACCGTGAGCGGTCAACTCGAAGGCGAGCTTGGCGCCACAGCCCTTGGAGCCATTTACACCTTCGGCCCCACCTTCCGTGCCGAGAATAGCAACACCCCGCGCCACCTTGCGGAGTTTTGGATGGTAGAGCCCGAAGCCTGCTTCATCGACCTGAACGACCTCATGGACTTGGAGGAAGACTTCATCAAGTATTGCGTGCGTTGGGCGTTGGACCACTGCAAGGACGACCTTGAGTTCCTCAACAAGATGATTGACAAGGGACTCATTGAGCGCCTTGAGGGTGTGTTGAAGGAAACCTTCGTACGCCTGTCTTACACCGAGGGTATCGAAATCCTTCAGAAGGCTATTGCCGAGGGCAAGAAGCAGTTTGAGTTCCCCTGCAATTGGGGCGACGACCTTGCCTCTGAGCACGAGCGCTACCTTGTGGAGGAATACTTCCAAAAGCCCGTCATCATGACCCACTATCCCAAGAAGATTAAGGCTTTCTACATGAAGATTGACGAGCAGAAGCCTGTCTACAACGGCGAGGAGATGGAAGAGACCGTACAGGGCACCGACGTGCTGTTCCCGCAGATTGGCGAAATCATTGGCGGAAGCGTGCGCGAGGAAAACTATGACAAGCTTGTCAACGAGATTGAGACCCGCGGCATCCCCATGAAGGACATGTGGTGGTATCTCGATACCCGTCGCTTCGGCTCTTGCCCCCACGGTGGTTTCGGCCTCGGATTCGAGCGCCTTATCCTCTTCATCACCGGTATGGCAAACATCCGCGACGTCATCCCCTTCCCCCGCACACCCAAGAATGCTGAGTTCTAAGAGTGGGCACTGAGCAATGAATAAAGTTGCATTGCAAAATGCAAAATGCAAAAAAATGATAGTAGAGACGCCACGTTGTGACGTCTCTATCTTCTTCTAAACCAACCATTAAACACATTATACAAACAATGAAAAGCCTCCCCTTCCTCCTGTTGTTTCTTCCGCTTTGCCTTGCC
Source organism: Bacteroidaceae bacterium (assembly GCA_017559845.1). Classification (GTDB taxonomy): domain Bacteria; phylum Bacteroidota; class Bacteroidia; order Bacteroidales; family Bacteroidaceae; genus Physcousia. The sequence goes on along the minus strand of JAFYQQ010000033.1, from coordinate 15,604 downwards.
GCCAAGCCGAAGGAGAAGAAGTTTCTCGAGATAAAGAACCGTCAGATTGAGGTTGTGCAGGACCTCACGCGCGGCGGAGCCATAGCCTACATTAGCAAACGTGGCGCGTATCGCAACCTTGTGAACATACGAGACGAGGGGCGCTACATTCAGCAATCGTACTACGCCGGCAACACCGTTGACCGCCGTGCCGAGGGACAAAGCCCCTTTTGGAGCCCATGGGCATGGAACCCCATTCAGGTGGGCGATGCCGCGCGCAACCGTGCGCAGATATTGGAGGCTCGCCAAACACGCCGCACCACCTACGTCAAGTGTGTGCCCATGCTGTGGGACATGGACAACCGTCCCGCCGAGGCGGAGATGGAACAGTGGACCACCCTACAAGGAAACACGCTGCACGTGCGCTGCCGCCTGACGTGCCACCGCACTGACACCGTCTACGGCGACGCCTCGGAGAACAGTCAGGAGATACCTGCCGTCTACCCCATTTCAGCCCTCAACCACCTCTATTACTATCAGGGCGACGCGCCCTTCGCGGGCGGACGGGCGGACAGTGTGGAGGTGGAGGAACTGCGCTTTACCGAGCCGAAGCACTTTTGGGGACACTACCCCTCCGTGCCCGAAAAATGGATGGCCTTCGTGGACGACGAGGGTTGGGGAATGGGTGTGTACAGCCCAAGCGCCACCGCCTTCTTGGCAGGGCGTTACCTGCCCAATCGCGACGGCGAAGCACTCTCTGACCCCACCTCCTACATCGCCCCGCTGCGGCAGCAGCGGATGACGCGCAACAGCGTGGTGGAGTACGAATATTACATCATCCTCGGCACCGTGCAGGAGATTCAGGCAGAAGTGTACCGGTTGCGACAATGGACAACAGACAATAGACAATAGACAACGGACGATAGACAAATTTAAAAAAGGCACCCCCGAAAGGAGATGCCTTTTTTTCGTCCAAGTCAAAGCTTGTAGAAGACGTTTCCATCTTTGCGGCAGCGACCTTCGGCCACCCACCGTGTCAGAATGTAGCTGCACTCTTTTGTCGTATCGTAACCCAACTTCAGACGCGCCTGCTGCAAGTCCTTCTTTGTGAAGTTCTCGGGCAGAGAGTCAAGGATACGGGTGTTCCTGCTCTTCTTAATGTTACGCGCGCACTTGCGCTCAAGACGGCAGTTTTCCTCGTGACATTTTTGCAGTTCCGAGCCGCAGTATGCCATCTGAGAGAGGTAGGCATGATTGGCTACCCAAAGGGCGAAGTCCACCACCGCCTGCGATTCTTTTCCCTCGAGACAACGGGCTATCATTGCCGCACGGAACCCGATGAGCGCCGAACGCTTGCGCAGTGCGTCTATGGCTTCGTTGCCGCTTTGGCGATAATCCTCAATCCTTTCTTCGTCCCACTTGTCGAGTGCGGCATTTGTCCTTGGCAATTTGACTTCAAATGGCTTGGTGCATGCAGGGTAACTGCCCATCTCAAAGAGCTGCTCACCTATCTCCCTTATCTGTGCAAGGCGCTTGTCATTCGTGTTACGTCTTTGCAGCGGCATACCGCTCGTGTCCGGCATGTCAACAAAGAGGCACCTCGACGCAAGTCCGTTCTCCACCTCTGCGGGTGGAATCATCTTCTGTATGCCACTCTCTGTGCCGGCATAGAGCACATTCAGTTGCAGTTCAATGTTGCCGCTGAAGCTTGATGGTGACACATATGCCTGCCCCCATCTTCCACTGCCGTCGAAACCTTTCAGCAGGGCGTCCACGTCCATGTTCCAACGCTGTCCCTTCTGTCTAATCAGCGTGGCTACGTCGTCACAGACGAGACAGAGGTTTTGTCCATGATTCTGTGAGGCACGTTTGACAAGTTCCGTGTTGCTGACTTTGGCGGGCAGTGTGCGATAGGAGAACTCCCTGCGACCCTGCGCCTCCTTGCGGCTCTTGGTGTGCTTCTCCTCATAGTTGTACTGTTGCTCCTCTTGGGCAGTCTGTTCGTCAGCTTTGATGAGGGGTGCGCCAAGCGCCTCGAACAACTTGTTGATGAAGCTCTTTCCCGAGGCAAACTTGCCCTTCAGCGCCACAATGAAGAGGGGTTTCTGAAGGTCGCCGTCTCGATACTTGGCGCGGCAGAAGGTGAGTAGCGTGCCGGCGATGGTAAGGAATGCAATTACCGCACGGGGACCATAGACGCCGAAGTAGCTCATGATGAGCGGGAGCCCCTTGGGCAGGCGTTTGGGCATGGGGTTCAGCTCCTCTATGGTTGCATCCCTTTCTCCCTTCTTGAGTTCTTGGATTACAGACTGAACCATGGGCGGCACCTCCGTGCCTTGGTTCTTCAAGGCCGAACAGATGGTGGCGCGGCGTTCCTCCTCGGGGAGTCCCCACTTGGGCAGCAGGGCAAGCAGATGGCCCGCGTTGAAATCGAGCAGGTACATCATCTCCGCTGCAAGCTTGTACAAGGTGTTGTTTCGGCTACCCTTCCGTGGCTCGCCGTAGACTTTCATCCGTTCAAGCAGGCGGTCTATGATGTCGTTCCACTCCAAACCCTCGTACTGTTCGGGCATTGAGTTGTGAGCCGTGAGCTTTGAGTTGTGAGCCGGCTCATCACTCACCGCTCGTTGCTCGTTGCTCATCGTGGCGGCTGCTGAAACCTCGTTCAGCAGCACAACCTTAGCAATTTTCTTAGCCATAGATGTTTTCAGTTTTTTGGCTTTGGTTATTATTGTCCTCTTCGTCAAAGAGGGTTTCCCAATCGATGTAGAAGAAGTCTTCTTCCACACTCAGGAAAAACAGTCTTGCCCAATCCTTGCACACAGCATCGTAGCCACATCCAATCTCGCCTGCCAACCAAGCTTGGTTGTCGGCGATGGTGGCGAATTGGGGTTGGCACAACGCCACCACCCTCAGTCCGTCGGCGCTTGGGGTCTGATGCACACAGACGATGTCAAGTTCGTCAATCCTCGCCTTGAACGATTCGAACAGTTGGAGAGGGGTTTGGATGCCCGGCAAATTCATGGCCTTGATGTGGTCAATGTCAAGGGCAAACAAACCGTTGGGGATGGCGTCGGCATCCTTGCGGACACCGTTCTTGAAGCCGGCGCACTGCCAACTAACGGCAGGCAGATACTTCTTGCTTTGCTCGTCTCCGCTGCGAAAGCGGTTAAGCAGTGTGCGAGTGGAATGGGATTGGATGGAGCTTGTGAACAGCTCCTTTGTTAATTGTAACGCCTCACTTGAAAGGGCGTTTTTGAAAAAAGTAATTTCCATAATTTGTATGTTTATTAGTATGGAAATTATTATTAAGCTCAGCGCGTTCGCGCATATTGCCCCCCGACTGCTGTCGGAGTGGTTGAGGTGTGTAACCTCTTCCTGTATGCCTCTATTACTAAAATAGTGCCACGAAGGCAAAAGTAAACCAAAATCGGTCATATTGGCAGATTAAAAGCCAATATGACTGAATATGTGACAGAGCCATGAGCTTTGAGCTGCGAGTTGTGAATTCTCTCACTGCTCATAGTCCCCTCACTACCGGTTTCCCGTCTTTGCAGACGGATTTAGATTGTACGTACTTAAAACCCGGAGGCTTAAAAGCCCCCGGCTATTCAAGTCCCCGTCTTTCAGACGGCACGTATGTGAGTTGTGAGTTGTTGAGTTACGAGTCGTGAGCCCTCTCACCTCTCATTGCTCACTACTCACTGCTCAAAGGCGTCTGAAAGACGCGAAGCCCGAAGGGCGAATAGCCGCGGGTTCTTGAACCCGTGGAAATCAGGCGAAGCGACTAATGGCGTCTGTAAAGACGCGGAACGGTACCCCCCCATCAGTGTGGGTTATGAGTTGTGAGCCCTCTCACTGCTCATCGCTCATTGCTCATTGCTCAAAGGCTCCCTTTGCATTTTGGCTACCCCGAAATGCTGCGTCGTTCGGCATAACACATAAGCAAGCTTAGTGTTCTGTTCTCACTCCTTTGCATTTTGCAATTTGCAAAGGGAAGAAGGGGCAGTGCAAGGAGTGGAAGGCTGAGAGCAGCCTATAATATATATAATAATGTATAATATATATTTTATATAATATTTAAATATTTATATATCTATATATTTATTTATTCTTTGCCTTTTCCCCATCGCTCCACCCCCACTCTCTGTTTCCATATTTGCAAAGTGCAAATTGCAAAAAATAAAAAAATATTCCCTCGGGAGGGATTTTTTCCTCCCTCGCGACTATTTATAAATAGAGCCCCCTGAAGAGGGGACTTTGAAAAATAATATTCTAATTTTAAAACTTTACAACTATGTTGAAACTTAAAGCTATTGAAAGGAACATTTCATTTGAGAAGGGAAAAGAAAAGTGGGCATACGTGCTCCAACCCGAACTGTACTCCCGACTGAGCGAAGCCAAAACCATCCAAGAGGCGGCGCTGCGCAGCGGCATTAGCAAGGGAACCATCAGCGCGGCCTATGCCGCCATTGCCGAAACCATTGCCGCTTGGGCAACGGAAGGCCACAGTGTGGCAATACCGGGGCTTGGCTCGTGCCGATTCGGTGTGCGCAGCCAAAGCGTCAGCGATGTCAACGAGGTCAGCGGCAATATGATTACGAGCCGCAGGGTGGTGTTCAGCCCCTCCACCGAGTTGAAGGACGAACTCGCGCGCACTGCCATCTCCATCACTTGCATAGACCGCAACGGAAATGTGGTGAAGCAGACGGGCGCGGCTGATGGCGGCAATGTGGAAGAAGAAGAGCCTGAGAATCCCACTCTCGACCCCACTCCAAGCAATCCTGACACCGGCGGTGAGGATGACGACGATGAAGGCGGATTGGCAGGCTGATGGGTTGCGAGCCATGAGCAGTGAGAAGTGAGCATGAAAAAAAACAGGGAGCCTTTTAAAAAGGGATCCCTGTTCTTCTTATAAATCTTTAAATCGTCGCCTCCTCTTCCGTCTCGGATACCGGGAGGTTTACATGAAAACTGTGCAAATATAGTGTTTTTTACCCACACCGCCAAAAAAACTTTGCGTTTTGCACTTTGCGAATGTTTTTTTCCGTATCTTTGCCCAAAAGCGAAGGAAAAAATGAAGGAAGAACATGACAACAAGTCTCCCCACAGAGGGGGAGATATAGAAGGGGGCTGCACAATGAGCCGCCGCCATTTCCTGTGTGCGGCATCCACCGCCCTTGGCGCTGCCGCGCTGATAGGATGCGGGCAAACGAAGGAGAAGGCCCTCCCCCCTGCCCCTCCCTCTATGGAGGGGAGTGAAGAGCCGGCTCACAACTCACCACTCAAAACTCATGGCGCAATGACCCTGCGCACAGTGCCCACCACGGGCGACAAGGTGAGCCTCCTTGGCTATGGCTGCCTGCGGTGGTTTGCCGTTACGGACAAGAACGGAAAGATTGACCAAGAGGGAGTGAACCGCTTGGTTGACCACGCCATTGCACATGGGGTGAACTACTTCGACACAGCACCGGCATACTGCAACGGCGAGTGTGAGCGTGTAACGGGTATCGCCCTCAACCGCCACCCGCGAGACAAGTGGTTCATTGCCGCCAAGATAAGCAACCTGAGCCGCGAACAGTGGACCCGCGAGGCTACGATGCAGATGTACGAAAACTCGTTCAAGGAACTGATGGTGGACTACATAGACTTCATGCTGCTCCACGGCATAGGCATGGGCGGCATGGAGGAACTTGAAGGCAGGTTCCTGAACAACGGCATGCTTGACCACCTCATTGAGGAACGCAAGCGCGGACGCATACGCAACCTTGGTTTCTCGTTCCACGGCGACGTTAAAATCTTCGACCTGCTGCTGAAGTTCCACGACGAGGGTCGCTACACATGGGACTTCGCGCAGATTCAGCTCAACTATGTGGATTGGCGCCACGCGCAGGAGGAGCACAGCCGCAACGTGAATGCGGAATACCTCTACAACGAGTTGGCCAAGCGCAACATCCCCGCCGTCATCATGGAACCGCTGCTTGGCGGACGTTTGGCCAACGTGCACGCGCACATTGCCGAAGAGCTGAAGGCCCGCCGCCCCGACAAGAGCATCGCCTCGTGGGCGTTCCGCTTCGCAGGCACGCATCCGCATGTGCTCAGCGTGCTCAGCGGCATGCCCGTGATGGAACATTTGGTGGAGAACATAGAGACGTTCTCGCCCCTTGAGCCCCTGTCGCAGGAGGATATGGATTTCCTTGAGGGCACGGCGCAGAAGTTTGTGCGCTATCCCCTAATCCCCTGCAACGACTGCAAGTATTGCATGCCCTGTCCCTATGGGGTGGACATACCGGGGGTGCTCTCGCACTTCAACCGCATGGTGAACACGGACAGCATTCCCCTTGACCCGTCCGAACCCGACTTTGGAAAGAAGAAGCGTGCCTTCCTTGTGGGCTACGACCGCGCCGTGGAACGTCTCAGGCAGGCCAACCACTGCATCAACTGCGGCGAGTGCCTGAGCAAGTGTCCGCAAAAGATAAACATCCCGCGCCAATTGCAGCGCATAGACCGCTTTGTGGAAGACCTGAAACAAGGTCGCGAGTTTGACACAAAGACCAATTACCTGTGGTCGAGATAAGAGGAGCGGTGAGCTTTGAGTTGCGAGTTGTGAGTTCTCTTACTACTCCCCTCCATAGAGGGAGGGGCAGGGGGGAGGGTCTTTTCTCACCGGCACACCGCCTTTAAATAAAACTCCACAATGGGAGTGGGGTCGGGAAGGCTGTGCGGATGGTGGCCACATTCGGGTTTGTGGATAACCTCCATGGTGCCGCCATACTGCTTCAAGCGCTGTTCAAAAATGGCGGTGTTCTCTGCCACGGGCACACCCGTATCCTTGTCGCCCACTATGTGGAGGATGGGTATGCGGCTCTTCGCCATCGCGCGGGCATGGTCAATGGGGTTCATGTTCCAACGGCGGATATCCTCCTCCGTGGTGAAACCATAAGCCTTCATCATATACTGCACATTTCGGCTGCCATAGCCGTCGCATTTCAAGGGCCACGACTTCAAGTCCATCACGGGTGCGTCGGCATAGATGGCCGCCACCTTGTCCGTGTTGCGCACTGTCCAATTGTAAACGATCAGACCACCACGGCTCATGCCCTCAAGGCAAGCCTTCTTGGCAAGTCCCTGACGACGCGCAAACGTATAGAAGCGGTCCCATCGGCTGATGGCTTTCTCCGAGCCAAAGAGGTCACCCACCTCGCAATAACAGACGTGGAATCCGCGTTCAAGCATCGCCCTGTCCGTCTGTGGCTCATGACCCCAAAAACGCGCGCGCCACACCCACGGGTTGCCCTTGGCTGCCGTGCGGGGCTTCACAATATAGTACTTCACGCCGCCATCGTCATACTCGGTACCTTCGAAACCGTAGAAATCGAAAAAGCCCGCCACTCTTGGGGCTTGGCTTTGCTCCTCGCAACGGAAGGTATAGGTTCTTCCTGCCACGGTCTCAATGTCATAGAGATAAGTCTTGGGGGCGGCTTTCACCTGCAACTTGGCTTCCTTGGACACCACAGGCTTGGGCACATCTGCCACGGCAAAGAAGGGGTTCGGATTGCGGCCCACCGCCACGGTCAAGCCCGCAAGCGGTGTTTGGGTGCGCAGACGGAGGTTGCCGCCAAGGGTGCTTCGAATGCGGATTTCCTCAAGTTCTCCATCCTCCCAACTCATCTTCTCAATGACGAATCCTCCGCGGGCACAGAGTCCGCCCACCTCTCCGTCATCCCACCGCTTGGGCAGGGCGGGCAGCAGGTGCACCGCACCGTCGTGGCTCTGCATCAACATCTCGGCAATGCCCGCCGTACAACCAAAATTACCGTCAATTTGGAAGGGCGGATGCGCGTCGAAGAGGTTGGGATAGGTTCCACCACTGCCACCCTGCGAGGGTCTGAGCTGTTCGGTGATGAGCTTATAGGCACGGTCGCCGTCGAGCAGTCGCGCCCACAGGCACACCTTCCATCCCATACTCCATCCCGTAGCAGGGTCGCCACGATAGTTTAAGGAGTTGCGCACACCCTCGAAAATCTCAGGCGTGGTGAAGGGTGAAACAAGACTGCCGGGGAAAAGCCCCCACAGATGAGAGACGTGGCGGTGATGGTCGTCCGTGCGGTCCCAATCCTCCTTCCATTCCTGTAGCTGTCCGTGGCGTCCAATCTGCATGGGTGCCATCTTGGAGCGTGCTTCAGCTACCTCGCGGACAAAGTCCTTGTCAAGGGCGAGCACATCGGCAGCCTGCATCACGTTGGTGAAGAGTTCATAGACCATTTGGTTGTCCATGGTAATGCCGTCAGCCACATACAGTCCTTGATAGGCGTTCTCGGGACTTGTGCCCACGGGCACCACAAGCCATCCGTGCTTGGGTTCGGGCACCATGATGTCGAGGAAGAACTCGGCTGCGCCCTTCATGACGGGATAGACACGGGAGAGATAGCCGGCATCGCCGGTATAAAGATAGTGCCACCAAAGGTGTTGGCAGAACCATGCGCCACCCGTGGGCCACATGCCCCAAGGTCCGTCCACAGGAGCGGTGGCACGCCAAATGTCGGTGTTGTGGTGCAGGCACCATCCGCGTGCGCCATACATCACACGGGCGGTCTCGCTGCCGGTCTGCGCCACCTCACATGCCATGCGGATGAAGGGCTCGTGCAGTTCGCTCAGATGGGTCACCTCGGCGGGCCAATAGTTCATCTCGGCATTGATGTTGGTGGTGTACTTGCTGCCCCAAGGAGGCGTTATGTGCTCGTTCCAAATGCCCTGAAGATTTGCAGCCTGCCCCCCGGGCTGAGAGCAGGAGATGAGCAGATAGCGTCCGAATTGGAAGTAGAGTTCCACAAGCTGCGGGTCGTCACCGGTGGCAAACTGTTCCACGCGCTTGTCTGTGGTAAGATTCATGGCGGGCGTGGCACCCAAGTCGAGACTCACACGGTTGAAGTAGTGCTGATACTTCTCAGTATGTGCCTTCAGAAGCTTGGCATATTTCTTGCCTTGGGCGGCATCGAGGGCGGCAAAGGCACGCTTGTCGGCATCGCCACTGATGTCCTTATAGTTGACAAAATTGGTGCCAATGGAGACGAAGAGCGTAACGGCAGAGGCTCCGCTCACACGCAGTCCGTCGTTGCCTGCCACCACCTCTCCACCGTCCGTCTCGGCACGGAGCACAGTGGTGAACTTTAGCTTGCCACCGGGCAGATTGTCCTTTCCGCCCGAAGCACCGCGCATCACAAGCGCCCCGTTCTCGGCAGCAACCTGAGCCTTCAGGGGCGAGGACAGGTTAGCCGTAAAAGCAAGCGCACCCTTCTTGGATGCGGTGAGGCGAACCACCACCACATCGTCGACAAAACTTGCGAAGACCTCGCGCTTATAGGTTACGCCGTCCACGTCATATTGTGTGGTGGTGACAGCATCGGCAATGTTCAGCTCGCGGCGGTAATCCGTGAACCGTTCATGACCGGGGAAGGTCAGATTCAAGTCACCCACGGGCTGATAGCTCATACATTGGTTGGTGTTGCTGATGACCCGTGCGCCGGTCATGTTCTGCGCCTCGCGATACTTGCCGGCGAAAATCAGTTCCCTAATTTTGGGCATAGCCTCAAGCGCATCGGGGCGGGCATTGCTGTTGGGATGACCCGTCCACACGGTTTCTTCGTTCAATTGGATACGCTCGGCACCCGGGTTGCCAAACACCATGGCGCCCAAACGTCCGTTACCCACCGGCAGGGCTTCCACCCACTGCTGCGCCGGCTTGTCATACCACAACTTCAGACGCTCAGCGTCCGTCTTGCCAAACACCACCATGGCGAGGGCAAGGAATAAGCTAAAAATTATGTTTCGTTTCATTGTTTTTTATAGAGCTTAGGTGCTTAAAACTCACTGCTCATGGCTCATGGCTCATGGCTCATCACTCCTTTGCATTTTGGCTACGCCGAAATGCGGCGTCGCTCGGCATAGCATTCAAGCAAGTTTGATGCTCTGCACTCACTCCTTTGCATTTTGCATTTTGCATCAATCATTCAACCGCAAGGGCAGCAAAGCCCATACGTTTATCACCCTCCTCAACCATACGCACAGCACGGAGCGACACGTAACGGGCAATGACGGGAGAGAAGTAGACCGACTGTAAGATGGGATTGTTGCGGATGTTGCTGAACTCGCCTTCCTTCACCACTGTGAGGGCGGCAGGGTCGGTGCCTACGGCAATCTCGTAGTGGGAAATCAGTCCCTGTGCAGGTTCGCCTTGGTCGGGCAGGTAATGCAGGGCGCGGATGGTCTTCTCGCCGCCGAGGTCGAAGACAACACGGTCGCCGTCCATGAAACAGGTGGTGGCGGCATCCTTGTCCGTTGCCTTCAACGCCTCTTCCTCGCTTACGTCCATGAGGGTGAAGGGATAACTGCGGAGGTCTTCCACACGACTGCTGAACGCCACGTCTGCCGTTTCTCCCGCATAGTATGCCTCAATGTTGTTGATGGTGGGGCAAGCACGCGAATCGGTGATGCTTACGCGCAGCTTGGCGGTCTCCACGGTCTCGAAGCGCAACAGTCGCTTGTAGCCGATGGTGGTGGTTTCCTCGTTCAGCTTGACGGGCAGCCAAGCGCCGTCCTTGTCATATTCCACGGTGAAGGACTTCACACGTTGTCCCAAGGGGATGTACTCCTGCAACATCATGCGGTTCACCTTTGTGGCTTGCGGCAGGCTGAACTCAATGGTAGCGGTCAGCACGCTGTCGTGGGCAGCCCAATAGGTGTCGTACTTGCCGTCGGTGATAGCCTTGGCGCGGAATCGTCCGCCACGTTCGTCGCTGACGGTGGGGACAATCTTCTTCAACAGGTTGTCCGCCAACTGCTTATCTATGTTCTTGCGGAAGTTGACGGCGTTGGCGCTGTCAATGGGGTGTACAAGTCCGTTGCGGTCAACAGGGAAGTTGAGCAGCAAGGTAGCGTTGTGACCCACGGAGCGGTAGTAGAGGTCGGTGAGTTGCTCCACGGTCTTCACATGTCCGTCCTGTTCGGGATGGTAGAACCAACCCGGGCGGATACTGACGTCACATTCGGCAGGCACCCATTGGTTGCCGTCGGCATGTCCGTATTGCAGGATGTAGTGCTTGCTGTATCCGGGGAAAACCTCGCCGGCACGGAGGAACGACCAATTGGTGGCACCGGCAAAACCGCGTTCGTTGCCCACCCAACGGCAACCGGGACCGCCATCGGAGAAGATGATTGCCTGTGGCTGCAATTCGTCCAACATCTCGTAAATCTTAAGATAGTTATAATAGTGCTTGCGGTCAATGGTGCGGCTGTCCTTGGCTCCGCCATACCACCCGTCGCCACCGTTGGCTCCGTCGAACCAAACCTCGAAGACTTCGCCATAGTTGGTCATCAGTTCGTGCAGCTGTGCGTGGAAATAGTCCACATAGGCCGGTGTGGCGTATTCGGCGTGGTTGCGGTCCCATGGGCTCAGGTAGACGGCAAACTTGATGCCATATTTCTTACAGGCCGCCGCCAATTCGCCCACCACATCGCCCTTGCCGTCCTTGTAGGGCGAGTTGCGGATGCAGTATTCCGTAAGCTGTGTGGGCCACAGGCAGAAACCGTCATGATGCTTGGCGGTAAAGATTACGCCCTTCATACCGGCTGCCACAAAGGTCTGCACCCACTGTTCACAGTCCAACTTGGCAGGATTGAACGTGGCAGGGTCGGTGTCGCCATAACCCCACTCGCGGTCGTTGAAGGTGTTCAGTCCGAAATGCACAAAGGCATAGGTCTCCATCTTCTGCCACTCCACCTGTTTCGGTTCGGGAATGGGAAGAACGGCTTCGGGAGCCTTTACCGCAGGCTCACATGCCGCAAGCAGCGCTGTGGCCGCGGCAAGGAATAGATGTCTTTTCTTCATAAAATGCATGTATTTTTCTGTGTTATGTTTTTTTGTTCTGATGCGGATATGCACTGTCATTCCACCACATACCATGTGTAACCGCCCGCAGGGATGGTGACGGTGAGACGAACGCTGTGGTCAGCATCCAAACGGTAGGTCTTGGAGCGTCCCTCCTGTTCCCTGATGCGCGCCTTGCCCTGCAAGCCGGTATAGTAGAGCGGCAGGGTGACGTGGCGCACCATTTCCTTGTCTGTGGGGTTATAGAACATGGCAAGCGCCTTCTGCTTCAGCGCAGGATTGACGTGCATGATGCCGTCCCAATCGCGAGCGTCGGGCTTGCGCAGATGAATGATGTCGCTGTTGAGGATGTCGCGATACCGCTTGTACCACGAGATGGTTTCCACCACAGCCGCCTTGGTCTCTTCCGTGTCATAGAGCCGCGGACCGCGGTAGCAGGCTTGTACGCCGGCGCCATAGTTTTGGAACATCAGCGTCTTGTATTCATAGAGGTGCTCGGAGAGTGGCTCAAGTGTGGCGGCCGCACCTCCTCCGTGATACTGTACCAAGGGGACAAAACTCCACAACGAGGACGGCAGGCGTTCCCAAGTGCAGTCGTAGTTGAGCTGACGGGTATGAATGAGCTGACGGTCTCGTGGGAGGGACCAATTCACCTCCCTGTAACCAATGCCCACCTTGGAGGTGCCATTGAGGAAATAGTAGTCGGGCACATTCATGTAAATGCCCTGCTCGCACATCCACTTATACAACTCGGAAACCTTGTAGAATTGATTCCACTGGGAGTCTGCAAGTCCGCGATGATGCGTGTGTACGGTGGAGGCACAAGGGTCTCCGGGATAAGAGCCGTCGTGCTCGAAGCACATCATGCCCGTCTTCTCAAAGAAGGTCTTTATCTTGTGGAAATAGTCGTATCCCCAATCGCTACACAGGCAGGGCGAACTGCCGAACGTCATGCCGCCCCGCTTGCCGGTCTTGGGATTGATGACGTCCACCTCATCACTGATCCAACGGCTCGCCAAAAGGGAATAGCACCCCATCTCAATGCCCTTGGAACGGGCATAGTCAACAAACTCGCGGTATTTGGCTATGTTGGCTTCGGAAATGTCTTCGGCGTTCAGCCCCGAACCGAAGCTGAGGATTATCATCTCGTATCCGCACTTGGCACATTGGTCCACGGCTCGGCGCACCACGGCTGGGTCGGTGGATGTGAGGTGCAGGAAGATTGGATTCTCCGAGATCCAAGGCGCAATGGCGAGTTGGAACCTGCGGGTGAAGAGTCCCTTTCGTTCGCGGTCATAGCTGTCAAAGGGCATCTCGTAGACGCTGAAGGAACGGAACGTCTGTCCAGCCCCAATGCGTTGGTCGGGACCTAACGGGGGTGCCACCTCCATGATGCAAGGCGTCATCATGGGATAATTGCGTTGCGATGTATAGGCAGGGTCCACCACCCACTTTTCCGTCACGTCCGTTTCTTTCTCGGTAAAGCCTCCGCCGGCATGGAAATCACTTTCTACGTGAATGTTGGGCAACAGGAACTTGTTGGGATTTCCGCCCACGGGCGATTCGGGTTCGGCAAACGCCAAACGTTCGAGTTTGAACGAAGTTACGTTTATGGAAAAGGCGGAACGGTTCACAATTTCCATGCGCTTCCGTATGACCGGAATATGGTCGTACACGGAGAAATACAGTTTCACCGCCACATCGCTCATCGCCTTGTCGCCACGAAGTGTGAAGACCAACTCGCTACCCGTAGCCGACTCCTTGTTCAGCGCCCAACGGCGGCGCGCCCATTTGATTTCCTCCCGTATAGGCACCACCTCAAAGTCCTCCACCATGAACGACTCCGGAACGGTGATGAGTCCGTCCAGCCACTCTTCCTTGATATAACCCCGTTCGGGCTGACCGTTGAGTCCGCCTATGGCATATTCCTTCCCGTCAATGCAAACGGTTCCCTCTCCGCTCACGGCACGCAGCATACTCTCTCCCGTCATGCGGTTCACATAATCCGTTGTGGCAAGGTTGGGAAAGATGCGGAACGTGCGAGACACCATGGCATTCGCCGCCACAATACTTTTCCCGTCTGCCGAAACGTAGATTCGCGCCTCTGACTTCTCGGGCGAGAGTAGCCAATCAAACGGTGTCTTATCCGATGCCACACTATTGAATACGGGCAATTCCTTCATCTTACGCATGAGGTGGTCTGCCGTCTCTTCTGTCATCTCGGGACCTTGGTCAATCGCTCCTGCATCGGTTGTTCGAGGGGTCTTGGCGATATATTCTATCTCGGGTGAAATCCACAACGCATGGTCTCCGCTCGCGCCATCATCCGTGGGTAGGGCATACATTTCCAATAGCGAAACACCTTTCAGGTCCACATCCACATGGACCGGACTTTCGCCACCTCTGACCACGCCGCTGTTGAAAAGTTCCTTGCCGTCTCCCTTCACCACAAAACATACCGATCCTCTCTCAATCTTTCCGTTTTTCCACACCAAACCTGCAAATTGTTTTTCTTCACCGTTCCGTTTCCAAAGGATTTTGGTTCCGTCCACTAAGGGAGATACAGCCAAACTTCCATCTTCGGGATTCGTACCGCAATCGGCCACACCCACATCGGCTCTGAACCGCAAGGCATCCTTTTCAAGAAGAATCTTCAATACGCTCTTGGCGTGCGCACCAATGACATTTTTATACGCCATGCCGTTGATTCGAGGCACTTCCGCCGTAACTGTCTTGCCGACAAGCGCCACACCATATTCCTGTTTCATCTTGGTCAGGTCCAAATCCGACACCTTGACTTTCTGCTGTGCGGACACCGTCAAAGCGGACATCAAGACAAATGCGAGGGGAAAACATTTCATCTTTTTCTCTGATTTTAAGTATTTATCAACAAAGATACGAATAATTCGTATAAAAAAGGCAGTAAATCAGCAAATAATGCATTACATCATCAAAAACTCATTCCATCTTTATTCATAAATCTTGATGTTTTCATAGTAGCCAAATTCCTTGATTGAGCAAAGATTTTGGCTACTTTTTAAGTTATAATCCCCTTTTATAGTTATAAATAGTCATAATTAGTCGTATTTCAGTCATAATTTTAGATTACGACTTCAAGAACCAAGTTCGACCTTCAGGAATGATTAATCCGTTTTCTTTCATCTCTGAAAGAATGTTGCCCAACATTCGTTCTTGTTGCTCATGTGTCTTATTTTGCGGCAGTACTTCCTTCAAATAATCGAATATGGCATCACGTTTTGCTCCTGTTGTACCTGCGTTTTGCAAATACTGCAAAATCATTTGCTGAATTTTAGATTTGTCAAGGCCTTTGTTACGTGTATATTCCGGTAATTGGCGAGTCTTCTTTGCTACATCAAGCGAAATACGAAACTCAGAACAATCTCCCTCTAACAAGCCTCTTTCCAATAGTGCCACCACATTGTCCTCCGAAATACGATGCCCTTTTTGTACGGCATCCAACAATATACAATCGTCCAAAGATAACGTGTCATTTTCCTTTAAGAGTTTGGTATATTTCTCATTGATGGAATTACCATATATTTTTACACCTACCTCTTTGTTTGTTGCATCTATCTCATAATCGGGCATCGGAAAATGACGACGCCACTGTTCGTTGAACATCTTCTTGATTCCTCTACTTACAGTGTCAATCATGTTAAAGTTCACCATTGCCCGGCAAAGACATTCATTTCTGAAATGACGCTGTGGTCCTTTGGT
>JAFYQQ010000032.1 GCA_017559845.1 Bacteroidaceae bacterium | reverse complement strand
CCTTTGCTCTACCAACTGAGCTATGGCACCTTCCCATTTGCGGGTGCAAAGGTAGTGCTTTATTTTGGTTTACGCAAATATTCTGATGTTTTTCTGTTTATTTTTCTTCAAAAGAGGGTTATTCCTTGTGCTGAAGCGGATTCCAACCTTGTGCTTTCAGCTCAAATTCTTGATTGTCGCGTGTGATCAGTGCACATCCCAACTCTTCTTTGGTGATGTATCCGATGACCTTAACGTCTTCCATCTCGCTTACTTTCTCATGCAAGGAAAGGGGGATGGTGAACAATAGCTCATAGTCTTCCCCTCCGTTCAGGGCGCATGTGCTGACGTTCATGTTGAACTCTTCTGCCATTACGGCTGTTTGGTAATCCAGTGGGAGGCGTTCTTCATAAATGCGGCATCCTGTTTGACTTTGGGTGCAGATGTGGAGCAGTTCGCTGCTCAGCCCATCGCTGATGTCTATCATGGAAGTGGGGCGTATACCGGCATCTTTCAAGGCTCGGATGATGTCGCGTCTCGCCTCGGGCTTTAACTGCCGTTCCAAAAGGTATTCTCTTCCAGTGAAGTCGGGCTGTGAATATTGCAGTTCGGCCTCCATTTGTTTGTTGCCTGTCCGTCTGGCTTCTGCCAATTGTTGATGATACACGGCTTTTTCCCGTTCCAGCAACTGGAGACCCATGTAGGCGGCTCCAAGGTTTCCGCTGACGCAGATAATATCGGTTTCCTTTGCACCATTGCGGTAAACGATGTCATCCTCCATGGCTTCGCCAATGGCGGTGATACTGATGGCCAGTCCGGTAAGGCTGCTTGTGGTGTCTCCACCTACAATGTCCACTTGGTGGGCTTCGCATGCCCTCCGCATTCCGCTGTACAGGGCTTCGATGTCTTCAACCGAGAAGCGTGCGCTGATACCCAGGCTTACTGTTATCTGCTTAGGGGTTCCGTTCATGGCGTAGATGTCGCTCAAGTTTGCCATTACAGCTTTGTATCCCAAATGCTGTAACGGAACGTAGGTGAGGTCAAAGTGTACGCCTTCCATCAGCAGGTCGGTGGTGACCAGTGTGCGGGTATCTGTTGTGGGGTTGATGACAGCGCAGTCGTCTCCCACGCCTTTTTCTGTACTACTGTTTGTCAGCTGAATCTGTTCTGTAAGCTTTTTGATTAAGCCGAATTCTCCTATTTCTGCAATTTCACTCATGTCTTTTTTAGATTATGAACGCGCAATCATCTCGCGCATGATGGCAGCCATGCGAGGTTGGGCTTCGCGGGCCGCAATTTGTACATCTTCGTGGGTGACTTTGACAATTTTGCCGTGTACGCCCAAATCGGTAATGATGCTGATTCCGAAGCAACGGATACCACAATGGCGTGCGACAATGACCTCGGGGGCGGTGCTCATGCCAACAGCGTCAGCTCCCCAATGTGCGAACATCCGGTATTCGCTTGGTGTCTCGTAAGTGGGGCCTTGAGTGGCCAGGTAAACACCGTGTCTTACCTTTATATTCAATTCGGCCGCGATACTGTTGGCCAAATCAATCAGCTCATTGTCGTAGGCTTCGCTCATGTCTGGGAATCTGGGCCCCTGGGGGATGTTGGGGCCGTGCAGCGGATTTTCGGGCATGAAATTGATGTGGTCAGTGATAATCATCAGGTCGCCAATGCTGAAGCTGGGGTTAGTGCCTCCGGCGGCATTGCTTACGAAGAGCGTCTTGATGCCCAGTTCGTACATTACTCTGATGGGGAAGGTTACTTCCTTCATGGAATAGCCTTCGTAGTAGTGGAACCTTCCCTGCATGGCCAGAATGTCTTTTCCGCCGAGTTTTCCCAAAATGAGTTGGCCGTTATGCCCTTCTACGGTAGATACCGGGAAGTTGGGTATTTCACTGTATGGGATGATGGTCTCCTTCTGAATCTCATCTGACAAATGACCGAGTCCTGTGCCTAGGATAATGGCGGTTTCAGGGTTTGTGGTGATTCTTTCTTTGAGCCACGCTGCGGTGTCTTGGATTTTTTTGTACATAACGGAACAGTTTTTCATTAAACTTTGAGGTTGCATTTCTCATGATATGTACTTCGATGGGAAGTACGTAGATGTAATCTTTTATTTCCGGAGAAAGGGCGGTGCGGCTTTGGAGCCGGGTTGCGTCCTTTTCTGTGGTTATAATCAGTTTGGGTTGTGGCATTTGGCTGAATGCCTGATGTATGTCAGCAATGTCTTTCGGGCTGAAGAAGTGGTGGTCGGGGAAGGAGTGGCTTTTGACCGAGCAGACGTGGGGTTTCAGGTCCGATTCCATCTGTTTGGGATTGCCGATGCCTGTAAGCAGCAGCACGTTTGTGGCGGCCAGTTCTTGTATCAGCATTTCCTTTTCATGGAACAGCGCTTTCATTTGCCCGTAAGCGTAGGTGCTGAAGAATAGGTCTTGGCATGGCATTAGAGCGAGTTTCTTTTCAATGACCCTGAATTCTATGGGTGTCATTTGTCGGGGGCATTTCGTCACGATGACGGTGTTGGCCCGGTATCTTCCAGAGGCTTTTTCGCGAAGACGTCCTGCGGGAAGTACTTTGTCCTCGGTAATCAAACGGTGATAATCGGTAAGAAGAATGTTCAACCCAGGTTTTACATACCGGTGCTGGAAGGCGTCATCAAGCAAGATGACCTCAACGTCGCGAGTGGCTTCATCTTTCATCAGTCGCTCTATGCCTTTACAGCGGTTGGCTTCCACGGCGACATAGATGTGGGGAAACTTTTGCTTGATTTGCCAGGGTTCGTCTCCTATTTCTTCCACCGTACTGTCTGGCTGTGCCAATACATATCCTTTGCTTTTGCGCTTGTAGCCTCTGCTCAGTACTGCCACTTTATACTTCGGGCTGAGCAGGCGTATGAGGTATTCTACGTGCGGAGTTTTACCCGTGCCGCCCACGGTGATGTTTCCTACGTTGATGATGGGAATATGGAAGGAACGCGATTTCAGAATGCCTGCGTCGAACAAGGCGTTACGCCCCTCTGTGCCGGCTTCGTAAAGCCAGCTCAGGGGGGTAAGCCATTTGTTTATGCGGATCTGGTCGCCTTCCATATTATTATAATATAATGTATAGAGCAGGTTTGTGCCCTTGTTATTTTATATTGATATAGTAGGGGATTCGTGCCTGGATGGGGTTTTGTCCCTTCATGTTTTGCAGGCTGCTGAATACAGTATAATATTCTCCCATAAGTTCCTTCAGATGGCTGTCCAGGTAGCTGCTCTTGGTTTTGTCCAGCAAACCCTGGAACCAAGGTGCGGGAGCAGGGTAGCGGCCAATGCTATATTCTTTGCTCTCGGCCAGTTCTGCCGCTGCGGCAATGGCGTCATCCAGGTCGCCAAGTTTGTCTACAAGACCGATTTCCAACGCTTGTTCGCCCGTCCATACGCGGCCTTCGGCAATGGCCTTCACGTCGTCCTTCTTCATCTTTCGACCGTCAGCCACGCGTCCGGTGAACAGCTCGTATCCTTTGTTTACATGAGTTTGCATCAGGTTGCTTTCTGCCTCGTTGAAGGGACGCATGAGTGAGCCGAAGTCGCTCATTGCATTGGTTTTCACTACGTCGCGTTTCAGCCCCAGTTTCTCTGACAACAACTCGCTGGCATCGGGAATCATACCAAAAATACCGATACTTCCGGTCAGTGTTGTAGGTTCTGCATAGATGGCATTGGCTCCGCAGGAAATGTAATAACCGCCAGAAGCAGCCATGCCGCCCATTGAGATGACTACCGGTTTTTCTGCCTTCAATAGTTCCACTTCGTGCCAAATCTGTTCAGAAGCGTATGCGCTGCCGCCACCGGAATTGACACGGATTACAACGGCCTTGATGTCATCGTCTTCGCGCAGCTCTTGCAAATCCTTTATCACGTCTTTTCCGCAGATGACAGCCTCTTGCTGCATTGAGGATGAACGGGTGTCAACAATGTCGCCATAGGCATAATACACAGCGATTTCGTCCGAGATCTTTTCTTGCAGCGTCTCGGCTTTGGCCACATCTTTTGTGGTTACAAACTTGATGGACTCATCTTCTTCAATTTCAGCCTTTTCTTTCAGAATCTTCTTCACTTCACTGATGTAACATAGCTGGTCCACCAGTCCGCCTTTCACGCTTACTTCTGGGTCGGCAAGAAGGGTGAGACTGTCGGCTAACGCATTGACAGCTTCAGGTTTGAGGTTGCGTGAAGCGGCCACATCGTTTACCATATTCTTCCAGATGCTGCTCAGGTAGCTGTTTACCTGCTCGCGGTTGGCAGGGCTCATCTCTGTGCAGATGAAAGGCTCTACGGCGCTCTTGTATGTGCCCACTTTGAACACCTGTACCTTCACGCCTATTTTCTCCAATAGATCCTTGAAGAAGAGAGGCTGCGATGCCATACCTGACCAATCCAACATGCCGATGGGGTTCAGCAACACTTGGTCGGCAGTGGATGCAAGATAGTAGGCGCCTTTGCTGTAATTGTCTCCATAGGCCAGGATAAACTTGCCGCTTTCCTTGAAGTCGGTCAGCGCGTTACGCAGTTCCTGCAGCATGGCAGGAGTGGCCTCCAGCATTCCACCTTCAATGTAGATGCCCTTGATGCTCTCGTTCTCTTTGGCCTTCTCAATGGCAATCATCGCCTCTTCCAGACTAATGGTCTCATAACCTTCTCCAGCGGCAAGTGCGGCAAATGGGTCGTCCTTTGTTCTTTCTTCTATGGTTCCGTTCAGATTGAGACGCAGGATAGATTTTTCTTTGATGGGTTTGGTCATACTCTCGCTGGCAGCCATTCCGGCTATGGCGATAATGCTGATGACGCTCATAATGATGCTACACAGGAATATTCCGACAATGGTAGCGGTGGTGTACTTGATAAAATCTTTCATTTTAATATTGATGTTTAATGTTTTTTATTCTTCAGGATCAGAACCGTTAAATGTTTTGTGTGCAAAGGGCTTTCGCCCATGCCGATTGGCTGGAAAATGCCGTATTTAACGCAAAAATAGGAATTCTTCAGCGAACCACCAAACATATCGCACTTTTTTCATCGCTAACAGCGTCCTATTTGCGAAAATTTACGAAGGAAGGCAGATAGGTAAGTTCTATTAATGCTTACGATATCTTTCATTTTTTGTGTAACCTTTTTGTTGCGGGCATTTTTCCTAAATACATTTATTATTAACGTGCCGATACCTTCTAAAACTTGATGTGGACCTACTCTTTTAGGGCTTTTCGGTTTTCGCCTTTTGTTCCTTTAAAGCTGTTCTGATATATACGCACAAAAAAAGCGCGGAACATTTAGTGAATCATCCTCCAGGTGTTTGGCATACCTAACCGATAAAATAACTAAAAGCCCGCGCTCAAGCGCGAGCATTTTGGCTATTATTCTTATCGGTATCTATGAGTCGCCAAACTTTAGAGGATAGAATAAAGCTAAAACGCTTTTCTGATATGTTTTTATTTATAATGTGCGTATTGGTTATACGCTAATGTTACATAGGCAGATCTGTTTATTTTGTTGAACTTTTATTAATCTATCTGCAAAGGTAGCCAAATTTTCCCTTTTTTATGTGTTATTGTGTGTGATAAAATCAGAAAAAGAGAAAATTTCTAGTTGCGCCATCCTGCTGAAAGCGTCAATACTTGCTGCATGGAGTCGAAGAGGTTGTAGGAATCGACAATAGGGATAAAGAAGAACAGTAAATATTTTCCGCTAATGAAGTAATAACGCTTTTGGTATGAAATCAGGAAAAGACATTGTTTTTTATTTCCGTCCCGATGTAATTTCATTTACATGGCGAGGAAAAAAGATTTGCCATGCGTGGCAAGTCCTCTTACCCCCTTTTTCTCTGTGTTCCTGGAAGCATATTTTTGCGCCAGCTTTTTGGGTTTGAAATTCCGCCGTATTTCCCTTAGTAATGCTTTTCTGCCTTCTTTTTGCGCCCATATATATATATTATATAATGTGTATTTAAAATTTTTCCGTTTTTCTTTAAAAAAGTTTCTAGAATGTTTTGTCATGTTGTGGAAAGTGTCTACCTTTGCACCCGCAAACGAGAAACAACGCAGTTTGCGAGCGAGTTCTTTGAAAGATTTCACATAAGACATTAAGGAAATGTAGTACAAGCTTTTTTATAAAAGGAAGCGAACCGTCGATTCAATT
>JAFYQQ010000031.1 GCA_017559845.1 Bacteroidaceae bacterium | reverse complement strand
GTGGCGGGGTCCCACCTCTTCCCATTCCGAACAGAGCAGTTAAGCCCGCCCGCGCCGATGGTACTGCACACCCGTGGGAGAGTAGGTAGCCGCCGTTTTTCTTTAACAGAGAGAGTTTCTTGAGCAACCGCTTGGGAAACTCTCTTTTTTTTGTTTATATAAACCCAAATTTGTTTTGGATATTATATCAAACGAATCAATATGTTGAATAAAATAAAAGATAATATATGAAGAAAAAATTACTTTTATGTGCAATTGTATCGTTTGTATGCGGTACGCTTTTGGCCCAGATTACATGGTATAATCCATTGGATGGAGACACACCTAAAATTTGTGGACGTGCCTGGAATACTGAAATCGGAAAAAGTTTTGCTCGAATGCCGGAAAGGTTTAAGGCAACCATGCCTCGCAGTGTTTGGGGTCTCTCGCGTCAGAGTGCAGGACTGATGATACGTTTCCGCACCAATTCACCAACCATTCAAGTGAAATATAAGATTGCGCGTGAAGGCGGTTATAAGAATATGGCGCCTTTGTGTCATGGTGGAGTCGATTTGTACGGAACCGACGCCAATGGAAATACCCACTGGATTGGCAACCACATGGGATGGAAATATGCCGATACCATAACTGTTACCTTCAAGGAAATCAAAGCTCCTACATTTCCCCACCGAGGTCTGGAGTATCAGCTTTATCTTCCACCTTATAGTGAAACCACGTCCTTGCAGATTGGCGTTGATGACGGCACTGATTTTGTGTTCCTGCCTCAGACGCCAGAAAGGCCGATTGTCGTTTATGGATCTTCCATTGTCCAGGGAGCATCGCCCTCGCGTCCCGGCCTGATGTGGACAAACATCCTACAGCGCGAGACAGACTATCCGGTCGTCAATCTTGGCTTCTCCGGTTCTGCCCTGATGGAAGCCCCCTTGTTCGAGGCCATGAGCGAGATTGATGCCCGTGTGTTCATCCTCGACCCCATGCCTAACAGCCACGGGCTTGGCGAAGAAATCTTCAAGCGCATGACCTGGGGTGTCCGTAAATTGCGCGAGAAAAGTCAGGCACCCATTCTTCTTGTCGAAAGTTCTTCCACATGCGACAGTGTCTTCAAACCCGATCTGTACCGCAAGTACCGTGCCGGCGATGCCGTATTGCGCAAGGCTTATCAGCATCTGCTTTCCGAGGGCATAAAGCACCTCTATTACCTCTCCCATCAGGAACTCGGCCTGGGTGAAGATTCATGGATTGAGGGCGTGCATCCCAATGACCTTGGCAACCGCGAATATGCCGATGCGTACAAGAAGAAACTAAAGGAAATCCTCTCCGAGGACACACCCAACCCGCGTTACATGCCCACCCGCCAGTTCCGCGACGGTTCTTACGACTGGACATTGCGCCACAACGAAGTGATGCGCCAGAACCGTACTACCGACCCGGAAATACTCATGATTGGCAATTCCATCACGCACGGCTGGCAATGGGATGCCTCATGGGAGAAGATGTTCAGGGGTCGCCGTGTAACCAATATGGGATTCGGGTCCGACCGCATTGAGAATGTCTATTGGCGCATATTCCACGGCGAACTGGAAGGCTGCAAGCCCTCCACCATCTGCTTGCAGATAGGCATCAACAATCTGGCGAAAGGCGAGCGCGAGGAAGACATCGCCGGCGGCATCGTGGCCTTGTCTGCCCTGATTCGCCAGCGCCAGCCCCAAGCGCGACTATGTGTCATAAAGGTATATCCCTGCAAGGGCATGGAAGAGAAGGTTGCGCGTCTGAACGATTGCTTGCAGCAGCTGTTGCCGCAGGACGCACACACCGTTCTCTTGGATGCCAATGCCGTGTTGTTGCGCAAGGACAACAGCGGAAAGATTGACGAAACCCTGTTCCGGGACGGTGTCCACCCCAACGGAATTGGCTATAAACTTCTTGCCAAACAACTGAAAGAAAAGATATTGCCCAAATAAATTTTAACTGCTTTCGGCTTCTTTGAACCTATTATTGACATCTTTCCTTTCTTGTTTTTGGGAAATAGTTTGCTATTCCCAGCAAAATGCGAAAGAAAATCTATTCAATAATAGTGCTCAAATAATGCCGCAATAAAATTTAAATAGTTTCTAATATGCGTAATTAAAAAAAAAGACGTATCTTTGCAACCGCTTAAGTCGCGCCTGTGGTGGAATTGGTAGACACGCCAGACTTAGGATCTGGTGCAGCGATGCGTGTAAGTTCGAGTCTTATCAGGCGTACTCTAAAAAAAGGATGTGCAAACCGCACATCCTTTTTTGTTTTTGACTGGCCAATGCCGCTTATCGCTCATCCCCCCATAACAAGGTTCCGTCTGCAGCTTGTCCTGCAGCATCCACGCTGATTTCTGTCGTGCGCGCGTTATTATATAAGGTAATGGTGGCCTTGCCGTCCTTGTCCAGCATCAGGTTGGGGTTCCAGTATAGCGTGCGGCGGTAGTCCTTTTTGTTTTCTGGTGGCGTTTGCTTGCTGTAGTCGGGACTGTAACATTCGGCAGGGTAGGCAAAGCCCTGCATCTTGATGCAACGGTCGCTGTATGCGTTCGTGTATCCCGATTTGAACAATACGCTCACTGCAGGACGGTCGCTTCCGTAATACCGCTTGTCGCCCTCCAGACGCGGAGAATAGTCGGTAAAGATGTAGATGGAGTCCAGTTTGGTCAGGCGGTTGAACTTCTTTGTCGCCTCCTCCACGCTCATGCCGTTTATGCGGAACGCCGTAGACGTGTTGCCATATATGTTGTCCAGACGATTCACCACGTTGTAGTGTCCCTCCAGTCCCATGTGTCCCACATGATACTGTGCCAACGCCTGTGACAGTGTGGCAGAAGAGGAATACCAACCGTCCATCAGTCCCGCGTCCACCACCAGATTGAAGGCCTCGTAGGCGTCCAGCGCCACAACCGGTCTCATGTACTTGTCCCGCCTCAGTCCGCCGTGGCTGGCATATACCTTCACTTCCTGCAAGGTCTTCTCCAGCGAAGGACGGTTCTTTCCTTCTTCCTTTACCTTCAGCGGACGGTGCGCGGTCTGGTAATGGTTATAAGGCTTCGCAAATTTGGGATACGGGTTGGAGAGTCTTACATAAAATTCAGGGTAGGAATATTCCGATTTCTTGCTCCAAATGTGGTCGTTGAATTTCTTTTCATCATCCGGCCATTTGCTGTAGTCGCTTGCCCATAGAAACATCTGATAGTCTCCGTAAAGTTTCGGGGTTTTGAAGCGGAACTGTCCGTCATCGGCAGTGGCATCCATCTTCAGGGTCCTGCCTTGGTATTCCACCTCTCCATGTACCCTTATCTCGTTTTTCAGCATCTCTCCGTCGCCCTTCCATCTTCTGTACTGTTCCTTGTCCAGTCCTGTGGTGTCGGCATGCTTTTCCCAGTTTCCGCTGGTCAGATCCTTTCCGGCAAAGAAGCGGCTTCCGTCCGTGTCGCGCCATCCGAATCTTCTGTTGATATCGTCGTTTATCATTTCCTGGCTCACGCCCATGAACTTCAGGTGGTCCCGCAGAACGGTTTCCTGTAGCGGACTATACTTTTCCGCAGCTTCGTATGTATGCACAGCACCGAAGATGTAGGGCGTCTTCTCCACGGGATGCACGGGAATGAAATTGCCCTTCACCGCCATTTCCTTCCAGTCGAACCGGCGCCATCCCTGCACCATCATCAGCAGATCCAGCGCACGGTTGTGCCGTTCGTCGTCCGCCTCGAAGTACCATTCCGGCTGCGGTACAAAGCCCTTTATCTCGCTTGCCAGCAGCATTTCGGTCAGGATGTTTCCCGTGTCGTCGTTTCTTGATCCCCTCACGGCATCGCGCACCGCCACGGAAATCCTTGTGTCGCCTTGGATACCCTGCACGCCCAGGCTGATTTGCTCGTAGGGTTTGTATTGGTCTTTCGCGCCGCTGAAGGTCAGGGTGGGTCGTTCCAGATGCTTTTTCTTCACAAAGAACAGACGGTCTGCCCATACCCTTCCGTCCGCATCGTACAGCGTGGCCTGGTGTACGCCGGCTTCCAACTTTCCGTTGTCCAGACATATTTCCTTCTTGCCCATTCCCTGCAATGGTACATATTTCACCAGTCTGCCCTCGTGCATCAGCGTCATCGCCATGTTGCCAGTGGAGAGTCCTCCCGATGCCTGCACGCCTATTTTCCATTTGCCGTTGCGCTCTTCCACACAGAGGGTTGCCCCCTGCGCCTCCGCCTTGGGCAGTTCCTTGCTTATCTCCTTTCCGTCCTTTGTGCGGAATACAGCCTTTATCTGTTCGCCCGCTTTCGGTGTAATGGTGAACACGCCCCTTCCGCGGTCGGTCACGGGAACGGTCTTTCCTTCCACCGTCAGTCCGCCTTCCAGATACTCCCCGTCCGTCATGGCCGCCTCAAATGCCACACGACAGGGCACACCCTCCACCAGCGTACCGCCTTCGGGGAAGAAACTGAGCGTCATTTCCGCTTCCGAAGGGTTCATGCTGTAGTAGCGCAGCTTCGGCCTTTCGCTCATGCTCAGCACATACTCGCCCTCCGCCTCCGGTTTGTCATAGACGGGGAACACACGGCTGTACAGTTTCTCGTAGTCGCGGAAGAACTCATATTCCATGGTCTTGTTGAAGAACCATTTTCTTGAAGCCTGCGTCTTCTTGTGCTCATATTCTCCCCAGTTCAGCTGCCATCGTGTATAGGCCCGCAGCTCGTAGAATCTGCTGTACAGGCTGGAGTCGTTCTTCAGGTGGAAGAAGCCGTGCCCCTCACCCTGGCTCATTTCAATCAGCTTGCGTTCCATCAGATAGCCGTCGTGGTTGAGCAGTTCCACGTACAGCACACCGCTCTTTCCCGATGGCGCTCCCGTGTCGGTCTGCCGGGTGTAGGCCTTGAACCAGATGGTGTCGCCCAGGAAGTAGCACGTATTGTCCATGTGGAGGAATACTTTTTCCTGTGGATACTTTTGGTTGAAACTTTTTAACTCTTCAGCTTGTTTTTCGCATGAACTTACGTTCTGTGCCTGTGTGGCGGAGGAAACTGTCATCACCGCACCCACGAAAAAGGAAATCATTCTTTTCATAGTGTAAGTATTAAAAATGTGATGTTTCATGCCCAAAGTTATAAAAAGTTTTTTAAATAGTTCTTTCCTTTGCGTTCCTTTCTTCTTTTTTTGACATTTTTTATGAGTATTGTCCGTCGTAAGATTACTTGAAGATAGCTTAGTCGTTCTGAGAATACAGCCTCGTTGGCGTATGAAGTCTATCTTTGTGTCTTTACGGGGTAAATATTCTCGTATTTCACAAAAAAGAGTTATCTTTGTGCAGAATTAGCCATGATTTGTTATGAAATATCCTATAGGCATACAGCAGTTTGAGAAGTTACGCGAGGACGAATGGGTATATGTAGACAAGACAAGACAGATATACGAACTTGTTCAGGGAGGCAGTTGTTATTTCCTGAGCCGTCCCCGTCGTTTTGGCAAGAGCCTGTTGCTTTCCACGCTGGATGCTTATTTTCAGGGCAAGAAGCATCTGTTTGAGGGACTTGCCATAGAAAATCTGGAAAAGGAATGGACTGTACATCCCGTACTGCATCTGGATCTGAATGCGGAACGCTATGCCTCATTGGATGAATTGAACAATGTGTTGGATACTTATCTGCGTAAATGGGAGTCCATGTACGGTACTACAGAGAGTGGGAATCCCAGTCTCTCACAACGGTTTATGGCTGTCATTCATTCTGCCAAGCTGAAGACCGGAAGAAATGTGGTGGTACTGGTGGACGAATATGACAAGCCCATGCTGCAGGCCATAGGGAACGAGGAACTACAGACGGAGTTCCGCAATGCGCTGAAGGCCTTCTACGGTGTGCTTAAGAGTGCCGACGGCGACCTGCGCTTTGCCATGCTGACGGGCGTTACCCGATTCAGCAAGGTAAGCGTGTTCAGCGACCTCAACAATCTGGAGGACATTTCCATGATGCCCCAGTATCATGACATCTGCGGCATCTCGGAAAAGGAACTGTACGCCACCTTTGATGCCGAGGTGGAGAAACTTGCACAGGCCAACGGGCAGACAAAGGAAGAGGCCTATCTGGAATTGAAAAGGCGCTATGACGGTTATCATTTCTGCGGCGACACCCAAGGGTTGTACAATCCGTTCAGCCTTTTGCTGGCATTGAAAAATATGTGCTATGGCAGCTATTGGTTCAGTACAGGCACACCCACCTATTTGGTGGAGCTGATGAAGGAGGTGGACTTGAATCCCAGTGAACTGTCCGGTTACGAGGCGGCTACCAGCGAACTGGAAAGCGTACAGGCGAGGGTGGACAACCCGATAGCGGTGCTATACCAAAGCGGATACCTGACGATTAAGTCATGTGACAAGCGTTTTGGAACTTACCGGCTTGACTATCCGAATGAGGAGGTAAAGGAAGGGTTCGTAAACTTCCTGCTTCCATATTACTCCTACTCTAAATCAGCCAAACACACGACCATCATCAGCCAGTTTGTAGTGTCGTTAGAAAAAGGCGATGCCGACCGTTTCATGCAGCTGATGCAATCCTTGATGGCAGACACGCCCTATGAACTGATACGAGACCTGGAGAACCACTACCAGAACGTGATGTACATCATCACCAAACTGATGGGGCTTTATATCCAGGCAGAATACCGCACATCACGCGGACGCATAGACCTGCTGATAGGCACGGACAAGTATGTGTACATCATTGAACTGAAACTGGACGGCTCCGCCGAAGAAGCATTGGCACAAATCAATGCCAAGGATTATGCCCTTCCCTTTTCCGTTGATGGCAGAGAGGTGGTTAAGATTGGTGCGAACGTAACCAGCGAGACCCGTAATCTGGAAAGGTGGGTAATGGGATAAACAATTATTTCTTTGATAGAAGAACATTTTGAGCAGTGAGTTGTGAGCGATGAGCCGTGAGTTTTTGGATTAGACATAAGAACATAAGGACAAGTTTTTGGGTCTTAAGCAATGAGCGATGAGCAATGAGTAATGGCACGCAGATGACACCGATGCGACAGATTGCCGCAGATTTAATGTTTTGACAAAAGAACATAAGAGACAGATTTTTGAACGATTAACTATTAATGTTGAGCGTTGAGCGAGTATCGCTTGGTAAATCTACGTTGCCGATTCCCGTCTTTCAGACGTCATTTATATGGATATTCTTAAAACCGAGGGCTTGAAAGCCCCCGGCTATTCAAAATCTCGTCTTTCAGACGTTTTCTCTTTCTCGTAATTATATATAAGTAGTGGCGTCTGAAGGACGCGATGCCCGAAAGGGCGAATAGCCGCGGGTTCTTGAACCCGTGGTATTCAAGCGTTCCTCACACATCCGCCGTCTGCAAAGACGGGAATCGGCAACGGTTTTTAACGGTGAGCGAACGGCTGTGAGCCTCATTAAAACTTATGTCCTTTTGTTCTTTTGTCGAAAAAACTCACGGCTCATAGTTCAAAATGTTCTTGCGTCTAATCCAAAATTTCATCGCTCACCACTCACCACTCACCGCTCACCGCTCATCGCTCATCGCTCAAAAAGTTTTTCTGTCCAATCTCAATTCCCATAGCAGTAGTACTGCGTTGCCCGTTTAAGATATCTTCTACAGCCGTTGCAGTATATCTGCATCGGCCCATGCAGTATATCTGCTCCAAAAAGCCAATGCGGTGCCTGGATAAAGTCACCGCATTGCATTCGTTCACACACCGCATTGTCTTTGCCAACGCACCGCATTGCGTTTTTTCGTTCACCGCTCACCGTTTAATAATGGCACGCAGATGACACCAATGCGACAGATTTTTGAGTTATGAGCAATGAGTTGTGAGCGATGAGATTTGACATAAGAACAGTTTTTTTGGCAGTGAGTAATGAGTGATGAGTAGTGAGGGGGTAGGGACGTCTGCGTGCAGCGTCCGGAGATAACACATGGGATTATAGTCTTACGCGAATCCCACGAATCTCATGAAATTGTTCTAAAGCTTTGGCGGGATTGGCGAGATTTGCGTGAGAAAAGAATTCTCCCTCAGACTGAGACAGTTCAGCGCCCATGACATCAGATTGTATTCGGGATGTGCCCAACCGAAACCATGTTTCAGTGGATTCTGCCCTGCCGTCCAAAAGGTCTGAATGATTTTCATGCGTCAGATGGTTTTGTGTTTCTTTGCAATTGTTTATTTTGCCATCACCTTCCCGTCTTTTATGAACAAACCTTTTTGGGGCTTTTCTGCAAGTCTTCGGCCCTGCAAGTCAAAGATACCAGTTCCTTTTTTTTGTGCGGCAATATCGCTCATGCCTTGTACCAGTTCCCCCTTTTCGTTAGGCCACATGTTATAGAGTAATTCTCCGTCCTTCTCAAAACGGACAAGCATGGAGCAGTGATGATGATTTCCCTTTATGTCTGGGTCATTTGTGAAATCTGCTACACACCAATATATGTCTGCCGGCCCGATAATACATTCTTTCCCGTTCCATGAGGTTACTCCAATATTATCCACAATACACATGCCATTGTCTAAGAGAACATATTTATGTTGATGCGAGGAACCAAAGCTGTCGTATCCCACCTCTTTTACATAGGCAAATGGAGGGCCGAAATATCCTCCTGTCATTTGTGCATACGATAATGAGAGGAATTTGACGGGGTCACCAACATTTGGTGACATGGGGAAATGATAAATAGATGTAGGATATGCTACGTATAGTTCTGGCTCGGCCTTTATAATTGCAGTTAGACTAACATCAGCATAATTATATCTTGTATCCTGCGCCAGATAACAGACCAATGAATCCTGTTTGCCCTCTTTGTGAACATAAATCCCGTGTAAAAGAAATCCGTGGGTATCCAGGTTGCCTTGATATTTTTCTCCTACATAATATTCCACCACTTCAAAATTAGGTTTATAGGAAACTTTCCCCTCTGCTTCTATTTTTTCATACCATGAATCATAAAGCAGAGTGTCCAGTTGCAGTTCCGTCCATTTTGTTCCGGTGGTATAATATAGGGGCTGGGCATTGGATACAGCAGAGCTCATGAACAATAATGAAAGGATTACTAATGCTGAATAATGTTTCATGTGATGATATGAATTAAAAGTTAATGTTAGATTGTTTAACTCGTAATGTCGCTCCGGCTTTTATTACCGTTCCAGGTCCTAACACAAGTTTGCCTGATTTTTCTATTTCAGTTGTGCTCCCTTGCTCAAATGTCACATTCCCTTCATCTCCTGTTCTGACATTTTTTCCACATGTCATGTCAGAAACGATTAAGTATCTCGAACCCCGCAGTGTGATATCCTGTAGGTATGTGGGCAAGATTTGCGGCAAGCAATTTCGCCCGTTCAGCATTACGACGCTGTTTTCATAGGAATTCAATGCCATGTTGTATGACGAGCCGTTTATGGGGATTGACATGATACTGTCTCCGTTTTCCTTTAGTTTGCGAAGATTGATGTTGGAGTTTGCATGAAGATTTCCAATATTAAGCATACTTTCTGGCGATAGGGTGGCAGAAAAGTGTTGTGGGGTTGCTGTCCATATACATATAGAAGGACAACCGATGATGTTTACGGTGTGGGCATGGTGGTGTCTGTCTGCATTGTTGTAGAGCTTTGTGAGATTCAGAGCCATTCCTATAGAGTTACTTCGTATATAAGAGTTGAATTTTTTCTGGACCAAATATGTCGTATTAACCCAACCAACTCTTGTATTTCCAATAAGTGCCGGACCGCCATAATCTTTTCCCAGTGTGAATGATTGTCCCATATTAGGAAAAGGCGCGTATTCTTCGCTATACGTGTCATATGGTGTGATGGTACAAGCGATAGAGTAGGCAATCATGGGGTAGTCTTTGTTTTTCAAACTATCCAGACCATTGGCGGTTTCTTGAACAATCCATGGTATATTTCCACATACTGAGGTCATTCCGTAGGGGGTAAGCCCTATTTCATTAGATTTTGCCCCAATCGCTGTGGGATTTCCGTGGTTGAACCAGCTTACATATCCATAGTTTTGCTTCATCACTTCAATGATGTCATTTCCTGTAGGATAAGTAGTGTTGCTTGCATTGTAGGACGGATATTCAGAAATAAGGGTCGTGTCAGGGAAAATATCAAGGATTTCATTTATTACCGATTTCGCCTCATTGTCTCTTTGCATCTGGTCTGCTTCTGAGAAAAAAGCTTTTTGTAGATAACTGTAATCTCCGTTTCCTGGATTCAGCTCATATCTCAACAATTTATCGGTATAGTTCTCTATTTCAGTTGAACTCTGACATTGAATTCGACCTATCATGAGTTCTGAACCATAATCCATGGAACTGTTGGGCTCACCCAGATATTTGTCATTGTCCAGATTCCAGTTTGAGTGTAGTTCACTATAATAAAAGTCTGCCGGAATATGAAGGGCTTCTGTGTCATTAGAATAAGTCCATGTATTATTCCTTCCTGTACCATATCGTATAGGAATAATGTCTTTATTCCCCCCGAGCAGTACATATCTGGTCCCACCATCACGGTACGCATATTGCAGATATTGCCTTAGCTTTCCCGCGTCATCGTATAATGAGGAGATTGTATCACCTTGAATGTCCGGATTGTTCAAGATGTCTTCAATGTGTACGACACCGGCGTTATAGCCGCTTTCCTTTAGCCATGCGATCATTCGCGAGAAGGCATTTGACAGTTCTCTGTTGGTGATGATGGCATATTCGTAGAATGGCAGATTGGTGCGATTCCTTATAGTCACGTTACTTTTATTGACCCGTCCTGCTGTTGTCTTATAGTTAAGATTTAACTCAACATGCTTATATAAACAGATGTTTTTTTCTGATGGATGATAAATAACGGGATTAACTTCAATACATACTATTTGCTTTTCGTCTCCTATAGCAGACACATTTTTGATGGTCGCTATATTGAGTGGGTAACTGGAGGAACTGTTATATATACTGTCCACACATGGGGTAAATCCCGGTTCTTCATGCTGTAATGATGTTGTCATAGATTCTTGTGCCGGATATATCTTGTGGCCAAGAGGGTAAATCTCTGACGACAATCCTTGTGCGGATAAAGATATCTTTTCCGCATTTGTGGGGATTTCCACATATATATTCTTTTTAGGCAGTTCCGGGAACCCCGTTAGTCCTTCCGATAATAAATTACCGAACTTTATTTTGCTATATTCTCCAAAGTTTTCTGTGCGAATCTGGCTTATCACCAAACTGTCCGCATGAAAATAGAGGTCAAAAGTGTCTGCTTGTGTTATTACGGCGCATAACACAGATGTTATGAGTGAAAATATACGTTTCATGGTTGTCATGATTTAAAATGAAACGAAGTAAAGTTCATATCACTTCTCAACAATCATCTTACGTGTGACTGTGACTTTCCCATCAAGTATGAGGGAATATATGTACATCCCGCTTTCAAGATTGGAGGCATAAACGGTTACATTGGTTTCTCCGCGTTCGTCAACGGAAACCTTGTCAATTTGTTTGCCGTTGAGGTCATATATCAGGATGTTGGCAGTTGTTGTGCTTTGGGGGATGTTGAGCTTTATCACGGTGCTTTCGCTGAACGGGTTAGGAGTGTTTTGATCCATACGGACAACGTCTACATCGGTTGTGGCCTCTCCAATTGAAGTTGACATATCCCTTGCCATTTTTGGTGAAGCGCCTTTTAATTCTGCCAGTTCAGAGGATAGTTCGTTAATACCCTTAACCAATATTGGAATCAGTTCTATGTAGTTGATCCAGTAGTTCCCGTTCTTGTCTTTCTCTACCAATTCAGGATAAAGTTTTTCCAATTGTTCAGCATCAAGCCCGTGATGAACCTTTGAATAAATGGGGTCTTCACCTAAGGCGTTTCTTTTATCTTTGCCATCCAAATCATTTATGTTGAATTTCACATTCTTCACCTGTGCCAGACGGGAGATGGCAGATTCTTCATCTCTTGTTTCAATAAGCGTTGTCGTTGCAGATGAAGAACTGTTTGATGCATTTGAAAGTGAGGACAGTGTTCCGTAAATGGTTCCAGTTGCAAGCACCTTGCCGTTGAAATATCCTGCATAACTGCCCGGGTAGTTAAATGATACCGTTCCTGCTGCAGATGTCGTACCATAAATTCCGGCAAAATTTGTAATGTTGGTAAATCCTTGAACACCTCCGTATACACCGATGCTGTTACTTGATAATCCAGCCAGTCCCATTACTCCAAATGCATTGGGCTTATTACCGCCACTTAGCCCGGCAACTGATTTTATACCATAGTTTTGATTTTTCGATGAAGCAGAACTTATATATATACCATAGGATGGATTTCCGTTGTCTACTCCGACTAAACTTATGTTCATTCCATAATTACCTCTGTGTGAACAGGCAATTCCTGCATCTGTAGTACTGGAATTGCCGACACATAATACAGAAGTTGGCGTATCCGTTGATCCAATACGTGTGCGTCCTAAAGAATCTACGACGAGTTGTGCAAACGAGTTTCCAGACAAAAGCAGCATTGCTGCCATAATAAGTTCTTTTTTCATGTGTTTGAATTTTAAAAATTAATATTTTGTTTTTGGTCTCTTACAATTCTACTTCCGTATAGAAGATAGTGTCTCCGCTTACAATCTGCAACTCATATACGCCCGTGAAGGTAGTGGGGATGGTCAGTGTGTTTCCTGTGATTTCAACTACATAACTGATGTTGCCACTTTGTACCAGACGGAATGTGTATCCGTTGCAGGGGGTGATGAAGTGGAGCGTGTTTCTTTCTAAGGTTACCTCGGGGATGAGGGTTCTTCGGTCTGGTTTACCTCCAGTGTTTACATTTACTTCCTTAATTTTAAGAGGTAATTTTTCATTCCCTTCCACTAAAAGAGTAGGGATATTTTCACAAGAACTATAATGTGCGCGAGAACAAGGTGCGAACATGCCGAGGATGCAGATGGTGAGGATTGTTTTTGACTTCATGTTTTTTCTTTTTTTAAAATTAATTCTGTCGCAAAATTAGAAAGACAAGAAATAATGGCCAAATAAATTGTTCGACTTTATTCGACAAAATGAGGGGTTAAGGTTGCTTTTGTATGTTGTAAGCTGTTGATATATAAACGAATATATCAAATAGGGGGGGGCAATTCGACAATTTTCGACAAAAAAGAGAATGTGATTTGTGGTTACGCAAATCCCACAAATCTCGCAAAAAAGAAGCGGACGATGCACGCAGACGTCCTTACAAGTTTGATGTGGATGGCCGTTTTACAGGTCAAGAATGAGGGCGTCAAAGTCCTTTGCGCTGCCGGTGCAATTGAAAAGTTTGGGCAGCATGCGCTTGCGCTTGGCGGTGATAAAGCTGTTGTCCTTTCCGGTGAGCAGCACAATGTCCGCAATTTCAAAGCGCAGTTTGGTGAGCACACAGATCTGATATTCCAATGGAGAAATCTTGGGATTCGCCTTTATGTCGCACAAAGCCGGGAAGTACTTTTCCGCCACGGAATAGACGGCATTCCATTCGTTGTGAGTGGGTTGTTTTTCGGTGTTTTTGTCTTTAGAGTTCAACCTGTGTATAATGGTTTGAATGGCAGATTCTTTATTCAGCTGGTTTATCAGGTTGGCGTTTACCCGGTTTATCATGCCGGTTTCATAGGCGGCAATTTTCTGGTTCAGCACTTGAATGGTTTCCACCTTTTGGTGATAGTCCTCAATGTCAATGGCTTGTTGTTCCAATTGGCTGTTCAGCGAGTGGATAAGTCCCTTCTTTTCTTCTATCAGACAGTTCAGTCCTTCTATGGTTTGCGCTTTCTTCTTGTCTTTTCTGTAAAAGATGAGGGCAAGGAGGATTAAAACAAAGACAATTGCCGTTCCGCCGATGATCCAGTTGCGGCGGCTGATTTCCAGATCTTTTGCCTCTAACTCCTTGCGATGTGCCGTTTCCAGATGGTGGGTATAATTGTACATAGCCTGTGCGTTCTGCAGATTTTCCACTGCCCCTATATTATATAAGGTGTCGTTATGTGCCAAAGTCTGCAGGGCGTATTTGGCCACGGAATCCTGTTTGCCGTATCGGTGATAAAGTTGGGTCAGTCCCCAAGAGGCTAAATATATGTCGTTACATGATTTTCCTTGTTGCAATAACTTGCGGAAGAAATATTGAGCAGAGTCCATATCTCCTCTTTCGTAATAATATGAGCCTTTTATTTGGTAATAGTCTTCTCTGCCAGGTTCTATGTCGCCATTTTTGAGGAAATAGCCGGACTGGTTCTCAAACTCGTCCATTGCAGCCTTGGCCTTTTCAAACTCTCCTTGTCGGGCATACCATTTGATGCAAAGGCCCATGACTTGTGCAGCATATTGGGGATAACCCATGTTCCGGAATCCATTCGCCGCCTCTTCTTTGATGCGCAAGGCCTCCTGTATTCTGCCTTGGTTGATCAATGCATTGGATTTGTTGCCCCAGATGGTGAAGATGCCAATGCTGTCCTGTACCTTCCGTGCATAACGCTCGGCATATTCGTAGGCCTGCAGCGCATTGTCGGGCATGGCACGGTCATTGAATATCTTGGCTATCTGTTCATGGATGATACTGAGCTGGTAAAAATTACAATCCGCACGGGAGGTGTCCGCTGCCGCCACGGCATCGTTGTAGCAACGCAGGGAGGCGGGCTGGTCGCCCATATCGCGGTAGGCACAGCCTTTGATGTAATGCGCCAGCATCCGCTCGTTGGGTGTGCCGTGCGCATCGTAGTAGTCCACCAGCAGGCAGCCGATGCTGTCCGATGTGAAATCCACGTATGCCTTGTTCTGGGCATTGGAGCGCAGGAGCAGGTGGCGCATGCGTAAAGGTTCGCTCACCTCTTCCGCCTCTTCGTTCATGCCACACAGCATACGGTAGGCGGAATCGGGCATCTCGTGCGTCATCAGACTGTCCGCCACAGCCAGCCGCCGTTCAAAGTCGCCATGCTCCGTGCAGGCCATCAGGGTGGCGAGGAAGAGAAAAATATATGTTTTTCTGAGTGTTTTCATCATGTTGCTTGTGTATTTTGCACAAAAGTACGAAAAAAAATCGATATAAGAAGGTTTTGAGTGATGAGTTGTGAGCGGTGAGTTGTGAGATCTTTTGACAGAAGAACAGAAGAGACATATTTTTGAGTTGTGAGCGATGAGTAGGGACGTCTGCGTGCAGCGTCCGAAGAGAACACATTGGGTTATAATCTCACGCTCTCACGAAAAGGAGTAGACATAAGAATCAAAAGGGAAAAACATGTCTTTCTGTTACGGCGAATATGTTATTCGCTGTTTTTGAGTATAAGGGTCTGTGCCTCGATAGCGTAGACGGGGATTGCAAATCCCTACCTCAATTCCATCGGATGGCATATCCGATGGAACGGATCACGAAATATTGCTCTAAACTTGGCGGGATTTGCGTGAGTGAAAAACCTCGGACGCTGCACGCAGACGTCCCTACTTTCTCACGGCTCATCGCTCATAACTCACTGCCCAAAAACCTGTTTCTTATGTTCTTATGTCTAATCCTTTTGGCGGGATTGGCGCGATTTGCGTGAGTGAAAACCTCGGACGCTGCACGCAGACGTCCCTACTCTCACGGCTCATCGCTCATCTTTCTGTCATGCTGAACTTGTTTAACTTTGTTCAATTTGCTCACGCTCGGCACAGTTCAAGCAAGTTTGGCTCTGCTCTCGCTCAATCGCAAATGTCAGCATCTGTCCGCGGTGATGTTCTAGAAATGGCTCGCTGTGAGATCCTGAAACAAGTTCAGGATGACATTTGTGTACTCACGGCTCATCGCTCACCGCTCACCGCTCACCGCTCACCGCTCATCAGCGTTCCATTGAAAATTCTTTACAAAACCGAATTTTCGTATAAATCCAGCTGGAAAGTCGAAAGTGCCCAGTTGGAAAATTTTTATTTCCCAGTTGGAAAATTATTTTTTTCCAGTTGGAAAGTCAAAATTTCGCAGTAGGGCAAAATAGGGTTGCTTTTTAGGTTTGTTTTTGAACTATTTTAAGTGGTTTTTGTTCATTTTGAAACCAATGTGTGGCTTGTGGACAAAAGTAAAAATGTTTGACATTGAGCGGTGAACGTTGAATGTTGAACGTTTAACGTTTAACGATGAGTTTTTTCGACTAAAGAATATTTTGGGCGATGAGCGATGAGTTGTGAGATCTTTTGGCAGAAGAACAGAAGAACATGTTTTCTATTGTCGGGTCACAGACCCTTATACTCAAAAACAGCGAATAACATATTCGCAGTAACAGAGTTGTGAGTGGTGAGGGGGTAGGGACGTTGCGTGCAGCGTCCGAAGAGTACACAAGAGTTATAATCTCACGCGAATCCCACGAATCTCGCAAAATATTACTCTATGCCTTTGGCGGGATTGGCGTGATTTGCGTGAGTAAAAAACCTCGGACGCTACACGCAGACGTCCCTACCTCTTCACCGCTCACCGTTTAATAATGGCACGCAGATGACACAGATGCGACAGATTACCGCAGATTTAATTTTTTGACAGAGGAACAAAAGGACCTATTTTTCTTTTGATACTTCTGTTCTTATGTCAAATCTCATCGCTCACAACTCATTGCTCATAACTCAAAAATCTGTCGTATCTGTGTCATCTGAGTGCCATTCACCATATTTGTCAAAAAACATTAAAAAGGGATTGGGGGGTGAGGGAAGAAAATATGGAAATATTCAACATTCTTATAATCAATCGGATGCAAATCCGCAAAATTACCTCTGAAATCACACGAAAAAAAGACTTAAGTGTTTCTGGAGTTTCACTTAAGTCTTTTTGGCAAAACACTTAACTGTTACTGAAGAAACACTTAAGTGTTATTTTTACCCGTTTTTTGTGTAAGGATTTTTTTGTTTACTTCGGATTTAACAAGGCCTTTCCTTGGGCAGCTTGAAGACATCTTGTATTTCCTTCATCTCTGCATCTGTCATGCCATCTGGTTCGGAACCCATGCTCTTGGCACACATATAGATATTGGCGGCTTTGCATAAAACATCCGTTTGGTCAAAGGCATCCATTATGTCCGTACCGACGGCTACGGTTCCATGTTTTTCCCAAAGGACAACGTCGTGTGTCTTTATCTGCTCTAACGTGGCTTCTGCCAGGGCGATAGAGCCAGGAAGGGAGTAGGGGACAATGCCGATTCCCAATGGAGCGAATGCCAGCGTCTCGGGTATCATTGACCAAAGGACCCGTGTCATTTCATCTCCCTTGAGGAAACGTTGTATATGCGACATTGCCACCAATTCGATGGGGTGGGTGTGCAAAGTGGCTTTGTACGAACTTCCCGTTTCAATCAGATAATTCTGAAGAGCCAGATGTGAGGGCAGTTCGCTGGTGGGCATTACGGGCTCATCTGCAATTATTTCATACGATGCGCAGTCTTCGCAAATGCGAATGATTGCGCCGTTCTGCATGGGGAAGCGTGCCAGGTCACGCATGCGTTTTCCTGTTCCTTTGGCATAAAAATATTTGCCTTTGAGGTGGGGGAGTGTTGTGCCGATTTGTACCACTGGAGAAATGGCGGGCATGGCCATGATCTCGTCATCGACGAATTCAGTAATGTTAACCGTAATGTTTCCGCCGTTACGTTCGGCCCATCCTTTTTGCCACAGGTAGCCGGTTACTTCTGCCACCTGCTCAATGACAGCGGCCAGTCCGGGGCGTCCGTCTAATATACTGCTCATTTTTCTTTTCTGTTATATTTGATTATTATGCGAGAAGCTGGGGTACAAAACTGCTGATGATAAGTATGCACAGACCCAGCAAAAGCACGGCAATGGTTTTGGGAGAACAGCCTTTCCATTCCTTCAGGATGATTCCCCAAACGTTGGAGAAGGTAACGTTGAGTGCCATGAGGATGCAGAAAGAGAAGGTCATGAGGTCTGGAGAATCGGCGAGGAATCCTTGGCCAAGGGAAAGACCGAAGAACTGGCTGTACCACAACGCTCCGGCCAAAAGGCAGAACAAAAGGTTGTTGCCCCAGACAGATGTGTTCTTGTAATCGCCCCAGGTCTTGTTCTTGCTGTTCTGATAGAAGCAGTAGATGGCGTTGGTGCAGAAACCGCCCAATGTAACCAGGAAGGTGGCTGGCAGACCGCGGAACATGGCGTCAGTTTCGGGGAAAGTGATGGAGGCTCCGAAGGTGAGTCCCACGTTGAAGCATCCGCTCATGAAACCGGCTAGCAGTGCGATGGCGAGTCCTTTGGGGAAGTTGAAGTCCTTTACAGCCTGTCTTTTCTCTTCCTCGGAGAGCGATGCGCTCTTCATGGAACCGGCCACACCGATGATGGCAATGCCAACAAGGGTAACCACCACACCGATGATTACGGCAGAGGTAAGTTTGGAAAGCGGATCCTGCTCGGGGAAGAAGATGTTGAGGAACACGGGACCGAGGATGGTGCCCAGTCCGGCACAGGTGCCCAGGGCGATGCTCTGTCCCAGGGCCACACCCAGATAGCGCATGGAAAGGCCGAATGTAAGTCCGCCCACGCCCCACAGTACGCCAAAGAGTATGGTCATGCCCACATTGAAGGCATTCTCATCGGAGAACAGTTCGAAAAGGCTGTGTCCTTCAGGAACGGCCAAAAGCGCGCCCAGGAAGGGAAGAATCAACCAGGCGAAGAGGCCTTGTACAATCCAATACGACTCCCATGACCAGTCTTTAATCTTGTTGATGGGAACATAGCTGCTCGATTGGCAGAACGCTCCGATGGCTATGATGATAAGCCCAATAAGTATTTCCATAGAAATTTATTGTATGTGATGAATAATCAAGGATGAAGGAGTTTGCCTGGCCGTAGAAGATGTTGTGGCCTGTGCTATTCCTTCATCCTTTTTACCTATACCTTATTATATTATATACGCTTTGAAACTACGTCGGCCACGTATTGGTCGATATCTGCCATAAAGTCTGCACCGACAGGAACATTGTTGCGGAGGCAGAATTCGTCATAGACTGCCTGCCATGGCATGGCTTTCTGCTCTTCGAGCATTGTGAGCACTTTATAGCCTTCGCCCGCCAGTTCATACTTGCTGATGAGGTCCTTGGGCTCGAGCAGGGCGCGGAGCATGCACTTCTGTGCACTGCGGGAACCAATTACATAGGCGCCAATGCGGTTTATGCTGCCGTCGAAGAAGTCGAGTCCATAATGTACGCGCTCCAATGCGTCGGCACGGACGATTTCTGAGAAGAGGTCCAATGTGGGGTCGTCCATAATGGTAACGTGGTCAGAGTCCCAACGGATGGGACGGCTAACGTGAAGCATAAGCTCCTTGACGAACGGAAGCACGGCACTTACCTTGTCGGCTGGAGATTCTGTGGGGTGATAGTGACCGGTGTCGATGGTTAGGATCTTGTCGTACTTGGATGCATAGGCAGTATAGAAATCATGAGAACCTACAGTAAAGCTTTCCAGACCGATACCAAATACCTTACCCTCGATAGAATCCTTCATCATGGGCTGATCCTTTTCGAAAATCTCATCGAGCGACTTCTTCAATGTATTGCGGTAAAGGGCGTGGTTCACGCTCATGTCCTTGCAACCGTCGTGCACCCAGAGGTTCATGATACAGGGGTCGTTCTGTGCTTCTCCCATTGCGTTGGCAATTTCGCGGCAACGCTTGGTGTGCTCAACCCAGAAAGTACGGATTGATTCGTCGGGATTGGCAAGAGAAAGGTTTCCGCTCTTGGGGTGAGAGAAGGATGAAGAGTTGAAGTCGAGCAATGTGTTGTTCTCCTTTGCCCAGTCAATCCAACTTTGGAAATACTCTACGGTCACTTCGTCGCGGTCAACGACTTTACCCTTGAAGTCTCCGTATATTTCGTGCAGATTCAGACGATGGTTTCCGGGAATCAGGCTCTTGGCCTTCAGGATGTCTGAACGCAGTTCGTCAATGTTGCGGGCAGCACCGGGAAAATCACCGGTACTTTGGATACCGCCGCTCAGAGAACCAGCCTGTACCTCGAAACCCTTTACGTCATCTGCCTGCCAGCAGTGAAGCGAGAGGTGGAAGTTCTGTAGCTGTTCCAATACTTTCTCGGTGTCAATACCTATTTCCGCATAGCGTTCCTTAGCCACTTCATAGGCTTTTTTTACAAGTGCTTCTTTCATGTCTTTTATTCTTGTTTTAATGGTTGGTAAAATGTCTTTTTTATTTTTTCATCGGGAGGAAAATATTTTTCCCTCGGGAGAGAGTTAATTCTGCATGGCGAGGAAACGCTGGTAGGGCTCTTCCCAAACCGCGGTCTTCTGGGGCAGATAGGTGCGGGTCTCGATGCTGTCTGCAATGATGCCTCGCATCTGGAACATGTCGCTTACCAGACCGGCAGCCTTGGCCTGCAACATGATGTTGCCGATGGCGGTTCCTTCCACGGGACCGGTGATTACCGGTATGCCGATGCTGTCTGCCGCCATTTGCATAAGATAATGGTTATGTGTGCCTCCGCCGATGACGTGGAGTTTTTCAATGGGGAATGGAGCCAGGTCGCGCAGATAGTCCAGTATCTGACGATAACGCAATGCCAGGCTCTCGAAAATGCAACGTGCAATTTCCTGATAGGTCTGCGGAGCGGGTTGGTTTGTCTCTTCGCAGAAGCCTTGTATAGCCTTGACCATGCTTTCGGGATTGGCAAAGCGTGGGTCGTCGGGGTTGATGAGCGAACGGAATGCCGGTGCTGTCATTGCACCGCTGGCTACCAGACCGACTTCGGCCGGTGCGTCTGTCCATTCTTGTCGGCAGCGTTCTAACAGCCACATTCCGCAGATGTTCTTGAGGAATCTGGTGGTTCCCTCTATACCGCCTTCATTGGTGAAGTTGTATCCGAAACTCTTCTCGTTGATGATGGCATCCTTTGTCTCAATGCCCAGAAGACTCCAAGTGCCGCAACTCAGATATGCATAGTTGGGGTTCTGTGCCGGCACGGCGGCCACGGCCGCTCCGGTATCGTGGCCGGCCACAGCCACTACGGGCACGGGGCCAACGCCTGTCATCTTCTGTATTTCGGGGGTCAGCACGCCCACCTTGTCGCTGGGATTCACATAGCGGCCGAACTGCTCTTCGCGCAAGCCGATGGCACCGATAAGTTCGGGGTCAATACGCTTGGATCTGGGGTCAAGCATCTGACTTGTGGAGAGAATGGTGTATTCGCAAACGGCTTCGCCGGTGAGCATATACATCAGGGCGTCGGGGATGAAAAGAATCTTGTCCGCCGCTTCCAGCGCTGAGTCGTTGTTGCGGCGCATTGTGGCCAGTTGGAAGAGGGAGTTGAAGTTCATGAACTGGATGCCGGTCTTGTCATAGACCTTCTCCTTTGGAATCTGCTTGAAGAATTCCTCCATTGCCCCTTCGGTATGCGGGTCGCGGTAGCAGTAGGGATTGCGCAGGATGCCGCCGTCCTTACCAACGCAGACAAAGTCCACACCCCAGGTGTCAATGCCGATGCTGGTCAGTTGTATGCCTTCTTCAGCAACTGTCTTCAGGCTGCGGATAATTTCGTTATATAAGGCATAGATGTCCCAGAAGAAGTGTCCGCCTTGCTGGATGATGGGGTTGGCAAAGCGTGTCATCTCACGTTGGGTGAGTTTGCCGTTCTCAATGGAACCCAATATGGTGCGGCCGCTGGTTGCGCCAAGGTCTACGGCCAGAAAAAAACTTGTTTTGTTCATGGTGGGTTAAAAAACTTGATAATTTGAACTATTTATGCCGTAAAGATAAGTTTTTTTTTTGAAAAAACATCTAATTTTAGGGGCGATTATGACAAAATTCCCCCATTAGTTAAACTATTGTGTAGGTGTTAAGTCTTATAACAGGAATTATTTTTTAATACGATGAGTAAAATGGGCAAACTTTTTATCGCAATACTGATGCTGCTTCTGATGACGCCGAATGTGGTCCTGGCACAAGCAAAGCCGAAGACGGAAACGGGCAAGACCACAACAAAACAAAAGGATAAGAAGGCTCTTAATATAAGAGGAACGGTTTTTGAGAACGAAACCCTGCAGCCGCTTGAAGGGGCAACCGTACGACTGTACAAGCAGGACAGCACCATGGTTGGAGGACATGCTTCGGACAAGAACGGCGATTTCCTTTTAGCCAATGTCCGTCCGGATGTCTATGTCCTGAAGGTCTCCTTTATGGGGTTCAAGACACAAAGCTTCAAGTTGGACTTGACAGACAAGAAGGGAAACTTCAAGACGCAGGACATTCTGATGCGTGAGGAAGAAAAGCTGATGGCCGAAGCGGTGGTCAGCGGACAGATGCCAGAGATGACCGTGGTGGAAGATACGGTGATGTACAACGCCGATGCCTTTGCCCTGCCCGAAGG
This sequence comes from Bacteroidaceae bacterium, assembly GCA_017559845.1. Taxonomy (GTDB): domain Bacteria; phylum Bacteroidota; class Bacteroidia; order Bacteroidales; family Bacteroidaceae; genus Physcousia. The sequence continues at coordinate 42,686 of JAFYQQ010000031.1, read as the reverse complement.
GTCGATGGTGGAAGACCTGGTAAAGCGTTTGCCTGGTATGGTGGAGGAGGAAGACGGAAGCCTCACGTGGAATGGCAAGGCGGTGAGCCAGATTTTAGTGGACGGCAAGGAGTTCTTCGGCAACAACCGCGAATTGGTAATGAAGAACTTGCCGGCCGATATTATTGATAAGGTAAAGGCCTATGACCGCCAGAGTGACCTGGCAAGGGTAACGGGAATAGACGACGGAAACGAAAAGACGGTACTGGACCTTGCCATTAAGAAGAACAAGAAGAAAGGATGGTTCGGCCAGTTGGAGGGAGGTTATGGAACGTCCGACCGCTATCACGGACGCGCCAATGTGAACCGCTTTGAGGGTAAACAGAAATTCTCTGTCATCGGCAACGCCAACAACACGCGTGGCGATGGAATGACCGACCGCCAGGAAGGTGGAACCAACTTCAGTGTGGAAAAGGGTAATGTGGAGGCAGACGGAAGCCTGTATGCCGATTTTGGCCAGGGAAGCACAGACCGGACTTCCAACAGCCAGTCGTTCGTGAGGAAATCCTACAGCAATTCTGCCAGCAGCGGCAGTAACCGCAATCGCAATATGGGCTTTGAGTTCAAGTTGGAATGGGAACCCGACAGCATGACCGACATCAATTTCCGTCCCAACTTCTCAATGAACGGAAGCGAAAGTACGTCCAAGAGCGCCAACGCCACGTTCGATGACAATCCCTATGCCGTGGAAGGCATTACCAATCCCTTGCTCCAGATGGACAAACTTGCTCCGTTGATTGGAGTGAACCACCGGAGGGATGCCAGCTTCAGCGAGAACGAACGCATGAACGGAAGCGCCTCGTTACAGATTAACCGCAAGTTCAGGAAGAAAGGACGCAACGTGACGTTGAACGCCAACGGAGGCTTTTCAAAGGGCGAGACCAATCGCGATTCTTATAATCAGGTGGATTATTACAAGATATTGGCTTTGACCGGCGAAGACTCCATTTATCACAAGACACAATATAACGAATCGTTGTCGAAAAGTTGGAATGTGGGTGGACGTCTTTCTTATACTGAACCGGTGGGCGACCAGATGTTCATTCAGATGAGCTATAACTATACTTACCGCTTTACGGACAATGACCGTAATGTGAGTTCTATCTTTGACCCGATGAATGCCCAGCTTGGTGTGGGGTTGGGAAATTATCGCGACTTCAGGGAACATAGTGTCTTGGACCAAGCCCAGTGCAATTATACGACCAATACCTATCAGAACCACAATGTCAGTTTGCAGTATAGGATTGTCCGTACAAAATATAGGCTGACTACCGGAGTGAATGTACAACCCCAAATCAACTCGGTTGATTATACCAAGGGCTACAAGAGTTACGATGTGACCCGCCATGTGGTAAACGCTTCGCCAACAGTGGATTTCCGCTATCGCTTCTCAAAGGTGGAACAATTGCGCATCCGTTATGGAGGGAATACCGGGCAACCGGGGATAACCGACCTTATTCCTGATACATTGAGCAATGCCAACCCGTTGAATGTCAGATTGGGAAATCCGGGCCTCAAACCATCCTTTACCCAGAATATGCGGATGGATTATCAGAAGAGCATTCCTGCCCTGCAGCGCGCGTTCTCTGCCGACATGCAATTCATTCTGACGCAGAACAGTGTTACCAGTCGAACGGAATACAATGATGAGACCGGAGGCCGTGTAACCCAACCCGAAAATGTGAACGGAAACTGGAACGCAAGAGCCGGTTTCAACTTCAATACGGCCTTCAAGGGAGACCAACGTTTCCGGGTAAGTACAAATACGACCGGAAGCATGACGAATGCGGTGGGATATGTGTATCAGAACAAAACGACAGTCAGGAACAAGACAAGGGGAATGCACTTGAGCGAATCGGCAAGGTTTACCTATCATGACGAAAACTTCGAGGCAAATGTAAAGGGCTCAATACGTTACAATCATAGCAGGAGCACCAGCTCGTCGGCCAGTGATTTGGATACTTATATCTTTTCCTATGGTGGCGAAGCGGTTTGGAAATTGCCTTGGAGAATGGCGCTGAGTACGGATATTCAGATGCGTAGCCGCAGAGGTTATGCCGATGCCAATATGAATACAGACCAGTTGCTTTGGAATGTACAGCTCAGTCAGTCTTTCTTGAAACAGCGTAATCTCATCCTTACAGTCAGGGCTTATGACTTGCTGAACCAGCGCGATGAGGTCTCCCGCCGCATCACCGAATCGGCCAGAACGGACTCGCGTTCAGAAATGGTACATCAATATGTGGTGTGCTCGCTGATGTACAAATTTGGAAAATTCGGCGGAAAGGGCGGAAAGAAGAAGGAAGACAAGAAGAAGGATGGGCCGGCAGAAATGCATCTTCAGCCTACAGACCATCATCTATAGGGGTGTTCTATAAATTCTGAATTAAGTTTTTCCCCTAGATTGGGGAGGGAGTTTCGGCCGCTTTCTGGCTTATTCCGGTGTCATGTTGCAAGTCTCATCAGTCACATTGCCCGCAATGCTCCTTCTTCTACTCACAAAAGCACATCCGAAAGAAGTTCAGAAATCAACTCGACACAATTTATAGAACATCCCTGTAATCTCAGCCTTTGACAACGTGTGTGCCCAGGGCATTCACGTATTCCATTTCCCCCGCACCTTCAATGGTGTCGGTCTTGGCACTGATGTTGTCCAGATAGCTTACAATGGATGCTTCCTGTATGCAGGGAAGAACCGGGCTGCCGTATTCCCGCAGTCCATGATGCGAAAGGATGCAGTGTATGATTCTTTTGGTCTCTTCGGAATCTATACCTCTTTTCTCCAACTCGTTTTGCAGTTTGTGTGCCCCAATATAGATGTGGCCCAACAGATACATGTCAGGCTGTGTCTCTCCTTGGGTGTTGTACTCGAAAAGTTTGCCGTAGTCATGGAACAGAATGGCAAGGACGCATCGTTCCGCTTTGATGGGATAGGGCAGGCAGGGATACAGCCCTTGAAGCATGTGCAGCATCTGGTGGGTATGGTTGAGCAGTCCGCCGGGGTAGGCGTGATGCACGCTTGTGGCTGCAGGATAGCGGCTGTAGGGAGCATACAGCTTGTCGGCGAATTCGCAGATGATGGCCGCCAGCTTGTCATCGTTGCAGAATGTGAGCAGCTGTTGGATGGTCCTTTCCCATACTTCGCGGGTTATGGGGCGGGGAATCTGGTTGTACAGCGGGTGACCTGCGTCTGCCATGACACCTTCCAGCATTTCCATCCGTCCGCAGGATTTCTTTCCCATATAGTCTTTCAGGTTGAAGAACTGCACCAATTGTCCCACTTCTGGCCCTTCGTGGGAGGGGACATCCCAAACAGATATGTTCATTGTCTGTTCCCCGTCTGTCACCTTTAGCTGGATGTAGGGAGAATTGTTTCGGGTGGTGCCGTTGCTTCGGCACAGAATGATATATTCTTTCATTTGGCTTTAGGGTTTTGGAGGTTAATTCCTGTTTTTTTCACAATGGGCATGTATTTGTTGATAAGGGATTTGCCCAAAATCAATGTCCAGAACATACAGAAGAAGCATACGCCTTTGACGGCATTGTCCAGTCCGAGTGGTGCGAAAGGCATTGTGCAGAGCGAGAATATGGCACAATGGGTCAGCAGAGGATGTTCCTTTAGGCAACGTACCAATAGTTCCCTTCCCCAGCGCCTCATGCTAAGGTAGGCAGAAAGGCCTATGGCAAATAGGAAAATCTTGGTGTCCCACAGCAAGGCGATGGACTTGGTGGTATGTACGGATAGCGTGTCCAGGTAGTCAGTCATCATTTCTGACTCTCCGTTGTGGGTTTTCCAAATGCTGATGCTGGTGCCGATGATGAATCCGATGACCATGGGCCAGCAGGCACTGCGGAAAAACTTGTCATGGTTGAGGACGGACATCCAGATGAATCCGGCACATAAGGGAATTGTGATGCCGTCGTGGGTATAACTGCAGAAGATGCCCATCAGCAGCATAATCATGTATCTGCGTGTGAAGGGGGCATAGCGGATACGGTTGTATTGTCCGATGAAGAAGGGGACAATGCATTGTGAACCCAACTCGTGGAGTGCCATCCAGTCCAGTTGGAAAAAGGTGTCAGACGAGGGGAAGAAGAGTCCGACAAAGATGGCGGTGGTTAGAATGCCAACCACGCTCTCCTGCCATCCGATTAGGCGTACAGACAGAGCGACCAGCAGTACATACAGCAATGCAGTGGCGGGATAGATGAGTTGGGGATATGGGATATGCGTATGGGTTGTCGGGAACAACGCAAGTGCCAACAGCGTATAGAAAAAGATAAAAAGGTATGCTAAAACGCGTTTCATCCATTGATTATTTTGTGCAATGATAGTGCAAACGAGTGAATAAAGCCCGCTTTATTTTCAACGAGTGCAGCCTATCTTCGCTATTACTATTGCAAAGGTACAACAAAGAAATGGAAGATTGTCGCTGAAGACTGAAAATAATGGCGGGTGGTTCTAAAAATTCTGGGTTTAAGTTTTTACCTGTTCTGGCGTTCTCAGTTTCGGCTGCTTTTCGTCTCTTTTGTTGTCATTTTGTCAAGTCTCATCAGTCACATAGCCCGCTATGTCCCCTCTTCAACTTACAAAAGCACATTCGAAAATAGAACGAAAATCAACTCGACATAATTTTTAGAACCACCCTGGTTTGTGGTTGTCGCAAAGGTGTCAGTCTGACTGACATTTTGTCGGTAGCGTGCGTTATGGCATGCCATTCGTAATGAAGAGGTCAGACATTTAATTTTAAAAAATATAAGCGAACATGACAATCAAACCATTGGCGGACCGCGTGCTGATTGAGCCCGCACCCGCAGAGACAAAGACAGTAGGTGGAATCATCATTCCTGATACCGCAAAGGAGAAACCTCTCCAGGGCACCATCGTGGCAGTTGGCCAGGGCACCAAGGACGAGGAAATGATTCTCAAGGAAGGTGATGTGGTTCTGTATGGCAAATATGCCGGAACAGAATTGGAATTTGAAGGCAAGAAGTACCTGGTAATGCGCCAGAGCGACGTAGTTGCCATTCTTGGTTAATCGGAATCTGAAAAACGGATTAAAACTATAATTAAAATATAATATAATAGGTATTATGGCAAAAGACATTAAATTCAATATAGATGCCCGCGAGCAGATGAAGCAGGGCGTAGACCAGTTGGCCAATGCCGTAAAGGTGACTCTTGGTCCCAAAGGTCGTAACGTGATTATCGAAAAGAAGTTTGGTGCTCCCCATATCACCAAGGACGGTGTAACCGTAGCCAAGGAAGTGGAGTTGGCAGACCCCTTCCAGAATGCAGGTGCCCAGTTGGTGAAGAGTGTTGCAAGCAAGACCGGTGACGATGCTGGTGATGGAACAACAACCGCAACCGTATTGGCACAGGCTATCGTTCGCGAAGGTCTGCGCAATGTGGCTGCTGGTGCAAATCCCATGGACCTGAAGCGTGGTATTGACAAGGCTGTTGCCAAGGTGGTTGAAAACATCAAGGAACAGGCTGAGGTTGTAGGAAATGACTACAGCAAGATTGAGCAGGTTGCAACTGTAAGTGCAAACAATGACCCCGAAATCGGCAAGCTGTTGGCAGAAGCCATGCAGAAGGTGAGCAAGGACGGTGTGATTACCATTGAAGAGTCAAAGAGCCGCGACACCACCATCGGTGTGGTAGAAGGAATGCAGTTTGACCGTGGTTACCTGTCAGCCTACTTCGTAACTGATACAGAGAAGATGGAGTGCGTAATGGAGAATCCCTACATTCTGATTTATGACAAGAAGATCAGCAACCTCAAGGATTTCCTCCCCATCCTGGAACCTGCAGTACAGAGTGGTCGTCCCCTGTTGGTTATTGCAGAGGATGTGGACAGCGAAGCGCTGACCACATTGGTGGTTAACCGCTTGCGCGGCCAGTTGAAGATTTGTGCGGTTAAGGCTCCCGGATTCGGTGACCGTCGCAAGGCCATGTTGCAGGATATCGCTACACTGACCGGTGGTCTGGTTATCAGCGAGGATACTGGTTTGAAGTTGGAACAGGCTACATTGGAAATGCTCGGAACCTGTGACAAGGTTACCGTAAGCAAGGACAATACCACCATTGTCAATGGTCATGGTGACAGCCAGTTGATTCAGGACCGCATCAACCAGATTAAGAACGAGATCGAAAGCTCAACAAGCGACTACGATAAGGAAAAGCTTCAGGAACGTTTGGCTAAGCTTTCTGGTGGTGTGGCTGTACTTTATGTTGGTGCCCCCAGCGAGGTGGAGATGAAGGAAAAGAAGGACCGTGTTGACGATGCTTTGTGTGCCACTCGTGCTGCCATCGAAGAAGGTATCATCCCCGGTGGTGGTGTGGCTTACATCCGTGCAATCGATGCATTGGAAGGCATGGAAGGCGTTAATGCAGACGAGACAACTGGTATCCGCATCATCAAGCGTGCCATTGAAGAGCCTCTGCGTCAGATTGTGGAGAACGCTGGTCTGGAAGGTAGCGTAGTGGTGAATGCCGTACGCCAGGGCAAGGACGACTTCGGTTATAATGCCCGCACAGACAAGTATGAGAACATGAAGGCTTGCGGAATCATTGACCCTGCTAAGGTTACCCGTGTAGCATTGGAGAATGCGGCTTCTATTGCCGGAATGTTCCTTACAACCGAGTGCGTGATTTGCGAAGCTAAGGAAGATAAGCCCGAAATGCCTATGGGTGCTCCCGGAATGGGCGGAATGGGTGGCGGCATGATGTAATCCATGCAGTTCATCATATAAGATAATGTATAGTGTAGCGCATAGTCTCCCCAAAAGGAGGTTATGCGCTACCTTTTTTATTATTATATAGCATGAAACCATTGCATTTTGCTCCGCTTCAGGGTTACACCCAGCATGCATACCGCAGTATCCATGCCCGTAATGTGGGTGGAGTATCGTATTATTATACTCCTTTTATCCGGATGGAAAAAGGGGTGGTCCGGAAAAAGGATATTGTGGATATCCTTCCGGAACATAACGGAGGCGTACCTCTGATTCCGCAGGTTATCGCCTCTGATGCAGATGAGTTTGACAAGCTGTGCGATGTAATCCAGGAAACGGGATACCATCGGATAGACTTGAATATGGGTTGTCCGGCACCCATGCAGACCAAGTTGGCCAGAGGCTCAGCCATGTTGTCTTCACCGGAATTGGTGGGAGAGATAGCCTGCCGAATGAAGGCAAGGGCCGGGCTGCGCTTTTCTGTCAAGATGCGTTTGGGTTGGAAACAGTCCGACGAGTGGCGTCAGATTCTGCCTATTCTGCATGATGTGCCTTTGGAACATATTACCTTGCATCCGCGTGTCGGTATCCAGCAATACAAGGGAGAGGTGGATATGGAAATGTGGAAGGCATTCTATGAAGCGTGTCGCCACCCTCTGATCTATAATGGGGACTTACAGACGTTGGATGATCTTGCCCGCATGGAAAAGGACTTCCCCCGTTTGGCCGGAATCATGATGGGCCGTGGTTTGTTGGCGAATCCTGTACTGTCTGCCGAATATGCATCGGGCACAGCATGGACATGGGCGAAACGTCGCGATACGGTCCTGCGGATGCATGATGAATGGCTTCAGTTTTGCCGTGGAAAATATGTGAGTGATTCTCAGGTGCTTTTACAGATAAAGCCATTTTGGGAATATCAGAAGACATGGATTGGGAAGAAGGTCTATAAACATTTGATGAAGAGTGGCTCGTTCCGCAATTACATGGCTGCTGTACACGATTTTTCGGCCTTAAAAGAAGAAGAATAGTGTTTGAACACAGATAATTTGCAGATATTATAAGGTAAAAAGCTCCAGTTTTTTGTAAATTGGAGTTTTTTTTTTATTTTTGTGGAGAATTGTATAAAATTGTTAAAAATATCATAACGAATTAAGATTAGAAAAATGAAAAAACTTGCATTGACTTTGCTCTTGGCCGCTCCCATGGCCATGCAGGCAAGTACTCCTTGGGCAGAGGCTCCTGCCAAGGAAAAGAAAAAGACAGAGGCTGTTTGCAGCACCATTAAGGATTTGCGTCCGGAAGTAAAAGACCGTCTTTTCCGCAGCGATGCCGTGGAACGTCAGATTGAGTCGCTCAAGGAAAAGCTGACAGCAGTCGACCCCAAGTTGTTCTGGATGTTCCAGAACTGTTTCCCCAACACATTGGATACCACTGTTTTCTATAGCAATGAAAGCGGAGATGATGACACCTTTGTCATCACCGGTGACATTGAAGCCATGTGGCTCAGAGACAGTGCCGCTCAGGTATGGCCCTATTTGCGCTATATCAAGGAAGACGAGCCTCTGCGTCGTCTCATACGCGGTGTGATTCTCCGTCAGATCAAGTGTATTCTGATCGATCCCTATGCCAATGCATTCAACAATGGTCCTACTGGCGGCGAGTGGCAGTCAGACCAGACTACCATGAAGTTGGAATTGCATGAGCGCAAGTATGAAATTGATTCGCTCTGCTATCCCATCCGTCTGGCCTACGCATATTGGCAGAAGACCGGCGATGCGACTATCTTTGACGAGAAGTGGGTCCAGGCTGTTCGCGAAATCCTGCGTGTATTCCAGGACCAGCAGAATTGGAACGGCCCCATCACAAACTATCGTTTCCAGCGTAAGACTGCGGCAATGCATGATACACGCAGCAACTCAGGATACGGCCACCCCGGCAAGCCCTGTGGATTGATTGCAAGTGCGTTCCGTCCTTCAGACGACTGTAGTATTTTCCCCTATCTGGTACCCAGCAACTTCTTTGCGGTAAGTGTATTGCGCAAGGCTGCCACCATCCTTAACGATGTGAATAAGGAATACGGTTTGGCTTCTGATTGCCGTCGTATGGCCACACAGGTGGAAGAGGCTTTGCAGAAATATGCAGTTGTGGAACATCCCAAGTACGGAAAGGTTTATGCGTTCGAGGTGGATGGATATGGAAGCTCGCTGTTGATGGATGACTCAAACGCCCCCAGCTTGCTCTGCCTTCCTTATCTGACAGACGTGGCAATAGATGACCCCATCTATCAGAATACCCGTAAGTTCGTTTGGAGCGAAGACAATCCCTATTTCTTCCGTGGCAAGGCCGGTGAAGGAATTGGAGGTCCCCACTGTGGTTTGAACAAGCCTTGGCCAATGAGTTTGGTAATGAAGGCGTTCACCACCAATGACCGCGCCGAGAAGGAATGGTGCGTACAGCAGATTCTGAAGACTGACGGTGGAACCGGCTTCATGCACGAGTCTTTCAACAAGGATGATGCAACCGACTTTACCCGCAAGTGGTTTGCCTGGGCTAACACCCTGTTTGGCGAACTCGTAGTGGATATGTATGCAGAATAATGACACTAAGCCCCTCCTTCGGGAGGGGTTTTATGTACTATAATTTTATAAAGTAACAGGATGAGATTAAAAACGCTGTTTCTTCCGTTGTTGGGCTTGTTGGCAATGTCATGCGACCGGCAAAAGGAAGATGTTTTGGATTATGTGAATCCGAATTTGGGTACGGTGCACAGCCGTTGGTTTGTCTATACGCCAGCCTCTGAACCATTTGGACTGGCAAAACTTGGAGCCAGTACCAACGGAACCTACGGAAACAAGGACGGTTGGGAAGCCGTCGGATACGAAGATGGACACACCAGCATAGACGGTTTCCCCTGTCTGCACGAGTTCCAGGTGGGTGGTGTCGCATTGATGCCCATTACCGGCGAGGCCAAGACAAAGCCTGGACTGCTTGAGAATCCTGAAGAAGGTTGGAGAAGTTCTTTCCAAAAAACGGACGAAGTAGCCGATGCAGGCTATTATAGCGTGGTTTTGCAAGATTATGGTGTTAGGGCAGAACTCACCGCCACGGCCCGTGTCGGATACCAGCGATACACCTTCCCCGCGAGTGAAGACAGCCATATCTTGTTGAATATCGGTAACAGGCAAGGCGAAAGTGGTGCCGTACGCGATGCAAGGATAGAAGTGATTGACCCCCAAACCGTACAGGGTTATGTGGTTACAGAACCCGAGTATGTGAAGAAATACCAGAAGGGTGCTTCTGTTCCTATGTATTTCTATGCTTGTTTTGACACACCTTTTGAAACTACAAGTGTGGCCTATCAGGACAGTGTGTGGCGTGAAGGGAATATGATTCAGGGACCTGGTGCTTTGATGTTGCTGAATTACAAAACATCACAAGGCCAACAGATTGTGGCAAAGATAGGTCTCTCATACACCTCCGTTGAGAATGCACGTCTGAATCTGGAAACAGAAGCAGAAAATCTCACATTTGATGAAGCACGAGAACAGACACAGGACAAGTGGAGAGAACAACTGGGCCGTATCAGGGTTCAGGGTGGAACCCAGGACAGCCGCGTCAAGTTCTACACCGGCCTTTACCATTGCCTTTTGGGACGTGGATTGGCCAGCGATGTGAATGGTGCATATCCCTGTAATGACGGTACTGTGGGACAGATTGCACTTGACAAGGATGGCAAGCCTGTCCACAACCATTACAATACGGATGCCATCTGGGGTGGCTATTGGAATCTCACCCCCTTGTGGGCGTTGGCTTATCCTGAATATTATAGCGACTTTATCAGCAGCCAGCTGCTTGTCTATCAGGATGCCGGTTGGTTGGGCGACGGTATTGCGTGCAGCAAATACGTTTCCGGAGTGGGCACAAATATGGTAAGTATTGCCATGGCGGGAGCCTACCAGAGCGGAATACGCAATTATGATATAGAAAAAGCCTATGAGGCATCTTTGAAGAACGAGTTGGAGTGGCAAGACCGTATAGAAGGTGCGGGAAAGACCGATGTCGGACAGTTTGTCAAATTGGGTTACGTGCCTTTTGACACCAGCGTCTTTTATGGCACCCATCCCGGTGGCTCCCAATTCAGTGCCAGCCACACGTTGGAATACAGTTTCAGCGCTTATGCTGTGGCCCAGTGGGCAAAGGCGTTGGGCAAGGACGATGATTATGCACGTCTCATGGAGTTGTCCCGTGGATGGGAAAAACTCTTCAATGACAGCCTGAAACTGATACACCCCCGTAATGCCGAGGGACAGTTCATTGACAATTTCAATCCTTTGGAATCATGGCGTGGATTCCAGGAAGGCAATTCCATGCAGTACACCTTCTTTGTACCCCAGAATCCCTCAGGTCTTGTCGGACGTGTGGGTAAGGACTTGTTTAACCACCGCCTCGATTCCATTTTTACCGTGGCACGCGACTTGGTGTTTGGCGGAGGAAAGGTGGTAAATGCCTTCAGTGGTTTGGCAAGCCCCTATAATCACGGCAACCAGCCCAGCCTGCATATCAGCTGGCTGTTCAACTTCAGCGGCAAGCCTTGGCTTACACAGAAATGGACACGTCTCATTTGTGATGAGTTCTATGGGGTAACAGGAGAACATGGCTATGGATATGGGCAGGACGAAGATCAGGGCCAGCTCGGTTCATGGTATGTGTTGGCCGCAATGGGCCTGTTCGATGTGCAGGGTGGTGTGTGTCAGCGTCCCACCTATCAGTTGGGCAGTCCCCAGTTTGAGCGTATAGAAATAGACCTTAAAGGACACCAGAATGCGGGCAGAAAGTTTGTCATAGAGACCAAGGGCAACGGACCGGGACAGTACTATGTCCAGTCTGCCACCTTCAATGGCAAACCCTTTGACCAGTGCTGGCTTTACCGCGATGAACTGTATAAAGGCGGAAAACTGGAACTGCAGATGGGCGCAGAACCCAACGAACAATGGGGAGTGGAGGTTGCGCCCGCATGTCCTCAGTAAAGAATGAAAATAAACATCCAATAAGTAAAAAGATGAAGAAAACACTTGTAGATTTATTTGAAGCTTCAGTAAGCAAATATCCCAATAACACATTCTTGCTGGAAAAGACCGGCAAGAAGTTTGAACCCACAACCTCTGCCCAGATCAAGGAGCAGGTCTACCGTTTTGGTGCCGGCTTGCAGGCGCTTGGTGTGAAGAAAGGCGACACCATGGCGCTCTTGAGCGAAGGTCGCAACATGTGGGTGATTGGCGAACTTTCCATGTTCTATGCCGGTGCAGTCAATGTGCCCCTCAGTATCAAACTTGAAGAGAGCAATGACCTCTTGTTCCGTCTGATTCATGGCGATGTGAAGTATGTCATGGTGAGCGGTACGCAGCTGAAGAAGATCCGTGCCATCAAGGAAAAGTTGTCTTTGGTGGAAAAGATAATTGTGTTCGATGAACAGCCCGCATACGAGGAAAAGGAAATGGCGCTTGAAGAAGTGCTGAAGCTGGGCGATGAGTTCTTGCGTACCCACACGGAAGAAGAATTCCTTCAGGTGGCACATTCTATCCAGAACGACGACTATGCCACCATCACCTATACCAGTGGAACCACTGCCGACCCCAAGGGCGTGGTGCTTACCCATCGCAACTATACCGCCAATGTGGAGCAGGCTTTGACCTTGGTGGATATTGACGAGACTTGGCGCACACTCATCATCCTGCCCTTGGACCACTGCTTTGCCCATGTTGTGGGATTCTATATCATGATGTCTGTCGGTGCAACGGCAGCAACCGTCCAGGTGGGTCGCACGCCACTGGAAACCCTTAAGAACATTCCTCTGAATATCAGAGAAGTACGTCCTCACTTCATCCTCAGCGTTCCGGCTCTTGCCAAGACGTTTAAGAAGAATATAGAGCAGGGCATCCGTGCCAAGGGTGCAACGGCAGTACGACTTTTCAATTGGGGAATGAAGGTTCGCCAGGCCTATTACGGCGATAGCAATCTCGATTTCAAGGGAGTACGTTTCTTCCTAAAGCCCCTGGTAAGCTTCTTTGATAAGATTATTTTCTCCAAGGTACGCGAAAATTTTGGCGGCGAACTGCGCTTCTTCATCGGTGGTGGTGCTCTGCTCGACAAGGATTTGCAGAAGTTCTATGTTGGCATTGGCATGCCCATGTTCCAGGGCTACGGACTCAGTGAAGCCACTCCAGTCATCTCCAGCAATGGCCCCGGCCTTTATCGTTTCGGTTCCAGTGGTAAGTTGGTAAAGCCCATCGAACTGAAGATTTGCGACAGTGAGGGCAAGGAACTTCCTGTTGGCGAGATGGGCGAAATCGTGGTGAAGGGCGAGAACGTGATGGCAGGATACTGGAAGAATCCAGAGTCTACAGCCGAAACCGTTCGCGATGGCTATCTCTATACCGGCGACCTTGGCTACATGAGCAAGGAAGGCCTCCTTTATGTGAAAGGCCGTTTCAAGAGCCTTCTTATCAGTAGTGACGGCGAGAAATACAGTCCCGAAGGCATTGAGGAAGCGTTGGTAGAGAAGTCGCCTTATATTGACCAGGTGATGCTGTACAACAATCAGTCCAACTACACCACAGCAGTGATTGTGCCCAACCGCGACCAGCTGACCCGCACGCTTAAGGCTCAGGGTCTTGACCTGTCGACAGAAGACGGACGCAAGGCTGCCCTGCAGATTCTCGATGGCGAGATGAACAAGTACAAGAAGGGTGGAGACTTTGAGGGAATGTTCCCCGAACGTTGGTTGCCCACATGCTTTGCTGTCTTGTCCGAGCCTTTTACAGAGCAGAACCAGATGATCAACAGTACCATGAAGATGGTGCGTGGAAAGATTGAGAAGGCCTACGCTGACCGCATTGCCTATATGTACACCGCTGCCGGAAAGCAGTTGCTTAACGAGCAGAATCTGGATGCGTTGAAGTAAATATTGCCTCTATATAATATATATAATGTATATGAGAATGCGCAACGGACTTTGGAGTTTGTCTCTCATTATTCTGCTTCTTGTTACGGGCTGCACCACTTCTGCGCCCGAACAAGAGGCGTTGGATTTCCTTTACCGCTACATGCCGCTGTCGGACAGTGTGGACTATGACCGCGCCTATTGGACACGTTGTGTACAGACCACGTTGCAGGCACGCGAGGAAATGCCTTGGGGAAAGACCATCCCCGAACGGGAATGGAAACATTTCGTCTTGCCCGTCAGGGTAAATAACGAGAACCTGGACGATGCCCGCACCGTCCTCTATCACGAGCTGAAGGACAGGGTTAGACACATGAGCATGTACGATGCCGTGCTCGAGGTCAACCATTGGTGTCACGAGCATGTCACCTACCAACCCTCGGACAGCCGTACCAGCTCCCCGCTTGCCACCATGCGTTCTGCCATTGGCCGTTGCGGAGAGGAAAGTACGTTTACGGTTTCTGCCCTTCGTGCCGTAGGCATTCCCGCACGCCAGGTCTATACGCCCCGCTGGGCGCATACAGACAACAACCATGCCTGGGTGGAGGCCTGGGTAGATGGCAAGTGGTATTTCCTTGGCGCATGTGAGCCGGAGCCGGTGCTCAATCTGGGATGGTTCAATGCCCCTGCCAGTCGTGGCATGCTGATGCACACCAAGGCATTCGGCAACTATGACGGTCCCGAGGAAGTGATGTCACAGACCGCCTGCTATACCGAGATCAATGTGACGGAGAACTATGCGCCGGTCAGCAAGGTCTCTGTTCTCGTAGTGGATGAGAAGGATGCACCTGTTAAGGATGCCCGTGTAGATTTCCGTGTCTACAATTATGCCGAGTTCTTCAACCTGGTCAGCAAGACATCCGATGAAAAAGGTGGGGCAAGCCTCACTTGCGGTCAGGGCGACCTGCTGGTGTGGGCAGCCAAGGACGGTAAGTTCGGCCTTTGTAAGGCCAGTGTGGGAACGGACAGCGTTGTGACCGTCAAGCTCGACAAACAACCCGGCTATTGCGGAACGCTCGATTTGGATATGATTCCTCCTCCCGAACGGAACAATCTGCCCGAGGTTACGGACGAACAGCGGGCCGAGAACCAGAGACGTTTTGCTTACGAGGACTCTGTGCGCCAGGTCTATATGGACAGTGCGTTCTGCCTCAACGGTGAGGGACGCACAGGGTATTTCCTGCAACACGCCCGTGCCAATCATCCGGTCATCAGTTCATTCCTTGAAGCACATTCCGATGACTGGGCCGTAACTATTTTGGGTACGCTTTTGAGCAAAGATTACCGCGATGTAACGCCCGAGGTGCTTGAAGACCATTACGCCCATTCTTTCGCAGCCCGTAACCTTCCTGCATCCCTTGTGCCCTATGTGGCCGGATTGCGCATTGCCAATGAGATGCTCACTCCGTGGCGTGAAGCCTTGCAACAGGCTTTTGCCGGCTATGAGGTGGAACAACTGGTGCAGTGGACCCGCGACAGCATTCTTATCAACGAAGATAAGAACCCCCAGCATCTTTGTATGAGCCCGTTGGGCGTTTACCGCAACCGCGTTACGGACAAGCATAGCCGCAACATCTTCTTTGTGGCAGCCTTGCGCAGTTTGAGCGTGCCGGCACGTATAGACCATGTAACCGGAAAGGTGCAGTGGACAGAGACGGTGGCCACACAACCCGAGTGGCATGATGTGGAGTGGGAGAGCGCCAGCTCGGCACAGCCTCCCCAGGGCATACTGAAACTGCAGGCCGAAGGCGCAATACCTGAATATGCCACCCATTACACCCTGTCGCGCATTACGGCAGATGCCAACTTGCAGTTGCAGGACTATGAGATGAATCCCCGTTCCGCACAACGATTCTTTACCGAGGGCGTCTCCATGGATGCCGCCCCCTATCTGTTGACCACGGGTACACGTCTGGCCAACGGTGGTGTGTTGGTGCATCTGTCGTTCTTTGATTTGCACAAGGATGAGACAGTCACTGTGCCAGCCCCCATGCGAACAGATGAGGAGAAGGTACAGGTGATTGGCGCCTTCGACAGCGAAATACGCTATACACCGTTGGGCAAGTCGGATGTGGCATCCATCCTTTCCACCACCGGACGCGGCTATTATGTCATCGGTTTCCTCAAACCCGGTGACGAACCCACCAACCATGCCTTGCGCGACATGGCTGCGATGAAGGAAAAACTGGAAGAATGGGGCCGCCCCATTGTG
Source organism: Bacteroidaceae bacterium (assembly GCA_017559845.1). GTDB lineage: Bacteria > Bacteroidota > Bacteroidia > Bacteroidales > Bacteroidaceae > Physcousia. The sequence continues at coordinate 26,694 of JAFYQQ010000031.1, read as the reverse complement.
CTGCTTTCAACAGACGGTGTGGACCTGAACCGTTTCCTCTCGCGTCCCGAATTCCAGGGACTCCCCAGTACGGTGTCCTTTGGTGCCATAGACCGAGCGTTGCTCGACAAGGCTTTTGCCGAATCGCGCATCCCCCTCACGGGCGACTATCCAGTCTTCTTCATTGCCGACACCTTCAATCGTGTGGTATGGTGCAGCCAAGGATACACCATTGGCCTGGGCGACCAAATCCTGAAGATTGCCAAGAAATTGTAGCTAATGCGTTGCATAGGAAAACGCAAGCCTTTGCATTGGTCAACTCAATGCTTTGCACAGTTCGATGCAAGGCATTGAGTTTTTTGCTATAATGCGATGTCTTCAGGTTGCTCAAAATTGAGTAAGGTGACTATGTTGGGTATAATTGTTTCAGCTAGTTGCAGCCTATCTAGTTGGTTGAATACAGTGGCACAATTTAGATATCTTTGACATCTGAAAACGGTATCCGGAGCGTCGGAAATGGTTTTTAGACCCCTGATTTACATTTTCGAAACGCGAAAAAGCAGATTTTCCAACTTCTAACAATGATTTGGTGTATGAGAATATTTGGTGACTTCCATTCATTGGGTTTCCCGACCTTCTGACGTTTTTGAGTCATTGAATAATCAGCAGAAGGAGATAATCTGAAAACTGGAATCCCCCAAAAAGAATTTGCGGTCATCAGTAACATCTGTGTCATCTGTGTGCCATAGCTCTATGTTCAAAACGCGTTCACCACTTGTTGTACCAACCGTGCATCGGTGTGGTTGCCTTTGCGTAGCGAACCGTGAATCTCTGTAGCACCGGTCTCGGAAAGGATGTGCATGGCGTTCTGGGGATTCACACCGGCGCCGGGCATGATGATGATGCGTCCGTCGGCTTGGGCAGTGAGCTGGCGCAGGAGGGGGATACCGTCAAATGCCGATTGCTGTTGGCCGGAGGTGAGCAGGCGGTGGCAGCCCAGGGTGATGATGTCTTCCAAAGCCTCGGTGGGGTTCTTGCACACATCGAACGCGCGGTGGAAGGTGACGCTCATGCCTGCTGTCTCTTCCATCATGCGGGCAATGGCGGGTTTGTCAATGTGGCCGCTGGGTGTGAGTGCGCCAATGACCACGCCATGTGCGCCCAGCGACTTGGCAAGGCGTATGCTTGCGGCCATGGTCTCCACTTCTTCCGGGGTGTATATGAAGTCGCCCCCGCGCACTCTGATGAGCACCTGCACCGGTATGCCGGTGGCTATGGCCTGTCTCATCAACTCCTCGCCTGGGGTAAGCCCGTCCAGTTCAAGGGCTTCGCAAAGTTCTATGCGGTGTGCTCCGCCTTCCTTTGCCGCCATCACACTCTCTATGTCTGCACAACAAACTTCCAGTTTCATCTTTCTTCTGTACTTTTTAGGTTTTCTGTGTAAAAGTACGGTTTTTCCCTCATATGGCCAAATTTGCAAGCTGATTCGCGTCTTTGCAGACGCCCCTTTTACCCTGTGTCGTTATGAACCGAGGGCTTAAAAGCCCCCGGCTATTCAACTTCACGTCTTTCAGACGCTTCATGTGTTAAACGTCTATTCTTCTCACTTCTCCCTAAAGGGCGGTTCTAAAAATTCTGGATTTAAGTTTTTACCTTTTCTGGTGTTCTCCGTTTCGGTCGCTTTTCATCTTTTGCCGTGTGTCATTTTGTCAAGTCTCATCAGTCACATAGCCCGCTATATTCCTTCTTCAACTTTCAAAAGCACACACGACAATAGAACGAAAATCAACGCAACATAATTTTTAGAACCACTCTAAAAAGTTTCTCTGAAAGCGAAATCAAATTCTTGAGCCATTCGTTGCATATCTGCCCATTTCATTCTAACTTTGCGTATATATTATATAATAATGTATATGAGAGGAATGAATTTAGGACGGTTGTCGGCCATGTTGTGCGTGGCTGCCATGTGCTTTGGTGTGCAGCCGGCAGTGGCACAGACATATTATGACCAGATTCGCATCGGGTGGGACTATCGCAAGCAGACGTTTGTAAGCGGTGGAGTGTATTCGCGCTTGAAGAAACTCTCGGACGGTTCGCTGGCCTGTGTGTACAGCGAAGGCTCCGGCGTTTATATCCGCAAACGGAACGCTGACGGTTGGGGAGCGCCTGTGCTAGTGGCTACGGATGCCCGCAGACAGTATGGCTACACCAATGCCGAGCTGACGGAACTGGCGGACGGACGGCTGGTGTATGCCTGGAATGCGCGTCCGCATGGCAACACGGACCTGCCGTACAAGATTATGCTGTGCTATTCGGCAGACAAGGGACAGACCTGGAGTGCCGAGGAAACGCTTTTCGTTGCCGGAGCGGACTTTGAAGAGGGGTGTTGGGAACCGGTGGTGATGCAGTTGCCCTCGGGCGAGATCCAATTGTTCTTTGCCAATGAATATCAGGTGCCCGACAAGCAGCAGCACATTGCCATGATGCGTTCACTGGACAATGGCGCCACATGGGGACAGCCGGAGGTGGTGTGTTTCCGTACCGGTTCGCGTGACGGCATGCCTGTCCCAGTCTGTCTGCAGCAGGACAAAGGACTGGCGCTCGCCATTGAGGACAACGGACTGAACGGTGCGTTCAAGCCGGTAATCATCCACACCACCATGCAGGACAACTGGAAGAGCGGAACCGTATTGGCCGACAGCCCCAACCGCTGGTCGGCCTTGGCGGAAAGCGATACCTTGCCAGCTCCAGTCTATGCCGGTGCGCCCTACCTGATTCAACTCTCCACGGGCGAGACCTTGCTCTCCTTCCAGTCGGGCGAGGGACGGAAGTCCCAAGGTACACTGGACCATTCCCTGATGCAGGTCTATGTGGGCGATGCTGAAGCACGCAATTTCTGTTGCCGCACCACTCCCTTCCCCTTTCCTTACCATCCGGAGGCCCGCACCCTTTGGTGTGCCCTGGAGCAGACCGACGAGCGGACGGTAATGGCCACCGCATCTGTTTCCGGACTGAAAAGGCGCAATGGCATACAGACATCCACCGGCCGTATTTTCCGTCCCATGAAGGCCAGACGCATACAAGAGTTGCCCGATTGGGACAGCATGCCCGATGTCATGTTCATCGGTGCGGAATCGCAGGCACAGGTGGGGATAAAGGCGGCTTGGGATGCCGATTCGCTGTATTTCCATTTCCGTGTGGCGGATTCGCGCCTTTCCGTTGCCCCTATTGGTAATCTGCCGGAAATGTCGGACGGTGTGGAACTCTATATCGACCGCACAATGAAAGGAAACCATACCCTAACGGCAGGCATGTTCCGCATCCTGGCCAATGTAGCAGGCACGGCTCGCAGCCAAAGCGTTGTTGACGGAAAGTGGACGGCATGGGACGGCAGTGTGCGTAGCGCTGTGACGCTGCAACCGGACGGATATACTGTGGATGTGGCCATCCCATGGAATAAAATAAAAGGTAAGCCCAACAAAGAGGGGCTTGCCGTGTGCTTCCGTCTGCACAACAATGATGCAGAGGGTGTGGTATATCATGAAAACATGCCTGGTGCGAATCCGGACAGACCGTACACCTGGATGCGCTGTACGTTCTAACCGAACAGCTTCTTGAATTCCTGCTCGAAGTTGGGTGTAAGTATGCCTTTCCCTATGGACTCCCGTATCTCGTCCATGCTCCAGAAACGACCTCCGCTGGTCTCTTCGCTGGGGCGTATGTCCTTGTCGTAAACGGTCTTGTAGGGATAGACCATCTCACATTCGCATTCTGACCGGAATACATATTGGGGCAGTGCCTCGGGTGTGAAACCCTCTATGCCCAGTTCCTCGCCTGCCTCGCGGAACAATGCTTGTTCCACATGCTCGCCCAGGTCGATGTGTCCGCCCACAGCCGTGTCCCATTTGCCGGGCTGGATGTCTTTCCACTCCGGCCGTTTCTGCAGATAGAGTTCTCCCTTGCTGTTGAACACGTGAAGGTGTACCACCGGATGCATCATCATGCTGCCGTTGTGGCATTCGCCCCTTGTGGCGGCACCGGTGATGTTGCCGTTCTCGTCCACCAGTGGGAGCAGTTCATCTTGTCTGTCTTGTTTCATAATTCGGAATTTTCGGGAATGAGCAGCGAACTGTCGCCATAGCTGAGGAAACGGAAATCGTGTGCCAGGGCATAGTCGTATATCTTACGCCAGTCGCCTTGTACAAATGCGCTGACCAGCAGGAGCAGGGTGCTTTGCGGTTGGTGGAAATTGGTGACCATCATCTGGACGATGTGGTAGCGGTATCCCGGTGCAATGATAATCTGTGTGCTGCTGTGCAGCACGTCAAGCTGTTGCCGGTTCATGTATGAGAGCAGTGCCTTCAGTGCGTCTGTGGTGCTCATTTCTCCGGTGTATTCGTAGGGCATCCATTGTGGAACGTGCAGTTCTGTATGTCCCTCTGCCGCCATCACACCCATGTAATACAGACTTTCCAGCGTGCGCACACTGGTGGTACCCACAGCAATGGCTTGCCCGTTGTGTGCCAGAAGCCTTTCCACGGTCTCGCGTTTTACGGCAATGTGTTCGGTGTGCATGTCGTGCCCGCCTATCTCTTCGCTTTTTACTGGTCTGAACGTGCCGGCTCCCACGTGCAGGGTCACTTCCTCGCGGACGATGCCTTGTGCGTCCAGCTCTTCCAATACCTGTTGTGTAAAGTGCAGTCCGGCTGTGGGGGCTGCCACGCTGCCTTTAATCTTGCTGTACACCGTCTGGTAGGTTTCCTTGTCGCTCTCTTCCGTCTGCCGGTTCAGATAGGGCGGAATGGGCAGTTCGCCCATCGCTTCCAGGATTTCTGCCCATGACGGACCGGCTTCCCATTCAAAGTCGATGCGGTGGCTTGTGCCGTGCGTCTCAGCCCTTGTGGCTCTCAACTCTATGGCCTTTCCGTTTACCGCCACTGTCTGTCGCAGGGCACCTTCCTTCCACTTCTTCAAGTTGCCCACCAGGCAGAACCATGCGCAACGGCTGCGCTGGATGAAGTTCTCCTGGTATTCCACCGGGCAGGCAGGTTCCAGGATGAAAATCTCTATCAGCGCCCCGGTTTCCTTGCGGAAACGCAGGCGGGCCTGTATTACCTTGGTGTTGTTGAACACCATCAATGCGCCCTTGGGCAGATAAGAGGGCAGATGGTTGAAACGGCTTTCCTCCACCTGTCCGCGGTTGTACACCAGAAGCTTGCTGCTGTCGCGCTGCGCCAAGGGGAATTTGGCAATGCGCTCGTCGGGCAGGGCGTAATTATAATCCTTGATTTGAATATGCTTGGGGTCCATCGGTCACAAATTTGTGCAAAGATACATCATTCTCGGGAAAAATGTGTAATTTTGTCTGCAAAACAAGAAATAACGGATGAAAATAGGAGATAAAGTTCGCTTCCTTTCCGAAGTGGGAGGAGGCAGAGTGAGTGGTTTCCAAGGCAAGGATGTCGTGCTGGTACAAGACGAGGACGGCTTTGACATTCCCATGCTCAAGAGCCAGGTGGTGTTAATTGACACGGACGATTACAACATTGCAAAGGTAGACACCTTGGGCACCAAACAGAAGAAAGCAGCGGAGCCGGTGGAGATTGAGCCTTGCGACAAGCCCATAACCTTCAAACCCAAGGTGGTGGAGCGCAAGGACGGTGACCGTCTGAACGTGTATCTGTCCTTTGTGCCGGATGATGTGAAACGCATATCGGACACCACCTTTGAGGCCTATCTGGTCAATGATTCCAATTATTATCTGCAAGTCCTCTACATGAATGCCGAGGGCAGCAACTGGCGTGCCCGTTTCTGTGCGCAGGTGGAGCCCAACAGCAAGGTGTTCATTGAAGAGTTTGACCGCAGTGTGCTGAACGAACTGGAGCGCGTATGTGTGCAGATGATGGCATGGAAGCACGACAAGACCTTCCAGATAAAGCCTGCCATAAGCACGGCTCTCCGTATAGACGGCACCAAGTTCTACAAGTTGCATACGTTCCAGCCCAACGAGTTCTTCAACGACCCCAACCTGACCCTCGATGTGGTGAGGGACGACAAGCCCGTGCGCCAGGTCTTTGTGGATGCCGAACAGCTGCAGGAGGCATTGCTGGAAAAGAAGAAGCAGGACGAGCAGCCCGTAAAACCCGCTCCCAAGAAGCAGGAGAAGGACGGTCCCATTGAGGTAGACTTGCACATTGGCGAACTGCTGGACACCACTTCGGGCATGAGCAACGGTGACATGCTGATGGTGCAGATGAACGAGTTCCGCCGTGTAATGGACGAGAACATCAAGAAGGTGGGGCAGAAAATTGTCTTCATCCACGGCAAGGGCGCGGGCGTGTTGCGCAAGAACATCCTGCAAGAACTGAAGTACCGCTACAAGGGCTGTACATGGCAGGATGCCTCGTTCCGCGAGTATGGTTTCGGTGCCACCGTGGTTAAGATAGGCCAGTCATGATAAGGAATCTGGTCTTTGACTTCGGTAAGGTGCTGGTTGACTATGACTTTGAGCGTGTCATCCGCGACTTTTTCCATCAGGGTGAGCATTTGCAGGAGTATTGCCGCATTGTGCTCAGCGATGCGTTCATGAACCGTTGCGACTTGGGCGTGGAACCTTTAGAGGAAATCCTTCGTCAGGAACAGGAGGCACATCCACATCTGGCAGCCCAGTTGCAGTTGTTCTATGACCGCTTTGACGAGTTCATCCTGGGCGAGATGGAAGGCATGCGTCCGCTTTTAGTGCAGCTCAAGCAGAAAGGTTTCCGCCTGTACGGACTGACCAATTGGTCGAAAAAAGTACATGGCATCATGCGCAAATATGAGATATTCTCTTTGCTCGACGGGTGGGTCATCTCTTCCGAGGAACATCTCATCAAACCCGATGTGGCCATATATGACCGTCTATGCCAGAAGTATGGCCTTCTTCCCCAGGAATGTTTCTTTGCGGATGACAAGCAAGTGAATATTGACGGAGCATTGCGTGCCGGCATGAAGGCTACGGTATTTACCACTGCCACACAATATGTGAAAGACCTCAGCAGAGAAGTGCCCGGACTTGAAATCGTAATATAACCCCAATCCCTTATATAAATATGCGTTTCCCTATTCTTACTTTTCTCTCTCTCTTGTTTGTCTGTGCCACCGGTGCTGGCGCACAGACCACAGAGGATTCCCTTGCCATTGTGAATGCCGTATGGCAGACCAGACAGACCGCGGACGGCATAGTTCACAAACGTGCCCAGATTGAGACGCTTTATCAAGGCTGTCAGCACATCAATCTGGTTGAGATTCCACGCAAAAGAAAATTCCGTTTCGGCATCGGTTCGCCCGGTGGTATGAAGCCGACCAGTGGTATTGCCAAGGACAACGAAGCCATAGCCGCATTGAACGGTTCATACTACAACATGAAGAACGGAAGTTCTGTATGTTTCTTGAAGAAGGAGGCACAAGTGGTGGACAGCACTACTGCCGCAGAGTTCGATTCGCGCGTAACGGGTGCTGTGCGAACTTACAAACACAAGGTGGAGATTATGCCGTGGGATATTGACACAGAACAGAGCTATCGGGGAAAGAAAGGCACTGTGCTGGCTTCCGGTCCTCTGCTTCTGCAAGATGGGGCAGTTTGCCCGTGGGATGACTGCAGTGCGTCATTCATTGTGAACAAGCACCCCCGTAGTGCGCTATATCTTACAAAAGATGCTGTGGTATTCCTTACGGTGGACGGCCGTTCGCCAGGCAACGCCATTGGGGTGAACATTCCGGAACTGGCCCATCTCATTCGTGTGCTTGGCGGTTGCGATGCCATCAACTTGGATGGCGGAGGCTCCACCACCTTATGGATGGAAGAGGGTGAGGGCAATGGTGTGCTGAACTGTCCGTCGGATAACCGCAAGTTTGACCATGAAGGTGAGCGAAGCGTGTCCAATGCCATTTTTGTGCGGAAATAATCCATAAAGATTCTGGAATCCTACAAGAAAGAAACCATTTACAGGGCTTGTTGCCAAAACTGTAAATGGTTTTTCCTTTATGTCCGACCCCTCTAAAAGGGTGGTAAACAGCTTATCCTTCGGGGTACAAACCCAAGAACTTGGTACGGAAGTTGCGCCCCTTAATGCTGGGAAGTTGGCTTCGGCTGTCGATGTCGGGACGACTACGGAGGTAGTCCATGACGCGGTCGTAACAGTCTTGTACGGAAGTGGCCTTAACGCGGGCTACAAAATCAGTGCTGAAATAGCGTGATTTTCCGGTAACAGGGTTGGCCAGTACACGGTTGAAGGTAACTTCAGCCTCGTACCATCCCACGTTGTCCGACAAGTATGGGCTGCGGGGACGTTCTTTCTCCACCACAGGCTGCTCTGCAGGCTGTTCTACGACACTGCTTCCGTTGGCCTTGAACTCTTCCAAGGTCTTGGCGTTGGTCTTTATCACAATAAAATATGAACGATTACGAACCTTGTATCGTTTGGGATATTGTATGGGTCCGTTTACGTAAGAAACAAAATCGTTCACAAAAAAATCATCGGGTTCAAAACCCGGAATTTCAGAAAGGAAGGCAACGGCTTCATCAATTTTCTGCACGACAACTTCCTTGTCAAAATATCTTATGTAAAGATTCATAAAATAATTAAGGGTGATGTGTTTTATAAATCGTTATGTCCAATCAAGTCTTTTGCGACATAGGCAGGTGCTAAACTCGGGCGCAAAATTAGTAAAAAACCATGAAATGCGAAACTTTTTACACGGAAATGTGAAAGTTTTTGTTTAATTTTGCACCAATCGTTGCAGTTAAATGTCAAGAATAGGAAACCAATATGAAAATATTAGAGTTTATGCGCAACTGGACGCTGCCCATCAGTATGGGAACTGGCGTTGCTTCATATTTCATTCTGTCCGAGGCTGAATGCCTCAGACCCTATCATCCCTACATGTCCAAGATGGTGGATGCCCTTCAGCCCATACTGATCTTCAGCATGCTTTTCCTCTCGTTTTGCAAGATAAAGCCAAAGGAACTGAAATTGGTGCCGTGGCAATGGAAACTGTTGTGCATACAGGGCGGAACGTTCATGGCCTTGGGTGGGCTGCTTGCCTTGATGCCCGAAGCGGAGTGGCGCATACTGGTGGAGGCGGCAATGATCTGCTTTATCTGTCCCACAGCCACAGCCGCCATTGTCGTTACCGGAAAACTGGGTGGCAATACGGGTTCGCTGACCATGTTTACCATACTGGGCAACCTGTCCACTGCAATTCTTGTGCCTTTGATGATTCCGGTTATCCATCCGCAGGGCGAAGCGCATTTCATGGGTAATTTCCTGCAGATTATTGGCAGGGTGTTCCCTTTGCTTTTTTGTCCGTTTATCCTGGCCATGCTTCTGCAATGGGTTTGCCCGCGGCTGGTGGAGCGGATTGTAAAGATAAAGGATATGGCATTCTATCTGTGGACTGTGGCGCTTGCCATTGCCATGTGCATAACGACTAAGAGCCTTATGCACAGTCCCTTCCCGATATATTATGAAATCAGCATAGCCGCCATCAGCTTGTTGGCATGCATCGCCCAGTTTGCCATTGGTCGCAAACTTGGTTGCAAGGACGGAGAACCGTTGAGCGCGGGACAGGCGGCAGGGCAAAAGAACACGATTTTCGCCATCTGGATGAGCTATACTTTCCTTACTCCGGTTACGAGTCTGGCCGGTGGCTTTTATAGCGTATGGCATAACGTATACAACTCATACCAGTTGTATCAGAAACGAAAGAAACAGCTGGTCTAATCTTTCTTTGGCAGATAAAAGTCGGCACACAAGGAAGCATATTCAGCAGTGCGTCCGCCAGTCTTCTCTTGCAGCACAAGCGTTTCATTCTCAATCGTATCCGAAGAGATGCGAGATAACGTAAGGAGCAACCGTTTGGGCGGTTTGTGCGCTACGGTGAAAACCTTGCAGGTGCGGACAATGTACCAACCATTTGCCATGGCATGGGTGATGAACAGCTCTGCGGTTTGAGTGGAGAGAATCAGGCTGAAACGTCCTTGTGGTTCCAATAACCGCCCTACACTTTCCAACAAGCTTTCCAGACTAAGGTATGCCGTGTGCCGGGCACGCATCCGTGCGTCATCTGGCGGCAAGGTCTGTTCGGTATAATAAGGCGGATTGCAGAGGACATGACTGAAGGATACGGCAGGGGAATATGTCCGCACATCCTGCAAAAAGAGTTGCACCCTGTCAGAAAAAGGACTGTTGCGCACATTCTGAAGTGCTTGTTCCACGGAAGATGCGTCCACATCGATACCCCATACATGGGAATGGGGGGCGCGTTGGGCGGCCATCAGCGCAATGAGTCCGCTGCCACACCCCACATCCAGTATGCGGTTGCTGCCGGAGAGGTCGGCCCAGGCCCCCAACAGGACACCGTCCGTGCCGACTTTCATCGCACAACGGTCGTGCTGGATTTCAAACTGGCGAAAGGTAAAAGAATTATTCATACTCTTTTTTCAATTGTCTTTATCCGCTTTTTGCGAACATAATGGCAAAGTTACACATTTTATATATAATTTAAGGGCTATGTGGCTATTTTTTCGTAACTTTGCAGCCGTTTTGTGAAAAAGATTCTCTATATGACAGATTCCAAAAAAACCATGTCGTTTTCTTTCTCTATGACTCCTGATCAGGACTATGAGAACATTATACATGCTCATCTGGGCGGAACAATGGGAGTGTTGCCTTTGCGAGACAGCACTTTCTTCCCAAGCAACATTTCCACTGTTTTGGTGGGAAGGGCTTTTTCCCGCAAGCTGGTAAAAGAAGCGGAGAAGAAAAACAAGCGTATCATGATGGTGGCCCAGAAGGCTTCCGATATTGAGACTCCGGCATTTGAAGACCTGGAACATGTGGGCGTTGTCGCACAAATTGTACATTGTATGGAACTGCCAGACGGCAACCTGAACGTGCTGGTGCAGTGCCTTAACAGAGCCAGGATTACGAATGCCTATTGGGAGCGTAATATCCTGATGGCAGATGTCGAGGATTATGACGATGAGCCGGCAGACCCCAAAAACAACGAGTATCTGTCTTTGTTGAAGATGATAAAGAACAGAACGCTTCATTTCCTGAAGGTCAGCGACATTGCTCCAGAAGAGTTCTACAACTTTGTCCGCAACCTTTCCCTTATCCCGGCCAGCGTGAACTTCATCGCCATGAACCTGCCGCTGGACCTGCCTACCAAACAGCAGTTGTTGGAGGCTCCGAGCGAACAGCACAGAGCTGTGGCATTGCTTAAGATCATCAATACGCTGATTCAGCTGCAGGAGATAAAGCAGTCCATTGAAAACAAGACCCGTGCCGAACTGGACCAGCAGCAGAAGGAGTATTTCCTGAACCAGCAGATCAAAAATCTGCAGGCCGAACTTGGTGGTGCGGACGAGACGAGCAGCAAGCAGGATGACATCAACAAGATGAGAAAAGAGGCCGAGGGTAAGATGTGGAGCGACAAGGTGCAGGAAATCTTCAACAAGGAACTGATGCGCCTGCAACGTATCAACATACAAAGCCCCGACTACAACGTGCAGCTGAACTATCTGCAAACCATGTTGCAACTGCCTTGGGACTATTGCACCGTTGACCATCTGAAGCTGAAGTCGGCAGAGAAAATCCTCAACCAGGACCATTATGGAATGGAGAAGGTGAAGGAACGCATTCTGGAACATCTGGCTGTCCTTCAGCTCCGTGGCGACCAGAAGAGCCCCATCATCTGTCTGTACGGTCCTCCGGGAGTGGGTAAGACCAGTCTGGGCAAAAGCATTGCCAAGGCCTTGAAACGTAAGTATGTACGCATGAGCTTGGGCGGAATGCATGATGAAAGCGAGATTAGAGGCCACAGACGTACTTACATCGGGGCCATGCCCGGCCGTATTGTGAAGAATCTGATCAAGGCAGGAAGCAGCAACCCAGTCTTTGTGCTGGACGAGATAGACAAGGTGAGCCAGGCCACACACAATGGTGATCCCTCTTCGGCTTTGCTCGAAGTGCTTGACCCGGAACAGAATACGGCATTCCATGACAATTTCCTGGATGTAGACTATGACCTGAGCCGTGTCATGTTCATCGCCACGGCCAATGACATCAATACCATTCCGCGTCCGCTCCTGGACCGCATGGAACTGATAGAGGTGGGTGGCTACATTACCGAAGAAAAGACAGAGATTGCCAAGCGACATCTGGTTCCCAAGGAGAAGGAAAAGAACGGATTGGAGAGTTTCAAGGACTTGAAACTGAACAAGTCGGCCATCGAATACATTATAGAACACTATACCCGCGAAAGCGGAGTGCGCAGTCTGGAAAAACAGATAAACAAGGTGTTCCGCAAGATGGCACTGGAAATGGCGCGTACAGAAGAGGAACCGCAGATGACGGTTACCACCGAGATGGTGAAGCAGATGTTGGGCAAGCCCCTTTTCAACCGTGACAAGTACCAGGGCAACGAATATGCCGGTGTGGTAACGGGTCTGGCATGGACCAGTGTGGGCGGAGAGATTCTGTACATCGAGACCAGTGTCAGCCGTGGCAAATCGGGCAAGCTCACTCTTACCGGAAACCTGGGAGACGTGATGAAGGAGAGTGCCATGCTGGCGCTTGAATACATAAAGGCACATGCGGACAAACTGCAGATTGACATGCGTGTGTTCGACAATTACAATCTGCACATCCATGTCCCCGAAGGCGCTGTGCCCAAGGACGGCCCCAGTGCGGGTATCACAATGGCCACCAGCATCGCATCGGCACTGACACAACGCAAGGTCCGCAGCAACTTGGCCATGACCGGAGAGATTACGCTCAGAGGCAAGGTGCTTCCCGTGGGCGGCATCAAAGAGAAGATTCTGGCAGCCAAGCGTGCCGGCATAACAAAGATTATCCTGTGCGAGGACAACCGAAAGGACATTGAGGAAATTCCCGCATTGTATCTGAAGGGGCTCACCTTTGAGTTCGTAGAGTCCATTATGGATGTGTGGGACATTGCCCTGATGAATAAAAAAGTGGACAACGCCGTGGAATTTACTTTTGACGAAGAAAAAGAGGAGGCAAAAGGATGACTTTTGAACTGCTGAAGACGGATGACAAGACCCAGGCACGTGCCGGTCTGTTGCAGACTGCCCATGGGCAGATAGAGACTCCGATATTCATGCCCGTGGGAACCGTGGGCAGTGTGAAGGGATTGACCGTGAGGGATTTGCGTCAGGAGGTAGGAGCACAGATAATTCTGGGTAACACCTATCACCTGTATCTCCGCCCCGGAACCGAAATTCTGGAGAAGGCCGGCGGACTGCACAAGTTCAATGGCTGGGACGGTCCCATTCTGACGGACAGCGGTGGCTTTCAGGTGTTTTCCCTGACAGGCATCCGAAAACTGACGGAGGACGGCTGTACGTTCAGAAGCCATATTGACGGCAGCAAGCATATCTTTACACCAGAGCGTGTGATGGACATTGAACGCAGCATCGGTGCGGACATCATTATGGCACTTGATGAGTGTCCTCCGGGCACCAGCGACTATGCCTATGCGAAGAAGAGTCTGGGACTTACCCACCGCTGGCTCGACCGTTGTTTCAAGCGTTTCAATGAGACCGAGCCTCTTTATGGCTATGAGCAAAGCCTTTTCCCCATTGTGCAGGGATGTACCTTCAAGGACCTTCGCAGACAGAGTGCTGAGTTCGTTGCGTCAAAGAATGCCGACGGCAATGCCATTGGCGGACTGGCGGTTGGCGAACCTGCGGAAGTCATGTATGAAATGATTGAGGTGGTCAATGAAGTGCTTCCGAAGGACAAACCCCGCTACTTGATGGGAGTGGGCACGCCCGCCAACCTGTTGGAGGGAATTGAGCGCGGAATAGACATGTTCGATTGCGTGATGCCCACCCGAAACGGTCGAAACGCCATGCTTTTCACCTCGGAAGGCATCATGAACATGCGCAACCGGAAATGGGCGGATGACTTCTCTCCCATTGACCCGAACGGAACGGCAGAGGTGGATGTGTTCTACAGCCGTGCCTATCTGCACCATCTGTTCAAGGCCCAGGAACTTCTGGCTTTGGAAATCGCCAGCATACATAATCTGGCCTTCTACCTTTGGTTGGTCAAGGAGGCGCGCAAGCACATCATTGCCGGAGACTTCAGTTCTTGGAAGGCAGGCATGCTGCCCAAGATTACGCAACGATTATAATTTACCCCATCGATACAACGCTGACGCATGAGAATCCCTTTCCTTAAACGCATAGACCGTTACTTGATTGCCAAGTTCCTGGGCACATACGTGTTTTCCATTCTCTTGATCATTAGCATTGCTGTGGTGTTTGACTTCAACGAGAATGTAGACCGCTTTACGAGCAACCACGCTCCGTGGAGCGCCATCTTAATGGACTACTATCTCAACTTCATCCCTTATTACAGCAATCTCTTCAGTGCACTCTTCGTGTTCCTGAGTGTGATTTTCTTTACCTGCAAACTGGCGGACAACAGTGAAATCATTGCCATGATCAGTTCGGGAATGAGTTTCAGAAGACTTATGCGTCCCTATATGATCAGTGCGGGAATCATTGCCCTGCTCACGTTCTATCTGAGCGCCGAGGTCATTCCAAAGGGCAGTGCCAAGCGACTGGCTTTCGAAAACCAATACAAGCGCTCGAAGAAAAGTCCCACTTATGCGGACAACGTGCAGCTTCAGGTAGATACCGGTGTCATTGCGTTCATGGAACATTTTGACGGTATCAGCAAATCGGGCTACCACTTCTCCCTGGACAAGTTCGAGAACAAGAAACTGGTGTCGCACCTCACTGCACAAAGTGTAACGTATGACACGCTGAGCGATGTGCGCTACAAGTGGCAGTTGCGCAATGTAACGGTGCGCGAACTGCGCGGCTTGCGCGAGAAGATTACGCATATAGACCGCATAGACTCTGTCATTGTGATGGAACCACAGGACTTCCTATTTACCAGAAACCTGCAGGAGACAATGACAAATGCCGAGCTGAAAGACTATATAGAGAAACAGCGCATCAGAGGAAGCGGAAACCTGAAAGTGTTTGAAATAGAATACCACAAGCGTTGGGCTTCCCCCTTTGCCGCATTCATCCTGGCCACCATCGGTGTGTCCATATCCGCCCGTAAGCGAAAGGGCGGAATGGGAACGGCTCTGGGCGTCGGTCTGGCGCTCAGTGCCAGCTATATCCTGTTGCAAAGCATGTCCGGAACCTTCAGCATCAATGCCGGCATGCACCCCGCTCTTGCGGCCTGGATACCCAATATCCTTTACTTCTTTATTGCCTGGTACTTGTACCTGAAAGCTCCCCGATAAACATTAACCCCTTAAATTAAGAAACGTTGGACTTCTACGACTTAGACTTGAATGACCTGGTGTTAGACGCACTGGACGACATGAACTTCATAGAAACCACTCCAATCCAGGAACATACCATCCCCTGCATCTTGGAGGGACGGGACGTGATGGGCATTGCGCAGACCGGAACCGGAAAGACTGCGGCTTATCTTCTGCCTGTCCTGAGCCTGCTTCAGGATGGCGGATTCCCCAAGGATGCCATCAACTGTATCATCATGAGCCCCACGCGAGAACTGGCGCAACAGATTGACCAGGCCATGCAGGGCTTCAGCTACTATCTGGACGGCATCAGCAGTGTGGCCGTATATGGCGGAAACGACGGCATCCGCTACGAACAGGAGAAGAAGGGAATGCAACAGGGGGCAGATGTCATCATCGCCACTCCGGGCCGGCTCATCAGCCACATCAGCCTCGGCAACGTGGACTTGAGCAAAGTCTCCTTCTTTATTCTGGACGAGGCGGACCGCATGCTTGACATGGGCTTCAGCGATGACATTCTGCAGATAGAGAAGAATCTGCCCAAGGACCGCCAGACCATCCTCTTCAGCGCCACCATGCCCCAAAAGATTCAGCAGTTGGCACGCACCATCCTGAATAATCCCGTCGAGGTGAAACTGGCCGTAAGCAAGCCCGCCGAAAAAATACAGCAAAGCGCATACGTCTGCTACGAGGCACAGAAGCTTTCCCTCATCAAGTATCTGTTCAAGGAGCAGAAGCCCGAACGTGTCATCATCTTTACAGGAAGCAAGATAAAGACAAAGGACCTGGCTGTGTCATTGTCAAGGGCAGGCTTTAATGTCTGCGCCATGCACAGCGACCTTGCACAGAGCGAGCGCGACGAAGCCATGTATGCCTTTCGTGCCGGAAAGGTGGACATTCTTGTCGCCACCGACATTGTGGCCCGCGGTATAGACATTGACGACATCCAGCTGGTAATCAATTTTGACGTGCCCCACGATGAAGAAGATTACGTCCATCGCATTGGCCGCACCGCACGCGCAGGCCGAAACGGTCGTGCCATCACCCTGGTAAACGAGAAAGACCAGATCAGATTCAAGCAGATAGAAAAATTCCTGGAAAAGGAAGTGGAGAAATCGCCCATGCCGGCAGAGGTGGGCGAGGGCCCTTCATACAACCAGACAGAGAAGAAGGAACGCAAGGGCGACAAAACGAAGAAAAGAGGTTCAAGAGGCGGAAGCCGCCGAAAGAAGGGCGACAAGAAGCCTTCCCAGCCGTCTGTGTCGGCAAAGCAGGGCGAACCTTCACAAGCACCCTCTTCCGCGCCAAAGGAGCAAAAGACGGAAACAAAAGAAAAAGCCGCAGAACAAAAGCCAAAGCCAAAGAAAAGACGCGGCAGAAGGCCGCAGAAAAAGGATAAGGAGCCAGTGCAGACTCCCCCTTCCACTCCGCAATGATGCAGAGAGAATGTCACCAGTTGTAAAAACAATCAGCAGGAATGTTCTTGCATGGTGAGGACATAGCCCCATCACGAATATCGTACAAATGCAAAAATGCAAAAATGCAAAGTTTTCTTGCATCCAATTGATTTACAATATGATATCATATTTTGCCTTTGCAAAACCTTTGCATTTCTTTGCAAAAAGGGCAGAAAAGGGTGTTTTTGAGGGATAGTTTTTGCATTGAAATGCCCCATAGAACGCACAAATCCCACCGAAACCAGGTGGGTTTTTGTGTTTTTGGTGTTTGGCTATATGTCATCTTGAACGAAATTCATGCTGAAGGTTCGGGGTGTCAACAGCCAACAGCCAATGGTTTCAGGTTGCTTGTTGAAGTGTTCCGCTGCCTGAGAGAGGCTCTTGAATCCATTTTCTCAAAATAGCCGTCGGTCTCCCGTTTTTGCATTTTTGCGTTTTTGCAAACTAAAACGAAAAGGGGGATTCGGGTACACCTTATTAAATCAATAAATGAATTATTTATTGATTATTATATATATAATAGGCACGCACTCATGTTTCCGCAAAAACGCAAAAATGCAAAAATGCAAAAAAAAGTTTACAGCGCCAGGGCGCGCCATCCGCCCCCTTCGTATAAAAAACAAACGCCATGGCATGGCCGTAAAATTTTCCTCGCCATGCAAAAAACGGGAAGATAGTGGCCATAAAACCATGATTCTAAAAATATTTTACAAATAAGCAAAAATAAATCAGTTTATATTTTGTTAAAACAAAATAAAGCTATATCTTCGCAACTGAATTCGAGGCGCCCTCTTAATCTTCCCCTCTATGGGGAGAATTGGCAAATCGGCCGACGGAGGGAAGGGGACGGGCAACAAAGCGCAGTAAACAAGGGAGAGAAAAACTATTAGCCAACAGCCAAAGTAAAACAAAGAATCAGACATAAGTACATAAGCTTCATAAGAGTATTGGCCAAACTCAAATATGTTCTTTTGTCAGAAATCATCAGCATCCTCAGTGTATTCGCAACCACGCTTGGACTGAATTCATGCCTTTGAGCAATGAGCGATGAGTAATGAGGACGCTGATAGCTAACACTAAAAACATCAATAACCACTGAAAAAGGGGCAGGTTTTATGGTTTTTTCGTACCTTTGCAGCCAGATACGCGCACGCTGGCGAGCTACAGCAAAATGGCGCAATTGAGGATCACACACATTCACACAAGAAACAAAATAATGACATTACTACTTTCCATCAGCCAATACCTTGCTCGATATACGAGCCTGTTCATCATCGTCGTTGCCGTCATTGCCTTCCTGGCGCCCGATACCTTTGCATGGGTGCAGCAGGGACAGCGCGCTTCTGTCATTCTTGGGCTTATCATGCTGACGATGGGCTGCACGCTCTCCACCCAGGACTTCCGCATCCTGCTTTCCCGTCCCATAGACATTCTTATCGGCACCATAGCGCAGTACACCATTATGCCTGTTACGGCATGGATGTTGGCTCGTCTTTTTCATCTGGACGCGTTCATGACGGCAGGCGTCATTCTGGTTGGCTGCAGTCCTGGCGGTGTGAGCAGCAACCTCATGAGCTTCCTCTGCAAGGGTGATGTGGCATATAGCGTGGGCATGACAACCGTCAGCACCTGCCTTTCTCCCTTTGTGACGCCCCTGCTTGTGCTTTGGCTGGCCGGTGCGGAGATTGAGGTGGATGCATGGGGAATGTTTCAGAACATTCTGCTGGTGACGCTCATTCCCGTTGCGCTGGGCGTAGCCTTCAACTACTTTCTGGGCAAAAGGAAGGACTTTCAGCAGATACAGGGCATTATGCCCGGCATAAGCGTGCTGTGCCTGGCCTGCATTGTGGGCGGTGTCATCTTCACCGTACACCCCCAGCTGCGGGAAAGGGGAATGGAGCTGATCCTGCTTACACTGGCCGTAGTCACCCTCCACAACGGCGCAGGCTACCTGCTGGGCTATCTGGCTGGAAAGGCATTCGGCTTCGACACTGCCAAGCGTAGGACGCTATCCATTGAAGTGGGCATGCAAAACGCAGGCATGGCAACCGTGCTGGCGCGCAACTTCTTTGCGTCTCCTGCCATGATAGCCGCCAACCCAATGGCCGCCCTTGCCGTAATTCCCTGTGCCATCTCCTGCGCCTATCACAGCATCTCCGGCACACTGCTGGCGGGCTTCTTCCTTTGGAAGGACACTCGCAGACAACAAGCCAAATGAGCGCTCTGCCCGCAAAAAGGACGTGCGCCAGGCGCTGAGAGCTGAAAAACTGTAGCTGTCTGTATCATTTCGCCCCCTCAAAACACCCCATTTTGCCCATTTTGCAAAGAAAATGCAAAGGTTTTGCAAGGCGTAAAAAGTGTATCCTTCAGATTATCAATGTCTTACAATATTCTTTGCAATTTTGCATTTTTGCAAAGGTACAAAAGACAACGGAGGGCAGGCAGGATATAAAATATAAGACCCCGGCACATTTGCGTGTCGGGGTTCTTTATAGGGGTATGCCATTGGTGCCTTGTCGGGGTTACCATCCGGTCTTGTCCCAACCGGCAGCGCGGTACCACTGGAAGGCGCGGAAATTCTCATTCCATCCCTGGGGGGTGTATTTTTCGTGGGGAAGGAAAATGGAGAGGGCTGCATAATGGTCTGGGTCAGTAAGGTGGCAGTGGCTGTAGCCAGAGAATACGCTTGTCCAGCTGCTTGTGGCGTTCTTGTACAAGAGTATCTGATCCAGCGCGATCTTCCATTCGGCAAAGGATGCGGAGTCCAGGGTGTGGTACATGGCACCTTCCATGTCGAAAGGCTCGGGCTTCCATTCGGTCTGTGAGGAGTAGGGCTGGTAGATTTGTATGCCTTCAACCCCGTTTGTCTTGATGGTCTCGCTGAACTGGGGCATGACCTTGGCCGTGGCCTGTGCGAAGGCTTCCATCTTGCGGCAGTCGAGCAGGGAAATGACCACGCCGTCCCAACTCTGGTATGTGGCATAGTAGCGTTTGACCACGTCCAGTACGTCTCCCCTCATCATGGGGCCGAGTATCATGTCATACGGTGCGCCCTCGGCATGGATTTCCGTGGGGCTGCCAATGATGTAATCGGTTACGTTGCGCAGCTCGTATGCTACTTCAATGCTTTGCATGGCGCAGGCATCGAAGAGGATGAATTCCATGTGTGGGAGGGTTTCCAGTACGCCTCTGAGGGTGGGGATGTTCATCTGGAGCCCGGAGTTGCTTGAGGTGTTCTTTCCGTTGTCAATGCCGATGCTCCGTTTCTGGGGGACCCATCCGCTTCCGTGGGACCAAAGGACAAGGCCATAGTTCTTTGCGGGGAACTTTGTGACGATTTCCTTCAGGGTTCGTTGCATTACGGTGCTGTCCGTGCTGATTTGGTCTTGGGCATAGGCTTTCCACTCCACAAAGCCCTTTTTGGCGGTTACGTTATAGATGACCGGCAAGGAGGAGTTGTCCACATAGACAATCAGATTGGTGTTCTGGGGTATGTTGCCATAAGCTTGTCTAATCTCGTTAATGTCGTTGGCGGAGAATCTGTTCAGGGAGTTTTCCGCCATCATGTAGATAATGACGGTGCGCTCGGCTTCCATTGTGTCGGGAGCCGGCAACTTGTCTTTACACGCGCTGAGCAGTGTGAAGACGCAGAGGGAGTATAAAAGTAGTTTTAATGCTTTCATGAGGGCAAAGTTACGACTTTTTATTGGAATCATTCCATGGCGGATACAATAAAAGTGGTCGTGTGTACGTTTTTTTATCAAATGCAGTGGACAGACCGTATCAGACAGGTGAAAATAATACTGGTGCTTGCAGCCGTGTTTCTGGTTGTGGCCTCATTGGCCGTATCCCAATTTCTGGTGAGCGACCTCAAGGAGGAGGAGCAACGCAAGATGGGGGTGTGGGCGCAGGCAATGCGCACGCTGAACAATGCGGACGAGAACACGGATCTGTCGCTTGTGCTGGAGGTGCTGAACGGAAACCACACCATTCCTGTTATTGTGCTGGACAGGCAGGGGGATGTGCAGGATTACCGCAACCTGGCAGTGCGGGCGGACAATGCGGAAGATTCCTTATTATATATAAAGGACAAGGCCCAGGCATGGCAGAACGCGGAGCATTCCATAAGGATTGACTTGTCCGAACAGGATTATATGGAGATCTGCTATGGAGAAAGTCTGATGCTCATCAGACTGGCTTGGTGGCCATACGTACAGCTGGGCGTGGTGCTGGTGTTTGTACTGATTGCCATTTTTGCCTTGCTCAGCAGCAAGAAGGCCGAACAGAACAAGGTGTGGGTGGGACTGAGCAAGGAGACAGCCCATCAGCTGGGCACCCCAATCAGCAGTCTGATGGCGTGGGTGGAGGTGCTGAAGGACACCTATCCGGACGACGAGCTGATTCCGGAACTGGGGAGCGACGTGAAACGGCTACAGCGCATTGCCGAGCGTTTCAGCAAGATAGGCTCCAAACCGGAAATCCAGCCCGAGAACCTGAACGAAGTGGTAACGCAGGTGCTGCAATATATTGGCCGACGCACCAGCAACAGGGTGCGCTTGGTCTGTAACTTGCCGCAACAGCCGCTCATTGTGCCCATGAACGCTCCGCTTTTCGAGTGGGTGGTGGAGAACCTTTGCAAGAATGCGGTGGATTCCATGGATGGTGACGGAACGATAACGCTTACGGCCACAGACCTTCCCAACTGTTATGCCCTTGAAGTGGCGGACACCGGAAAGGGAATAGCAAAGAATCATTTCCAGACCATCTTCATGCCCGGATTCACAACGAAAAAAAGAGGCTGGGGGCTGGGGCTCTCTCTGGCTAAGCGAATAATTGAAGATTATCACCAAGGACACATTTTTGTCAAGAATTCTGAGTTGGGAAAGGGCACAACCTTCCGTATTGAACTGAAAAAGCACTAAATAAGCATTTTTTAAGTTGAAAAATTACGTCAGTACGTCTTTTTTTTGTAATTTTGCACCCCGATGAATACTTTGGACTGTTATAAAGTAGATTTGAAAGGAATTTCTGCAGGTGAAACTACGTCTTTTCACTGGCATGTGGAAGATGACTTTTTTACTGCGGTTCAGGGAACGGAAATAACGCGAGGCAGTCTGGATGTGGACTTGGAAGTGAGACAAAGGGCGGAGGCCTATGAACTTTCTTTCCATATTGAAGGAGAAGTGGCTGTCTTGTGCGACCGTTGTCTGGAGTTTATGGACATTCCCATAGACGCAGACATTTTGCTGAAGGCAAAATTCGGT
The DNA here is from genome assembly GCA_017559845.1 of Bacteroidaceae bacterium. GTDB lineage: Bacteria > Bacteroidota > Bacteroidia > Bacteroidales > Bacteroidaceae > Physcousia. The sequence goes on along the minus strand of JAFYQQ010000031.1, from coordinate 4,637 downwards.
GACGAGTACGACGATGACGGCGAAATGGTGACAGTGCCCCAAGACGAAGGAGTCATAAACGTGGCATGGCACATTTATGAAATCGCAGCATTGGAAATTCCGATACGCCATGTCCACCCCGATGGAGAATGTACAAATCCTTCAGAAGATGGGCTTTGGGAAACCGCCGAAAAGCAGGAAGAACAAAAGATTGACCCCCGTTGGGCAGAATTAAGAAAAATATTAGATAATAACAATAAATAAAACAAGAAAATGGCACATCCTAAAAGAAGACAGTCAAAGACTAGAACATTGAAGAGAAGAACCCATGATAAGGCTGTAGCTCCTGCATTGGCAGTATGCCCCAACTGCGGTGAGTTCCATATTTACCACACCGTTTGCCCTGCTTGCGGTTACTATCGTGGTAAGGTTGCTATCGAGAAGGAAGCATAATTTCCAAGGTTCTTTTTAAAAGGAAATTAGCCGCATTAGCCGTAATGGGCTTCTGCGGCTATATTTGGATATAGAAGGCTTTGCCTGGAGAATATATTTGTACCAGGGCGTGCCTACATTATTATATAATAGGGTAAAAACCCCGGATCATTAGTTTTAAAAATGGGAAAAATACATGCAGTGATAACAGGTGTGGGAGGCTATGTGCCCACCTATATATTGGATAATGAAGAAATGTCCCGCATCGTGGAGACAAGCGATGAGTGGATTATGGAACGTATAGGTGTGAAAACGCGCCACATTCTTAAACCCGAACAAGGCAAGGGAACCTCGTATCTGATAACCCGAGCTGTAAAGCAGCTGCTGGAGAAGACTCAGGTTGAGCCGGATTCAGTGGAAGCCCTCATCTGTGCCACCACAACTCCGGATTACCATTTCCCCTCAACCGCTTCTTTGGTTATCGGAAATCTGGGTCTGAAGAAAGCGTTCGGCTTTGACATGGAAGCTGCATGTGCCGGTTTTTTGTATGCGCTGGAAATGGGTTCCGGGCTGATTTGCTCCGGTCGTTACAAGCGTGTGATTGTTTGTGGCGGTGACCACATGAGCAGCATGACAAATTATCAGGACCGCAATACATGCCCCATTTTTGGAGATGGTGCGGCATGCGTAATGCTTGAGGCAACCACGGAAGAAATCGGTCTGATGGATTCGTTCCTGCTGGTGGACGGACAGGGATATGACAATCTTCACATGGCCGCAGGCGGTTCTGCCAATATGCCGAGCCATGAGACCGTTGACCAGCGTCAACATTTTGTATATCAGGAAGGCCGCACCGTGTTTAAGCATGCCGTGACAAAAATGTCAGATGCAGTGGAGACCATTGCCACACGCAATGGGCTGACGCGCGATGATATTGACTGGATTGTTCCTCATCAGGCAAACATTCGTATAGAAACTGCGGTTGCACGCCGCATCAAGGTTTCTGAAGACCATATAATGATCAACATTGACCACATGGCCAATACCTCCGGTGGTACGTTGCCCTTGTGTCTCTGGGAGTATGAGCCTCAGTTGAAAAAAGGCGACAAGCTTATAATGACGGCCTTTGGCGCAGGATTCACTTGGGGTGCCAACTATCTGATATGGGGATATGATGGTGCTGCGGAAGCGGCCAAAAGCCCCGCAGAATATTACAAGGAAGGAGAAATCTCTCGCGAGGAATGGTACGCGAAACGTAATGGAGAAAATGCATAAAGCCGGTTTTGTAAACATAGTGGGCAATCCCAATGTGGGAAAATCCACGCTGATGAATCTTCTCGTTGGCGAAAAAATCAGCATTGCCACGTTTAAGGCACAGACAACGCGTCATCGTATCATGGGTATCCTTAACACTGATGACATGCAAATCTGTTTCAGCGACACCCCTGGCGTACTTAAGCCGAATTACAAGTTGCAGGAATCAATGCTGCAATTCAGTGAAAGCGCCTTGCAGGATGCCGATGTGCTGCTTTATGTGACTGATATGGTGGAAACTCCGGACAAGAATGCGGATTTCCTGTCTCGTGTGGCCAAATTGGATGTGCCGGTGCTGGTGCTGATCAACAAGATAGACCTCACGGATCAGTCTAAACTTGCAGTATGCGTGGAACAGTGGCACGAAGTGTTGCCCAAGGCTGAAATCATACCCATCAGCGCTTTGCACAGATTCAACGTTGATGTTGTGCTGGCGAGGATAAAGCAACTTCTTCCCGAGTCTCCTGCATACTTTGACAAGGATCAGTGGACGGACAAGCCTGCCCGCTTTTTTGTGACAGAGATTATCCGTGAAAAGATTCTGCTTTACTATGACAAGGAAATTCCCTACAGCACAGAAGTTGTAGTGGAGGCATTCAAGGAAAATGACACCTTGATTCGCATCAGCGCTGTCGTGTATGTGGAGCGTGAAAGCCAGAAGGGCATAATCATTGGGCATCAGGGCGTAGCGCTCAAACGGGTGTCCAGCGAAGCCCGCAAGTCTTTGGAGAAATTCTTTGGAAAGAAGATATTCCTGGCAATTTTTGTCAAAGTGGACAAGGATTGGAGAAGCAGCGACCGTTCTTTGAAAGCATTCGGCTATCATCAAGATTAGTCCGGTGTGAAGAACTCAAAATATGTAAATAATCACTCAAAATACCTAATATAACGCTTATATCTGAACGTATGGGAAATCTTGTAGCGATTGTGGGACGCCCCAATGTGGGTAAGTCCACCCTTTTCAACCGTCTTACCCAGACCCGCCACGCCATTGTAAGTGACGAGGCTGGTACAACTCGCGACCGTCAATATGGCAAGTGCGAGTGGATAGGACGTGAATTCTCTGTGGTAGACACCGGAGGATGGGTTGTAAACAGTGATGATATCTTTGAGGAAGAAATCCGCAAACAGGTGACATTGGCGACAGAAGAGGCCGACCTTATTCTGTTCCTTGTTGATGTGAACAATGGAATCACAGACCTGGACGAGGCTGTGGCAAAAATTTTGCGCCGTACCAAAAAGAAGGTGATTTTGGTGGCAAACAAGGCGGACAACAACTATCAGACCTATATGGCCGCAGAGTTTTATGGGTTAGGTTTGGGTGATCCTTACTGTATTTCTTCTTCTACAGGAAGTGGTACAGGTGACCTCTTGGATCTGGTTGTTGAAAGTTTGCCTAAAGAGGCCTCTGAACAGCCAGAGGCGGATATTCCACGTTTTGCGGTGGTTGGCCGACCTAATGTCGGAAAGAGCAGTTTGGTCAATGCCTTCATAGGTGAAGACCGCCATATTGTAACTGATATTGCAGGAACAACCCGCGACAGTATATACACACGTTATGACAAGTTCGGTTTTGACTTCTATCTTGTGGACACAGCGGGAATCCGTCGTAAGAATAAAGTGACGGAAGATCTTGAGTTCTACAGTGTAATGCGTAGTATACGAAGCATCGAGAATTCAGATGTTTGCATCCTGATGCTTGACGCCACGCGTGGAATTGAGGGGCAGGACTTGAATATTTTCCAAGTTATCCAGCGCAACCAGAAGAGTATTGTGGTTGTGGTTAACAAATGGGACCTTGTTCAGGATAAATCACAAAAGGTGATGGATGAGTATGAATCGGCTATCCGTAATCGTATGGCACCGTTCAGTGATTTCCCCATCATTTATGCAAGTGCGCTTACCAAACAACGAATCTTTAAGATTCTTGAAACGGCAAAGGACGTTTACTTGTCTCGCCGTCGTAGGGTGGCTACTGCAAAACTGAATGAGGAACTACTTCCATTGATTGAAGCTTATCCGCCACCATCAATGAAAGGTAAATATATCAAAATCAAGTATTGCATGCAATTGCCCGATACGCGCGTGCCGAGTTTTGTATTCTATGCAAACCTTCCTCAATATGTGAAGGAACCCTATCGTCGTTTCCTTGAAAACAAGATTCGTGAGCGCTGGGATTTCTCAGGTACGCCTATCAATATCTTCATTCGTCAGAAGTGAAACGCTTCCTGTCCATATTGCCCCTGGTGTCCATCCTTCTTTTTACGGCATGCCGCAAAGAAGTGCAGGATCTGAGCTCAAGTGCTGCTGTCTGTAGTCAGGCCGAGATATATTACCAGAATCTCTTGGCTGGTCAGTATGAAAAGTATTTGGAAGGAATTTCGGGTGCGTGTGCGATGTTGCCCGAACAACGGGCGCAGACATTGCAGGCATTAAAGGCATTCTGTCAAAACCAACAGGCGCAACATGGCGGAATGTTATCTGTGCGTGGAGCTGAGGCATTGCTTCAAGATAAGCGTGCCGAGGTCTATATGGACATAATTTACGCAGATTCCGCATCAGAAAGAATAGTTATTCCTATGGTGCTCGAGGATAGTGTGTGGAGAATGGAATGAAAATATTTTGCTCTATTTGAAAATAACGAAAAAGGCTGGCCAAAGTCTATAATGACATAGTGCCAGCCTTTTTTCTGTCCTATATTATATATAATAATGTGTCTTAATTTTTTTTAAGATTTTCTTTTAAAAAAGTTGCCTGTATGTTTTGTCATATTGTGGAAAGTGTCTACCTTTGCACCCGCAAACGAGAAACAACGCAGTTTGCGAGCGAGTTCTTTGAAAGATTTCACATAAGACATTAAGGAAATGTAGTACAAGCTTTTTTATAAAAGGAAGCGAACCGTCGATTCAATT
>JAFYQQ010000030.1 GCA_017559845.1 Bacteroidaceae bacterium | reverse complement strand
TTCTTGTGTCTAATCCTTTTGGCGGGATTGGCGGGATTGGCGTGAGTAAAAACCTCGGACGCTGCACGCAGACGTCCCTACATTCTCACTACTCATGGCTCATAACTCACTGCCCAAAAACCTGTTTCTTATGTTCTTCTGTCTAATCTAAAGACTCACTACTCATTGCTCAAAATGTTCTTGTGTCTAATCCTTTTGGCGGGATTGGCGGGATTGGCGTGAGTAAAAACCTCGGACGCTGCACGCAGACGTCCCTACTCTCACGGCTCACGGCTCATCTGCGTGCCATCATCTCCATTTGTCAAAACTTCAGCAACGTACGCGCTTTTTCAATGAGGGTGTCCATGCCTTTTGCCTGGTCGGCGCTGTCCAGGGCACAATGGATGTGGGGTTCTATGCCGAACTCGGTGTGTTGCATTTGCGCGTCCATGGTGGGGCAGGCGCTGAAGCGTACCGCCCATCCGCAGGGCAGTTCGCTTGTGAAGGGCAGTCCGCCCCCGCCTCCGGTGCGGTCGCCCAGTATGGTTACGTTGTCCAGGCACTTCATGTTGCGGACAAAGACGTTTGCCGAGCTGTAGCATTCGCGGTTGGTGAGCAGCACCACGGGCTTTTGCCAGCGAATGCCGGTGCTGGGGGTGATGTATTCGGGCTGTGGGGTGCTGAAGTCGTTGTGGCCGGGGCCGGTCTTGTGCATGGTGTAGCCCACAAGGGTGCGCTGGTTGGTGAAGTGGGCGGTGAGCCGTTCGGCGTTGGTGAGCATGCCGCCCCCGTTGCCACGGATGTCCAGGATGAGACCGTTGCAGGAACGCAGATAATAGAGCACCTCGTCAATGTTGCCGTCCCCTATGCCCGATGAGAAACTTTCGTAGACCACATAGCCAGTGTTGTCGTCGAGGATGCGGTACTTCAGTCCGGCGGCAATCTTGTAGTCCTTGCCCAGATAGCGGTCGCGAAGATCCTCGTCGAAGTTGCGGGGATAGTCTTCGTGCCAACTCCAGTAGCGGCTCATGTCGGCGCTGTAGTAGAGATTGACGTGTCCGTCCTGCAATTCGGCAAGCATGTTGCTCATGACCTCGAAGAGCTGGGCGGTGTTCATGTCCGGGCTGACCTGGGCGGTGTACTTTTCGCGCACCCGGTTCCAGTCCAGCCCAATGGTCTCGGCCTTGTAGGGCAGGAAGCAGTAGCGGCGGTCAATGATGTCCCAAAGGGCTTCTATGTTGCTGCGGGGCGAGGAATCGAATTCCATTCCCTGCCGGCAGGACAGGACGAGGACGAGAGAGAGAAGAAGGAGGCAAAGCTTTTTCATAGGACGGAGTCTTTTGAGGGGAGATTGTTTTTCCTCAGTATACTGAAATGGCGCACAAAGCCGATGAGGAAGGAACGGCTGACGTCGTTCATGCGGAGGTGGTGGACACGGCTATGGCGGATGTCGCTGAGATAGCCCAGGCGTATGACGGTGCGTCCGACTGGAAAGTCGGCGGTGAGCATCTGGTGCAGGCTGAATGCGTTGGCGGGATGGCTCATGAGCAGATTGTGCGCCACACCGTTCTGCGAGATTTCGTAATAGCTTTCTCCGTAATGGGGACTGAACATGCAGCCCATCAGTGGGAGGTCTGCCTGGTAGCGCAAGGAAATGGGATAGTCCCTACACCTTATTATATATATACCCGCCACGGAAGCGGCCAGGTCAATGCCCAGACGGGCCTGGGCAGGGTTGTTGCCGTTGCGTGTGTTGTACAGCACGCCGGCCTGTGCGCCCAACAGTCCGCCTGCCATCAGACGCAGGGAGGGAAGGGGTGTCCAGTGGTAGTGCCATCCGGCCTTGTAGCCAATGCGTCCGCCCCAATAGCTGGCGTTTCCGGCCGGGTTGTCCGTGCAGGAGAATGTGCCGCCAAGAAGACTTTGGTGCGAGATGCGGCTGTCTGCCATGCGGGTCATGCGAAGGGTCTCGCGAAGGAAGGTGAACTGCGGACCGCGGTATTCCATGGGCGACAGATAAGTGTCCAGTTGGGAAGCCCGGCCTATGCCCAGCATGAGGGCGTGGGCGGTGGTGCGGTTGTCCGCTGTGTCCTGCGCCGTGGCGAAAAGGCACAGCGCGGCAAACAGGAGCGAAGGGATGAGCCGTTGCAGTCTAATCATCGAAGAGGTGCATTTGTCCGGTTATTTCATCTGCCACGTCGGCCTGGCTCTTTCCCTCGTAGGGGTCAGGCTCTTCGGTGCGGCTTGCTGTGCGCTCAGTATCCTCTTCCGGGGTTTGCGGTTCGGGCTGGCGTGTGGGTTCCAGTTCCTCCACCTTGTCAACGGCAAAGGTGGTGATGCGCTTGCCCCTGGCCTTGAAGCTCTTTACGCCAATGTACTCTTCGGCTTCCAGAATGATGGGCTCGCGGAAACTGTCGGCACCGCCCAGGGTGGTCTGGATGCGGGGATAGACCGTATCCGTGAGCAAGAGCAGCTGGTTCTTGGGATTCTCGCCCAGGAAGTTCTGGTGGCGCGCGCTGGCTTCCATGGCAAAGCGCTTGATATAGGGGTAGCCGTTCTGGTCCTGGTCGAAGAGGACGGCGGTCCACACCTTGCCCTGCTCGAACTTCTCAATGCGCAGGATGTCGTCCTCGTAGTGGTTGTTCAGGTCGATGTTGGTGAGGTAGAACTCGCCGTTGGGCAGGATGACGAGGATGTGCTCGTCGCTGTTGAACTCGCCCAGGAAGGTGCCTTGCTCGTCATAGTTGAGGCGCTTCACATCGGGGTCGAACCAAACCTTGCGTCCGCCCAGGGTGCTTACACCGTGGCTCTTGAGGGTGATGCGGCTGACGTCCAGTTTGGTGAGGACGTTGCCCATGCTCTGGCGACCCTTGATGGCCTGTTCGCTGAAGTCCTTGTCAAAGAACACTTTCTTGAGCTTGGGGTTGGGCTTGAGGGTAACCTTGATGATTTCCGCCTCGCCGTTGGGATTGGCGGTGAAATAGAGCACGCGGCTTCCGGGCTTGCCCTGGGTGAGGTCGTACTCGCGGTCGTGGGTGATGCTGGTTACGTTGAAGCGCTTGATGAATGTGGTGCCGGCCTTTCCATCGCGATAGACGGCGTTGAATGTGGTGCGTGTGTCGCGTTTCTTGAAGATGTCCACATGGATAATCTCGGCCTTCTTCTTCTCGGCCTTGCTGCGCTCGGTCTCGCCCACGAAAATCTTTTCGGCCACGCGCACCACCTTGTAGGTGCCGTCGCGATAGAAGAGGATGACATCGTCAATGTCCGAACAGTTGCAGACAAACTCGTCCTTCTTCAGGCCGGTGCCTATGAAGCCTTCCTCGCGGTTGATGTAGAGTTTCTCGTTGGCCTCCACCACCTTGTTGGCCACAATGGTGTCGAAGTTCTTTATTTCGGTGAGGCGCGGATGGTCCTTGCCATACTTTTCCTTGATGGTGCGGAACCAGTCGCAGGTAACCTCTACCATGTTGCTCAGTTCCTTGTCAATCTGCGCCACCTCTTCCTTGATGCGTGCGATGAGCTCGTCGGCCTTGTCCTTGTTGAACTTGAGGATGCGTGCCATCTTTATCTCCATGAGACGGAGGATGTCATCGCGGGTAACCTCGCGGACAAAGTCTTTCTTGAAAGGTTCCAGACGCGCGTCAATGTGCGCCACGGCGGCATCCATGTGCTCTGCCTGCTCAAACTTCTTGTCCTTATAGATGCGCTCTTCAATGAAGATGCGTTCCAGACTGGCAAAATGGAGACTTTCCATCAGCTCGCCCCTGCGGATGAGGCGTTCCTGGCGCAGGAGGGCCAGTGTGTTGTCCACGTTGCGTCTGAGTACCTCGCTCACAGAAAGGAAGCAGGGCTTGTTGTTGTCAATGACGCAGCAGTTGGGGCTGATGCTCACCTCGCAGTCGGTGCAGGCATAGAGGGCGTCGATGGTCTTGTCTGATGAGGCGCCAGGCGTGAGGTGGATAAGGATCTCCACGGTCTCGGCGGTCATGTCCTCCACCTTGCGCACCTTAATCTTTCCCTTTTCGGCGGCTTTAAGGATGCTGTCGATGAACTGGCTGGGCTTGCTGGGCGAACCGGTGGTCTTGCCAAAGGGAATCTCTGTGATGGCAAGGGTCTTGTTGTCCCGCTTCTCAATCTTGGCCCTGACGCGGACGGTTCCGCCGCGCTGTCCGTCGTTGTACTTGCTTACATCTATGCTGCCACCGGTGGGAAAGTCGGGGTAAAGGTTGAATTCCTCGCCGTGCAGATAGCTGACGGCGGCATCGCAGAGTTCATTGACATTGTGGGGGAGAATCTTGCAACTGAGACCAACGGCAATACCTTCCGCACCCTGTGCCAGCAGCAGTGGGAACTTGACGGGAAGGGCAATGGGTTCCTTGTTGCGTCCGTCATACGACCACTTCCATTCCGTGGTTTTGGGATTGAACACCACATCCAGGGCGAAGGAGCTGAGGCGCGCCTCAATGTAACGGCCGGCGGCAGCGTCGTCGCCGGTAAGGATGTTGCCCCAGTTACCCTGGCAGTCTACCAACAGGTTCTTCTGTCCCAGCTGTACCAAAGCGTCCTTGATGCTGGCGTCGCCATGCGGATGGAACTGCATGGTGTGGCCCACAATATTGGCCACCTTGTTGTAGCGTCTGTCATCCATGCGCTTCATGGAATGGAGGATGCGCCGCTGCACGGGTTTGAAGCCGTCCACAACGTGTGGGACAGCGCGTTCCAGGATCACATAGGAAGCATAATCAAGGAACCAGTTCTGGTACATTTGGTTCAAATGATGCGTAATGCCGTCTGTATTTTTTGTGTTGTCTGTCATTGCTATTGAGATTTTAATGCAAATATAGTGCTTTTTCCAAAAAAAACACGTACTTTTGCACGGAAAATCAACAAATTTAGCATAAATCATAATTAGTGTTATGGCACAGGAAGATGTATTCAAGAAAATAGTTTCACATTGTAAGGAATATGGTTTTGTTTTCCCCAGCAGTGACATTTACGACGGACTGGGCGCCGTTTATGACTACGGTCAGAACGGTGTGGAGCTGAAAAACAACATCAAGCAATATTGGTGGCAGAGCATGGTGCTGCTGCACGAGAACATCGTGGGCATTGACGCCGCCATCTTCATGCACCCTACAACATGGAAGGCCAGCGGCCACGTGGATGCGTTCAACGACCCCTTGATTGACAACCGCGACAGCAAGAAGCGCTATCGTGCGGACGTGCTGATTGAGGAACAGCTGGCAAAGTATGACGAGAAGATTGACAAGGAAGTGGCAAAGGCCGCCAAGCGCTTCAAGGACCAGTTCAATGAAGAGCAGTTCCGCAGCACCAGCCCCCGTGTGCTGGAGATTGCCGCCAAGCGCGACGCGCTGCATGAGCGTTTTGCCAATGCGTTGAACGCCGGTGACCTGACTGAACTGCGCCAGATTATCCTGGACGAGGAAATCGTATGTCCCATCAGCGGAACCCGCAACTGGACCGATGTGCGCCAGTTCAACCTGATGTTCTCAACCGAGATGGGTTCTACTGCCGACGGCGCAAGCAAGATTTATCTGCGTCCCGAGACCGCACAGGGTATCTTTGTGAACTACATGAACGTGCAGAAGACCGGCCGCATGAAGCTGCCTTTCGGTATTGCCCAGATTGGCAAGGCTTTCCGTAACGAGATTGTAGCCCGTCAGTTCATCTTCCGTATGCGCGAGTTCGAGCAGATGGAGATGCAGTTCTTTGTGAAGCCCGGTACAGAGTTGGATTGGTTCGCCCAGTGGAAGCAGACCCGTATGGCATGGCACCAGGCTCTTGGCTTCGGCGCGGAAAACTATCGTTTCCACGACCACGACAAGCTGGCTCACTATGCCAACGCCGCAACCGACATCGAGTTCAAGCTTCCCTTCGGATTCAAGGAAGTGGAAGGTATTCACAGCCGTACCAACTTTGACCTGTCACAGCACGCCAAGTATTGCGGCAAGAAGATTGAGTACTTCGATCCCGAAACAAACGAAAGCTACACTCCGTATGTTATCGAGACCAGTATCGGTGTGGACCGTATGTTCCTGAGCGTAATGTGCCACAGCTATGAAGAGGAAAAGCTGGAGAACGGCGAAACCCGCACAGTGCTCCATCTGCCTGCTGCGCTGGCTCCCGTGAAACTGGCCGTAATGCCTCTGGTGAAGAAGGACGGACTGCCCGAGAAGGCAGAGGAAATCATCAAGGACCTGCGTTTCCACTTCAACTGCAAATATGACGAGAAGGATTCTATCGGAAAGCGTTACCGCCGTCAGGATGCCATCGGTACTCCTTTCTGCGTAACCGTGGACCACGACACCCTGAAGGACAACTGTGTGACCCTGCGTTACCGCGACACAATGGAGCAGAAGCGTGTGCCCATCGCAGACCTGCGTGGCATCATTGAGGATCAGGTAAGCATCACCAGCGTGCTGAAGAAACTGCTTTAATCCGAAGAACGAATCAAACGAAAAAACATCTGTAGAGTGATGAACAAGACACTTTTCCGCACGCTTCTTTCCTGTGCTGTCCTGGGGCCGGTGCTTCTTTCCTCCTGTAGCGAGAATGATGACATCTGGGATCCCTATTACAACTGGAAGAACAGAAACGAGGCGTGGTACGAGACCATAGCCGATTCGGCACGCACAGCCATCAGTACTGCCAAGAGCCGTTACGGCGAGGATTGGGAGAAGCATTGTGACTGGCGTATGATCAAGACATACAAGAAAGGTGCCGACGCCGCAGCCACTCTGGAAGATTCCATCTGCGTGCACATCCTCACTCGCGGACAAGGCCAGTATTCCGCTGCCTTTACCGACAGCGTGAGCCTGAACTTCCGCGGCTGGACCATGCCGACGGAATATCTGAACGAAAACGGTGACCTGGAATTGATGCAGCCCATCTTTGCCCAGTCTTATTATGGAACCTACAATCCTGTAACCGCCACTCCGCAGAAGATGTCGGTTTCGGGAACCATTGACGGTTTCTCCACCGCTCTCCAGTATATGGTGGAAGGCGACGACTGGCTGGTGTACATTCCCCAGAAGATGGCTTATGCCGCCAAGGAGTCGAGCACCATTCCGGCATACAGCACACTGCTCTACCGCATGCATGTGGTGACGGTGCATCGCCAGGGGCTAAAAGAATAAGGAATAACAAACAAAGGTGTGTCAATCAAAAAGGCACACCTTTTTTAAAAAACTTAAAGATCGCTTGAGAACGTACCTTCTTTTTGTCATACTTCTTTCCGTATGTTTTTCTTCCACTGCCCAGGAGAAGAGCGACATCACGTCCAATCTGTCTTGTTTGTATGCTCCGTGGGACAATTGTGGAAAGATTACGTCGGAAACCACGGCGTTGGGCAAGAGGCATGTGGGTTATGCATACGTGGAAATAGCGGGTTTTAGCGGCCAGGCTCCCGAGGCGTATGGGCAGTTCTTCTGGGAACAGAAATTCTGGGAAAGCCCGGTGTTCATTCACGCGGAATACAGGGCAGTGGTGGCGGATGCCTTTTATGAGGGTACGGGATATTTGGGCGGAGCCTATTGCTTTTACACGAAATATGGCTACCTTGCCCTTGAACCGTTATTGATGTGGAAACAAAGGCAAGGTGTGGGAGGCCAGTTCTCTGTTGTTGGAGGGTGGGACTGGAAGCACTTTATCCTTGAGCATTACACCGATGTGTGGAAAACCACAAAAATGGATTCGCCGATGGATGTTTACTCCCAGACAAGATTGTTTTATAAGGTATACGGCCGACTTTCGGCCGGGGTTATCGGGGAAGTGTATTGCAGCCCCAAGCACAGCACATCCGGTACGGCGTACCTTGCTGTGAGGTGGCGTTTCTAATCCAATGCCCGAATCAGAATCAGACAGTTTTCTCCAATCTCAATGAGACGGCGTTTGTAGAGGTCGCCGATGCCTTTTTTGAAGATTTTCTTGCTGACACCGAAAGTCTGGTAAATCTCATCGGCAGGGCTTTTGTCACACAAGGTGCATACTCCGCCGTGGTCTTCCATGTATTCCTGGAGGATGTCTGCAAAGTCCCTCACGCCGGCCTTGCCTTTCTTTTGCAGGGTGAGGTCAATCTTGCCGTCGGGACGTATTCTCTTGATATATGCCTTCATGCGGTCGCCAATGTGCAGTTCCTTGAAGATCTGCGTGTCAAAGAGCATTCCGCCGAACTTGTTGTTGACGATGACCTTTACGCCGATGTCTGTCTTGTACCAGATGAGGATGTCCACCTCGTTGCCCGGTCTGTAAGGAGGGAAGTCCTGGCAAAGATAGCGTTCCACCTTGGCGCTGGCCATGAGGCGGTAGCTCTGCTCGTCCATGTGGACGTGGACAATGTAGCTCTCTCCCTTCATCATCTTTATCTTTTGTTCGCGGAAGGGAACGAAAAGGTCCTTCATGGGTCCCCAATGGAGGAAGGCGCCGTAGTTGTTCACCCAGGCCACTTCCAGGAAAGCGAAGTCGCCCATTTGTGCCAAAGGTGTCTCGGTGGTGGCAATCAGGCGTTCTTCCTGATCCAGATAGATAAAGACGCTGATTTCGTCGCCCACGTTCACTCCTTCGGGAACATATCTTGAGGGCAGAAGGATTTCGCCGTGGGTGTCGCCACCGTCAAGATACAGTCCGAAATCTACGGCTTTTGTTACGCGCAGGACGTTGAACCGTCCCAGTTTAATATCGTCGTTTCTCATATTGTCCTGTATTTGTCGTCAATGATAATGCCGTCTTTCATGTGGATTGTGCGGTCAGTCAGTGTGGCCAGACTTTCGTCGTGCGTCACGATGATGAACGTCTGTCCGTACTTGTCGCGAAGGTCGAAGAAAAGCTTGTGCAAATCTTCCTTGTTCCGGCTGTCCAGGCTGCCGCTTGGCTCGTCTGCCATGATGACATCGGGATGGTTGACCAGCGCTCTTGCCACAGCCACACGCTGTTTCTCGCCACCGGAGAGTTCGTTGGGCTTGTGCGTGGCGCGGTCTGCCAGTCCCATGAACTGGAGCAGTTCCCTGGCCCGTTCTTCCGCCTCTTTCTTGTCGGCACCGCCGATAAAGGCAGGAATCATGATGTTCTCCAGTGCCGTGAATTCGGGCAGCAGCTGATGGAACTGGAAGACAAAGCCTAGATGCTTGTTGCGGAAGCGGGAAAGCTTTTTCTGGTTCAGGGCGGAAATGTCCTGTCCGTTGATGATGACCTGTCCGCTGTCGGCTTTGTCCAGCGTGCCCATAATCTGCAGAAGGGTGGTCTTTCCGGCTCCGCTTGGTCCCACGATGCTTACCACCTGTCCTTCTTCCACAGACAGGTCAATGCCCCGGAGCACTTGCAACGAACCGAAACTTTTGGTGATGTTCTTTAACTGTATCATGCCGGAATCTTTTTTGAAGATTTCTTTTTCCCCTTCTTGGTGAGGGTGTATTTTCTTGCCAATAGTTTTCTCCATCCTAACCTTATCCAGCCGCCGAAGGACTTGGGCTGCACGGTTACCGCCCTTCCGTTAGGCGCAAAGATGGTAAGCTCTTCCATGGGGTCTCCCCACTGGTCCGGATAGAGCAGCATTATGTTGGTCTGCTTGAAGTGGCGGCTCAGAATCTGCGGGAAGCGGTCCATTGCCCGCGAGTAGGAGATGAATCCGGGACGAGCCGTCACCACCACCAGCATGTGGTCCTCGTTCATGCCGACTGCCATCTGTCTGATGCCGCTCCATTTGTTCATCTCCACGAAGTTGGTCCGCACGTTGGTGTGCTTCTGTGCCATGTATCCCTTGATGTACTTCATGGTGGCTGGGTGGGTGTGGAAGGTTATGCGGCAGTCGATCTGCTCGCCCATTCGGGCAAGGTGTTCCAGCCATTTGTAGAAGCCCACTTCGTATTCCGCCTTCTCGGGCACAACCACCACAATCTGCTTCAGCGTGCCCGGGGGGACGATGGAGCGGACAAGCATCAGCTCGCGGTGAGAGCCGGAAAGCACATGGTTTATGACATTGCCCAGCGAGAACTTGGCCATGCCGGTTTCGCGGTCGGTGAGGCACATAATGACCTCGCCCGCCTCATATTCCTTGATGGTGTGCAGGATGCCGCTTGCCACGTTTGTACTCAGACGGCACAGGGTGGCCATGCTGATGTCTGCCGCTGCGGCGGTTTTCTGGGCTTTCTCCAACAGCGCCTTGCCTTTTCGTACCTGGTCTTCTCCGCTGTCGTCGTCAAAGGCTACGCTCAGCCCCATCAGACTGTCGGGGATATAGGGATTGCGGATGAGAATGGCCAGTTGGGTCATTACGTCCACATTGTCTTCCTGGGAATAGGCCACCAGGCACTTTCCGTGGTAAGAACCCTGGTTGTCGTCCAGTGTGGTGTCGCTCAGCGCCAGCTTGCGTGCGCCGTGGTTTGTGGCAAGGGAACTGATGATGCAGGAGAACAGAATGACCATGATGGCACCGTTCAATGCCACGGAATCGATGAGGCCCACCTCCGGACTGCTGCCAATCATTACAATGGCCAGGGCGCCGGCAGCATGGGCGTTGGTGAGGCCGAACATCAACCAGAACTGTGCGCGGTTGCCCGGGCTGAACAAGTGCATGAGCCAGGCGGCAGCCATCTTGCTGACCGTGGCCACAACCACCATCACCAGCACAAACCAAAGCGTGGTGAATCCGCTGCCCAACACGCTGATGTCAATCATCATGCCCACGCCGATGAGGAAATAGGGAATGAAGATGGCATGTCCAACAAATTCTATGCGGTTCATCAGCGGACTGGTGCGTGGTATCAAACGGTTGATGGCCAGTCCGGCAAGGAATGCGCCCAAGAGGCCTTCCAACCCGGCCAGGTTGGCCAACGCCGCACTGAGGAAAACCAGTGCGATGACAAAGATGTACTGCATCACGCTGTCGTCGTTCCTGCGCAGGAACCATCGGCCCAGACGCGGGAAGATGAAGGTAACCGAAGCGATGTAGAGTATGCACTTTGCCGAAAAGATAACCCAGGAAAGGGCACTGGTATTAGGGTCTTGCATGCCCACAACGAAAGCCAGGGTAAGCAGGGCGGCAAAGGTGGCGAACGCCGTGGCCACCACGCTGATGATGACGCTGCGATGACGCCCCATTCCGTAGCGCCCCACAATGGGGTAGCTCACCAGCGTATGGCTGGAGAGCAGACAGGAGAGGAGCAGCGAGGGGAGCGTGCCGAGTTGCAAAAGATGGACGCCGGCAAAGAAACCCATGACAAAGGGAACACCGAAGGTCAGCAGCCCGAACAGCATGCCCTGCCTGCCGTATTTCTTCACACTTCCCATGTCCAGCTCCAGGCCGGCAAGGAACATGATATAATAGATGCCCACTTGCCCGAACAGCTCAAAGCTGCTGTCTCTTTCCAACAGGTTGAATCCGTATTCTCCCACCAGAATGCCGGCAATAATCAGTCCCACCACATTGGGAATGTGCAGGCGGTTCAGCAGTATGGGGGCAAACAGGATGATGGACAATACCAGGAAAAAAATCCAGGTAGGGTCCGTGATTAAAGGTCCGTTTGCGCTCAATAGTATCGTGGCAAGATGCATTTTTCTTGTATTTTTGCGTATTTAAGATGCAAAGATACACTATTTTTGTGAAAATCTGTGACAGAAAGCCCCTTGCATTATCAGAAAATGAGTAATTTTGCACCTGAATTGTAAGAATCAATTTTATATTAAGGTAGAAAGAAATGAAAGTAGCTATTGTAGGTGCCAGCGGAGCTGTAGGACAAGAGTTCCTGCGAGTGCTGGAAGAGAGAAACTTCCCCCTTGACGAATTGGTGTTGTTCGGCTCTGCCCGCAGTGCCGGCACCAAATATAATTTCCGTGGAAAGGAGATTGAGGTAAAGTTGTTGCAGCACAACGACGACTTCAAGGATGTGGACATTGCCTTCACCAGTGCCGGAGGCGACACCAGCCTGGAGTTTGCCGAGACCATCACCAAGTATGGCGCTGTGATGATTGACAACAGTTCGGCATTCCGCATGGAACCCGATGTGCCCCTGGTTGTGCCCGAATGTAATGCACAGGACGCATTGAACCGTCCCCGCGGTATCATTGCCAATCCCAACTGCACCACCATTATGATGGTTGTTGTGCTGCAACCCATAGAACAACTGTCTCATATCAAGCGTGTTCATGTATCAAGTTACCAGAGTGCCAGCGGAGCCGGAGCGGTTGCAATGGCCGAACTGGAACAGCAGTACCGTGAACTGATTGAGACCGGCGAGTGCAAGACCATCAAGAAGTTCCCCCACCAGTTGGCCTATAACGTCATTCCCCAGATTGACAAGATGACCGAGAATGACTATACCAAGGAGGAGATGAAGATGTTCAACGAGACCCGCAAGATCATGCACAGCGATGTGCGCACCTCTGCCACCTGTGTGCGTGTATCTTCTCTCCGCAGCCATTCAGAATCAGTATGGATCGAGACCGAACAGCCCATTACCGTGGAGGCCGTGCGCGAGGCATTGCAGAAGGCTCCCGGCGTAACGCTGGTGGACGATCCCCAAAACTATGTTTACCCCATGCCCATTGAGAGTGCCGGACATGATGATATCTATGTGGGCCGTGTTCGTCAGGACATCGCCAGCGATACCGGTATTACACTCTGGCTCACCGGAGACCAGATTCGCAAGGGTGCGGCACTCAATGCCGTACAGATTGCCGAATACTTGATTCAGGTGAACGGACTTTAAGAGATAAGAAAACAACACATAAAAAACGGTGGAAAAGCAGTCCCTGCATTCCACCGTTTTTTTTCTCCCTCCCGAGGGAAAAAGTTTTTCCTCCCGAGGAAATTGTTTTTCCGGTAAAATGACGTATCTTTGCAACGAATATATTTAATAATAAACGATTATGGAAGAGCCCTTCCGCAATTACGGACTTTTTGAAAACAAAAAGAATGAAAAGATTCTCTGTTTAAATGTAAGCAGAACATATCTTTTATGCGAAAGGCCTACATTATATGAATGTACCAGGAAGTATTGGAGGCTTAATGGAAATCGTGCCCAATATGCAGAGTTAGTCTTTGCTGTTTCTCAAGGATATATAGTCGGAGTTTTTAAGCCAACTCGTTGGTCCCTATCAGAAGAGTATATCGGGCGATGGGAATTTGAGGGAGAGCAAATAGTAGATTCACCGTATCTTCTTATGGATATTTCTCATTTACTTGGGAAAAGACAAAATCCTGTCATGTATATCAATATGTAAATAAAATGAATATGATTTCTGGATTAGATATTTGTCAAGATTACAATGGTCTATATGGAGCAAAAAACTGCAAGGGGGATATCGTTATACCTTTTTTGTATAAAGAGATGTATCCATTTTCTTGTGGACTCTCAATGGTCAGGAATCAAAATTACGGATATGCTTATATCAACCAATACAACCAACAGGTTATACCATTTGGAAAATACAGTTGGTGTGATAGTCAATTTGTATGCGGCTATGCTCGTGTCGTTAAATATGATGTTCTTGAAGAGAAAAACAAATGGGGAATTATAGACACAAAGGGGAATATTATAATTCCACTCGAATATGATAAGATATGGGCTCTTAAAGAAGGGTATTTGCACGAAGTTAAAGCTTTTAAAGGTGAAGAGGAATTAAAAATCAATCTTGTGTTACTGTCATCGGAATTTGGAGTTTTGCTAGATGGATTAAGTTATATCGCCACATATACCGTTGAAGAATTTAAAACAAAATTTCATTGTACACGTATAGATGTTAAAAAGGGGAAAGACAATAAGCTTTATTTCTATTATGGTTGTAATATTGGCGTTGTTGCTGTTGCTCGAATACCACAGGACCCAATATTTTCATTGGTAGTTAATAGTGCGGGCAAAGTATTTCTTCTCTTGCATGAAAAAGAAGATGTCGGTAAAATTTCTTTTGAAGAGAATATTAAATTAGATTCCCCAAAACAAAAGAAATACAAACATTATTATCATAAAACATCATTTTGGGATTATGAAAATGAAAAAATGAATGATTATGATAATTGGAATGACCCTTATGGGGATGAACAAGCATATTACAATGGTTGGAGCAGAGAAGATGTAGAATCAGGCTTAGCTGACGCATATGAAAATGACTTGTCCGCACGAGATTCTTGGTAAAAATCAAATACCCCTGAGTCTTATCCCAAATTACGAATTCAAATAGGTCAAGAAAATGAAACGCATAAAAGTATTCATAAGCAGTGTTCAAAGTGAGTTTGCCGAAGAGCGAGCTATGCTTTGTCATTATATCCGAACAGATGTTCTGTTGGGCAAATTTTTTGAACCATTTATATTTGAAGAAGTGCCGGCTAATGAATATCCTACTAGCCACGTCTATTTGAAGGAGGTGGAACTTTGTGATATTTATTTGGGATTGTATGGCAATCTTTATGGATATGAAGATGAAGAGGGCGTTTCTCCTACAGAACGCGAGTATGATTTGGCAGCAACGCTTCATAAAAGTCGTTTAATATACATCAAGAGCATTGGAGAAGAGAAAAGACATCCGAAAGAGACTGCTTTAATCCGAAAGGTCGAACGAGATATTGTACGTAAAACCTTTGTTGACATTGACGGGTTGCGAACTTCTGTATATGCTTCATTAATCCGCTATTTGGAGGAAAAGGAATATATCCGCTGGCAACCGTTTGATGCTTCTTATGACAATGGCGCGACATTGGAAGATTTGGATGAGGATAAGATGAAGAATTTTATCCACATGGCACGTGCAAAGCGTAATTTTCCTCTTCCTGTTGAAACATCGCCAATATCATTGCTGACACATCTTGACTTGATTGATGATAAAGGCAGATTAGCAAATGCGGCAGTACTGCTGTTTGGAAAGAAACCACAAAAATACTTCATTACATCTGAAGTTAAATGTGTGCAGTTCTATGGAAATGTAGTAGAAAAGCCGATGCCTGCATATCAGATATACAGAGGCGATGTGTTTGAGCTTGTTGACCAAGCCACGAGTTTTGTGATGAGCCGTATAAATAATTGGGTTGGGACACGCGAAGAGGGAGAAAAAGCAGATATCCCCACACGACCAGAGTTACCCATCGATGCAGTGAAAGAGGCTATAGTTAATGCCGTATGTCATAGAGACTATACAAGCAACGCAAGTGTTCAAATCATGCTGTTTAGGGACAGATTGGAGGTTTGGAATCCCGGAATGTTGCCCTACGGACTAACGGTGCAAAAGTTGCATGGTCCACATAAATCGCTGCCAGCTAATCCGTTGCTTGCTGATCCTATGTATTGGAATGGATATATAGAAAAGATAGGAACAGGAACAGAGGATATTATCAACAAATGCCGTGAATATGGTTTGAAGACTCCGGAATTCTACCAAGAAGAAGATTTTAGAGTTGTTATTTGGCGAACGGAGAACGAAGACTGCGTGCCAGAGTGTGCCAGGAGTGTGCCAGGAGTGTACCAGGGTGTGCCAGAACAACTCTTGGATATGATAAAATCAAATCCATCAATATCAAGAGATGAACTTTCTAAACGACTGAACATAAGTGTCAGACAAGTAAGAAAAATAATTGACCAATTACGAAACGATGGCGTACTAACTCGTCAAGGAGGAGATGCCGGAAGATGGACTATTCATGATGTTCATAATATATAACAAGAATTTTACATATCCTTGCATTGCCGCTTCTAAATGGTAATAACAACCGCTTTTGCAATGACAAAATCAGTAGTCATATTTTTCTGTTGCCTGCTATGCGCATTCAATGCTAAGGCACAGGGGGACACCACAATTCTCTATAGAGAGAACAAGGCTCCGCTCACGGTGAAGATGGATCGTAGGGAATTCAACCTCAACCGTCTTCATCATTCCTGCTGTTTGGCAGTGCCCGTTGCGGCGGTGGGACTTGCCGTTTGGCCGGCAGACAAGGCCATAAGCCGCAGAGTAATGGATGGAATGCCCAGTTTCCGCACCAAGGTCGATGATTATCTGCGCTTCGCACCTCTTGCTGTACAGCTCGGCATGTCGCTGGGCGGCGTGCAGGGTCATAGCCGTAACCGCTGGCAAGTATTGGCCACCGATGCGATGGCCGGTGCCATGATGATGGCAGCGGTGGGCGGCATAAAGTACAGCATAGACCGCACCCGCCCTAATGGCGAAGGGACAGTCTTCCCTTCCGGACACACCGCCACGGCCTTTCTTGGAGCCACGCTCCTCAGTCACGAATACGGCCACAAAAGCGTTTGGATTCCCATTGCTGGGTATTCCGTGGCTACGGCAACCGGAGCGTTGCGCATCCTCAATAACAGACACTATGCCAGCGATGTAGTAGTAGGGGCGGCAGTGGGCATTCTTGCGGCTGAACTCTCATATTGGGCTACAGATGCCATATTCAACAACCGTAAGCTGTTTCCAAAGCGCCGTGCCCGTCTGCATCAGGAGGTGTTGAAAAACTATTAGGAGAACAGGTGTTTCTGCAATCTTATGTAGATTTGGTTTGGTGATAAAACAAAAAAGGCAATGGGGTGAACCCAATGCCTTTTAAACTGGAACGCTCTTTTTCAGCGTTGCGATTAAGCTTCCTTCTTGATGATGGTGCGCTTTTCTGCAATGCGAGCCTTCTTACCGGTGAGCTTACGCAGGTAGTACAACTTGGCACGACGTACCTTACCTACCTTGTTCACTACAATGCTGTCAATGTTGGGGCTTTCCAAGGGGAAAATACGCTCAACACCAACGGTACCAGACATCTTGCGCACGGTAAAGCGCTTCTTGTCTCCGTGACCTGAAATCTTGATAACAACACCGCGATACAACTGTATACGCTCCTTGTTACCTTCGACAATCTTGTACGCTACGGTAATGGTGTCACCAGCCTTGAATGAGGGGTGGCTTTTGCCAGTAGCAAATGCTTCTTCAGCAATTTTAATAAAATCAGCCATTTTTTTGATTTTGGATTATAAAATTGTTTTGTCGATCACTCGTGGGCATAACAGGCCTCTCTTCTTCCTGCCAGCGACCCACGGGAAAGCGGCTGCAAAGGTACGAAAAATTAGTTGTTCTGCCATACTAGCAGCCTTATTATTTTGTATTTTTGCCGAAAAAGATGTAATTTTGAGCCGTTTTGAGTCTATTGGTATGAAGATTTGTTTTATTATCTGCTTGTATTTCATATTATTCCCGTTTGTGACAATGGCACAGCGGTATAGGGTGAAGCGTGTTTCGGCAAAGCATTTGGAGGTTACGCGAGTTCTGGATTCCGTACCAGATTCGGCTGCCTTGTTGGCTGTGAAACCATATAAGGATGGTGTGGAAAAAGAGATGAGTCCGGTGCTGGGTATGAGCCGAGTGACCATGTCAGCCGGTAAGCCGGAGAGCCTTTTGGGCAACTGGGTGGCTGATGTACTGGTGGAGGGCAGCACTTGTGCTGGTGGTCCAAAGGCTGATTTTGGATTGGCCAACGTGGGAGGCCTGCGCAGCCGTATGCCAGAAGGGATTGTACGCCGGGGTGACATATTGCTGATTTCTCCCTTTGAGAACAATCTGGTTGTGCTGGAAATGAAGGGGAAGGATGTATTGGAACTGATGCAGAACATCGCTGCCGTGAAGGGGGAGGCGGTGAGCCGAGAGGTGAGGATGGAGATTGATGCCGAAGGAAACCTGTTGCAGGCTCAGATTGGGGGAGAAGAGATTGACAAGAAACGTACTTATCTAATCGCAACACTGGATTATTTGGCCGAGGGTAACGACCGCCTGTACACCCTAAAGAAACATAAGCGCAGGCACAATACCGGTATGTCCGTGCGGGAGATTATGATGGAGAGTGTGGTGAAAAATCGTGTGATAGACAGTCGTATTGAAGGACGTATTGTAATGAAGAAATGATGAAAAGTAAACTTTCGCTGGGTATAATGATGTTGTGGTGTGCCTGCATTGCGGTGGCGCAGGAAAAGACCCTTTTTCTTGTGCATACGAATGACACCCATTCGTGCGTGGAGCCCATCTCTCCCAATCATGCCGATTCTTCGTTAGCGGACAAGGGCGGCTTTGTGCGCCGGACTACATTGGTTAGTCAGTTGCGTCAAGCGCATCCGGAAGATATGCTTCTTTTTGACTGCGGCGACTTTTCCCAAGGTTCGCTCTATTACAATCTTTTCCGCGGCGAGGCGGAGGTGAAGCTGATGAATCTTATGGGTTATGATGCGTGCGTCATCGGCAACCATGAGTTTGACTGCGGACTGGAGAATCTGGCACGTCTGATACGGATAGCAGACTTCCCGTTTGTATGCAGCAATTACGATTTCTCCGGCACACCATGCGAAGGGTTGGTGCGACCCTATGCGATTATTGAACGCAATGGCCTGCGTGTGGGGGTGGTAGGTGTGAGTCCGCGTCTTGAAGGACTGGTATCCGGACAAAGCTATGGCTCAGTACGTTACCGCACACCGGCCAAGGCGGTGCAACCCGTTGTGGATAAGCTACGCAAGGAAGAAATGTGCGACTTTATTGTGTGCCTGAGCCATTTGGGGTGGGCTGAAGGAGATGATTATGACATTGGCTTTGTGCGCAGGACGCACGGCATAGACGTATTATTGGGTGGTCATACGCATTTCTTGTTTGACCAGCCAAAATCTGTGAAGAACAGCAAGGGAGAGGATGTGCCCTGCAACCAAATGGGAAAGCATGGGCGGTTTGTGGGCACAATGACGTTTGTGCTTGAGCCTTATTCAAAGTAAAGCGTAAGCACAATCATCTTGGAACGTGCCTTGTCCACGGCATCCGTGTATTTGAGCAGTGAGGTGTCGATAAGGTCTGAACGGTCTTTTTGCAGAATATCAGCCAGGCCGAAACAGAATTTCAGTTCGGGGATAAGTTTGAAGAAAGGCAGATAGATGTCGCATCCCATTCCCACTTCCAAGTAGCAATCCATTGGTTTTGTGCGCAGTGCATGGCGTTTGCGTGCCGTAAGGTCGATCATGGGATTCACACCGGCAATGACGTAGGGGCGGAAGTTGTTGTAGCGTGGTGCCGCCACTTTCAGGTCGAGTGGAATGGAAATATAGGAACTCTTGACGTTTTGTGTGGTGTCACGTCCCGAAAGCTGTTCATGGAAAAGAATATGCTTCTGTCCGAAATGCATGGTGGGACTGAGACGGAGAGAAAGATGCTTGTTCAACTTCATTTCTCCCAAAACGCCTACGCTGAAGCCCGGGTTATAATTGTCCACATCGGCATACCACTGCTCTCCGGTTTCGGGGTCGGCATATCCCGTGTTTGAAAGTTCCATATCCTGGATGTTGAAGCCAAGCAAGAAACCATAATGGAATTTTCGCTCGTCAATGTAGGGACGGAACTGGAGCTTCCTGGGCTGCGCCATGACATGGCGGCATCCCAGCCCTGTAAAGAGCAGGCATAAGGCGGACAAGAGTATAATGCGCTTCATACCTTATATAAACGCACTCCCCGGCTTTTTTATTGTGTTTGCAGCCACCTATAGGCCCATTCCGACGTTTCTTTTTCTATAAAAACGGCATCCGCTTGTCCATTTTGTGATATACAGACAATATTTTGTGGCAAAAAAGGGCTTTGTATCATTAAAAATAATTACCTTTGCAATAATAGTAAGAGAAAAATTTAATTATAAACCAAACAAAACATTACTACTATGGCTTATGTAATCAATGACGATTGTGTTGCTTGCGGCACATGTATCGATGAGTGCCCCGTAGGCGCTATCTCTGAAGGTGACAAGTATTCAATTGATCCCGATCAGTGCACCGAATGCGGTACTTGCGCTGATGCGTGCCCCAGCGGTGCCATCAACCTGTAATTAGCAGACACGAGAAAAAAGAAAAGAGAAGGAGGAACGTCAAGCGGCGTTCCTCCTTCTGCATTTATATGCTTTTACCTCTTGCTTATGCCAATTGTGCCAAAGCTTCGCGGATGCGGCGCATGGCTTCGATGATGTTCTCATCACTGGTGGCATAGCTCATGCGGAAGCATTCGGGGCTGCCGAAATCGTCTCCGCCCACAGTTGCCACATGACCTACTTCAAGCAGATACATTGCCAGGTCGGTGCTGGTGTTGATTACGCGGTCACCGCAACGCTTGCCAAAGAAACTGCTGCACTTAGGGAACAGATAGAACGCACCCTGGGGGCAGTTTACTTCCAGTCCGGGGATTTCCTTGGCCAGGCGTACAATCAAGTCGCGGCGGCGTTCGAATGCCTGACGCATTTCCTCCACACATTCCTGTGGGCCGGCAAAGGCTTCTTCTGCAGCCTTCTGGCTAACAGAACAAGGACCGCTGGTGTATTGGCCTTGCAGCTTGTTGCATCCTTTCACAATCCATTCGGGACCGGCAATGAATCCGATACGCCATCCAGTCATGGCATATGCCTTGCTCACACCGTTGATGACTACAACACGGTCCTTGATGTCTGCAAACTGAGCAATGCTGGCGTGGCTGCCCATGTAGCTGATGTGCTCATAGATCTCATCGGCAATGACGATGACACGCTCGTGCTTTACGAGTACATTCTTCAGCGCTTCCAGTTCATCGCGGGTATACACACTTCCTGTGGGGTTGCTGGGTGAGCAGAGGATGATGGCGCGGGTGCGGGGAGTGATGGCTGCTTCCAGCTGTTCGGGGGTAATCTTGAAGTCTTGCTCAATGGTGGCTTCGATGTAGACGGGTTCGCCGTCGGCCAGTTTCACCATTTGGGGGTAAGAAACCCAGTAGGGGGCAGGGATAATGACCTCGTCGCCCTTGTCCACGATTGCCATGATGACGTTGCACACGCTCTGCTTGGCTCCGTTTGAACAAAGTATTTGGGAAGGGGCATATTCCAGGCCGTTCTCGTTCTTGAGCTTGTTTACAATAGCCTGCTTCAATGCGGGATAGCCGGGAACGGGGCTGTAGCGGGAATAGTTTTCCTGTACGGCACGTATAGCGGCTTCCTTGATGTGGTCGGGGGTGTTGAAGTCGGGTTCGCCCACGCTCATGTTGATTACGTCCACACCTTGTGCCTTAAGCTCTGCGCTGCGCTGGCTCATGGCCAGGGTTGCGCTTGGTGTCAGTCTGTTCAGTCTGTCGGAAAGTGTCTGCATATTCTGTAATTGTGATTTGTTGTTTCTTCTATATAATATATAATAATGTATAGGGATGTCGCTTACAGTTTGTGTCCCATTCTTACCTTTTTGGTCTGCAGATACTGCAGGTTGTAGGGGTTTGGCTCAATGACGATGGGGACATTCTCCACAATCTCCAGTCCGTATCCTTCCAATCCCACACGCTTGACGGGATTGTTGGTGATGAGGCGTATCTTGCCTACATTGAGTTGGTTCAGAATCTGTGCCCCAACTCCATAGTCGCGTTCGTCGGGTTGGAATCCCAAATGAATGTTGGCATCTACGGTGTCGTCGCCTTGTTCTTGCAATTTGTAGGCGGCAATCTTGTTCATCAGCCCGATGCCGCGTCCTTCCTGGCTGAGGTAGATGATTACGCCGCGTCCCTCTTTCTCAATAAGCTGCATGGCTTTGTGGAGCTGTTCTCCGCAGTCGCAACGCATGCTTCCGAAGATGTCTCCCGTCATGCAGCTGCTGTGCATGCGCACAAGAATAGGTTCTTCGGGTGTCCATTCGCCCTTGAATACGGCAACGTGCTCAAGCCCGGTGCTTTTCTGGCGGAAGGGGATGATGCGGAAGTGGCCGTATGCCGTGGGCAGGTCAACTTCTTCTCCGCGCTCTACCAACGATTCTTGCTTCATGCGGTAAGCGATCAGATCCTTGATGGTAATGATCTTCATGCCGTGTTCTGCCGCCACTTTCTTCAACTGGGGCATGCGTGCCATGGTGCCGTCGGCATTGAGAATCTCGATCAGCGCTGCTGCGGGCTGCATGTCGCAAAGGCGTGCCAGGTCAATTGCCGCCTCGGTGTGTCCGGCTCTGCGCAATACGCCCTTGTCCTGGGCATAGAGGGGATTTATGTGTCCGGGACGTCCGAAATCCTTTGGTTTTGAGTTGGGGTTGGCCAGCGCACGGATGGTGGCGGCACGGTCATGTGTGCTCACTCCGGTGGTACAGCCTTCCAACAGGTCTACCGTAACGGTAAACGGCGTGCCCAGCATGCTGGTGTTGTCTTGTACCTGGTGTTCCAGTTCCAGTTCCTTGGCACGGCTCATGGTGATGGGGGCGCAAAGTACGCCTCGGCCGTGCTTGAGCATGAAGTTTACCTTCTCTGGTGTGATCAGCTCGGCTGCGGTGATGAAGTCTCCTTCGTTCTCACGGTCTTCATCGTCCACAACTATAACAAACTTACCCTGTTTGAAGTCCTCGAGCGCGTCCTCGATGGTACTCAGTGCAATGTCGTCACTCATATTTCTTGTCTCTTATTCTGTCAATGATTTGTTTACTCAGTTTCTGTATTTCCTGCATGTCTTTCCAGAGTCTCAAGCGGTAGCGCCACACTCTGAAGAAGAGCAGCAGCCCCAATGGGAAGAACACACCTGCGGCAATGTTCCTGCGCGGATTGCTGAAGGGGCGTGTGTGGGCGTCTGGCACCAGAATGGGCAAAGCATTGATGCGTGCCAGGATTACAGCATCTCGGCTGTTATGCAGTTGTTCAACCAAAGATTCCAGTCGTTCGCTTATGCCCACCACAACCTTGTCCTGATGGTAACGGAAGAACAGTTTCCAATAATTGGGGATAAGGTGCAGACGCGCACGCTTGATATAGGCGGCACAGTCGGCCGAAAGTTGTTCCAGGTCTTGTGTGATTTGCGGGTAGTTTGGCTCGTTGATGATGACTTCCTTGCGGTTGAGGCGGCGTTTGGCGCGCAGGCCCAAAACCTTCTGGAAGAAGGCGCGGTAGCCCTCTATGTTGAACACCACCGAATCCTTGTTGGCGCGGTTGGTAAGGAAAATACCGATGGGCAACAACACCATTGTGCTGAGCCAGATGCCGGAGAAAATGTTCCATTCGCCCGTCTTGGCCATCTTTTCGCTGCCCACATTCACAATGTAATAGAAGATGAATATGACCACGCTGATGACCACGGGCAATCCCAGTCCGCCCTTGCGGATGATGGCGCCCAGCGGTGCGCCGATGAAGAAGAACAGCAGGCAGGCCAGTGAAAGGGTGAACTTCTTGTGCGCTTCCATGCGGTGGCGGCGGAAGGTGCGGTTCAGGTCTTCTGTGAGCATCTTTCGGAAATCGCATTCCGACTGCATGTTCTGCGCCTTGGTGGTGGCGTTTTTCCATGCCTTGCTTTTCATGTCGTCGCTCAGCGCGGCATAGAGCGTGTCAAAGGGAACTGCGTCCTCTGCCATTGCCTTTTCCACAACCTGTATCGAGTCGGGATGTCCGTCGGGCAACTTTTTCATCAGCATGGAAGCCTGCATGGTGTTGTAGGTAGCGTGTCCTGTGCTGTCCACTACATGGGCAAGCGAGTCTATGCCACGGTTAATCTCGGTGAGGTTCTTGGTCTGTGCGTTGCCCGAGAAAAGGTTGGCATCCATGATGTTGAAGTTTCCGTCAAAGGGGATGATGTCCACCTCGCTGATGAACGACTCACGCATATAAGGCACATTGGCGCGCAGCATGTCTCCACTCTTGGTGTCCATATTGCGGAAACGTTCTCCCTGATACAAGGTGAGCATGAGGTGCATCTTGTCTTCGGTGCTTTGCAGACGTGCGCTGTCCGCCAATACGATTTCGGCATCGTCATATCCGCCGGTGTTGCTGTAAATCATCACACCATACAACATGCCTGTTTCCGGGTCTTTCTGCTCCACAAAAAGGTTGTATCCGGGAATTTCGTTGTAGAAGATTCCTTCGGGGATTTCCAGTTCGGGCGATTTCTGCTTCATGCTCCATACCAGCGTGGCAAGCTGTTTGGTGGCTTCGGGCGCCACCTTGTTCTGGAAATAGAAACTTCCTCCGCATACCAGAATGGCAAAAAGGCATACGGGTTGCAGAATGCGGACCAGGGGAATGCCGGCGGCCTTCATGGAGAGCAGCTCATAACGCTCGCCCAGGTTGCCGAAAGATATGAGCGATGCCAGCAATACTGCCAATGGCAACGAAAGCGGAACCAGCGTTAGGCCGGAATAATAGAAGAATTGGACCAATACCTGCCAACTGAGCCCCTTTCCGATGAGTTCCTCCACATATCGCCACATAAACTGCATCATGAAGATGAAAAGGCAGATGAAGAACGTACCCGCAAACAATTGCAGATAGGTTTTCAGAATGAATATGTCCAACTTCTTAATAAATCTCATGTGCGCGCATATGTGAATCTGACTGCAAAGGTACAAAAATAACCTTTCTCAAAGAAATTTTTCCGCTTTTATTTGCACGTTTCAGAAAAAGGCACTACCTTTGCAGCGCAATTCTGAAGGATGGCGGGATAGCTCAGCTGGTTAGAGCGTCGGATTCATAATCCGAAGGTCATGGGTTCAAGTCCCATTCCCGCTACAGGATGAATCTCGTAAGTCGTTGATTTACGGGATTTTATTTTTTTTAGATATTCGGACAAAAACAATACATGAAATGAACGGAATGAAGAAAATGCTTTGCCTCTTGGGCGCACTGTGCATCATGTTTGCAGCGTGCAAGGAAGAACGAAAGGCGGCTCCACGCATAGTGAAGAGCAAGGGCTTGCCCAGCGAATTGCTGCTGGTGGTGGACAAGGCTGTGTGGGAAAGCACGGTAGCCGACACCCTTAAACAGGTGTTGGAAGGCCCAATTCCCGGATTGCCTCAGTTGGAAAGCCATTTCCGTGTAACGCGCATCTTCTCACCCTACTATACCCAGACCTATACCACCTTCCATAGCAAACTGTTTGTGAAATTGGACGCCCAGGCAACCAAACCCATCTTGGGCGTTTCCTATGATGTCATCGCAAAACCACAGGTAGAAGTGACGGTAAAGGCGGCAAATGTGAACGATTTGGCCGAATTCATCGGCAGAAATCAGGATTATATACGCGATGTTATTGCCGATGCCCAGTTGGAAATGCGTGTGGCTCAGCTGAAGCAAAAGTATAGCCAAAAGGCCCATTCTGAATTGAAGGCCGTTATGGGGCGTACCATTTTTGCTCCCGAGGAAATCCGTGCCGCCAAGCGAGGAAACAATTTTTTATGGGCAGGTTCCAATCTCAACGAAAAGGATCTCAATGTGGTGGTCTACACCTATCCGTGGGACGGCAATGATGTGCTTCATCCCCTTCATTTTGCAACCGTTCGCGATTCTGTCATGCAGGCCAATATCCCTGGAAGCCAGCCCGATCAATGGATGGAAACGGTTCGTGAGGGCGGACAGCCTCTGCTCACAAGCCGTCTGCGCAAGCTCAACGGTGGCGTTGTGCAAGAAGTGCGCGGTCTGTGGCAGATGAGAAACGGCGCATTGGGTGGACCTTTTGTTTCCCTGGCGCGGATTGATACTGCCGCCAACGAAGTACTTGTGGCAGAGGGGTTTGTCTATTCTCCTTCAACAGAGAAACGCGACCTTCTTCGTCGTGTTGAGGCTGCTATTCGCACCGTCAAGTGATACTTGCCTTTTCCTTCGTTTTGTCAGTAGATACAATGGCGTTTTTTTTGGCAAAACCTCATTTTATGTTTATAGTCACAATGTAAGGGAAATCATTCAAACAGGATGAAAAAAAGGATACTCATTGTTGTTTCGGGGATGGTATAACTAACTAACAAATAGTGGTTTGCGTTTACAATGCGTTTTCATTGAATTGTAAACGCATTTACCCTTAAGTGTAAATGGATTTACATGGTTATGTAAGTGCGTTTACATAGAAGTGTAAATCCGTTTACATAGTGATGTAAAAATCTGTCTTACCTTATCTTGTCAATCTCTTTCTGAATGTTCGTTAGGAATTGTGCCGCATGTGCCCCATCCATCTGAGTGTGGTGGAACTGGAAAGAGATGTTCAGATAGTATCTGAAGAAATGCCTCGAATAGCGTCCCCATATGATGAAAGGGTTGTTGTATATTCCGCTGTACATCCCTCCTGCAAATTCCAATTCTGTGTCAATGACGGCCGAGGTGCCAATAACCATATAGTCTTCTGACAAATCTCGGTCGACACTACTTTGCGCTACCCCTGACGTGTACTTCAGATAATCACGGTTGTAGCAATCCAAATCACCGTTGAACGCAATGTCGCAGGAACTTACTTCCCCGATGTGGTTCTTTACCATTGTGTTTATGGCAATGTTGTCAAACTGCATCAACTTCTTTCCTACGGGCAATAAATAAAACTCCTTTTGGCCGATGGCGGCTTTGCCGATACAATAGTCCAAAAGCATATTGAACTTCAGATGTCTTTTTTTGCTTGTCCTTACAAGATTGGTTACATCCATCTTTTTGACAAAAGTAAGCATCGGATTTGGAGCGTTTTTCCAAATCTCAAATTGTTGGGCTCGGCTTGTTTCCTTAGGATTGACTTCTTTCATACTTTTTATTAATTGGGTTCATAAATGTAGCTGCAAAAGTAGAAACAATATCCCGTACATGATAGAACAAACGAGACTTCTGGGGTGTTCT
Source organism: Bacteroidaceae bacterium (assembly GCA_017559845.1). GTDB lineage: Bacteria > Bacteroidota > Bacteroidia > Bacteroidales > Bacteroidaceae > Physcousia. The sequence continues at coordinate 39,212 of JAFYQQ010000030.1, read as the reverse complement.
AAAAATTATGTCGAGTTGATTCTCGTTCTTTTTTCGTGTGTGCTTTTGTAAGTTGAAGAAGGAGCATAGCGGGCTATGTGACTGATGAGACTTGACAAAATGACACCGAAAGGGACGAAAAGCGACCGAAACAGAGAACACCAGAACAGGTAAAAACATAATCCCAGAATTTTCAGAATAACCCATCTATATGGGAATGGTAAACAAGTCGGAATATGGTGTTGCGACTTCAAGCAACGATAAAGGAGTGTATCCACACAACTTCTTGAACTCCCTTATGAGGTGTGACTGGTCGGCATAACCGTTTGTGTATGCCAAATTTGCCTGATTGATTTTGCCCTGTTGATACTGCATTTGCTTCAAAGCCTTTTGGAAGCGGACGATACGGGAATATTCTTTGGGATTCATCCCTACATGCAAGCTAAATTCTCGTTCGAATTGTTTCTTGCACAGGCAACAAGTGGAAGCCAAATCTGTTACAAGAGTCTGTGGAACAACACATAATTGCTCTATTGCGGCAGACATGCGCCTTACCCTGTATGTTGTTTCGCATGGCCTTATTGACAATCGAGACAAAAGCCACCTTTCGATGAGATTAACGCAATGGTTGTTATCCTCGCATTCGAACACTTGTTTTGCCAATTCGGCCAGGTGCTTATCCTCAATGTCGTAACCAGAGACTTCTTTGTTGTAAAAAGATGAGGCAGGGGTGTCCAGAAACAAATTTATCGTATGAGGATAGAATACCACAACAATCATCTCAATGTCATCATCGGCTTGCAGATGTGAAGAGAATTTGACTTGGCCACTGATGGTCAGTCTATGTTGCGTTGTATCCAATTCTGGCACATAAAGGGGAGTGCGCTTGTGAAAGATGATTTGGGAGCATCCAATAGGAAATGTATAGGTCTTTAGCATTTGATTACTACTGAACACCCAATAATACCTCACATAGGGTTGTAACAATTTACATGGTTTATAAAACTTAAATTCTTCTTGAATCATATTGCAAATATACAAAGAAAACGTCAATATGCGCACTCCACGGGCGAATTATTACGAATATGAACTTACTGTCAAATAAACATAATGCAAATCTGAAAACTCTGAAATGTGTCATTGTTACACTAGAAATTTTTGCATTTCTGACAAAACAAAGGGAGCGCAACCTGTGGCTGCGCCCCCTGATAGGCTATAATATATAATAAGGTATATTACTTCTTGCCCTTCTTGCCCTTGGTGAGGTCAAGAATACGAACGTTGCGGTACTTCATACCTTCGCCGTGACCCAAGAAACCGATGTGGCCCTGCTTGTTGAACATACCGGGGTGGTTGCGGTGGTCGCGAGTGTAGGGGTTAGAGTTGCCGCCGTCGGGAGCTACGTTGTGTCCCTGGCAAGCCTCGCGTACGTTGCCGTCCACGATAACTTCGCCGTTAACGGTTACGGTGATGTGGTCGCCCTTAACGCGGATTTCCTCGGTGCTCCACTCGCCCAGAGGCTTGTGCTTGATGCGCTTTGCAGCAATTACACCGTAAACAGAACCGTGTACCTGATAGGGAGCCAAGCCGCCGTAGATGGGGTCGTCGTGGTCGAGAATCTGGCTTTCGCACATTCCGTGGTAAGCAGCGTCAACACCCATGGGAGTGCGGATACCGATACCGTTGTTCACACCTGAACGGGTGAAGCAGAAGTCGAAACGGAGAACGAAGTCTCTGTACTCTTCAGAAGTGTAGAGGTTGCCAGAGCTACCGTACTGGGCAGAAACAACGATTTCGTTGTTGATTACCTGATAACCCTTCTTGTCGCCGGTCCACTTGTCAAGGTTGGTTCCGTCGAACAGGATTTCAAAGCCTTCCTTCTTTTCGTCGTCGGTGAGCTTGTAGATTTCGCCGGGCTTTACTTCGGCCAGAATCTTCTTGATTTCGTCAACAGCATAGCCGTCGTCTGCACCGCCGTGAGCCTTGTAGATTTCAGATGCCTTGTTCAATGCTTCGGTCAACTTCTTGTAGTCGATGTCGCCCTTGCACTTTGCAGCGATGTTCTTACAAGCGGCAGCAGCCTCGTAGTTCACTTCCTTGTCGTCAAGATACTTGGCGGCGAGGTCGAAGCTGTAACGGTTTGCAGCGTTGCCGAGGCTCTTGATCATAACCTTCTTTGCGCTGGCGCTCTTTGCGCAGGGCAGTGCCTGGTCGAGCAGGCGAACACGCTTGGTGATGCCTTCGTTGGCGTTGATAAGGCCAACATAGCTCTTGAGAGAAGCCTCGTCGCCCTTCTGTGCAGCAGCCAAGAGGGGAGCGGCAGCCTTGTAGTTGCTGCTCTTCTGCAATGCAGCCAAAGCCTCGGTGCTTCCACCCTGCCATGCAGCCTGGAGGTCGGCTACAGACTGGTCAGTGTTGGTGGCAGCCAAAGCGGGATAGAAGCGTGCCTTGTTGCTGGCTTTCTGAATCTCGCTGCTGATAACCTTGTACTGCTCATCTGCGTTCAGACCCTTGATGCTGGCGGTGAATGCCTGCTGGTAGATGTCAGCCTTTTCGCCGGTGGCCTTGTCCATCATGCCAGCCAACTGGGTGGCGTTGTCCTTTGTAACCACACCGGGAAGTGCCTTCAGAGCGGCAGCAGCCACAGTGGCGTCAGAAGAGTTGATCAACTCGAATACCTGGGGAGAGGTGCTCTTGATGCGGCGGGTATTGGCAATGTTGAGCAATGCCAGCTGCTTTTCGCCGGTTGCGGTCTGCAAAGCAGTGGTAACGCGTTCGTTGATGTTGCCGTTGAATGCCAACAGAGCAGCAGTGGCTTCCTTGCCATACTCGGTGTCGAGTGCATTGATCAACGCATCGGCAGAAGTGGCAGTACCCAGACGGCCAGCAGTCTCGATGGCCATGGCGTTTGTGCCCTTACCCTTCTGGATTTCGCTGATGATGAGGTCCAACTGAGTAATGGTCTTGTTATCGCCAAACCAGCCCAGAACGTCGTTCTTGGCACCGGTGCTCAGTGACTTGTACTTCTTGGCAATCTGCTCAACCATTGCAACGTCGGCATAGTTGTTGGCAAACTTCAATGCCTGCATGCGCAGTGCACGGTCGTCGCTCTTGAGGGCCTTGATTACAACGGGAGTGCAGTTTGCACCTGCAGTCTTCAGTTCGTCCCACAACTGTGCGTAGGGTTCTGCACCTGCATGGTTCTTGTAAGCGGGAATTTCGGCACGTCCGTCCTTGATGAAACGAACATATTCCTGCAGGAACTGCTTGGTGGCAGCGTCGGGAGCAGAAGCAACAGATGCTTCCAGACCCTGGCGAACGGCAGCCTTGTACTTGTTGTTGGCACAAGCGTAGTTTACGACACCACTGATGGCGTATTCCACCTTGTTGTTTACGGCCTTTTCTGTGGGCTGCAACATCTTGCAGAGAATCTCCACGGTTGCGGGTGCGCCCTTGGCCAGGTCTTCCATTTCACGGTTGTAGTCGGCCTGCTTCTGTACGGGAACCTGCGCCAGCACGTCCTGTACGATGGTTTCAGGCTTTCTTTGTCTTTCGTCCTGCGCAATTCCGGGCAGGGCAACGGTCATCAGCAACAGTGCTGACAGTATGATACTATAAAATTTACGCATGGTTTACTGTGTTTAATTTAATTAAATGCACTGTTCGTCTGATTAAATGTAGTTCTGCCATTCTCCACGCATGGGCTGATAGATGAGACGGTTTGCCTCGTCGTCGCCGATGAACATCTGGGTCTTGGGATCGAAATGCAGGGTGCGGTTGAGGCGCAGGGCGCAAACACCCATGTTCACGATGGTACAGCTGCGGTGACCGTTGGTCTCGTTCAGTGCGAACTGACGGCGGTTGCGTACACAATCCAGGAAGTCGGTGTTGCGTGGTTCGGGATCGGGCATTTCGTTGATGATCTCCTGAACGTTGGGGATGGTGCATTCGAATCCCTTGTATACCTTGCCCTTGGGTCCTTCGATGTAGGGAACCTTGCCGGGGCTTTCGTATCCTTCACCTTCAAGGATGATCTGGCATCCGTCTTCGTAGGTGTAGGTTACGCTGCGCCAAGTACCGATGGCGTCAGAGTGCTGCTGGGGAGCGTCAACTTCAACCTTAACGGGGAAGGTGTCGTCCTTGCCCAGGATGTACTGTACGGGGTCGATGTAGTGCTGACCCATATCGCCAAGACCACCTCCGTCGTAGTCCCAGTATCCGCGGAAGGTCTGGTGAGTACGGTGAATGTTGTAGGGCTTGAAGGGTGCGGGGCCCAACCAGAGGTCGTAGTCGAAGTGCTTGGGCACCTGCTGAACCTCGAGGTTTTCCTTACCCACCCAGAAGAACTTCCAGGTAAAGCCGGTTGCACCAGAGATGCGAACCTTCAGGGGCCAACCCAGCTTGCCGCTGTCAACCAACTTCTTCAGGGGCTTAACATCGGTTCCCAATCCGTAGAATGTATCCTTGAAGCGGAACCATGTGTTCAGACGGAAGATACGGCCGTTACGCTTTACGGCTTCTTCAACGCGCTTACCTTCGCCGATGGTACGGGTCATGGGCTTTTCGCAGAAGATGTCCTTTCCTGCATTGGCAGCCTCAACAGACATGATACCGTGCCAGTGGGGAGGAGTGGCAATGTGAACGATATCCACATTGGGATCGTGAATCAGTTCACGGAAGTCGTGGTAGGCCTTTACTGTTTCGTTCCAGTTCTTCTTGGCTGCCGCAACGGCAGAATCCAAGTGTTTCTGGTCAACATCGCACATTGCAACCATACGGCAGCTTTGGTCGCTGACAAAGTGTGAAGCACTGCGTCCGATACCACCGGTACCGATAAGACCGCGTGTCAACTGGTCGCTGGGGGCGATGAATTCTTTGTTACCGTTCATTCTACCCAATACGTTTCGGGGAAGAATGGTAAACAGGGCTGCGCCGGCAGCACCTCTTTGTAAGAATTTTCTTCTGTTAATTCCCATAAAAAATGTGTTTTTAAAAAATGATTAATGTTGTTTTTTATGTGTTGAATATCTTCAGTTGTCTTATTACATATTTAATATATTACTCCAGTGGAAGGTTTGTCCCTTCGGTCAGGGGGTATTCCTTGCCTTTCCATACGAACGTTCCGTCCACGCCCTTCGGCAGTTCAATCTTTGCCTTCAGTTTGCCGTCCTTTCCTGCCTTGTATTCGGCGGTGATGAATCCGGCGGGATGGGGGATGGTGCCCGATGCCTTTTCCAATCGGCCAAGTGCGGGTGCGATGCGTACCTTCCGGAATCCGGGTGCATCCGTGTCTATGCCCAATACGATACGATACAGCTCGATGTTGGGAGCCGCGCCCCATGCATGGCAGTCGCTGCGTGTGGGTTCGGGCATTTCGGCCCATGTGCTCATGTTTTCCTTCAGCTGCTTGCGCCAGATGCCCAGTTCGTCAAGGTATCTGTCGGCCAGTCCGCAACGCTTCATGGCCAGGAACAGGTAGTACTTGAAGTAGATGGTGGTTTGGGTGATGTCCTTTTCAGCCAGGATCCGTTCGCACAGTGCAGTGGCTTCCGTGCCGGTTGTGATGCCGGTCAGTATGGCCATGATGTTCACGTGCTGCGAGAAGTTGCGGTGGTCGTATGTGTCGGCAAACATCTGTCGGCCTGCATTCCAGTACTTCTTCCTGAAGCCGGAACGGATACGTCCGGCCAGTTCCTTGTAGTGCGTGGCCAGTGCGGGGATGCCGAGCGCGTTCTCCAGCATGGCCGCCTCGTCCAGGGCCATCAGGTAGACAAGGTCCTGATAGGCGCTGTTGCCGTTCTCCTCGCGGATGGGTTCGCCTGCGGGGAAATTGCTGGCCCAGTCGCAGAAGAACCAATAGGGGATATAGTCGAGCGAACCGTCCTGGCGCAGGTACTGCTCGTACCAGTTCATCACGCTGCGAATCTGGGGCAGAAGGGTGCGTACGTATTCCTCATCGCCCCGGTACATCCAGTAGTCATAAACCATTCCTGCCCATGAAAGACTGTAGCTGCTGATCATCTGGGGGATGTGGTGGGGATAGCGGCTATAGGTAATTCCGTCGGCCACCATGGACATACGGCCCATTTCCAGTGCCTGGCGCACCATGGGCATGTCGTTGGTGTTGTACATGGTAATCATGGTCTGGATGCGCGTATCGCCAAAGTATTGCAGCTGTTCGTAATAAGGACAGTCCATATACGTCTCGTTGGCACACAACCGGGCGGTGCGCCATCCCACTTCCAGCATCTTGTCCAGGTCGTCGTCGCCCTTGGCGCTGAATTTGCTCAGTCGTGTAAAGGGATATGCGCTGAACGAACCGTACATGTCTTTCAGGGTGAGGGGTTCCTCCTTTGTCTCCACCGTAAGCTGGATATAGCGCCATGTACGCCACCACAGCGGGGTGAAGGTAAATTCACTGCCGTCGGCAATGATGCAGTCCTCGTATCCGAAGATGACGCGGCCGTCCACCTGGTTGCGGTCGCCCAAGGGTGCTTCGTGTCCCTTCTCGTTGCGGGTGAAAAGTGTTTCGGCATAGGTGAGGGTCAGCTTGGAACCCTTTCCGCCATTCCATGTAAGGTGCGGATATCCGGTGGTTTCGTAACCTTGGTCAAGCAGCAGGGTGGCCTTGGTGTTGGCGGGAATCTGCAGGCTTACCGGTTTCTTCAGGAAGTTTCCGGCGTTCTTGATGCCTTCGGTCTTGCGCACTTCCTTCAGGCGTTCACGCTCCATTGTCATGGGAGGGAGAGAACGGGGAACCATCAGGCGCTCGGAATAATTGCATGTGCCCTTTGCCGCCGCATTTCCGGCCGGCAATGCCTGTTTCCACTGGCTGTCGTCATAGTCGGCCTTTGTCCATCCGTGCGGATATTTGTCGGTCTGGAGCAGTTCTGTGGCGCCGGCGGCATAATAGCCGCGCACTCGTCCGGTGGTGCATCTGCCGTATGCCGTGTTCTGCATGCACTTCCATGTCTTGTCCGTGTTGACGGCCGCTTCAGCCTTGGAATTACCCTGCATAAGGAAACCCGCATTGCCGAATGTGGTCTGCGCAACGGGGGCGTGCTCTGCAAGGAACCATACCACGGCGGCCAACGTGTTCTTGCCGGCCTTCAGATAAGGGCTGAGGTTGACGGTCTCGAAGTTCCAGTTGCTTACATCGCCACGGCAGGGGCCGAGCGAAACCAAAGAGTCGTTGACAAACAACTTGTAGCGGTTGTCGGCCGAAACGTGTACGATATATTGTTGGGGAACGGATTCCAGTTCAATGGTCTTGCGGAAATGGTAAACGCCGAATTCTCGCAGATTGCAGTCGGGCACGCCAATCCACTGGGCACTCCAGGTACCTTTCAGCAACTCGGGGGCAATCAGGTTGTGCTGATAGCCTCTGAGGCGTATTTGGCTGTTTGCGGTCAATGCCAGGGCAAACAGGCAAAAGGTCCATATCCAATGCTTTGTTTTCATGCAAGACACGTGTTTTGGGCGTAATTACGCAACAAAGTTAGTGAAAAAAACTTAAAAATAAGCTCCTTTTCTTAAAAGAAAACGCCACGTTTGTGCTTTTGTTTGCAAAATGGTATAGGATAAGGGGGAAATGCGCGGTCAAAGGCGTAAAAGCATGGGGTTTTGACGTGTGTCATGCGTCTGTTGGCCCTTTATATGAAAATTATTGTTATCTTTGCCCTGGACAAAATGGAAAAACCAGATGAAGAGAAGTCTTTTAAACATTGTTTTGTTGCTGGCGGCAACCCTGCTGCAAGCACAAACCCCATTGATGCCAAGAGCCGCAAAGCATGTGGCGCATAAGGGCGAGTTTGTCATTGGCGAGGCGCTGCAGGTGCAGGGTAACGTGCCGTATGCCGATTCGGTGGCAAGTGTGTTGCATAAGGAACTGTCGCAAATGGCGTTGTCCGGCCGTAAGACAACGGGAAGGGTGGAATGCCATTACGTGCCTTCCATGCCGTTGCCGTCCGAGGGGTATCGTCTGCAGGTTGGTGCCGGTGGGGTACGCATGGAGGCTTCCACAAAAGACGGGCTTTTTCGGGCAAAGGAGGCATTACTTCAGTTGGTACGTTTCGGCAAGGGAAAAATTGGTTTCTGCACCATCGAGGACAGCCCCCGATACGGATGGCGTGGCTTCATGATTGACGAAAGCCGCCATTTCTTCGGGAAAAAGAAGATTATGCAATATCTTGACATCATGGCCTCGTTGCGGATGAATGTCTTCCACTGGCACCTGACGGACGCATCGGGATGGCGTGTGGAAATCAAGCGTTATCCCCGACTGACAACGGAAGGGGCAAAGGGCAACTGGCACGACACCGAAGCCGCACCGCAGTTCTATACTCAGGATGAAATACGCGAGGTGGTGGCCTATGCCGCCGAACGCCACATTATGGTTGTGCCGGAGTTTGACATGCCCGGACATGCAACAGCTGCCTGCAGGGCCTATCCCCAGGTTTCCATTGGCGGAGAAGGGCGTTGGGCGCACTTTACATTCCATCCCTGCAAGGACGAAACGTACGAATTCATCGGCAATATTCTTGACGAACTGTTCCAACTGTTCCCAGCTCCTTATATCCACCTTGGCGGTGACGAGGTGCATTTTGGCAACCAGGCCTGGTACACGGATGCAAAAATCCAGCAATTCATCGCAGAAAACAAGTTGGTCAACGAAACCGGACTGGAATATTATTTCCTGCGCAGGGTGGCGGATATGGTTGCCCGAAAAGGCAAAAAAGTCATCGTTTGGGACGAGGCCATTGATGCCGGCTTATCACCGGACAAGGCAGTGATTATGTGGTGGCGGCACGACCGCAAGCACCAGTTGGTAAAGGCCCTGGAGAAAGGATACCAGGTAATCATGACACCCCGCCGGCCTATGTATGCCGACTTTAACCAGCATGCCACGCACAAGATGGGACGTGTATGGAATGGGTATAATCCATTGGAGATGGTTTACGACTTCCCCGCACCCATTATCCATTTGGCCCGCGGGTATGAGCATCAGATAATGGGAATGCAGATGTCGTTGTGGACAGAGCGCATTGCCGACGAAAAGCGCTTGGACTATATGGCTTTTCCACGTTTGGCTGCCGTTGCCGAAAGTGCTTGGACGCAGGAGACAGCAAAGGATTATTCGTGCTTTATGCAGAACCTGCCCCATTTCCTTCGGTATCTGGACGAAAAGCAGGTATATTACTTCAATCCGTTCAATCCCGATTCCACACCCGAGCCTTCGGGCCCACAGAAAGAAGCGGTAAGAGAATAAAAAAAGGGGGATGATTCCCCCTAATTTTTTGCCTATTTGGTGAGGCAATTTATCATGGTTTCATCGGGTCTTCCCTTCTTGATGATGCCGAATCCGCCTTTGTAGTCCCAAACGGCACGCCCGATGCCTTTTTCTTCAAATACGTCGTCCATATCGTTGAACCAACGGTTGCGGTCGTCGGCCGGTGTTTCGTTTATACAGCCGTATTCTCCGCAATAGACGGGTACGCCGTAGTGACGGGCGCGTTGCAATACCTGTTCAAAGTGTTCGGCAATGACGTTTTTGTCCCATCTCAGGTTCTTCATCCAGCTGTACTTCTTGGCAATGTGTTCGTCAACGGCTTTCAGGTCTTCGTCGGTGACCACCTGTCCGGGATAATGTATTCCGCCCTTATAGTCCTTCTGGTCGGTCCATGATGCCCTGTAGTGTGTCAGGGGGAAAGGGTTGTAATAATGGAAACTGATGATGATGTTGGGGTCGCCCTCGGGAATGCGCAGGTCTTTCACCGTTTCATATCCTTGCCATCGGTTGGAACCGATAATAATGGTACGTTTGGGCTCGAGTCCGCGGACAACCTCAGCACAACGGTTCACAATGACATTCCATGTTTCGGGTTCGTCGGCAACGGGTTCGTTCATCAGTTCGTATGCCACCCATTTGTTGGAATATCTCTTCAGTTCGCCGCTCAGTTTGCGCCAGCATTCATAGAATTGTTCCTGTGCTTTTTTGTCGGTGAAAAGGGGCTTTTCTGCAGCATTGAAGTGGTGGGTACGCAGGATGTGAAGGTCAACGACTGCACGCATCTTGTACTTTCTGCACCATTGCAGTGCGTTGTGCAACAAGCGGAACGCCTCCGGTTCCTTTTCTCCGTCGGGTGTGAACATCTGCTCTTCGTCAATGGGTATGCGAAGGTGGTCGAAACCTTGCGAGGCAATGAATGCCACGTCTTTTTCGGTGAAGTAGTTTGCCCGTTCCGTACCGCGGGCTCCGCTTTGCGAAAGCCAATGGCTGATGTTTACTCCGCGATGCAGTTTGATTGCTCCCAGGGCCGCTGTGTTGCAAAGTGCAATCATTAGGGCGAAAACGATTAGGATTCTGTGTTTCATGTTGTCTGTGAAATTTTACGTTTGGTGGGCAGCCAGCCCAGAGTTTCCTCGGCAAATATCGTATTTTTCTTCAGAAAACACAAGAAAAATCCTTTGTTTTCGTGTTTTTTGTACTGAGCGAGGTTGTGAGGAATGTTGCTTTATTGTATCTTTGCATGCAGATAATCTCAAAAATAACGCTTTTATGAAGAACATACTTTGCAGTCTTGTCCTTGTTTGCCAGGTCCTTTTGGCAGGGGCACAAACCAACGGCACCAAAATCAGTAACCCAATGGCATTGGCCGACCCTTATATCCTCCTTGAGAACGGAGTCTATTATGCCTATGGCACGTCCAGCGATCATGGTATTGAGGTGTTTACCAGTACTGACCTTGAAAACTGGACACGCAAGGGATGGGCATTGCGCATTGAAAACTCATCATCGCCAAAATGGTTCTGGGCGCCCGAGGTCTATCAAGTCAATGGCCGTTATCTGATGTATTTCTCCGGCAACGAAAAGATACGTGCTGCCTGGAGCGACTCTCCCACAGGTCCCTTCAATGAACTGTATTCCGGTCCGCTCTTTCCAAAAGAGGGTAACATTGACCATCACCTCTATATAGACGATGACGGAATGCCTTATATGTTCTTTGTCCGTTTTGACCGTGGCAATATCATCTACAGTTGCCAGTTGGAATCCGATTATACCACAATGAAACTGAACACTCTGAAGTTTGTTGCCCGTCCCGAGCAAGATTGGGAAAAGTTGGACGCTGTGGTAAACGAAGGCCCTTTCATCATCAAGCACAACGGAACGTATTACATGACGTATTCGGGCAACGGATACACCTGTAAGGACTATGCCATTGGCGTGGCCACCAGTTCCAGCATTAATGGTCCGTGGAAAAAGGTGGATTATAACCCCATTCTCCGCAATCCCAAGCACCTTGTTGGTGTGGGGCACCACAGTTTCTTCAAGGACAAGCAGGGTAAACTCCGCATTGTCTTCCATGCCCACAGTTCAAATACCAAAATCCATCCGCGAGACACGCACATCGGTTATGTGGAATTTGAAAAGAATCCAGCCGGCGGACCCGACATTATCCGTATAGATGAAGAAAAAATCATCCATTGCCGTTTGGTGAAATAAATCCGGATTAAGAAAACAAATTATCTTTTAAATAAGTTTGTTATGAGTAATCTATTGTTTATTGGTAATTTGGGAACAGGTGAGCTTCTGGTTATCGCAGTGTCCTTTTCGCTATTGTTGTTGTTGGCGTTAGCATTCCGAAATTTTGGTTTGGGCAAGAATATGCCTACATGGAAGGGGATAATCATCAGTGCAATCTTGGGATTGTTGGTCCTTTACTTGGTTTGCTGCTTTTTCGGTTTAATGGGCGAAGAACAAAAAAAATAAGATAGCGGCCTTTTATACAAGGGATTTTCTTATATAGCAGAAGTGCGTTGCCGGAAAAAACGGTAACGCACTTTTGTTAAGTCATCGGCACGGTTGCGGTACGCAGTCGTGCTTACGTTGTATTTGCAGCTAACTGAATTTGTTTTCGTAACGCACTAAAAAAGTTTTCTGTCCCTTGTTAAGTTTACATTGCAAGCCTTGGAATATACGTGCCAAGCCTTGCAATGTAAATCCCAAGCCTTGCAACATACATCCCAAGGCTTGGGATATAACTTTTATGGTGCTGGAAATACTTTTTAATAACGATGGTATAACTTTTTATACCTTTTGCAAAGATTTATAACAGGAACCGACAACGTTCTTCTGCCAAATCTTCGGCACGGACGAGCCATTCGGCAGGGGGATTCTCCATGGGTTGCGGCCACCAAAATCCCTTTGAGGCGTATTCGAACATTACGGATTGAGGCGTGGAGCGCATAATGACAAATCCGATATCGCCATAGAATGTGGCGGGAAGTCCCACGGTCTGTACCATGTGCAGTCCCTTGCGTGGGCGTATAACGCGGGCAGATTTGTCCCAAATGTGGGTGTGGCCATAGACGTAACCGGCAACAGCAGGAGTTTGGGCGATGAATTGTTCCAGATTGGCCATTTCGCCCAACGGATGATGGGCACCCAAAACAACGCGACGGGTGCTGTTCTTGACGAACTCTTGCAACCACTCGATTTGTCCGCCAGAGATATTGCCCGTGACAGTTGTTGCTTGCCGGGGACGCAAATTGGGAAGTTCGGCAAGGGAGTCGAGCATCACAAAATTGAAATGGGGCATTTCCACAACTGATACGACACGGTCTGCAACCTTGGTGGAAGAAGCGTATTGGGGAAAGACGTTGAAAAAGGGCGTACGGCGGTCGTGGTTTCCCATTCCGAGTGTGACGCGGATGCCGACTTGTTCCAATTCAGAGAGCAATTCGGCTGCGTAGCGGTAATCTTCTTCCAGCCCATAGTCCCATGCCACATCGCCAAAAACAAGGACGTTGGCGGGAAGGGGACGCATGGAAAGAATCTCGGCAATGCGCAGTTTCAGACAGGTGGGGTTATAGGGGTAATGCTTTGACTTTCCGTTTTCCAACTCGCCGCAGATATGAATGTCTGACAACAGAACGGCCGTTGCTGGGTCAATCTTACGCTTGTTGCGCTTGGCATTTGTCTTTGCCTTGACGATGGCGGCTTCGGCCGCTTTGTCGAGGAGGGCTGCACTTGCCGATGAGGCCAAAGCCGCACCGCCCAAAGAGAGCATTGATGCTAAAAACTGTTTTCTGTTCATGGGAATATGGCAATAAAGGCTGGAGGAATGGTCAGAAGAAGAAATAATCGTCCTCGACAACTGCGGGTTGGTCTTCCTCGGTGTTTTCTTCCTCCTTTTTCTCTTCCTCTTTTTTGGCGTTGGGCTTTATCTTGTCGAACAACCCGTAAGTGATGCGCAGTACACGGAATTCCGTACGGCGGTTAAGGGCATGACAGGCTTCTTTTTGCTCCTCGTCGGGGAGGGCGTTGATGAAAGCCTCGGTCAGGGTGTCGCCTTCGTGCAGGAAGGGATTCTGTTCAGCCACTTTACGGGTGACAACCTTAGGCCGGCTTTCGCCGTAGCCGACTGGTGTGAGCCGTTCGTCCACGATGCCGTGTGCGATGAGATAGTTGACGACACTTTCGGCACGGCGTTGGCTCAACTTCATGTTGTATTCGTCCTTTCCGCGGAAGTCGCAGTGGCTGGAGAGTTCGATGGTGATGTTGGGGTTTTCGTTGAGCAGTTCCACCAGGCTGTCCAGTGCGGCGGTGCTGGATTCGGTGAGCTCGGCACTGTCGAACTCGTAGAATACATTGCGCACAAGGACGGGGGCGTGAATGTTTGCCAACGGGAATTGCAGGACATATTCCTGGCTTTCGCTGGTTGTGTCCACGCAAAGCTCTTCTTTATGGTTCAGGTATCCCTTGCACGTACCCAGAAAGACGTATTCGACGTTGGGCTGAATCTGCTGGGTGAAACTACCGTCTCCCTTGACGCTGATTTTCAGATTGGTGCCGTCGTTGCCCACCATGTACACCAGACCTTCGGGCAATTCATAGCCGTCCTTCTCGTAGACCCAGCCTTTGACTGTCTGGACGACTTCGGGGCAGAAGAAAGAGAAGATGTGGTCCCATCCGCGGGCGTTTCCTCGGCTGCTGCAGAAGAAACCCTGGTTATGCAGCCCTTCAAAGGTCATTCCGAAATCGTCACCGCTGCTGTTCATGGGGTATTTGAGGTTTTCAATGTGCCAAACCTTATTGCTGTCGCATTGGGCGCGGAAAATGTCGAGTCCGCCCATTCCTGGATGTCCGTTGCTGGAGAAATAGAGGTCGCCGTTGGGGTGGAATGAAGGAAACATTTCATCGCCGGGCGTATTGATGGCCGGACCAAGGTTTTCCACACTTCCGTATCCGTATTCGCTGAGTGCAAGCCTCCACACGTCCAGTCCGCCAACACCGCCGGGCATGTCGCTGACAAAATAGAGCCATGCGCCGTCGGGCGATACCGCAGGATGGGCATAACTGGACAGGGTGTCGCGAGAGATGGAAACGGGTTCGGGCTTTCCCCAAGACGCATCACTACGGTTGCTGCTGAAGATTTGGGCATAGCGGGGATAGTTGGGGTCGTGCGTACAGCGCGTAAAATACATGGTCTTTCCGTCGGGCGAGAATGAGCAGGCGCCTTCGTCATAGACGCTGTTCACCTCGGACTCCAGGGGCTCGGGCTGCGACCATTTACCCTTGTCATCTTTCTCGCTGAAAAAGATATCGGCACTTTTGACTCCGGTAATGCCGCTCAGTTCGTCGCCCGTCGCTTGTGGACGGGTGGTGGTGATGTACAGTTGGTTGCCTTCGTCGCCGAGCAGGGCGGGGGAGTAGTCATAACGTCTGCCGTTGAAGACGGGTTCTTTCTTGACGGTATAGCGAGTGGGGCTTTCTTTCCATTGCGGCGCCATTTCGCAACCCTTTATTCCGTTGATGGCAAGGATGTTGCCGGGCTGTTTCTCCAGGAAGGCCTGGTAGGAGGCAATGGCTTTCTTGTACTCTCCCATCTTGTGCTGTGCCTGGGCCAGATAAAGCAATCCCAGACTATCCGGGTATTTGAAACGGATGGCATTCTGATAGGCTCCCATCGCTTTTGCCGAAAAGTTCATGTGACGGTAACATTCGGCCATCTTCCACGCCCGCACGCCACGCTTTTCCTTGTCCTTGACAGGGGTGCGCGAATAGGCTTTCTTGTATTCGGCCGCCGCATCGAAATATTCTCCGATGGCAAAGAAGGCATCGCCTTTTTTTACATAGTTTTCGGCATTGCAGGCCGAAAGCAGGATGACGGCGCACAAGGCCGCAAGTCGGAGCATGCGGCCGGATGAAACGTGGCTATGTGGATGAAAGAAAGGCATCTGTTACGTTCGGGGTTTACGTTTATAACGGAAAAGCGTGGTGCATTATTGCTTTTTGCCTTTGGATTTTTCCTTGGTGGGGACAATGACGGGGACGTGGCGTGCGGTGTTGTCCCGCAAGACAGACATGACAATCTCTGACACCATGGCCTTGAGCTCTTCAAGGAATGTATTGGCCTCGTACTCTTTACGTTCGATTTGGCGGAGTTTCTTTTCCCAACGGCCGGTGAGTTCGGCGCTCATGAGAATTTCTTCGTGAATCAAGCCGATCAGCTCCACTCCGGTGGGGGTTGCCCACAGGTTTTTCCGTTCTTTGCGGATATAGTGTCTACGGAAAAGCGTTTCGATGATGGCAGCACGGGTACTGGGACGGCCGATTCCGTTTTCTTTCAGCGCTTCTCGCAATTCTTCGTTGTCGACGGTCTTTCCGGCGGTTTCCATGGCACGGAGCAATGTAGCTTCGGTGTAAGGCTTGGGCGGTGTGGTCTGCTTCTCGGTCAGTGTTGGCGTATGCGGACCGCTTTCGCCCTTAACGAACTGTGGAAGGGTCTTCTCTTCGTCGTTGTTCTTCTCTTCCTCGTCCGAAGTGGTCTTTGCCCATAAAATTTTCCACCCGAGGTCGTTTATAACGCGTCCCGTGGCCTTCATCTTTACCTTGCCTACGGTGCCCGTAACGGTGGTGGTGGTGAACTTACAGTCGGGATAGAAAACGCCGATGAAACGACGGGCAACCAGGTCGTACACCTTGGCTTCCATTTCGGTCATTCCCTTGGCCGGAACTCCGGTGGGGATGATGGCATGGTGGTCGGTTACCTTTTTGCTGTCAAAGACTTTTTTGCTTTTGGCCAAAGGCTTTCCCTTGATGCGTTCCATCAGGGGGAAGTATGCCGTCAGGCCGTTAAGGATGGTTGGGCATTTGGCGTAGATGTCATCGCTCAGATACGTGGTGTCCACGCGCGGATAGGTTGTCAGTTTCTTTTCGTACAGGCTCTGGATGAGTTGCAGAGTGGTGTCGGCGCTGAAGGCGAAACGCTTGTTGCACTCCACCTGCAAGGCCGTAAGGTCAAAGAGGCGCGGAGGGGCCTCTGTGCCTTTCTTCTCCTGTGTGTCGGTAACGACAAACGGCAGGTCGCGGATGGAGGCCAGTGCAGATTCGCCTTCTTCTTGTGAAGCGAATCCGCGGTCGCCCTCATTCATGATTGCGGTGAATGTGGTGTCGCGATAAATGGTGGAAAGCACCCAGTAGGGGAGCGGCTGGAACTGTTCTATTTCCTGTTGCCGCTTGACGATAAGTGCCAGGGTGGGGGTCTGTACTCGGCCGATGCTGAGGACCTGCTGTTGCCCGGAAGCATATTTCTGTGTGTAGAGGCGTGTGGCATTCATGCCCAGGAGCCAGTCTCCGATGGCGCGCATCAGCCCGGCTTCATAAAGCGTCTGGTATTGCCCCTGGTCCTTTAACTCCTGGAATCCCTGTCTGATGGATTCCTCTGTCAAACTGCTTATCCACAGACGCTTGACTGGACATTTGGCCTGTGCCATCTGCATTACCCAACGCTGTATCAGCTCACCCTCTTGCCCGGCATCGCCGCAGTTTACAATGCTGTCCGCGCCTTGGATGAGCCTCGCAATGGTCTGGAATTGTTTCTCCACACCTTTGTCGGCTTTCAGCTTAATGCCGAAGCGTTCAGGTATCATGGGCAGCTGGCTCAGGCTCCACCGTTTCCACATTGGCGAATAGTCCTGTGGCTCCTTCAGCTCGCACAAATGGCCGAAAGTCCACGTAACCTGGTAGCCGTTTCCCTCCATAAACCCGTCCATGGGGCGGTTTGCCCCTAATACTTGGGCAATTTCGCGCGCAACGGACGGTTTCTCTGCTATACAAACTATCATTCTCTGTTCTGTAATTTGGGGGCAAAGATACGGAAAAAATGCCGAGAAAATAACTTGTCCGCCAAAATCAAAACAGATTCTTAGTTTTTTCTGCTTTTGCTTGCATCTTTTCTAGATTATCCTTAATTTTACAGCCAATTACTATTAAAAATAAGGTAGAAGTATGCACTTGAAGTCACTGCTTGGCGCGTTTTTCATGGGATTGCTGTGCGTTGCATGGCAACCGCTTTTTGCGTCCGAGACAGTCATAACCGTACAGACGGCACGTAAAGGCGCTCCGGTTGCGCCCACTATGTACGGTCTCTTTTATGAAGACATAAACTTTGCGGCTGACGGAGGAATGTATGCAGAGCTGGTGAAAAACCGCTCGTTTGAATATACCCCCAATGCCTTGAGCGGCTGGAATGTGATGGGAAGGGCTGAACTGATGGCGGACGGTCCCTTTGAGCGGAATCCCCACTACCTGCGTCTGCAGGGTATGGGGCATCCCGAAATGTGGACAGGCCTGCAGAACGAGGGATTCTTTGGCATGGGTTTGCGCGCCGGTGCCGACTACCGTTTCTCGGTCTGGGCAAGAGTGCCGCAGGGAAAGCCGCAGATGCTGAAGATTCAGTTGGTACAGCCCTCTACCATGGCAGAGCATCAACAACTGGCCGAAGTGAAGGTGGTAGTGGACAGTCGTGAATGGAAACAATACGAGGCCATTATCCGCAGTCCGCGCGAAGTGGAGAAGGCGGAGTTGCGCATTTTTCTTGCCGACGAGAAAGGAAGCGCATGGACTGGCGAGATGTGTGATGTGGAGCACATCAGCCTTTTTCCTATTGATACCTGGCGAGGCCACAGGAACGGCTTGCGCAAGGACATCGTGCAGGCGCTTTACGACATGCGTCCCGGTGTGTTCCGCTTTCCTGGCGGATGCATTGTGGAGGGCACAACCTTGGATAACCGCTACCAGTGGAAACATTCCGTGGGTCCCGTGGAAAATAGAAAGATAAACAAGAACCGCTGGATGGACTGCTTCCCTCACCGCAGCTTTCCGGATTATTTCCAAAGTTACGGAATGGGTTTTTATGAGTTGTTCCTGCTGAGTGAAGAACTGGGCGCAGAACCGCTGCCCGTAATGAATGTGGGAATGGCTTGCCAGTATCAGAACTGGGAACGAGAGGAAGCGCATGCTCCTGCTATGGAGCAGGCACTCGACCCCTATATCCAGGATTGTCTGGACTTGATTGAATTTGCCAACGGGGACAGCACGACGCAGTGGGGAAAACTCCGAGCACAGATGGGACATCCCGAACCGTTCCGTTTGAAATACCTTGCCGTGGGCAATGAGCAGTGGGGACGTTTTTACTTTGAGCGACTGAAATTCTTTGTGGAGCGCATCAGAGAGGCATACCCGGACATCCGCATCGTGGGTTCCAGTGGACCCGGCCCCGACGGAAAGGACTTCGAAGATGGATGGAAGGCAATGACGGAACTGAAGGCCGATCTGGTGGACGAACATTTCTACAGACCCGTGGACTGGTTCCTCAACAATATGTACCGCTATGACAATTATGACCGAAAGGGTCCCAAGGTGTTTGCCGGAGAATATGCCTGCCATGACCACGGAAAGAAGTATAATCATGCAGGGGCAAGTATCTACGAGGCCGCTTTCATGACCACACTTGAACGCAATGCCGACATTGTAGAGATGGCCACTTATGCCCCAATGCTGGCCCATGTTGAGGGATGGCAATGGCGTCCGGACCTCATCTGGTTTGACAACCTTCGCATAGCCCGTTCCTGTAGTTATCATGTTCAGGCTATGTATGCCCAGAACAAGGGTACACACGTTTTGTCTTGTAGCCAGTCGGAAATTGCGCCCAAGGGAAAAGACGGTATCTTCAGCAGCGCCGTCCTGGACGAGACGGACGACAGTTTCATTGTAAAGGTAATCAACACCACAAACGAACCGCAACCAGTGCAGTTGAAGTTGGAAGGAACGAAAAAAGTGGGCAAGGTAACCACCCTGACTCTGGATTGCAGCCAATATGAGGGAGAGAACACGCTGGACAACCCCAATGCCATTGTGCCTCGGGAAAATTATCTGACAGCACAAGGAAATACGGTGCGCCATACCCTTGGCGCAAAATGTTTTGTGGTATATAGAATCGCTAAATCGGACAAGAAATGAACATAACAGACATCATATCCAATGGCGGCGGAACGGCTTTTTCTTTTGAAGTGTTGCCGCCGCTGAAAGGAAACGGAACGGCAGCCCTGTTCCGTACCATAGACCGTCTGAAGGAATTCAGCCCTAAATATATCAACATCACCACCCATCGCAGTGAATACGTCTATCATGAGCTGGAGAATGGCCTGATGCAGCGCCAGCGGGTACGCCGTCGTCCCGGCACCATTGCGATTGCCGCTGCCATACAGAAAAAGTATGATATTCCGGTGGTGCCGCATATTGTTTGCAGTGGAAACGACCGAGAGGATCTGGAATATATGCTCATAGACCTCCAGTTCCTGGGCATAAGCGATTTGTTGGTACTCCGTGGCGACAAAGCCAAGGAGGACGCAACATTCATGCCCACTGGCGATGGCCCTGCCCATGCTACGGAATTGATAGAACAGATCAACCGCTTCAATGATGGGCTCTTTGCTGACGGCTCTCCCATAAAAGTACCCGGTAACCGCTTTCGCTACGGCGTGGCATGCTATCCCGAGAAACATGAGGAAGCCGCCTGTTTGGAAAGTGATCTTCAGGTACTCAAACAGAAGGTGGATATGGGGGCGGAATATGCCGTAACCCAGCTATTCTATGACAACCAGAAATATCTTTCCTTTGTGGAACGTGCCCGCGCTTTGGGTATTGAAGTTCCCATCATCCCCGGCATCAAGCCGTTGTCTCGTTTGAATCAGCTGACCGTGGTGCCCAAAACCTTCCATTGCGATTTGCCCGAACCGTTTTACCGTGAGTTGGTGAAGTGCAAGACGGATGAAGAGGTGAAGCAAGTGGGAATAGAGTGGAGTGTGGAACAATGCCGCGAGCTGATGAAGCATGGCGTGCCCAGTCTGCATTTCTACACTATAAGTGCTGTGGACAGCATTTATGAAATTGCCAGACGGATATACTGACGAAAAAGGAGGATAGGAAAGAATGAGATTTGCCGACGTTATAGGACAGGAAAGAGTCAAGCGCCACCTCTTGGAAATGGTGCATTCAGGACGTTTACCCCATGCACTGATGTTTTGTGGACCGCAGGGTGCGGGAAAGTTGCCTTTGGCGCTGGCCTTCGCGCGTTATCTCTTGTGCGAATATCCTGGAGCAGACGAGGCCTGCCACTACTGCAACGGATGCCGCATGCTGGACAACTGGACTCACCCCGACCTCCATTTTTCTTTTCCCGTTTACAAGCGTAAGAGTACGGACCGCCCCGTTTCGGACGATTTCATCGCTCCGTGGCGTGAGCAGTTGTGCGCCGCCCCCTATTTCGACATAGAGACGTGGCTCAGTGATATAAAGGCAGAGAATCAGCAGATTGTACATTACGTCTACGAGAGCGATGCCTTGCAGCGCAAATTGGCGCTGAAGTCCAATCAGGGCGGAAAGAAGGTGGTCATTCTTTGGCTTCCGGAAAGAATGCTTGTGGAGATGGCGAACAAATTGCTGAAACTGATAGAGGAACCTCCTTTGGGAACACATTTCCTCTTGGTGACGGAGGATGCCGAGAACGTGTTGGGCACCATCCAGAGTCGTGTGCAATGTGTTCACGTTCCGGCGTTGGGCGCACAGGAAATGGCACAGGCGCTGATGCAGAGACACGGCGTGGGACAGTCCGAGGCGGAAATGTATGCCCGCGTTGCGCAGGGCAATTACGTCAAGGCACTGAAAATGTTGGCAAGCGAGGATGAAGAGCGTCAGTTCTTCGACCTTTTTGTACAGCTGATGCGTAAGTGTTATATGCGCGACATCCGTGAGATGCGCAAATGGGCAGATTCGGCGGCGGAGCAGGGACGCGAGCGCCAGAAACGAATGTTGGACTTCTTCCAGCGCATGCTCAGAGAGAATTTCATTTACAATTTCCGCCAGCCGCAACTGAACTATCAGACCCTTGAGGAAAGCCGTTTCAGTACCAACTTCGCACGCTTCATCAATGAGCGGAATGTCATCACCATTATGGAAGAACTTTCAGACGCCCAGCGCGACATCGGGCAGAACGTAAATGCACGAATGGTTTTCTTTGACCTGGCGTTGAAGATGGCGGTGCAGTTGAAACAATAGAGATAAGTATAATTATTGATAACGAATATAATCAGAAAGAAACAAGAATACAGCATCATGGATTTGGAATATATTGACGGATGCCGCGGCCGCGGTCTTTCCCGTAAGGGTTGCAACATAGGGCATTATTGCCAACTGAACACATACGACTACATGGCCGACATCCCCAACAACGACCAACTCACGGACATTGTGGAAGTGCAGTTCAAGAACACCCGAAAGGGTTATTATCATAACATCAACAACCTTTCTTTGGACAAGGGAGACATTGTGGCGGTGGAGGCCAACCCCGGACATGACATCGGAACGGTAACGCTGACCGGCAAACTGGCTTTGCTGCAAATGAAGAAGGCAAACCTGAAGAGCATGGACGAAGTGCGCAACATTTACCGCAAAGCCAAGCCGGTGGATATGGAAAAATATGCCGAGGCAAAGGAAAGAGAACACGACACCATGATACGCAGCCGCCAGATTGCCAAGGATTTGGGGCTGGAGATGAAGATTGGTGACGTGGAATACCAGGGCGACGGCAACAAAGCCATTTTCTATTATATCGCCGACGGACGAGTGGATTTCCGCCAACTTATCAAGGTGCTTGCCGAGGCATTCCGTGTGCGCATTGAAATGAAACAGATTGGCGCCCGCCAGGAAGCCGGTCGCATCGGCGGTTTCGGCCCTTGCGGCCGCGAGCTCTGCTGCGCCTCGTGGATGAAGTCGTTTGTCAGTGTGAATACGGGTGCCGCACGTTTCCAGGATCTCAGTCTGAATCCCCAGAAACTGGCTGGACAATGTGCAAAACTGAAATGTTGCATGAACTACGAGGTGGATCAGTACGTAGAGGCAGGCCGAAAACTGCCCAGCCGTGAGATGGTTCTCCAAACCCAGGACGCGGAATTCTATCTCTTCAAGGCCGATATTCTGAGTGGAATGGTCACCTATTCATCAGACCGTCGCCTAGCAGCAAACCTTACCACCATCACCGCCGAGCGAGCCATGGCTATTATCGCCATGAACAAGGAGGGCGAGAAGCCCGCTTCCCTGCAGGCCGAAGGTGTTGTACAGGAAAGCGGAGTAGTAGACTTGGCCACCCAGGATGATATGAGCCGCTTTGACAAGAAAAAGAAAAAGAAGAAGAACAAGTCCAAAGGCGAGAACCGCCAGGCTGCACCTTCCGCCGATTCCGCACAGAACGAAAAAGAAACTCCTTCGGCAGAAGAACACCCCAACACCGCACAGCCCCGCCGTCAAAAGGGGCAGAGAAACGGCAACAGGAAAGATGGGGACCGCAAGCCCCGCCGCGACCGCAAGGACAACACTTCCCAGAATGACAAACCGCAGGAAACTGCTCAGGCTTAGTGCGCTGGCACTTTGCCTCGGCTTGATTGCGTGCGGTGGCGATACTTGGTTCCACCGCTACCAGTCTGCCGGCAAAGACGGATGGGCAAGAACGGATACACTGACGTTCGCCCTTCCGCCTTTGTCGGCCGATACTGTTTTTGATGCCTTTGTGGGGTTGCGCATCACGCATTCTTTCCCATACCAAAGGCTTTGGATGGCGTTGGAAGTGCGGAACGACAGCGTCGGCACCACCTTTACCGATACTTTGTGCTATGAATTGTGCGACAGCGCCGGTCGGTTTTCTGGTCGTGGCGTAACCAGTCTTCAGTACGAGCAACCGTTTATGGCTATTCCCCTTCCTGCCGGCTCGGCAAACACCCTTCTCCTGTACCACCTGATGAAAAAAGAGACGGTACCCAGCGTAAAGGAAGTGGGTGTCCGTCTCAGTGGAACCGTAAAAGGACTTTGATGTGATTACTTTCCGAAGATTTCCTTATGTGTGCGGTATGCGTTTCGCCAGGAATCTACGGTGTTCCCTATCTCTTTCTTGAACTCATCATATTTCTCGTCTCCAAATGCCTGTTTGAAACTTGGAATTTCCAGGAAAGCCGCTTTTGCTTTCTCATCCTGGTCCATCATCATCAGGTAACAGGCTTTTTGTACCGAGTCGTAAGCGGTTGGGGCTTTGGCCAACTGCTTTTCACACACCTCAAGCGCTTTCTGGAAGAAAATGCGGGCAGAGGCCGAATCCCCTTCATCCAGTTTTATGAAACCTAAAACCGAGGGAATCATGTGCGATTCCGGATAATCCTTCATCCCCTTTTCCAACAATGCGATAGCTTTGTCATTGCCAGCATCTGTTGCCAGTGTTTTTTGTACTTCGGCCAGTAGCGCGTCTATCTGCTTCGTGTCCGTTTGTGTGGTTTTGTTTTCCGTGCATGCGCTTAATAGGAGCAGCACAACGATAAAGATTTGACTCAAATGTTTCATAATTGTAATGGATTTTAATGATTGAGTAAGTAAAAGTATAGATTTACACTATCGTGGACAAGTGGTTAACAATATTTAACGTCTCAATTTTCCTGTTTCCAGGACATTGATGTTTCGGATTGATATTTGATGAGGCATCTCTGCTCGCGAAAGCCGTGGGCGTAGCCATGCTTTAATGTTTTCGGCAGTTAATGATGAATTGGAAACCAGTTCAATCGTAGCATTAAGAACCATACCGAATTTGGGGTCGGGTGAAGAGAAGACGATGCATGTCAGCACTTCCGGATGTCCGCTGATGACTTTTTCCACATGGTCTGTATAGACATTTTCTCCGCCACAGACAACCATTTTGTCTGCCCTGCCACGATAAAAATATAAACCTTCAGCATTCCGGAAAACAAGATCGCCTGTGCGTTGCCACCTGTCCTTCAAACTTGTCATTGCCCAGCTTGAACAAACCATCAACTCGCCAACACCATTTGTGCTGGTTTGACTTATTTGGCATTTGACTCCCTTTATTGGCTTTCCAATGGTTGTCTCTTCGTACCTCATTAAGTCTTCTGGTTGCGCAATCATAAAGAATCCCGCCTCAGATGTACCGAAAAGATTGTAAAGGACGTGTCCCAATCGCTCGTTTGTGATTGTTTCCCATTTTTTGTCCAGTCGGTCGCCACCGCAAATGATGCACTTCACACTTCTCAAGAAGTCGCTGGCATTGTCAACTTGCCACAATCTGGCCAGCATTGCCGGAACCAGGGACAAGACCTCGATTTTTTCTTCTGAGATTGATTTCAATGCTTCTTCCGCATCAAATTTTCTCATGAGACAGACCTTTTTGCCCATTACAAACGAAATGATAAGCGTGGCAAGTCCGAATCCATGGAATATGGGCAGCGGAATAAACACGCTGTCGTGTTCGTCGATGCGGATTTCTTCCAGCAGAGCGAATAATGGCGGCAGAAACTGAAAGACCGACATCCGTCTTGGTGCCTCCTTATATGTACCGCTTGAACCACCAGTGAACACGGAGATTTCCCTTCCCCGTCCGATATGCGGAATCTTGAAATCCGTATCTATATGGTTGTCGAACAATGTTTTGAAGAGATCCTCTGTCGTCTCCGTCTGGCATGGCAGATTCTCGCAAATACATTTCTCTTTCAAATCGGAGTCTGAGAATAGCATTTGCATGTTGTTCTTTCGCACAACCTCTCCAATTTTGCTTGCGGCGATGTCTGTGTTGATGAGTTTGATTCTTACGCCAAGACGCGACAAAGCGGGTAACAGCAACACCGTCATCAGATGATTCCTGCACAATAACCCAATACACATATCCCTTCTCACCCCATAATTGCGGAACAATATTCTTGCCAGGCGGCAGGCCAGCCCATATAGTTCTTTGTATGAAAACCGTTCCCCTTCCGAGATGAGCGCACATTTGTCGGGGTAATGATGTGCCGCAAACCGCATTATAGCCATTAGGGTGATGCCATCATGAATAAAACATTTACCAAGATGAATGATTCCGCACGGTGTGATTATGTGTAGCCTGGCCAGTTTCTGTAGCAATTCTTTGTTCATGTTTCGTATACCTTTGTTTAATGGCTATATTCCTAAAGTCCACCATGGCTTATAGCTAGGCTTTTTGCTCATGGCAAGCCTGAGCAATATGCAAGCCCCTTCATCTGCGGAATAGGCAGGCAAGTCTTTGTACCGTTTGTTTTTGTCTGACATTGGCGTATGTACCAGCGGCATATAGGCAATCTGCATTTTCACCTGCAGTTTCTTGTATTCTTTGCGAGCTGTCCTGAACCACACATTGGCGGCACATTTGGAAGCGTGATAAGCCGACCATCCGGGGAATGTGGAAAAAAGACTGCTTACGGATGAAGTGTAGACAATTCTTCCCCATGTTTTCTTCAGTGCGGGAATCAACGCAAGGGATAAAGCCACGGCCGACCGGTAATTCAGGTCCATGGTGCGGTCGAAATCGTGCATCCTGTCAATGGAGTCATTGATTGCCCGGTTGATTGATTTGCCTGCGTTGCAGAAAAGATAGGATACAGACGGCAACTGTTCTCTCAGTTTTGAACACAAGATTGCCAATTGATCACGTTGTCGCAAATCTATGGCACAGTAATCGGCTTTGCAGCCATTGTTTTTTGCTTTATGGCACAATGTCATCAACTTTTCTTCGTTACGGGCGATAAGATAGAGGTTTGCCTGCACGCTTATAAGTCTTAGCGTCAATGCTTCCCCAATGCCCGAAGAGGCTCCGGTGATGACCACCCACTTGCCTGCGAAACATTTTCTGAGTTTTTCATCGCTCATGGTAACGGGCGGGTAAATCAGATGTTTCAGGATATTCATAGGCTTGCAGCTTTTCTGTTTTGTTTTTCCAATTTTTCCCTGGAAAACCGTTCCTTTCATCGGCTCCAGCCCTCTACGGTATAGAACTTTTCCAGCAGTTTTCTCTTGTTTCCTTTTTTGTCCTTGAACCACACTTCTATTCTGGCGGCATAGTATTCGCTCCAGTCACCTTCGTATATGATGAACTCTTTGTCCCGGACCAGACAGGAGAAACTGCCGGTGGCTTTTGTCTTCTGGCTTGTCTTCTTCTTTATTTTCCATGCAGAAAGCGGCGAGTTCTTGCCCGCTTCGTAACATTGCAGCCAGATTGTGCCTTCGGGCAGCGGGGGATAGTAGAAAGAGTATTCGTAGATGCCGCCTTGTATGCCTTTCCGTATCTGCAGAAAGGTTGTGGAGTCTGTCGGATTAATGGCCTTTTCCATGTCTGCGTGCTCCGCCATCGGCGTGTGGCAGGCCAAGCCTTTGGGGATGGGATGCTCTGCGGCATAACCGGTGGGTGCGGATTGCAGGCAAATTGAAAGAACATAAAAGGGAAGCAATGAGATGGACCACATGATGGCAGATATGCTGAACTGTACCGCCCGGCGTCTGTGCAGCAGGAACAGGGTGGCAATGACATGTAGCAGTCCGGCCAGCAGGTTGATGCCCAGATAGAGGTCTGTGGTGTGAGGGTCGGAGTTCATGTACTGCCATGTCTTGACATAGCTGAACCAGAAAACTACGGGGAACAGGAACCAGGCATAAGAGATGCCGCACCCTGCTTTATACAAGACGTTCAATAGCTTCTTGATATATCCCCACAACCGTTTCATTTTATTTTCAATCTGACTCCAATTCATGTTCTGTCCAAGTTTTTTATCTGAGTGTTCTATTTCCTAAAACGGCGGGGGCGGGGAGTATATTGCTTCCCTTCCTTCCATTTAACGTTTTTTATGTTTCCGCTTCTTGGCAGATGTCCTCCCGAGTCGGGACGGCCTCCAGAGGCTCTGGAAATGCTCTCCCGGGTCGGGAACGCATTTTTTGCACCCAAAAAACGGTTTCCCGGGTTGGGAACTCATTTTTTATGCCCAAAAAATGGCTTCCCGCATTGGGAATGCATTTTTTACGCTCGGGAAGGCTCTCCCGAGTCGGGAGCGGATCTCCGGAACGTGTTTTTTTTGCTCTTTTTTGGCTGTCAGATGGGTGTTGTGCCTTATTTCCTTTTCAATCTGTTGCGGCCGATGTCAATGCGCAGCATGATGAAAAGCAGGATGGTGAAGCCCCACAACGAGGAGCCGCCATAGCTGAAGAAGGGCAGGGGGATGCCGATTACCGGAGTGAGTCCCAAGACCATGCCCACATTGATGAAGACGTGGAACAGGAAGACGCTCATGACGCAATAGCCGTACACACGGCCGAAGACATAGGGTTGCCGCTCGGCCAGATGGATGAGGCGCAGAATGAGGCACAGGAACAGCGCCAGCACGATTGTGCAGCCAATGAAACCCTCTTCCTCGCCCACGGTGCAGAAGATGAAGTCGGTGTCTTGCTCGGGCACATATTTCAGTTTGGTCTGCGTGCCGTTCAGGAAACCCTTGCCCTGAAGTCCGCCCGAACCGATGGCAATCTTGGCTTGGATGACGTTGTATCCGGCTCCTCTGGGGTCGTCTTCCAGGCCAAGAAGCACACGGATGCGGGTCTGCTGGTGCGGTTCCAGCACGTTGTCCAGCACATAGTTGCTGGAATAGAAAAATCCGATGGAGCCTATGGCAAAAAGCGCAATGTAGAGGTAGTTCAGGAGTCTCTCGCGCAGCGAAACGTACAGAAGATATAATATGGTGTAAACGCTGATGGCAAGCTGAACCCAGGTGATGTCAAACGGATAGATGAACTTGCTGAGCATCAATGTGGCCAGGGTTGCCGCTGTGCTGTATCCTGCCAGCTTGTACATGGAGGGGGTGCGGGGTGTATAGATATGGAGCATTCCGCACACAAACAATTGGATGAGGAACAGCACCACACTCTTGCCCAGGCTGATGAGGGGGATTCCCCACAACGGCTCGTCGGCAAAACGCACGCCCACCACAAAGTAGGCCACGGCTGCCACAGCGGAAAAGAGCAGGCATCCGGGCATGCCCTGGCGGTACATCATGAGGAAGAAACTCAGATACACCAGTGCCGAACCTGTCTCCTTCTGCATGATAATCAGCACCATCGGCACCAGTATGACAAGGGCGCACAGCAGGAAGTCCTTCCACTTGCCCATATTGAAGTCGTAGGTGCCCATCAGCTTGGCCACGCACAGGGCGGTGCCGAACTTGGCAAATTCGGCGGGCTGGATGCTGAACGGCCCAATCTTGATCCACGACATGGAACCCTTGATGTCCCTGGCCAGCATGGGCGTGACAAAGAGCAGCACCAGGAAACCTATATATATAATGTAGGAAAGCGATTCAATCCAGCGGTCGTCCGTGGACAGGATGATGGCGCCCAACACCAGCGAGGTGGCAATCCAGACAATCTGCATGCCGGAGCGTGTGCTGAAGTCGAAGAAGTTTCCGGCCTGGTCAAAATCGTAGCTGGCACCGCAGATGCTCATCCATCCCATGGCCAGCAGGGCAATGTAGATGATGATGGTGAACCAGTCCAGCGACTGCAAAACTCCGGGCGTCTTATTTGATTTCATTTGCGGTGTAGAAAGTTGGGGTGTAGATGTGTCTGTTCTCGAAGAGTGCGGCTTTCTCCATGCTGGCCGGACTCAGTTTGCCGTTGATGTACTGCTCCATCATCAGCGCGCCCAGCGGCACGCCGTATGTGGCTCCCCACTCTCCGTTCTCTACGTATACGCAGATGGCAATCTGGGGATTTTCCATGGGGGCGAATCCCATGAAGGCGCTGTGGTCCTTGCCGTGGGGGTTCTGTGCCGTGCCGGTCTTTCCGCACACCTCGTACATGGTGGTGTTGGCTCCGCGGCAGGTGCCGTCCACCACGGCCTTTCGCATGCCCTGTACCACGGTCTCGTAATGCTTCGGGTCTGCCATGGTCCAGTGCTTGCGGGTGAATGCGGTGTCTATTTCCTCGCCCTGGATTTCCTTCACGATGTGAGGCGTGATGTAGTAGCCGCGGTTGGCGATGGTGGCGCCCAGGTTGGCAATCTGCAGGGGTGTAAGGTTCACCTCGCCCTGTCCGATGGAGATACTGATGACGGTGAGTCCGTTCCAGGAACCGCGGTAGGCCTTGTCATAGAAGGGGGCGTTGGGGATGAGTCCGCGTTTCTCGCCGGGAAGGTCCACGCCCAGTTTGTATCCGAAGCCCATGCTTACCATATAGTCTTTCCAGCGGGTCATGGCATCCTGCACGGTGGGGTATTTCTTGCGGTTCCCGAACATGTAATAGAGTCCCCAGCAGAAGAAACTGTTGCACGATGTGCCGATGGCGGGCACCACGGGGATGGGCGCTCCGTGGGCGTGGCAGCCTACGGTAAGTCCGCGGAAGTGGAATCCGTGGGTGCAGGGATATGGTGTGGAGGGGGTGATGATTCCCTCTTGCAGGAAGGTGAGCGCCTGGCTGGTCTTGAAGGTGGAGCCGGGCGGATATTGTCCCATGATGCTTCTGTTCAGCAGAGGCTTGTTGGGGTCGCGGCTCAGCAGCAGGTGGTTCTTTCCGCGCTGGCGGCCTACGGTCATTCGGGGGTCATAGGTGGGGCTGGAAACCATGCACAGAATCTCTCCCGTGCTTGGCTCAATGGCCACAATGCTTCCGCGCTTTCCTGTCATCAGCCTTTCGCCAAGCGCCTGCAGCTTGATGTCGATGCTCAGCGTGAGGTTGCGGCCGGGTATGGGAGCCTGGTCAAACTTTCCATTCTGGTATCTGCCCTTGATTCTTCCTCTGGCATCGCGCAGCAGGATTTCCGAACCCTTGATGCCTCGCAGCGCCTCTTCGTAGCTTCGTTCCACGCCTTGTTTGCCAATGTAGTCGCCTCTTTGGTAATATCTGTCGGCCTCAATGTCGTCCGGATCGGCTTCGCCCACATCGCCCAGGACGTGTGCCGCATAGGGATATTGGTACTGGCGGATGCTGCGTTTCTGGATGTAGAAACCGGGGAAAAGGAACATTTTTTCCTGGAACGAGCTGATTTCGCTTACCGAAAGCTGGTTCATGAACAGCTGTTGCGTATAGGGACTGTAACCGGGATTCCTGCGCCGGTTCTTGATTTCTTCCATACGCTTTTCATATTGTTGTGGGGTGATGCCCAGGCAGCGGCACAGGTCCAGGGTGTCGACACCCTTCTGTTCCGTCATCACCACCATAATGTCATAGGCCGGCTGGTTGTATACCAGCAGGTCGCCGTTGCGGTCGGTGATGGCTCCTCGGGCAGGGTATTGCACACGCTTGAGGAATGCGTTGGAGTCGGCATTCTGCTTGAAGTCTTCGCTCATCAACTGCAGGAAGAACAAGCGCACAATGAAAGTGAGGACAATGCATACCGCAATTCCTCCCAATATATACTTACGCTTTTCTAACTGATACTCTTGATTGGACATTATGCCTCAATGCTTATGATTTGCGGTTCAACAGGTGTTCCATTGCCCAGACAATGCTGGTGGTCAGCACAATGCTGCTGGCGCAGGACAAGACAAGGTAAAGGGAGTCGAAATAAGAGAAACTCTCAAGCAGGAAGACCAGCAGGTGGTGGATGACAATGAGTATGATGAAAAAACGGGCATAGTTGCCGTATCCCATTGTCTGGAAATTGGGCATCATGTCCTCGGTGCTGTCTTTTGGTGCCATGGCACGCAGCAGAACGGGCTGAAGCATGGCGGCCAGTGTGGTGGATGCCGCACCAACGCCGGGCGTGTTGGAGAAAATGTCTGTCAGGAGTCCTATGATGAATCCCCAGAAAAGGATGCCGCAGCGCGAATAGTTGAGAGGGAAATACAACAGGAAGCAGATGTACACCATTGGGGTGGCATAGCCAAACAGGTGCATGTGGTTGAACACCAGAACCTGTAGCGATACCAGTACAAGCAACTGTAAAAGATGGATAAGTTCTCGTATAATCATAAAATCACTTGGCTTGTCTTTGCAGGGAATCCAACTCTGCCTGTCGGCTGTTTGACACTATACATACATCGCGAATTTTGGCCAGGTCTGTACTGAGCTGTACTTCGAGCCGATAGGAAAGACCGTCCTTGGAGTTGTTTATCTGGATGACTTTGCCCACAAATATTCCGGCTGGGAATACGCTGCTGAAACCGCTGGTTTCCACCACATCGCCAATCTTGCAACGCGCGTGGCGGGGAATGTCGTCCATGTATGCCTGTAGCGGACTTCCGCCGCTCCACTTCAGGCTGCCGAAGTAGTTTGTTCCCCTTAGACGGCAACTTATGTTGGAATGGGTGTTCAGGATAGGAAGCACCACAGAGAAGTGGTTGCTCACCAGATAGGTGATGCCCACGATTCCGGTTCCGCTCACCACTCCCATTTCTGTCCGTATCCCGTCTTTCGAACCCTTGTCCAGGGTGATGAAGTTGTCCTTCTGCTTAATGCTGTTGGAAATGACGTGTGCGGGAATCAGTTTCTCGCCAGCGAGTAAATCCGCCTGAATCTTTTGTGTGTATGAACTGTCCTGGGTAAGTTGTGCCAACAAGGTGCGCATGGAATCGTTCTCTTGTTGCAGTTGCAGAATGTCCTGGGTGAGTTGGCCGTTCAGATCCTTCAAGTGTATGAATTGCAGCAGTTTTGCTTCATAGTCCAATACTTGCCCGGCCACGGCGTTGGCTTGGGTAAACCAGACGCTTCCCTGGTACGCATTGAATCTGAAAAGCATCCACCCACTGAGGACTTCCAGGATAAGGAAGAGCACCCAGTGGGCATATTGGAGTAAACGATCAATAAAACTTTGCAAATCGTTGTTATAAGTTCGGCCGGTTCGGGCATTGTGTTTTTGTCAGAACCGGCCACAGGTTTTTACATTAGGAAGGTAAAGTTGTGAATATTCTTCAGTGCAATGCCTGTTCCTTTGGCTACACTGTGCAGGGGGTCGTCCGCTACGTGGAAGGGAATGTTGATCTTGTCCTGCAGACGTCTTGCCAAACCTCTGAGCAGCGCACCGCCTCCGGTCAGGTAGATGCCGTTGTGTACAATGTCGGCATACAGTTCGGGAGGAGTGTCTTCCAGCGCGTTCAGAACGGCGGTCTCAATCTTGGCAATGGTCTTTTCCAGACAGTGGGCGATTTCCTGATAACAAACGGGAACCTTCATGGGCAGGGCTGTGATACGGTTGGGGCCGTACACGATATAGTCTTCGGGTGCCTCGTCGCCAAGGTCGGTCAGGGCTGCGCCCACATTGATCTTGATACGTTCGGCCATACGCTCGCTGACTTTCACGTTGTGCTGGCGGCTCATGTATTCCTGGATGTCCGCTGTAAGGTCGTCACCAGCCGTGCGCAAACTCTTGTCTGCCACGATTCCACCCAGTGAGATGACCGCAATCTCGGTGCTTCCGCCGCCGATGTCCACAATCATGTTGCCCTCGGGGGCCAATACGTCAATTCCCACACCGATAGCTGCTGCCATGGGCTCGTAGATGAGATAGACCTCGCGGCCGCCGGCATGCTCGGCACTGTCGCGCACGGCACGCAATTCCACTTCCGTGCTGCCGCTGGGAACGCCGATGACCATTTTCAGGCTGGGGGTGAACAGGCGGTTGCTCTTGTGGACCATTTTGATGAGTCCGCGCATCATCTGCTCGCAGGCGTTGAAGTCGGCAATCACACCATCTCGCAGAGGACGGATGGTGCGAATTTCCGGACTGGTCTTTTCATACATCATCTTTGCCTTGTCGCCCACGGCAATCATTCGCTCGCTGTGGCGGTCAAGGGCAACGACGCTGGGCTCGTCCACCACAATCTTGCCATCGCTTATGATGATTGTGTTGGCGGTTCCCAAGTCCATTGCAATTTCTTTGCTAAGGGAAAACCACTTCATGTTTCTTTACTTGCTGAACCAGTTGTGAATAGCTGTGTCGTAGTGGCTGCTTACGCCGAAAGCCTGGGTGGCAAACCATTTGCGGTCTTCAATGTCTGAAGTGCCGTTCTTCTGCTGCAGAAGGTCGAGCAGGGGCTTGTATTCTGCTTTGCTGGGAACGATGATTACGTCCTTGAAGTTCTTTGCTCCAGCGCGGATGAGGCTGATGCCGCCGATGTCAATCTTCTCAATGATGTCTGCATCGGAAGCTCCGCTGGCCACGGTATCCTCGAAGGGGTAGAGGTCAACAATGACCAGGTCGATTTCGGGGATTTCATATTGTGCCATCTGTGCCTGGTCGCCTTCCAAGTCGCGACGTCCCAGAATGCCGCCGAAAATTTTGGGGTGCAAGGTCTTCACGCGTCCGCCCAAGATGCTGGGGTATGAGGTTACATTCTCAACAGCGGTGCAGGGAATGCCCAATGATTCAATGAAAGACTGTGTGCCACCGGTTGACAACAATTCTACTCCCTGGGCATGCAATGTGCGCAGGATTTCATCGATTCCGTCTTTGTGGAAAACGGACACCAAAGCTCTTTTAATTTTCTTATTTTCTGCCATATCGATATGTTTAGTTCAATGCTAATTACATTACTTTTGCAAAAGTACAACTTTTATTGCAAATAACGGGCCTGGAAAGTGGAGAATTTCCGCAAAATTTTGAAAATAAGACAAAAGTGCTGTTTTTGCGGGAAATAATGGGAGGATTTCCGCCTTGCAGAAGCGTTTATCGTCCTCTGCGGTCAGAGGGCGTTTGTTGCGGCAAATCCGGTGTGATTTGTTGCGAAGGATTGAGCTTGGGGCCGAATCCGTCTCCGTGGTGGCGGGTGTATGACATGCTCACGTTGAAACGTACTTTGTCATTCACTTTTATACCCCAGTCGGCACCTATCGTGGTGGAGGGATTATCCATCCAGGGGCATGGGGAATAGGGGAAATGTTTGTCGCCCATCAGTCCGAAATCGTGCACCAGAAACACACCGGCGTTCATCCGCTCATTTATTTGGTAATCAACGATTCCCATCAGTCCGACGGAATTCTTTCGGTCTCCCCACATCTTGAAGTTGGAATAGTATCCGCCCAATGCCATATTCCACTTGCGGTCTTTGCTGAGCGGCTGTACGTAGAGGGCATTGAAATTGGTGAAGAACGAGCCTCCCTTCCATGGGTTGTATTTCCCCCAACCAATGCGGACACCCAAGTCCACGTTGGCGTTAAATCCTTCATGCAGATCCCATGTGCCCAAGGGACCGTGGTGCATCCATATAGGGGCATACCTGATGGACATGGGCTGCAGCGAAAGAACGCTCTGGCTGGGCAGATATTCTGCAGAGTCTGTCACCGCTGTCTGCACTTCTTGGGCAGACAACGGCTGCAAGCAGGCAACGCACGTTATGAGGAGGAATATGGATAAAAAACGTCTCATCGGTTGCAAAGATATATCAAATCCTGGAAATGCGCATGCCTTACCCTCATTATTTATCTTTTTTTAAGAAATCCGCTTACGGTAGGTTTGTCGTCTTCCGCTCGGATTAACATTTAGGCGTAAACTTTTTTACGTCGCGTGGTAAATAAATTTACGTCCCGAGGTAAAGACTTTTACATGCCGATGTAAGTGGGCTTGTTGTCTTTTCCTGGGTCGATTTGGATGCCAGCCCGAGAGGGGAAACGTAAGTGTGAAATAATGTTGTATTTCTGTTCCGTTTCTAAACAAATGTTTACGCGCGTAACAAACTTGGAAAAAAACTTTGTCAAGCCACAACTTTTGACTAATTTTGTAGACGAATTATTTGATTTATACCATTAAAAATAAAATTGCAAGAATAATATGACACTTATCAAATCTATTTCAGGTATCCGCGGAACCATCGGAGGACCAGCCGGTGATACCCTTAATCCATTGGATATCGTAAAGTTCACTTCGGCTTATGCCACATTGATACGACGCACAACCAAGGTTGAGAGCAACAAGATTGTTGTGGGACGCGATGCCCGTATAAGCGGTGAGATGGTAAAGAACGTAGTGTGTGGAACCTTGATGGGCATGGGCTTTGATGTGGTGGACATCGGCCTGGCCACAACCCCTACAACCGAGGTCGCTGTAACCATGGAAGGCGCTTGTGGCGGCATCATCATTACTGCCAGCCACAATCCCCGCATGTGGAATGCCTTGAAACTGTTGAACGAAAAGGGCGAATTCCTGAACAAGGAAGAGGGCAACGAGGTGCTTCGTATTGCTGAGGCTGAAGACTTTGAGTATGCGGATGTGGATCATCTGGGCCAGTATCGCGAGGATAATACTTACGACCAGAAGCACATCGACATGGTACTGGCGTTGGATCTGGTTGATGCGGATGCCATTGCCAAGGCCGACTTCAAGGTGGCCTTTGACAGCGTGAACAGCGTGGGCGGTGTAATCCTTCCCAAACTTCTTGAACAGTTGGGCGTGAAGACCGTAACCGGACTCTTTACCGAACCTACCGGAGACTTCCAGCACAATCCCGAACCGCTGGAAAAGAACCTTTGCGATATAAAGGCTTTGATGGAGAAGGGCGAGCATGACATTGCCTTTGTGGTAGATCCCGATGTGGACCGCCTTGCCCTTTTCTGCGAGGACGGCACTATGTATGGCGAGGAATACACTCTTGTGACTGTGGCTGACTACATTCTTCAGCACACCCCGGGCAATACTGTGAGCAACCTGAGCAGTACGCGAGCTTTGCGCGACGTGACGAAAAAGTATGGCCAGGAGTATTTCGCTTCGGCAGTAGGCGAGGTGAATGTGGTGACCAAGATGAAGGAACAGGGAGCAGTCATCGGTGGTGAAGGAAATGGCGGTGTCATTTATCCTGCTGCCCATTACGGACGCGATGCTTTGGTGGGTATCGCCCTGATTCTGACTTATCTTGCCAAGAAGGGGATGAAGACCAGCGAGTTGCGTGCCACCTATCCTCCCTATTGCATTGCAAAGAACCGCATAGACCTGACCGCAGGAACAGACGTGGATGCCATCCTGGAGAAGGTGAAGGAGATATACAGCAACGAGGAAGTGAATGATGTGGACGGTGTGAAGATTGATTTCCCTGACAAGTGGGTTCATCTGCGCAAGAGCAATACGGAGCCCATTATCCGCGTCTACAGCGAGGCGGCCACAATGGAAGAGGCCGACCAGCTGGGCAAGGACATCATGAATGTGATTCTTTCCATGATTTGAAAATAAACAGCAAACCGATAAATTCTAAAAATATGCTTACACAGATTATCAATGGCCGCATCTTGACCCCACAGGGGTGGCTCAAGGATGGCAGTGTAATACTGCGTGACAACAAGATATTGGAAGTGACCAACAGCGACTTGGCAATCATTGGAGCTGACATCATTGACGTGAAGGGTATGACTGTGGTGCCCGGTGGTATTGAAATGCATGTTCACGGCGGTGGCGGACGCGATTTCCAGGAAGGAACGGAAGACGCTTTCCGCACAGCAGTGGCGGCTCATGCCAAATTTGGTACCACAAGTATGTTCCCCACATTGAGCAGCAGTACGGTTCCCATGCTGGAGGCTGCGATAGAGACTTGTGACAAACTGATGAAGGAACCGGATTCTCCCATTCTCGGCCTGCACTTGGAAGGCCATTACCTGAACCGTGCCAAAGCCGGTGCGCAGATGCCCGAGTGGATCAAGAATCCCGACCCCAATGAATACATCCCCTTGGTGGAGAAAAGCTCATGTATAGCACGCTGGGACGCGGCTCCCGAACTCCCCGGCGCCTTGCAGTTTGGAAAGTATTGTGCCAGCAAGGGCATTCTGCCCAGTATTGCCCACACTTGTGCCGAATACACTGATGTGGTGGCCGCATTCAATGCTGGATATACCCATGTAACGCATTTTTACAATGCCATGCCCGGATTCCACAACAAGCGTGAGTATAAGTACGAGGGTACTGTGGAAAGTGTTTACCTGATTGATGACATGACAATCGAATGCGTGGCCGACGGCATCCATGTACCTCCCACCATCCTGCGTATGGCATATAAGATTAAGGGTGTGGAGCGTATGGCGCTTATCACCGATGCATTGGCTGTGGCTGCCATTGAGGGTGATGCTTCTGCTTTCGACCCCCGAGTGGTGGTTGAGGACGGAGTATGTAAACTGAGCGACCGTTCGGCTTTGGCCGGCTCCATTGCCACCACAGACCGTCTTATCCGAGTGGCGGTGAACGAGGCGGAAATTCCATTGGAGGACGCTGTGCGTATGTGTTCCGAAACACCAGCCCACATCATGAACTGCTATCATCGCAAGGGCTCACTTTCCCGCGGAAAGGATGCCGACATCATGGTGCTGGACGGCGACTTGAACGTACGTTGCGTTTGGCAGATGGGTAAGATTGTTGAGAATTCTCTATTCTGAAAAAGCCCTTCCTCATTGAACAATTTCAAATTTCATCAATAAAACCATTTTTAATCAAACAATGAGAAAAGTAACATCTTTCGTTTTGTTGTGTTTCATGGGCATGCTGTCCATGACTGCACAGAAACAGTATGAACTGAAGTCGCCAGACGGTACTGTCGCTACCAATATTCAGGTGGGTGAGACGCTTACCTACGATGTGCAGGTAGACGGACAGCAGGTAATGGCTCCTTCTGCTATCAGTATGAAGCTCAGCACAGGAAAAACTTGGGGAGAGGCAGCCAAGGTGAAGAAGGCACGCCGCAGCGAGATCAATGCCGAGATTGCTTCGCCCTTCACACGTCAGACCACTATGCAGGACCACTGCAACGTGCTGACTCTGGAATTCTCTGGAAACTACGCGGTTGAATTCCGCGCCTATGACAACGGTATCTGCTACCGTTTCGCCAGCAAGGAGAAGAAACCTTTTGAGGTGTTGAGCGAAGGCGTGGAATACAAGTTTGCAGGCGACCCCACTTGTGTGGTTCCCTACGTTCCCCATTTCAATGCCAACAACGCGCCCGAGGCTCAGTTCAAGAACTCTTTTGAGAACTATTACGAGACAGCCAACCTGAGCAAGCTCGACGGCAAGCGTTACAGCTTCCTTCCTTTGGTGGTGAATGCGGCCAAAGGTGTGAAGCTCTGTATCACAGAGACTCATCTGGAGAACTATCCTGGTCTTTATCTGATTGCTGACGGAAGTCGCTTCCGTGGCATCAATGCTCCCTATCCCAACGAAATTAAGCAGGGCGGACATAACAACTTGCAGATGTTGGTGCAGACTCGCTTCGACTATATTGCAAAGGTTGAGGCTCCCCGCACCTTCCCCTGGCGCATCGCCATGGTAAGCCGCAAGGACATTGATATGGCCGAGAACAACCTGAGCTATATCCTGGGTGCGCCCAGCCGTGTGGAGGATATTTCTTGGATCCGCCCCGGTAAGGTGGCTTGGGACTGGTGGAACTACTGGAACATCTCTGGTGTGGACTTCAAGGCCGGTATCAACAACGAGACTTATAAATATTACATTGATTTCGCTTCTAAGAAGGGTATCGAATATGTGATTCTGGACGAGGGCTGGGCCGTAAACAAGAAGGCAGACCTCATGCAGGTGATTCCCCAGATTGACCTGAAGGGACTGGTGGAATATGCCAAGCAGAAGAACGTAGGCCTGATTTTGTGGGCCGGCTACTGGGCGTTCGATCGTGACATGGAGAATGTGTGCCGCCACTACAGCGAAATGGGTATCAAGGGATTCAAGGTCGACTTTATGGACCGCGATGACCAGCCCATGACCGACTTCTATTATCGTGCAGCAGCGATGTGTGCCAAGTACAAGATGCTCATCGACTTCCACGGAGCGTTCAAACCTGCTGGTCTGAACCGTACTTACCCCAACGCCATCAACTTTGAAGGTGTTGCCGGTCTGGAACAGATGAAGTGGGCCGATAAGGACTGCGATCAGGTGATGTATGACACGCAAATCCCCTTCATCCGTCAGGCTGCCGGTCCCATGGACTATACCCAGGGCGCCATGCTCAATTCCTGCAAGGGACGCTTTGTGGCTAACTATTATGAACCCATGAGCCAGGGTACCCGTTGCCACCAGCTCGGTCTTTACATGATTCTGGAATCTCCCCTGAGCATGCTTTGTGACAACCCCAGCAACTATCTGAAC
>JAFYQQ010000029.1 GCA_017559845.1 Bacteroidaceae bacterium | reverse complement strand
TGCTCAAGACCCAAAAACTTGTTCTTTTGTTCTTCTGTCAAAAATCAAAATCTGCGGTCATCTGTCGAATCCGTGTCATCGGCGTGCCATCCTCCACATTTGTCAAAAAACAAGAAAATGGGATTTCGGCTTTTCCAGGCAAAAGAGAAAACAATATACATATCTGTATTCCAATAAGATACAAAACACAAAAATCACAGCTTAAAACAAACGAAAAAAAGACTTAAGTGTTTCTTGAGTTTTACTTAAGTCTTTTCGGAGTAACACTTAAGTGTTTCTGCAAAAACACTTAAGTGTTATTTTTCTACCGATTTTGTGTAAAGATTTTTCCTGTTACTTCCACAGAAAAACGGTTCCCCCGAAGGAGAACCGTCTAATATAACATCTAAGGTCTGTACCTTAATATTACAGCTGGGGACCAGCAGCAACGAGAGCCTTACCGGCTTCGTTGGTGGTGTACTTAGCAAAGTTCTTGATGAAGCGAGCTGCCAAGTCCTTAGCCTTCTCTTCCCACTGGCAAGCGCACTCGTAAGTGTCGCGGGGATCGAGAATAGCGGGATTTACGTTGGGCAGAGCGGTGGGAACCTCGAAGTCGAACATAGGAATCTTCTTGGTCTCAGCCTTCAGGATAGAACCGTCCAGGATGGCGTCGATGATACCGCGAGTATCGGGAATTGAGATACGCTTGCCGGTACCGTTCCAACCGGTGTTCACCAAGTATGCCTTGGCACCGCTCTTCTCCATTCTCTTAACCAGCTCCTGAGCGTACTTTGTGGGGTGCAGCTCCAAGAATGCCTGGCCGAAGCAAGCAGAGAAGGTGGGAGTGGGTTCAGTGATACCACGCTCTGTACCAGCCAACTTGGCGGTGAAACCGCTCAGGAAGTAGTACTGGGTCTGCTCGGGAGTCAGGATTGATACGGGAGGCAGTACGCCGAATGCGTCAGCAGACAGGAAGATTACATTCTTGGCAGCGGGAGCAGAGCTTCCGGGCTGAATGTTGTTGATGTGGTCGATGGGGTAAGAAACGCGGGTGTTCTCAGTTGCGCTCTTGTCGTTGAAATCGATTACGCCATCCTCAGAAACGATTACGTTCTCGAGCAGAGCGTTACGCTTGATTGCACCGTAGATGTCGGGCTCGTTCTCCTTAGACAGGTTGATAACCTTAGCGTAGCAACCACCTTCGAAGTTGAACACACCGTTGTCATCCCATCCGTGCTCGTCATCACCAATGAGGCGACGCTTGGGATCGGTAGACAGAGTGGTCTTACCGGTACCAGAGAGACCGAAGAAGATAGCGGTGTTCTCGCCGTTCATGTCGCAGTTTGCAGAGCAGTGCATTGAAGCGATACCCTGGAGGGGCAGATAGTAGTTCATCATTGAGAACATACCCTTCTTCATTTCACCACCGTACCATGTATTGATGATAACCTGCTCGCGGCTGGTGATGTTGAAAGCTACACAAGTCTCAGAGTTGATGCCCAGTTCCTTCCAGTTCTCAACCTTTGCCTTAGAGGCGTTGTAAACGATGAAGTTGGGTTCGAAGTTCTCCAGTTCCTCAGCGGTGGGACGGATGAACATGTTGGTTACAAAGTGTGCCTGCCAAGCCACCTCAACGATGAAGCGAACGGCCATGCGGGTGTCAGCGTTTGCACCGCAGAAGCAGTCTACAACATACAGGTTCTTGTTAGACAATTCCTTCTTTGCAATATCCTTCAATTCAGCCCAAGCAGCTTCGGTGATGGGCTTGTTGTCGTTCTTATAGTCATCAGAAGTCCACCATACGGTATCCTTTGAGTTCTCGTCCATAACGATGAACTTGTCTTTGGGAGAACGTCCGGTGTAAACGCCAGTCATAACGTTAACGGCGTCCAGCTCGGTGTTCTGACCCTTTTCATAACCTTCAAGGCCGGCCTTGGTCTCTTCTGCGAACAACTGCTCATAAGAGGGGTTGTGTGCAATCACGGTTGAACCGGTGATGCCATACTGTGTCAAATCTAATGTTGCCATTTTTGTAATAAATAATAAAGTTTTATACGGTTTGTACTTAATATACCTCTGTTACTAAATTGCCCATTTCTTGGACGATACAAAGGTACATATTTCTTTTGAACCGCCGAAGCAAATTAAAACTTATTTATAGCTGCTTTGCTTTGTTTTTATGTTTTTTAACGGTTTTGCGAAGCAGACTTGCCAAATTATTACTAAAACACCATGCAGATACAAAAAGAGCGGGAAAGGCAAACCTCTCTCCGCTCATCAACAATATGCTCCAAATGGAGGCAGTTCCTTAAAATCAGAACAAATTCTTAACTGCCTGCTTCTGCTCTTCCGTAAGCGTGTTGTTACGGAGAATGAAGGCAATGAATGCTGTAGGGTCGTTATCGAAATAGTCCACCTGCGCCTTATCCATCACCATCTTGCAGTATTCCTCTTTGGTTACACTGGGAACGTAATAAAGCATTGCACCAATCTTCTTGGATTTCACATAGCCCTTTTTGGTAAGAATCTTCAAGAAAGTGGCAAGCGTAGTATAGGCTGGTTTGGGGTCTTCAAAAACTTCCAGTATGTCATGCGTGAAACCGCCCTTGTTGGGCAAATTCCAAAGTATCAGCATTACTTGAAATTCTGATCGCGTTAAAAATCTCTTTTCGCTCATGTGCTTAAAAACTAATTTATTATCCTGAATATACAATATCTACAAACAACTCTGCTTACTATCGTTGCAAATATACAATGAAAAACCGATGATGAGCCATTGGGAGGAAGAAAAATCAACCTTCCTCCCCAATTTTTAACATTTTTTATAATCTATTTTGATTTATTAATGCTTACAAGGTGTCATAGACACAACAAACGGGCTATTTTATGATGGAAGTGGAAGGATTGCGCAGTCCCTTCGCACTGGAGAGAAAAGCCTTGGCCGTGCCGAATCTCAAGAACATATCTATCCTTACGGGCATGTGGTTGGCATCATCGGTAACGTAGAAAGTTATGATTTCCTTTTCTTCCTTTCCCTCGTACTCCACAAAGGAGAAAACCAGACAACGATACTTCACCCCAGTCTCCTCCATCTTGAAATTCTTCTTGCCACGATAGACCAGAGTGGTGGATTCCACCTTGCGGCCGTCCGCCATTGGAAACACCAACTTGTCGCCCGGCTTGAATCTGGCGGCATCATAGGAGCGCGCACAGAGCATCATGCTCAACATGTCGTAAATGCATTCCTTGCTTACGTGCGATGTGTCACGCCCCACTCCTTTACGGTTAAGGTAATGCTGTTTGAGATGGGTCTCACCGTTGCGGTAATCATACCATACCTGATCCACATAATATTTTCCGCCCTCATTGGCCGCCTTGCGGTAATACTGGGGAAGCATTTCGGGGCTGACAATACTGAGCAAGGTGTCACGCATGGCAAAGAACTTGTCCAGCTTCTTGCTGGTGCGGGTGATAAGATGGCTCTCATAGCAATCCTTCCCCTTCCACGAGGAACGGGTTGTGGTCATGGTGGCAGTTCCCGCCTTCAGCCAGATGAACTTCCAATTAAAATGCAGGGTATACTCCAGCGTCTCATTATCCGAAAACGCTGTATTCTCCATCTTACACTGTGAGAACAAGGGCATGGCGTTCCAGAAGAACGCCAGCACCAATGCGATAATAAAATTCCTTTTCATAAATGGATATAGTTTTGTTTGTCATTAAATGTTATTTATCTGAATCCGGGCGTACGTCCGATACTGCCGCCGCCACCGTGATTGTGGCTGGAGCTGCCCGACTTGCCTTTCTTCTTCTCTTCCTCTCGCTGACGGTTGCGGTCTTTGATATCCTTCTTCTTGTCCGGTTTCTGTTTGGTTATGGTCAGCGGTTTCTGCTTGCATACCTCTATGTTCCGGATGTTCCAGTCCTGCTCAATGTCCCACTTTGCCTTCACCTGGATGGGCTGCGGGAAATAGAACACCTCTTCGGGCTGAAGACCTTCGGCATAGTTTCCGGTGTCCCACTTCTCGTTTCCGTTTCTGTCAATGAAGCATCGCAGGAAAAACTCTCCTGGCTTCAGATAGAAGAAATCGGCACGTCCGTCCTTATCGGCACGAAGTTGCCTTACCGGTTTGTCGCTGCGGCCAAGCAACTGAATGACCAAGGCTGTGTCTTCCGGTGCAATGACATGAACAAAGAGAGCGCCGTATTCATCAAGATCACGCACACGGAATTCCTGCTTGATGGGCTTGTT
Source organism: Bacteroidaceae bacterium (assembly GCA_017559845.1). Classification (GTDB taxonomy): domain Bacteria; phylum Bacteroidota; class Bacteroidia; order Bacteroidales; family Bacteroidaceae; genus Physcousia. The sequence continues at coordinate 6,663 of JAFYQQ010000029.1, read as the reverse complement.
CACATTGCCTAATATACTAAGAATGGCGGCTGAGTCCACCTGGAAACTGTATTGTTCCTTGGGTTGCCATTCGGCATAGAGCCTATACTCCTTCTTCCGACCCTCAACGGGAAGGAAGAGGAACGGAGCGGGAATCCAGTTTGAATCTTGCTTCTGGAAGAAGTGGACCTTTGACGTGTCTATGCTGGCAATGGGTTCACTGGCGGTAAACAGAATGTTCTGGTTGGGGTCTATGCTTCCGGCGGGTTTACCGGTCATGGTCAGATATATCCTTTCATAAGGGTTCTCCTCATGGGGAAGCGGTGTCTTGGACTTCTTGGCACGCTTTTCCCTTTCCTTGTTCCAGTCCTCAATCTGCTTGAGCTGTTCCTTGCGCTGCTTCTCTCGGGTCAGCTTGGATGCCATCTCCAGCGTGTCGGTGCGCTGCACCAGTTTGCCCGTGGTGTCCGTTTCCATGTAAGTGAGCGTCATGGAGAGAGTGTCAATCTGATAGCTGAACATGGTGTCCGTGACCCAATAGGTGATGGTATCATGGTGCTGGGTGTATTCCGGCACCAGACATTTTTCATCAAAGTTGAGTCCCTTGATTGTGGGCAGACTGTCAGCGGGAGCGGTAAAATACAAGGTAAAGTATTCCGGCACGGGGCGCTCCGTCTTCAACAGATGCTGGTCCTGCCCGCCCTCAAGGAAGAGGCGGATTACCACATCATCGGGCAAGTAATGGGTATAGGGAACCACTCGGATGGAGTCATAACGAGTGGTATCGCGCCAGATGGTATCCATGCGGATGTCGGGCTTGCTTGAGGTCACCAGCGTGGTGGTGTCCCACCCCACCGCTTCGCTCTTCTGGTTGAAGATATAGTTTCCATCGGCGTCCTTCAACGCATAAGCATGGTATTTGCCGGGCTTCACTCCCTTTATCACGAACCTGCCACTTCCGTTGGTGCGCGATACACGCGTCATGGGTGTGGTGGTGAAGAGGGTGTCACTGAACGAACTGTCGGCAGGATAAAGCCCCACCATAATTCCCTTCACCGGCTCCAAGTCTTCGGCATTCAACACGGTTCCCGAAATCTCCATCGTATCAATGGTCTCTCCCGTACTGAAGGAATAGGTGTAGTTTCCCATTGGGTTGCCCTCGTTGTTGTCCTCAATGGCATCGCTGAAGTCGATGGTATAGGTGGTGTTTTCCTGCAAATCGTCAAAGAGGTCAATCTTGATACGCTTTCCGTCGGCCCTCACGTTGGCGGCCTCAATCTGTGGCGGGGAAACCACCACCTTATCGTTTGCATTTTCCAGTTTGACGTATTCGTTGAACAGAATGCTCAACTTCTTCTTGTCATTCTTAACGGATCTGTCTTTGGGAAAGCACTGCACCACCACAGGCGGCTCTTCGTCATAGCGTCCGCCGTCCGGGTTTCCAATGCTCGCACAGGCAATGCAAGTCAATGTGGCAAGGGTCAGTATCGTAATGGGGGTATACCTCATGAGTTCAGTGCTATAATTTCTTCTATGTGTTCACGCTTGTTGCTCAGGCGGGGCACCTTGTGCTGTCCGCCCAGCTTGCCTTTGGACTTGAGCCAGTCATTGAACACTCCTTTTCTGCCGACAACGATTTCCAGTGGCTGCAAGGTGATGTCCTTGTACCGTTTGGCTTCATAGTCCGAGTTGATCTGCTGCAAGGTGCTGTCAAGAATCTTGGCAAACTGGCCCAAATCAGCAGGTGCGTTAGAGAATTCTATTACCCACTGGTGGCGGCACTTTCCGTTCTCGTCCATATAAACGGGGGCTGCGGTATATTCCAACACCTGTGCCCCGGTTGCCTTGCAGGCCGCCTGCAGTCCTTTTTCGGCATTGTCTACAATCAGTTCTTCGCCAAAAGCGTTGATAAAGAACTTGGTGCGGCCCGTAATGACAAACTTGTAGGGATTCTTCTGCGTAAAGCTTACCGTATCGCCTATCATATAGCGCCACAGTCCGCTGCTGGTACTGATAAGGATGGCATAGTTGCGACCGGTCTCCACGCCCCACAAAGGCACCACTTCGGGATTGGGGCTTTCAATCTGGTCCATTGGGATGAATTCATAGAACACGCCATAATCGAGCATCAGGCTCATTGCCGGGTCTGCCGGATCATCCTGCAAACCGAAGAAGCCTTCCGACGCGTTATACGTTTCCATATAGTGCATACCGGACTTGGTGATTAGGCGCTTGTATTGTTCGCGGTATGGTGTGAAAGCCACTCCGCCATGGAAAAACACTTCCAGATTGGGCCAGACTTCCTGCAACACAGATGCGCCGGAAATTTCCATCACACGGTTCAGGACAGAGAGCATCCAGCTGGGCACACCGCTCAGATTGGTCACGTTACGGTGTATGGCCTCTCGGGCAATGCGGTCGCGCTTTATCTCAAAGTCACTGAGCAAGGCAGTCTCCTTGCGGGGCACTCTTACCAGATTGACCAGAGGGTTTATGTTTTCTATAAGAATGGCGCTCAAGTCGCCCACCAGGCTACTTTTCAGATTGTAGTTGGGCGCATGGCTTCCACCCAAAATCAAGGCCCGTCCATCAAAGATACGGCTTTGGGGGTTATTGCGCAGATACCACACCACGGCATCAGTTCCGCCTCTGTAGTGTGTATCCTTCAGTCCGTCCTTGCTGACCGGGATGAACTTGCTCTTGTCGTTTGTGGTGCCGCTGCTCTTGGCATACCATTTCACCACACCCGGCCACAGCAAATCTTTCTCTCCCTGGCGCATACGGTCAATATAGCCTTTAAGTTCCTCATAAGTATGGACGGGCTGGCTCTTGGCAAAATCCTCGTAACTGCGTATGCGGGCATAGTCGTGCTGACGTCCCCATTGCGTGGCTGACGCACGGTTTACAAGTTGCTGCAAAGCTTTGCGCTGCAAGTCTTCTGCATGGGTGGCATACTGATCCAACGTATGAAGTCGGTTCAATAAAAACGGTCGTATAATACGGGTTAGGCTCATTCTTTCTTATGCATTTGGTTGCAAAATTACTGCAAACTTTTCACATAACCGAAAAATACACAGATTTTAACCCTAATTTGCATTTAGAAACTGTATTGAGGGCAATTCCCGCAATCAAAACGGTTTCTTACTGGGCAAGTTCTACGGAAACTTCCTGTTCCTGTGCGCCTGCGGCAAGATACGCGCTCTCAATCTGCGCAAACAAATCCTTGTTCTCCTTGATGGCATTCAGTGCATTCTTGCACGCCACCTGCTGGCTTTCCTTCTTGGAAAACCCAGAACCGTGTCCGCACACAACACCTTCCACCCTTACCTGGCTATGGAAGGTTGGTGCCCCACTCTCGTCCTTGTCTTCAGAAAGCAATTCAAAAAAGACACGGAACTTATGTTTCTGCCCCCACTCCAGAAGCTTGCTTTTGTAGTTCACATCCTTGTACGCCATCTTGGCCAGACTGATGTAGGGCTTCAACATTTTCTCTTTCACAAACCATACGCACCGTTTGTAACCTTGGTCCAGATAAATGGCGCCAATGATGGCTTCAAATGCATTCCCTTCCAGATAGCTGTTATGGTTCTGTTGGGTACAGGCACTTTTCAATAGCTTGTCCAACCCCATTTCCACGGCAATGCGCCCAAGTGTTTCTCGCTTGACAATATTACTGCGGGTTACGGTGAGGAAACCCTCTTGCTTATTTTTGAAGTGGTGGTAGACAATATCGCTTACGATTGCCTCCAGAATGGCATCGCCCAAAAACTCAAGCCGTTCGTTGTGCTGCATGTCGCCGTTTTGCGTCCTTGCCACGGCAGACTTATGCATAAGTGCCTGCTTATACAACTTCAGTCTACGGGGATAGAAACCCAAAATGGCATAAAAAGAACGATAAAGTTGTCTTTCCTTGCAGAAGGGCAACTTTATCGTTGTTATAAGGTTTCTTAAAGTCACGACTGTTATTCGGTGTACTTTTTGAAGATTACACAGGCATTGTGTCCGCCGAAACCGAACGTATTGCTCATGGCGGCCCTTACGGTACGCTTCTGGGCGGTGTTGAACGTAAAGTTCATGTTGTAGTCAATTTCTTCGTCACGGTCCTCATCATCGTGGTTGATGGTGGGAGGAACAATGTCGTTCTGTACGGCCAGTACACTTGCCATGGCTTCAATGGCTCCGGCAGCACCAAGGAGGTGTCCGGTCATGCTCTTTGTGGAACTGATGTTCAACTTATAGGCATGTTCGCCAAAGAGATTCTTGATGGCCTTGGCCTCAGAAATGTCGCCGACGGGAGTGGAAGTACCGTGCACATTGATGTAATCGATGTCCTCGGGCTGCATTTCTGCATCTTCCAACGCATTCTTCATCACCAACATTGCACCAAGTCCCTCGGGGTGGGTGGCAGTGAGATGGTGAGCGTCTGCACTCATTCCTGCTCCGGCCATTTCTGCGTAAATCTTGGCTCCGCGTGCCTTGGCATGCTCCAATTCTTCAAGAATCAGGCACGCACTTCCTTCAGCCATCACAAATCCGTCGCGGCTTGCGCTGAAGGGGCGGCTTGCGCCTTGGGGATCATCATTGCGGGTGCTCAGCGCATGCATTGCGTTGAAACCTCCCACACCGCTGGGCAGAATAGCTGATTCCGAACCTCCGCTCACAATCATGTCGGCCTTGCCCAAGCGAATAAGGTTAAAGGCCTCGGCCAATGCGTTCGAAGAAGAGGCACAGGCTGAAGAGGTAATGAAGTTGGGGCCGTGGAATCCGTACATGATTGAAATGTGTCCTGTACAGATGTCCGCAATCATCTTGGGAATGAAGAAAGGACTGAACTTGGGGCCCAGAGTGCTGCCGGTCTGATTCCAGTTGCACACTTCTTCCTCAAAGGTGTTCATTCCGCCGATACCCACGCCGTAAACAACTCCGATACGGTCCTTGTTGGCCTTGTCTAAGTCTATTCCGCAGTCCTTTATGCCCTGAATGGCGCTGGCCAATGCGTATTGGCAATAGATGTCCATCTTGCGGGCTTCCTTGCGGTCAATTCCAAAGTCTGCGGGTTTGAAGTCTTTAACCTCGCAGGCAAACTTGGTCTTGAACAGAGAAGTGTCAAAACGGGTGATAGGACCCGCTCCGCTGACTCCGTCAAGCATCTTCTGCCAAGTTTCCTCGGCGCTGTTGCCCAATGGCGTAATGGCTCCAATGCCAGTTACTACGACTCTTTTCAGTTCCATATATGGTTCTGCAGGGGGTATGATTTACTTGTTAGCTTCGATGAAAGCGATGGCATCAGCTACAGTAGAAATCTTCTCAGCCTTGTCATCGGGAATGGTAATTTCGAAAGCCTTCTCGAATTCCATGATCAATTCCACGGTGTCCAGAGAATCTGCACCCAGGTCATTGGTGAAAGATGCTTCGGGAGTTACTTCTGCCTCATCAACACCCAACTTGTCTACGATAATCTCTTTTACTTTAGCTTCAATTTCTGACATAATTTTCAAAATTAAAATAAATAATACTAAGTATATTTCTCGTTCTCAACGTGCAAAGTAACGACATTTTGCGCAAATGTGCAAGGATTTCACGTAAAATATTACTCTTTTATGCACATTTTTGCATATTTTGTGCATTTCTTATGTTATAATTAATACTATTTCTCTTTTTGTTTCCAATTTCAAACAAATTGTTAACCGCCCAGGCTAAATCATTAAAAAAACATAAAATCGCCCATGCTTATGCCTGTATCTGAAAAAATATAGCTATATTTGCAATAAGAAAAAGATATGAAGTGTACCACACACCCATATATATAATATATATAATGTGTAACAACAAAAAAGAAAGGAGTATTTTATGAAAAAGTATGTATGCGATGTTTGCGGATACGAGTATGACCCCGTAGCAGGCGACCCCGATAATGGTGTAGAACCCGGCACAGCCTTCGAAAACATTCCCGAAGATTGGGTTTGCCCACTTTGCAGTGTAGGAAAAGATGAGTTCAGCGTTGTAGAATAACAGCTGGACTGATTCGGCGTGAGACAGTGGGATGCATTTTCAACAATGCATCCCACATTTCATTTTGCTCCCGTCAGCAATACCACAGCTCATTGCTCGCCGCTCACCGCTCACTGTCAAACATTTTTACTTTTGCCCACAAACCGTATTTTGGTTTCAAAATGAACAAAAATCGCTTAAAATAGTTCAAAAACAAACCTAAATAGTCGTCCTATTTTGCCCTACTGCGAAATTTTGATTTTCCAACTGAAAAAAAATAATTTTCCAACTGGGAAATAAAAATTTTCCAACTGGGCACTTTCGACTTTCCAGCTGGATTTATACGAAAATACGCTTTTGTAAAAGATTTTCAATGGCACGCTGATGACACAGATTCGACAGATGACCGCAGATTTTGATTTTTGACAGAAGAACGTTTTGAGTAATGAGTTATGAGCAATGAGTTGTGAGTTTTTGGATTAGACATAAGAACAGAAGATCATGTTTTTGGATAATGAGCTGTGAGCTATGAGTAGTGAGAATGTAGGGACGTTGCGTGCAGCGTCCGAGGTTTTTTACTCACGCAAATCCCGACAAAAGGATTAGACACAAGAACATTTTGAGCAATGAGTAGTGAGTCTTTAGATTAGACAGAAGAACATAAGAAACAGGTTTTTGGGCAGTGAGTTATGA
>JAFYQQ010000002.1 GCA_017559845.1 Bacteroidaceae bacterium | reverse complement strand
TCAAAAGAGTCTTGAGGATTCTTTTGCGCCTTATCTGCTGGTGGATACAATGGTCTAAATCCGCATTTGGAGGAGGTATTGCTGTATCACAAAATCTTGCGTGCGCGTATGTGAGAACTTTTTAAGGGTTGACTAAATAGCCGCGGACTTTTAAGTCCGTGGTAAAATTCTCACATCTCACCCCTCATCGCTCACCCCTTTAATTTCCCCCAATATAACTCCCTAATAATAAATTATGGATAATATTTGTGTAAGATTAAAAAAGTAGATATATTTGCATGGAAATATGTATTTTAATTAACTCAATTTAACAACTTTTATGAAGAAAATCATCAAATCCGCATGGGCCGTGCTTCTGGCCTTTGCAGCAACAGTTGCCGTTCAGGCTGCCGGACCAATGAAGATTACCTCTCCCAACAACAAGATTTCCGTGGACTTGAAGACCGGAAAGGGTGAGTTCGGTTGGACCGTGAGCAAGGACGGTAAGGCTGTCTATTCAATGGAAGACGTATGGATTAGTATCAACGGAAAGACTTTGGGTGGCGATGCAGCCGTGAAGAATGTGAAAACCAAGGCTGTAAACGAAACCTTCAAGCCCGTTGTGCCCCTGAAGTTCTCTACCATTGAGAACAATTATACCGAGGCTACCGTAAACTTCGGTGCATACACCGTGGAGTTGCGCGTTATGGACAACGCCGTGGCTTACCGCTTTGTAACAAAGGAAAAGGGCGAGGTAATTGTGGACAACGAGTCTTTCACCATGATTCCTGAAAGTGGCTACACCACTCACTTCCAGCCCTGTAGCAAGCCCGACTTCAACACCTCTTTTGAGGAGCGTTATCAGCACATGGAGACTGAAAAGTGGGTAAACGAATGGGCAAACAACCACAAGTTGGCCACCGTACCCATGCTGCTCTCTGGTGCAAACGATACCCAGTTGCTCGTTGGTGAAAGCGACGTTGACGATTATCCCCGTGTATTCCTCCGTGGTAACAAGAAGGGTATCACCACTGTATTCCCCAAGGCTCCTCTTGGTTGGGAACCCCGTGGCGACCGCAGCTGGACCATTACCGAGGAGGCATATTACATTGCCAAGACTCAGGGTACTCGTACATTCCCCTGGCGTTATGTAGTGGTAACCGACTCTAAGGGTATCCTGGAACAGACCGTTCCCGTACAGCTGGCACGCCGTCCTGTTCTGGAGAACACAGACTGGATCAAGCCCGGTAAGGTGAGCTGGGAATGGTGGAACGGTGCCACTCCTTATGGTCCCGACGTAACCTTCAAGGCTGGTAACAACTATGACACTTACGCTTACTATATCGACTTTGCCGCACACTACGGTATCGAATATATCATCTTGGACGAAGGTTGGGCAAAGAGCACCCGCGATCCTTACACTGCCAAGGACGAGTTGAACCTGCAGAAGCTGATCAACTATGGTAAGTCTAAGAACGTAGGTATCATTCTGTGGCTTCCCTGGCTTACTGTAGAGCAGAACTTCGACCTGTTCAAGAAATATGCTGAATGGGGCGTTGTGGGTGTTAAGATTGACTTCATGGATCACGCCAACCAGTGGATGGTTAACTTCTACAAGCGTGTGATGGATGAGGCTGCCAAGCACAAACTGCTCGTGGATATGCACGGATCGTTCACTCCCGCTGGTTTGGAATACGAATATCCCAACATGATTTCTTACGAAGGCGTATTGGGCCTGGAACAAATGGGTGGTTGTGTTCCCGACAACACCACTTATCTCCCCTATATCCGTAACGCTGTGGGTGCTGCCGACTTTACCCCCGGTGGTATGAACAACCGTCAGTCAAACAACTATCAGGGCAGCCGTCCCAACTCTTCTGCTCATGGTACCCGTGCCTTCCAGATGGCACTCTATGTGGTATTGGAAAGCGGACTCCAGATGTTGGCCGACAACCCCACCGAATACTACAAGAACGACGATTGTACTCGCTTCATCGCTTCAGTTCCCACCACTTGGGACGAGACTCGCGCCTTGGTTACCAACGTAGGCAAGTACACCATCGTGGCTAAGCGCAAGGGCAAGAAGTGGTTCATTGGCGGTATCTGCGAAGGCTTCGAGAAGGAACGTACCTTCGACCTGAAGCTCGACTTCCTGGGCGACGGCGAATACAAGATGACCGCCTTCAAGGACGGTGTGAACGCCAACTACCAGGCTATGCACTACAACAAGGTAGAGCAGAAGGTTAACAAGAACACCACCATCAAGGTGACAATGATGATGAACGGCGGTTTCGCTGCTGTAATCGAATAATACGGGGCAGAAGCCTCCAAATAGAAAAGGCATCCACCAGTTGCGGTGGATGCCTTTTTTGTTGGGTTCGAGGGAGAACTATGGCTGCACAAAAACGATGCGGCCTTCCGTCTGGCCATACTCGGCGCCAATCTTTCCGCCCAACGTCTGGCTGAGATAGATGGCAAGCATGTCCACGTCTTGCCCCAGATTGCGGTCTTTTACCGTGGCATAGCGCAATACTCCGTAGTCGCCATGGTTTTCTATAAGGAAGCTCGAACTGGCTATGGTATATGTGCGTTCGGGGTCTATGGGTACATATTGGCCGGAAGCGTTGTCAAGCACCTGCACGTCCAATACACGGCGGCTACCCTCCACATGCGAGAACAATTCATTTTCGTCTATGACAACTGATGTGGGCACTGAGGGGTCAACCTTGAACTTCAGACCGCTTACTTGCAGGAAGCCTCCGTTTTCCTTGGGGTAAAGATGTACGGACACCTCAAGCGCATCCATTATCTGTTTGCCCGTCATTGTGGCGGTGCATACACTGTTGTTGTAGGGAAATACGCTTAGCAGCGTGTTGTACGAAATCTCGCCCTGTCTTATCTCGCTGCGGATGGCCCCTCCGTTCATGAATGCGATATCTGTTCCCAATACATACCTCAAGGCATCGGCGCAGAAGTTGCCGATGGGCGTTTCTTCTGTGCGCGTAATGCGCACGCCCTCCTCGTTTCGGATAATCATCGTTACCTCGCTGGTACCGACAACGCGTTCGCCCTGTGCCATGGTCTCTTCCTTTATCTGCTCAACAAATGCCTGTACGTCTTTGTCTGTAGGGCATTCCTCGTCAATCTGCACCAGACGGGAACTGAATTGTCCGCTGGTGGAGAGGGTGAGCACGCCCACATTGCTGAATTCCGAACCGGTGGAACTGAGCAGCACGGCTTTGCCGGTGTTGTCGTAGACGGTGGAGTCGGCAATGATGGTATGCTCGTGGCCGTCAAGAACGGCATCAATGCCGGTAGTGTTCCGGATTAGGGAAACGGAGCTGGGGAAACCGCCCCAACCAACATCGCCAAGATGCGAAAGTACAATCACGTAGTCGGCACCTTCGTTTCGGGCTTCGTTGATGTGGCGCTGGGCATTCTCGTAGAAATTGTCGTTGCAGAAGCTGTATATTAGTTTGCCGTTCTCGTCGGCAAAGGTCTTTTGCCCTCCCGTTATGAGGGTAGTAGGGGTGGTCAGTCCCAGATAGGCAATGTCCACGTTGCCGTATCTCTTTATGACGTAAGGCTTGAACGGCAGGTTCTCGTCGATGGTGGAACGGAAATTGGCGCTCACCACATCTGCGTCCAGTTGGCGTGTGAGTGTAAACATTTGTGCCATGCCGAAGTCGAATTCGTGGTTTCCCAGTGTCACCGCATCATATCCTACATGGTTCATGATGTCCACAATGGCGGTTCCGCCCGAAATGGTGCCCACCACACCACCTTGTATAAAGTCACCCACAGATACGGTGGCAACGTGTGGCGTCTGCTTGCGGTAGCTGTTGCGGACGCCGGCCAGCTTGGCATATCCGTCCACGGCACAGTGTACGTCGTTGTCGTATATCACCACAATAGGCTTGTTGGGGCGGTCCGGTTCATCGGATAGCGAGGGTGAATCCTCGTCGCTGCAAGCTGTAAAGGAAACGGTGGCAAAGAATGCCAATAAGGTATAGAGGCCATGTCTCATCTTCCTCTCTCTGAAGTACTGTGTCATATATATAATAATGTATGTAATTGGCTGTAAAATTAGCAAAATTCTCTTAAAATATAATGGTTTTACGAGATAAAAGATAAATCTGTGGTCTTCTGTCGCATCCGTGTGCCATCAAAATTCTTTACAAAACCGAATTTTCATATAAATCCAGCTGCAAAGTCGAAAATGCCCAGTTGGAAAAATATTATTTCTCAACTGGAAAATTATTTTTTCCCAGTTGGAAAGTCAAAATTTCGCAGTAGGGCAATATAGGGCGACTTTTTAGGTTCGTTTTTGAACTATTTTGAGCGGTTTTTTGTTCATTTTGACTACAATGCACAGTCTATGGACAAGAGTAAAAATGTTTGACATTGAGCGATGAGCGATGAGTGGCGAGCGATGAGTTGTGAGATTTTACCGAGGGCTTTAAAGCCCTCGGCTATTTAATTTCCCGTCTTCCAGACGATTGTTCCAATAGCGAGTTGAATAAAGAAGATAACAGTGTTGTAAGAAAGGGGCGTCTGAAAGACGCGAAGCCGAAGGGCGAATAGCCGCGGGTTCTTGAACCCGTGGGAGAAAAGACGCATCAAATAGATGGCGTCTGAAAGACGCGGAATGGCAACTAAGGAAAATAGGGAACATCGGGCGAGATTCCCATTTCTATTAACCATGCACGATATTCGTCAATAAACGAAACCCTCTTATGATGTTCCTTTTGGTTGATGATATACTCCGTTACCGTTTTAATATCTTTGGCCGAATATGTGAAGGCGGAATACCCCTCTTCCCATCCATCCCATAACCGGACATCGGGATGTCTCGCAATGAGGAAACTTGATTCTTGTTTGAGTTTTTTCACAAAATCCGATAACGAATTCTTGGCACTGATGTCAACAAGGATGTGGACGTGGTCGGGCATACCACCAATACGATACACATGAGCGCCCAGGTTTGTCATCAGGTCATATAGGATTTTGTATACCTCGCGCTCGCATGATTCCTTGATGACGGTCTTGCGGTGTTTTGTGCTAAAGACAATGTGATAGACGGATTGTGTGAAACTCATAATCGTGTGTGTTTGATTGTGACAAAGATAGCGTTTTAAGGGAAACGAAACAAATATTTGTGGAACAATGTGTGGGTTTGTAGTAGATTTGGGGTATTTAGACGATATCTTGGATAGAAGTTGGGATTCCGGGGGTTTAAAAACCCCGCGGTATTGATATTCCCGTCTTCCAGACGGCCTTGATGATGAAGACTTCATTTTCCACGGGTTTAAAAACCCGCGGCTATTTATGTCCCCGTCTTTCAGACGCTCTTATATGTAGTGTTCGACTCTAATCCGGGGGCTTGAAAGCCCATCGGCTATTTAGCCCCCGTCTTTCAGACGTTTTTTCCAAAGGCGAGTTGAATAAAGAAGATAATTGTGTTGTAAGAAAGAGGCGTCTGAAAGACGCGAAGCCAAAGGCGAATAGCCGCGGGTTCTTGAACCCGTGGAAACAAGAAGCCATATTAAGAATCCGTCTGGAAGACGGGGAACGGCAACGTGTCTTTAACGATGAACGTTAACCTTTAACGAATTTCGCTTGATAACTCCATGTTGCCGATTCGCGTCTTCACAGACGCCATTATCGTGCGGACATAAGAGTCCGAGGACTTAAAAGCCCCCGGCTATTCATTTTCTCGTCTTTCAGACGTTTTTCCAAGAGCGAGCTGAATAAAGAAGATAATTGTGTTGTAAGAAAGAGGCGTCTGAAAGACGCGAAGCCGAAGGCGAATAGCCGCGGGTTCTTGAACCCGTGGAAACAAGAAGCCATATTAAGAATCCGTCTGGAAGACGGGTAACGGCAACGTGTCTTTAACGATGAACGTTAACCTTTAACGAATTTCGCTTGATAACTCCATGTTGCCGATTCGCGTCTTCACAGACGCCATTATCGTGCGGGCATAAGAGTCCGAGGACTTAAAAGCCCCCGGCTATTTAATTTCCCGTCTTTCAGACGATTGTTCGTTTATCGATTGTCATTCAACGACATATTTAATGATTAAACGTTATTTTTCAAAATCCATTCCTATTTTGGGGGAGAGGTATTCGCTGATGCCATTGAGATACAGGTTGCCATAGTGCTCTGCATTGTAGACCATCACGTGCGAGCCCTGCGTCTTGTCAAAGGCATGCAGATAGAGGTCGTAGATGCTGGTCGCCGGCTTGGCGGCAAGATGCGACAGCACGGACGAGGTGAAGGTATTGGAGAGATAGACCTGCAGCTCGTCGTCGAAGGCGTCGGCCTTGGAGGGCTCGTAGGGATTGGCGGCCGTCATCAGCAACAGGCCGGGGATGCCGGTGCAGCCTTGTGCCACGGCGCCGGAATAGCACGTTTCCACTATGGCAAACAGCTTGCGGAACTGCATTTCCGAGAAGAGCGAACGGGCAAATTCGGGTGCAACGGTTTCCGTGTCCTGCCATTCCCAGCCGTGCTGTGTGCCGTGGCCGCTCCAGAAGAAGAGGACGTTGTCCGCCGCTCCGCTGCCCAGGGTTACGGGGAACTGCGCCGAGGGCGCTGCCGTAAGGATTTGCCTCAGGTCGTCCAGGGTAAGGCCGTCCAGGCGATAGTCAATCTGCACGTCCTCGTAGAGGTTCCTTCCCCCCGTTTGGCGGCGCACCACGCCCGGCAATGGGTTGCGCTCGTTGTGGGCAATGTCGTCGGCCAGGATCAGGACGATGTGCTCGTCGTCATATCCGCGGCCCTTCAGGTAATGGTAAAAGTCCAGCACGTCTGCCTGGTGACGGTAGTTCTTCCATCCCTTCGAGGCGGCAACCAGCACCGCATAGTTTCCCTCCATTGCGGGGTATTCCACCTGCAGTGTACCGTTTCCGCCCACGTCCTGCATTTGCTGTTTCTTCCACTCCCATGCTGCCACGGGCGATGACGAATGCCCGCCGCTTCCGCGGCTGTAGTAGTCAACGATGACCATCCGTCCCTGATAGACCATCCAGTGCGCGTAAGTGGTCGTGCGGATGGTGGTATAGTATTCCGAATTGAATTCCAGCAGTCCCGTGGCACCGCTGATGGCGGGTGTCTGTCCCGCCATGATCTGGCGGTAGTAGTTGCCAATCATTCCCGATGTCCATCCGCCCTGCGAGGGGCTTTCCCCGTTCAGCAGCTGTGCAATGGCCTTGTTCAGGTCTTCCTCGGCGTTCTTCTGGGCCCACACAGTTGCCAGGGCCGTAATCAGCACCGCATCGTACACCTCCGCCTCTCCGTTGTAGGGCACTCGGCCAAAGAGGGTTTCGTACGACACGCTGAAGCCCGAACCGGGGTCGCTCGACGGTGCCACGCCCGACAGCAGCCCCCTGGGCGCGTCGGCATTCAGGATGGCCTTGTTATAGGCCTTGTCCGAGAATTTCAGGGTAATGGCGTCTTCGTACGGACAGGTTTCGTTCCAGTCCATGATATAGTTGAACACCGGCGTAACGTCGTCCACCGCCGCCGGCACGCACACCAGGGCATCGGCCCCGCTCTGCGTTATTTCTTCAAGGAGCGAGGGCAGTTGCGCGGCATCCTTGTAGGTAAGGACACAGACGGGCTGCATGTCCAGCTCTACTGTCTGGAAGGCAAACCAGTCCACAAACGTCTGGCCGTAGATGTCCTCCGATGCCAGCAGGGCCACCTTCTTTATCTCCTGCGATTCCTGTGACAGGCTGGACAGCAGGATTTCGCTCTGCGAGATGTCCGTTTCGCACAGTCCCCATAGGAAGCCGCGGTGGCCGAAGATTCGGGGCAGTTCCTGCGAGGTGGAGAACGTGAACAGCGGCTTTACGCCCTGCTTCTTCCGGGCCAGGGCAAAGGCCAGCTGCTGTGTGTTGGCCGAGACGTTACAGCCGATGATGCTGCTGATGTCCGCCCGTTCGGAAAGGGTCTGGCCCAACTGGGTCAGGTTGGCCTTGTCCTCGTCATACCATTCATACACCACCTTCACCCCAATGTCGGCCTTTCTTATGTTCTCTGCTGCCCACTTCAGCGTGTTCTCCCAAATGGTCTGACGGTCCTTCTGGGGCAGCACAACGGCAATTCTCACCTCCTGCTGGCCGGCAGCGTCTTCCGTCACCGCTGATTCCCGGCACGAGCACAGCAGTCCTGCCACCAGCAGAACCGCAAAAAGATTACTCAGCAGCCTCTTCATACGCCTGTTCAATTGCTGTTATCCGATTCCTTATGTCAGAGATGTCCAGGAACCAGTCGGCCGAGGCATGCGGCGCAAAAACCAGCTCCTCATACCCCGACGAGTACATAAACTTCTGATGGTACGGGATGTTCCTGTTCTTCAACAGGTCGCCCACAACCTGGCCAACCGCCCTGTCCATGTGCTTTCCCACCGAGAAAAGCATCATCGAGGCCTGGGCGCTCATGTCGCGGTACATGCCCACCACCAGTTCCAGATTCTCGCGCGAGAAGCGGTACATGCCCATGTTGGACGAACCGGCCACGGCAAAGCGGAAGTCATACAGCCCCGCCGTTTTCATGCACACCTTGTAGGCACTGTCCTGCTGGTCGTAACCGCCGTCGGGATCCGCGCTCAGGTAATGCACGTCACATCCGTTGCCTCCGGCGGCCAGGTATCCGTCCCTGTATCCCTCCACTGCCCGGCGCACGTTCCTGTCGTGCGGATTGGCGGCGATGACCAGGGCCTTCTGTTCCATTCCTTGGGTGTCCAACACGCTGGTGGCACCGGCCAGGTAACTGGCACCATAACTGCCCACACAGAAGGTGTACACGCCCTCCACCTGCTTGTCCGTCTCAAACATCAGCACGTCCTTCCGCTCGTCCTGGGGCAGCGGCAGCGAATCCAGCAGGTACTCGTACTCACTGCCCGAGAATACGAAGAGCGAGCGTTCGCATCCCTCGCCGGGCTGGCTGTTGCGCCACGCCTCATAGATATCCTCGGCCTGCCGTTTCTCCTTGGGAATGTGGATGGCCAGTGTAAAGCCGTATTTCACCGATGCCTGCTGCAGTCCGGCCAGAATATTGTCGTTATACCCCTGGTCGCCCACTCCGCCGGGAGAGAAAACCACCTCCACCCGCCGTGCATTTGCATCAACGGCCTCTTCCTTCTCACACCCCGAAAGCAGGGTGCAGAGGGCCAAAGCCGTCATGAGCAGATATGTCCAATTTCGTTTCAATTTCGTTGGATTTTTATTCGTTTTTTACATTCGTTTCGGTCTCCGTTGGAACCCCGCCACTGGGCCAGGAACGTTTCTGCTTCGGGGGAACGCCCGCATGCCCGTTCCTTGCTATATAACAAATGGCGATAGCCCAGAGTAAATGGTCATCCTGAACTTGATTCAGGATCTGTCCGCAGAGAAGCATTATTATTGGCTCGCAGTGAGATCCTGAAACAAGTTCAGGATGACTTTGGGTGGTACTTGGTATTTCTACTCCCATTTTGGGGAAGCCAATTAATACTTTCATCTTGCAAAGGTAAAGTTTTTACAGTAAACAAGGGACAATCTAAAGAAATATTATCGCATAATATTTAATAAGAGAGAGCTAAAACAATGCATCCATATCTATTTTTGCAATTATTTGGTCACTATACAGACCTTCCTTCATGCCAAATGTCGTGATCATGGTTGGGATAATACTGCTTCTCGTGCCTGTAACCTCCTTAAACGCACTGATGCGATTTTGTATCTTTAGGAACTCCTCTTTATCAAGGCTATACAAGTCCTCGCTATATTTCACCTCGCAAAGGTTAATGGTGTTATCCGCACGGTCAATGATGATGTCAATCTGCGCCCCATTCTCCACCTGATTAGTCTTCCAAGTGTAGAATTCGGTTGATACGCTTGCAATACCCAACCTTGCCTTAATCTGTGGAATATGTGCTTTGCAGATACGCTCAAATGCAAGACCATACCACGCAGTAATCTCTGGCGTATTCACATTGCGTGTCCAAAAATGTTCCTCCACGATGTTCTTGGCGGCAAAGGTATTGTAGAATATAGTGTAGAAGTCCACCAACTGATAGATAGCCGAGTTCGCTTTTACCTTCTTCTCCCGCACATTACACTTGCGCAGGAAGTCGCAATACACAAGGTCGGTCAGCATATCCCCCAAGTTGCCATTGTTCGACGTGTTCAACTTTCCGCTCAGTTCCTCTCTTGTAAGTCCCTTTGGGTGTTTGGCCAGCAGAGAGATGATTTCAAGGTACGGTTGTGGATTCTTGAAAAGCGAGGAGAACAGCCTGCGATACTCTTTCTTCAGTTCCGCATTTCCGCTGAAGAACAATCTGTCCAGTCCCGTAGCCGGGCTATCGGTCTTCTCAAACAGGCTCATATAGTACGGCACACCACCAATCGCCATATATGCTTGCAGAATACTCAAGCGATTCCATACAAAACCATTGGCGGCAAAGAACGCCTCGGTTTCACTCAATGTAAACGGATGCAAGTGCATTTCGTGAGTAATGCGGTCGTGAAGGCCGCCGTGGTTATCGATGACATTGCGCACCATCCACGATGTTGCCGAACCGCAGACAATCAGCATCATCTCTGGCTGCCAGTTTGCCCAATTGTTCCAGAAATGTCCGAGCGCATTTACAAATCCAGCCTTAGGCGTATCAAGGCATGGCAGCTCGTCGATGAAGATCACACATCTTTTGCCCTCCTCTATTTTTGATTCCAATAACTGCCGAAGCGCAAAAAAAGCGTCAATCCAGTTCTGGTTCTTCTTGCCCTTATAGCCGTAGGTCTTCAAAGCAGTATGGAAAGCCGTCATCTGTTCGGATTTGGAGCCCTCCATTACACCTGTCATATCAAAGGAAAACTGGTTCTTGAAATGCTGGCGAATAAGGAAAGTTTTACCCACTCGTCTTCTGCCATACACAGCAATAAATTCTGCCTTGCCCGAGTTGTAATATTGGTCAATCTGCGCCAGCTCCTTTTTTCTGCCAACTATAATCTGTCCCATACTTCTTGGTGTTTTCTTTTGAATGCAAATTTAGTGATATTTCTTTAAAAAAGTGCCGATAGGCTGCGAAAGTTAGAAAAAAAATGCAACTTTCGCAGCCTATCGGCACTTTTGGGGGCGTTTCATCCTTTCAACAACCCTATCATGGTTGATTTAAGGGACGTTCTAAAAACTCAGGTTTAAAGTTTAACCAACTCCGGTTTCTCCGTTCCGGCCGCTTTTCATCCCTTTCGAAAACAAGCGTCTTCGGTAACATCGCCTTTCATCGGGCAAGTAAACACGTTTCAATAACAAAGTAAAGGCGTTAACTTTCCGGAGAGACGGCGTTTCTTTGCACCAGCCTGTTTTGTTTAGAAACGATTTACGACCTGGACTTCCGGGATTTTCTTCAAATCCAGACAAATAGCCTGAAGGTCTTCGGCATCATGAACCTCCAACTGGATTTCGGCCGTAAAGATGCCATCGTTGGTCTCGATATGCACCTTGCGCATATTTACATTCATCTGCTGCGACAGCACACCGGTAATCTGGTGCAGTACGCCCATGTGATCAATGCCCTCAAGATGGAGCGTAGCAGGGAAATACAATTGTTTATGAGTATCCCAATTGGCCGCCAGGATGTGGTTGCCGTAACTACTCTTCAGTTTGGCCGCTATGGCACACTGGCGCTTGTGGATGGTGATGCGATTATCATCGTCAAAATAACCCAACACATCATCTCCGGGGATGGGGTGGCAACAGTCGCACATAATATACTTGCCCATTGTCTCCTCGTTGAGGCAAAGCGGCTTCTTGCGGTCAATCTTTTCAGACGGTGCGTTTGGTGTCTCAACGCCTTCTGGTGTCTGCTTGCCGCGTCCGCGCTTGAAGAATTCCAGATAACGGCTCCAGCTCTTCTTGTTCTCCGAATTCTTCTCAAGAACCAAATCTCTGTCCTGCTCGCCCAAAACCACTCGGGCGGAACCGATTGCAGCATAGAATTCCTCGCGGGAACTGATTTCATGCAATGCGCAAAGACGGTCTATAACCATGCTATTGGGTTCCTTTTCCATCTCCATAAAGAAGGTGTTGAGCATATCTTCTCCCTTCCGTTGTTTCTCTCGCATCTCTCTTTTCAGTATGGCATGAATCTTGCTCTTGGCCTTTGCTGTAGTGGCATACTGCATCCAATCGGCCGTTACCTTCTGTGTCTTAGAGGTAAGTATCTCCACCTGGTCACCGCTGTGCAGGACATGGCTGATAGGCACCAGTTTGTGGTTTACCTTGGCACCGATACAGTGGGTTCCCAAGAAGGTGTGGATATTGAAGGCAAAGTCCAGTGCGGTACAGCCCGCGGGCATGGTTTTGAACTCGCCCTTTGGCGTTACCACGAAAATTTCGCTGGCATAGAGATTGAGTTTGATGGCATCAAGGAAGTCCACGGCATTGGGCTGCGGATCATCCAGAATCTCCTTGATGGTATGTAGCCACTTGTCCAGTTCATTCTCGCTGTCCTTGGTGGTCTTGCCTCCCTCCTTGTATTTCCAATGAGCGGCGAAACCCTGTTCGGCCATTTCGTCCATGCGGCGACTTCTGATCTGCACCTCAATCCATTTACCAGACTTACTCATAAGCGTTGTGTGCAGAGCCTGATAGCCGTTGGCCTTGGGATGACTAAGCCAATCGCGGAAGCGTTCGGGATGGGGTTTGTAGATATTGCTTGCCACGGCATATATATGGAAACACTCGGTGATTTCATCATGCACCTTTCCCACATCAAAAATGATGCGAACGGCCAGAATGTCATAGACCTCGTCAAAGGTGACGTGCTTGTTCTGCATCTTGCACCAGATGCTGTACGGAGCCTTTATGCGGGCCTTTATCTCATAACGGATACCCGATTCGTCCAATTTCTGACGGATAGGGGCTGTAAACTCGTCAAACTCGGCATTCAGATTGTCCTTCATGCCGGCAAGATTACGGGCTATCTCCGCATATTCCTCGGGATGTTCGTAACGGAAACTGAGGTCTTCCAATTCCTCCTTCACCTTATGCAATCCCAAGCGGTTGGCCAAAGGAGCATAGATGTAAAGGGTTTCGCCGGCAATCTTGTATTGTTTGTTGGGCAACTGGCTACCCAGGGTACGCATATTGTGCAGACGATCCGAAATCTTGATAAGGATTACGCGGATGTCATCACTCATCGTAAGCAAAAGTTTCTTGAAAGACTCGGCTTGGGCAGAAGCCTTTTCTCCAAAAATTCCTCCCGAAATCTTAGTCAGTCCGTCCACAATCTGGGCAATCTTGGGGCTGAAGATGTTGCTGATGTCTTCTACGGTATAATCGGTATCTTCCACCACATCGTGCAGAAGGGCCGAACAGATACTGGTGCTTCCGAGTCCGATTTCCTCACAGGCGATCTGTGCCACCGCAATGGGGTGCATGATGTAGGGTTCGCCGCTGAGACGGCGCACGCCCTTGTGAGCCTGCTTGGCAAAGTTGAACGCCTTGTTGATCAGTTCCACATTTCCACGGTGACGCGATTTCATGTATGTGTCCACCAAGTGCTGGTAGGCCTCGTTCACCATTCTTTCATCTTCTATTTGCCTTGGGGTCAGTTCTTCCATAACGATTCTTCGGTTTTCGGGGTTTTGGCAATCAAGATTGGGGGAGAAAATTATCTTACTCTGAGTTTCTGCCCTACACGGATATTGTTATTCTTCAATCCGTTCAGACGCTTTATTTTGGTAACAGTGGTGCGGTTGCGCTGCGCTATGGAGCCGAGGGTATCGCCCTTGCGCACCGTTACAGTACGACTGCCCTTGCTTGAAGAGGGAACCTTGCTCTCGTCCACTTCCACCACCTTGCGGTTCTTGGCCAGTTCGCCAATACGATGCGTATAGATGCTGTCTCCGGCAGTAAGGAAGGCCGCCACAGCAGAACTGGGCAACTTTATGGTGCAAGGGCGCGATTCTCCGGGGATGAGATTGGTCCGATACTGAGGATTCAATGCCTTCACCTCGTCCATACTCACTCCGCAAAGGTCCACAATCTGCTCCATATATACGTTACGGGTTACGTTCAACGTGTCGGCAGACTGAGGAAGGTTTGTCTCAAGGGGGCAGATATTGTGCTGACAATAATAGTTCATCACATAGTTGGCGGCAATGAAGGCCGGCACATAGCCACGGGTCTCGGCTGGGAGATAGGGATAGATTTTCCAATAGTCCTTCACGCCCCCAGCCCGGGTAATAGCCTTCAAGGTGTTGTTGGGGCCGCAATTATAACTGGCTATCACCAATGTCCAGTCACCGAACATATCATAAAGGTCCTTCAGATAACGCGCGGCGGCATAGCTTGACTTGATGGGGTCGCGGCGTTCGTCCACAAGACTGGTCACCTCCAGGCCATACTGTTTTCCGGTGGCTATCATGAACTGCCACAGTCCGGCTGCGCCCACGCGACTGGTGGCCTTGGGATTCAGCGCACTTTCAATGATGGGCAGGTATTTCAGTTCCAGGGGGAGCTGATAACTTTCAAGTGCTTCCTCGAACAAGGGGATATAGAAGTTGCCCGCGCCCAGAAAGATGCTGATGGAGCGGCGCATGCGCTCGCAATACTGGTCAATGTAACGGCGTACTTCCTTATTATAAGGCATTTCTATCACATTGGGCAAGCGGCTCAGACGGGAGATATACTCCTCTTCGGTGAACTGGGGGTTCTCGCCCGTAGCGTTGCAGCTATCGTCCGCTGTCAGATGGCTACGCACGTTCCAATCGTTGAGCAGGCTGTCAAGCTCGTGCGCCTGCATGCCCTCGGGCAGAATCAGGGAGTCTGCCGCCAAGGGTTCTTCGGCCACTCTTACCTGGGCATTCAGCGTACCGCACCCAAGCCATATAAAAGCTGTTATGAATGTAATGAAAATCTTCTTGTCCATGTTTTAAAATGTAATGTTACATTGGATTCCGGGAGCCGTCTGGCGCTGCATTAGCCCGCCTTTCGGACTTTGTTGGATTACAGTAGGCCCCCAGCTCATGCTCAAGTCCTTGCTGATATCGAAGGAGGAAAGCTCGGCATCGACGTAAGCGTCAATCACCGCCAGCATATACACGCCGGCAAAGGCAAAGATGCTCATGTCGCGATATTTCCGGAAATAGTTCTTCTTGTTCTTAAAAATTGTCTTGAAACGCTCTTCCTTGCCCGTGATGTCATATCCCAAGGGCAGCATCTTCTCGTAGCTCTTGGTGTTGGGGTCGGTGTCCATGATGTCCAGATAGGCCTGGCTATAGTCCCTCAGCATCTGTCCGTTCCAGGTTAGCGCATAGGCACAGCCCAAAAAGCCGCCATAGAAGATGGGGAGCTTCCAATACTTGCGGTTATAGATCTGTCCGCCTCCGGGGAAAACCAGTCCGAGCCACATAGAACGGATGGGGTCTGGTTTGAATTTGCTCTTTTTGGCCGGGTTCAGCACCTTCTGCAACAGGCTGTCTGTCATTTCCGAGAGTTCGGTACTGTCCTTGGGCAGTTTGCCCTCGTGTTGCTTCAGGGCGGCTTCGGGATTGCGCTTGAGGGCGGCGGCTGCCACTTTTATCGAATCCGCCTCCTGTTGCTTCTTCAAGGCCACAGAATCGGCCTTTTCCGCAATCTTCTCCTTTCGGGCGTTTCCCCTCGCTGTTTTTCTATCTCGCCTGGAGGTCTGCGGAATGGAGTCCTGACGGGCGATGGTGTCCGCTTTCTCCACAACCTGCTGGGCCCAAAGCGCATTTGTCCCGCCATGCCAGAAAACAAGGCACAGCAGGAACACAATCTTCAGATATGCTTGTCTGCTACTTTTCAATGGTTGAGTTGGTCAAACAGTTCAATGATACGTTCCAATTCCTGTTCATTGGAGAACGGAATGGTGATTTTGCCTTTTCCCTTGTCCGAACAGGTAAGTTGCACCTTGGTCTGGAAGAACTTGCTCAGGCTGTCTTTCAATACGTTGTATTCGGCATTCAAGGTGGAGCCTTTCTGGCGGATTCGTTGTCCGCCGCTTCTCACGGTTCCGCCCTCACTCAGTTCCTTTGCCATTTCCTCAATCTTGCGCACGCTCATCTTTTCCTTCTTTATCTCGCTGAAAAGCTTGATCTGCGCTTCAGGGTCGTCCAGTGCCAGCAAGGCGCGGGCATGTCCCATTTCAATCTCGCGGTTCTTGAGGCCCATCTGTATGGGAGCGGGCAGTTTAAGCAGACGCAGATAATTGGTCACGGTGGCACGGTTCTTGCCCACCCTTTCGCTCAATTGTTCCTGTGTCATGCCGTATTGTTCCAACAGATGCTGGTATGCCAAGGCTATTTCCAGTGCGGTGAGGTCCTGGCGCTGGATGTTCTCCACCAGCGCCATCTCCATCATATTCTCGTCGTCCACGGTGCGGATATAGGCAGGGATGCGCTGCAGGCCCACCTTCTGGCTGGCTCTCCAGCGACGCTCGCCGGCAATGATGATATAGGTGCCGTCGCCCATGTCACGCAAGGTGATGGGGGTGATGATTCCCAACTGGCGAATACTGTTGGCCAATTCCTGCAAGGCGTCATCGTCAAATTCCCTTCTGGGCTGTTCCGGATTGGGTTGAATCAACTCCATATCCACCTCGCTAATATTGGACGAACCTTCCGTCTTCACCTCTCCGGTATCAATCAGCGCATCAAGTCCGCGCCCCAGTGCCGGGTACTTCTTTCGTATTGCCATGGCCGAATCGTTAGATTAAAAAAATGATGATGATAGTTATTTGTTCGGATTATTCTTGTTGACAACCTCCTTTGCCAGGGCCAGATGGGCCTTTGCGCCAATGGAGTCGGCATCGTACAGAATGGCGGGCAGTCCGTGACTGGGAGCCTCGCTCAGCTTTACGTTGCGCGGAATGATGGTCTTGAACACCAAATCCTGGAAATGGCGCTTCACCTCGTCATAAATCTGGTTCGCCAATCTGAGGCGACTGTCATACATAGTCAACAGAAAACCCTCAATCTCCAATGCTGGATTCAGTTTCTGCTTCACAATCTTTATTGTGTTCAACAGCTTGCTGATTCCTTCCAAGGCGAAATATTCGCACTGTACGGGAATCACCACGCTATGGGCCGCTGTAAGGGCATTCACGGTAATGAGCCCCAAACTGGGGCTGCAGTCCACCAATATATAGTCATAGTCTGCCAGCACGGGCGCAAGCGCCTCCTTGAGCACGCGCTCGCGGTTCTTAACGTTGAGCATTTCTATTTCAGAACCCACCAAGTCCACATGCGCCGCAATGATGTCCAGCCCATCTATATCCGTGGTATATATGGCTTCTCTTACATCCACTTTGTCGATGAGGATGTTATAAAGTGTGTAGTCTATTTCCTTTGCATCTATGCCAAGACCAGACGTAGAATTGGCCTGAGGATCCGCGTCAATCAGGAGCACTTTCTTTTCCAGCGTGGCAAGCGAAGCGGCCAGATTCATGGAGGTGGTGGTTTTTCCCACACCGCCCTTTTGATTGGCCAAAGCTATTATTTTACCCATAAACAATTGTCTTTGATTATGATTATGGTTGCAAAGATACGCAAAAAAAGGCACATGGACTTGTTTTTTACCCGCTAAGATTGTTAAAAGTGTTGATAACTGGCCCACTTTGTTGATAACATCTGCCCTTTAGCACCCCTTGCAACAAAGTTTTTCCTGTTTTATGCCTGTTTTTGCGGCATTTTACCTATATTTGCACAGCATTACAAAGTTTAAGGATTCGACAATCATGTCAGAAAAACCCCTCATACTCATAGCCAACGACGATGGTGTGGAAGCCAAGGGCATAAAAGTGCTCACACGGCTCATGTGCCAGTTGGGGCAGGTGGTCGTTGTGGCGCCCGACGGTGCCCGCAGCGGTTCTTCCTGCGCCATCACCACCCACGGGACAGTGCGCCTGACCTGCCTGTCGCAAGCGCCCGGCCTGCAGGTCTACTCCTGCTCGGGCACACCAACAGACTGCGTCAAGCTGGCGTTGGAAAAAGTTATCGGCAGAAAGCCCGACCTCATGGTCAGCGGCATTAACCACGGTGACAACACCTCCGTGAGTGTCCACTACAGCGGCACGCTGGGCGCCGTGTACGAAGCCTGCATGAAGGAAGTGCCGGCCATCGGTTTCAGCGTCCGTTCAACCGACCCCGAATGTGACTTCTCGCCCTACGAGCAGAGCATACTCAAAATCGCTTCCCTCGCGATGAAAAAAGTTTTTCCTCGGGACGTATGTCTGAACGTGAACTTTCCGCTGGTGGAAAAACTGCAGGGAATCCGCGTCTGCCGACTGGCGCGGGGCAACTGGGTGGAGGAATGGATTGAAGACGGCGAGGCGGACACTTTCCGCCTGACCGGCCACTTCGTAAACCTGGAGCCGGAGGCGGAAGACACGGACGACTGGGCCACCCGCCACGGCATGGCCGCCGTCACCCCCCTCAAGCTCGACATGACACATTTTCCCACCCTACCCTTATTAAAAGAATTGGAATCATGAAATATTATCTCATTGTGGGCGAAGCCAGCGGCGACCTCCATGCCAGCCATCTGATGACGGCGCTGAAGGCCATTGACCCCCAGGCCGAATTCCGCTTCTACGGAGGCGACATGATGCAGGCCGTGGGCGGCACGTTGGTTTGCCACTACCACCATCTGGCCTACATGGGCTTTCTGCCCGTGCTGATGCATGCCCGCACCATCCTCAAAGGCATGGCAGACTGCAAGCGGGACATCCTTGAATGGCAGCCCGATGCCGTAATCCTTGTGGACTACCCCGGCTTCAACCTTCAGATTGCCAGCTATGTAAAGCGGCACACCAACATACCGGTCTTCTATTACATCTCGCCCAAGATATGGGCATGGAAGGAGCATCGCATCCGCGACATCCGCCGCAATGTGGACCAGCTCTACAGCATCCTGCCCTTCGAGGTGGACTTCTTTGAAAAGAAGCACCATTACCCCATTCATTATGTGGGAAACCCCACCGTGGACGAGGTGTACGCCTACAAGCAGAACCACCAGCCCGACTTCGACGCGTTCTGTGCCGACAACAACCTGGACCACCGTCCCGTCATCGCCTTGCTGGCCGGAAGCCGCAAGCAGGAGATCAAGGCCAACCTGCGTTTGATGGCCGAGATTGCCGGCACCTGGAACAACGACTATCAGATGGTGGTGGCCGCCGCTCCCGGCATTGACGACGAATTCTACCGCGAATGCCTGGGCGACAACCCCGCCACGCTGCTCCGAGGGCAGACCTACCGCATCCTTCAGCACAGCCTTGCCGCATTGGTTACAAGCGGAACCGCCACGCTGGAAACCGCCCTTTTCCGTGTGCCGCAGATTGTTTGCTACAACATGAAGGCCGGCCGTCTGGCCAACCTGGGAAAGAAACTTCTACTGAAGGTGCCCTACATCTCACTGGTCAACCTCATCGCCTCGAGAGAGGTGGTGCCCGAACTGGTGGCGGCAGACATGAACCCCACCAACCTGCAGGGCTACATGATAAGCATCCTTCCCGGCGGTTCGGCACGCCAGCGCCAGTTGCGCGACTATGAAGAGGTGGCGCAAAAACTGGGCGAGCCCGGCGCTCCCGCCAAAACGGCACGGCTCATGACCGAGTATCTAAGAAACAGACAACAACATTAATTATTTTTTAATCCAATCATTTACAGCCAATGAAAACGAAACAGTTTTTTGCGCTTCTGACGGTTTGCACAGCCCTTGCCGGCTGCCAGCAGGACCAACAACCTGCAACCGACCTGTTTACCCCCTATGCGCCCACAGAGTTGCGCCTGCCCTCTGTGCCCATTGTGGTGAACGACCCCTATTTCTCCATCTGGTCGCCCTATGACAAACTCACCGACGGCCCCACACGCCACTGGACCGATGACGAGAAACCCCTGCTCGGACTGCTCCGCGTAGACGGCAAGACCTACCGTTTCATGGGCACACAGAGCTACACCCTCATGCCCATCGCTCCCATGGCCGACCAGGAACGCTGGACCGGCCGCGTAAGCTATGAGGTGCAGAAAGACGGATGGCAGAGCGAGACCTTCGACGCCAGCGCATGGCAGGAGCAAAAGGCCGCCTGGGGTTCGCCCGACCTCTCCTTCATCAGCAACAGATGGAGCCGCGAAGGCAGCGACATCTACATCCGCCGCGAAGTGAACCTCACCGCCGACCAGCTGAAGGAAGAACTCATCCTGAAGTATTCCCATGACGATGTGTTCAAGCTGTATGTAAACGGCACAGAGGTGGCCACCACCGGCGAGACCTGGGTGGACAACGTACTGCTGCCCGTGGACAAAAAGATCAAGGGTCTTTTCCACGAAGGCAAGAACATCATTGCGGCACATTGCCACAACACCACAGGCGGTGCCTATGCCGACTTCGGGCTGTTCTATAAGGAGCGTTCAGAGGTGGCAGAGCCCGAGACTGCCTTACAGAAGAGCGTAGACGTGCTGGCCACCAACACCTACTACACCTTCCAGTGCGGCCCCGTGGAACTGGACGTAGTGTTCACCGCCCCCATGCTCATTGATGACTACGACCTCATCTCCACCCCCATCAACTACATCTCTTACCAGGTTCGCAGCACCGACGGACAGAAGCACGACGTGCAGTTCTATCTGGGCGCCAACCCGCTGATGGGCGTGAACAAGGAAAGCCAGCCCACCATCTCCACCCCAGGCACAGAGGAAGGCATCAGCTATGTGCGCACCGGAACCATCAACCAGCCCATCCTGGCCAAGAGCGGAGACGGCATCTGCATTGACTGGGGCTACTTCTACATGCCCGCCATCAATGGCGAGGTTACCCTGGGCCTGACTTCCGACGTGGAAGGCTCATTCATCAAGAACGGAACCCTGGCGCCCATGGCAGAAAAATGCGTGGCCAGCGGCCAGCCCGGCCCCAAGCCCGCGCTGGCCTATGTGCACAACTTCGGCCCCGTGGACAACGCAGCAAGCTTCACCATGCTGGGATACGACGAGATTCAGGACATTGAATACATGTACCACCGCTACAAGGGCTATTGGGCTCACGGCGGAAAGGTAACCATCTTCCAGGCCTTCAAGAAATTCCAAACAGGATACGCCGACATCATGGCACGTTGCCGCGCATTCGACAAGATGATTTACGACGACGGCATGGCTTCCGGCGGAAAGGAATATGCCGAGATTCTCAGCGGATCATACCGCCACGTAATGGCTGCCCACAAGCTCTTCGAGGACAAGGACGGCAACCTGCTCTGGTTCAGCAAGGAGAACAACTCCAACGGTTGCGTGAACACCGTAGACCTCACCTATCCCGAAGCCCCCCTGTTCCTGGCCTACAACCCCGAACTGCAGAAGGCCATGATGACCAGCATCTTCGACTACAGCTACAGCGGACGCTGGACCAAGCCCTTCGCCGCGCACGACCTGGGCACCTATCCCATTGCCAACGGACAGCGTTACAACGGCGACATGCCCCTGGAAGAGGCCGGCAACATGCTCACCCTGGCCGCCATGCTCTGCAAGCTGGACGGCAACACCGCCTATGTGGACAAGTACTGGGAAATCATCACCACCTGGGCCGACTATCTGGTTGAGAACGGACAAGACCCCGAGAACCAGCTCTGCACCGACGACTTCGCCGGCCACTGGGCGCACAACTGCAACCTCGCCCTGAAGGCCATCTGCGGTGTGGCAGGATATGCCGAAATGGCCCGTCTGAAGGGCGACGCCGCCACCGCCGACAAGTATCTGGCCACCGCACGCCAAATGGCAAAGAAGTGGGAAGAGATGGCGCTGGAAGGCGACCACTACCGCCTGGCCTTCGACCGCGAAAACACCTGGAGCCAGAAGTACAACATGATCTGGGACAAGCTGTGGAACCTCGGCCTGTTCTCTGACAAGGTCTACGAGCGCGAAATCAGCTATTATCTGAAGAACCAGAACAAGTACGGTCTGCCCCTCGACTGCCGCCGCGACTACACCAAGAGCGACTGGATCATGTGGACCGCCGCCATGTCGCCCGACGACGACACCTTCCGCAAGTTCGTCATTCCCGTATACAACTACATCAACGAGACCACAAGCCGCGTGCCCATCAGCGACTGGAGCGACACCAAGACCGGAAAGATGGTCGGTTTCAAGGCCCGCAGCGTTATCGGCGGCTACTGGATGAAGGTATTTGCCGACAAGCTGGCAGCCAAGAAGAAATAATCCCCTGCCCCCGCAGGAGCAACAACGCCCTCCCCGCCACACCACATTCCGCGGGGTGGGCGTTGTCCTTTTTTATTGTTGTTGCACCCCCTCGGGAAAGCCGCTCCGCCCCATGGCATGAAAGTGCAAAATGTGCGATTTCGCACATCTGAGTGTGCGTTTTCTCACATCTGCCCCGAAATGTGCGAAATCGCACATGCCCCCAAAACCACCCTTACGCACTGGTAAACAATGTATTACAACCTTGGCACGGTTTTTGTAATATAACTTTATAACACGCACATTCCGAAAGGCAACAAAAAAGCGACGACAATAAACAATTAAAACCATAAGACAAATGTTACGACACAACTTGAAAATTGCCCTGCGCAACCTGCAGAAGTACAAGCTGCAGAACCTTATCAGCATCCTATGCCTTGCCGTTGGCGTGGTGTGCTTTTCCATTACGGCGCAATCCATGTTCAACTTTGCCCGCAACACGTATTTCAACAATATCGACCAGGGCATTGCGCATTTCTCCGTGATTGATATGCCCGAGGCCGAGGCCAAGGAAGCCCAAAAGGTGGGCAAAAATCCGCCCGACGCCAGGTTGGGGGGCGAGTTCTTCGACCGCCTGCTGGAGCAGAAACTTCCTGCCGTCAAAGAACTTCATGGTAATTTCACTACTGTAGGTCTTCAATTTAGTTTTGACGACGGCACCGATGTACCCAAAAGCTGCACGTCTTATCTCCACAACTACTCTCCCAACTACCTACATTATTATTGGTTCCGTTCTGCCATTACGGGCAAGCGCATCCCCGAGTTGCAGGAGGGCGACCTGCTCATCACGAACACGTTGAGTGAACAGCTCTTCGGCAAGGGAGTGGACCCGCGTGGCTTTACGCTTCAACATGAGATTGACGGCAGCCGGCGCACCATCCGCGATGTGGTGAACATCACCGAGCGCACCGAGTTCCACTATCCCAATTCCATTATATATATCAAAAAGAACCCGTATAAAGGGGATTATGATTTTCCCATCCTAGGCTTCTCCATTGAAGTGGCGGAGGGTTATACCCACGAGCAGTTGCACGAGCAGTTGAAGGCAGCCTTTCCCGAGTATTACATCCTGTTGCAGCACCGTGGTTTCGAATGGGAGGAGGGCATGTTCACCATTCTGCTCATCGCGGTGGTGCTGCTCCTGGGCGCCAGCGTGCTCATCATTGGTGTAATGGGATTCCTGAAGATGGAGTTGCAGCTGTTCTCGCTGCGTGGACGGGAAATTGCCTTGCGCCGCACCATGGGCGCCAAGCCCCGCCACCTGTTCATGCTCCTGGCCGTGGAGGTGCTTATCGTCTTTGCCCTTGCCGCCGTGGGGGCGCTGGCGCTGACTTCGTTCCTGGCCGATTACGCCATCCCCATCATTCAGCGATTGAACAAGAGAATCCACTTTGACGTCGACCTTATCATGCGCATCGAGTTGTGGGTGGCGCTCTTCACCCTCGGCATTGCCCTGCTTGCCGCCTTTGCCGGCGTTTACCGCCAACTGCACGCCCCCGTGGGGCTGCGTGTGGGCCGCAGCCTGCGTTTCAACACCAGAGGGCAGGGCCTAATGCTGGGTTCCCAGTTTGCGGTAAGTATGTTCCTCATCTTTGCCATGCTGGGCGCATTCGTGATGTTCAACATTGTTGAAAAAAAGGAGGTGGGCGATATCGAGGAAGACCATACGCTCTACCGGGGCGTGCTGACGGCAAGCCAGACAACCTTTGACCGCCTGGTGCCCGACTTTGCCCAGAGGCTGGCACTCAACCCCGATGTGGAGGATGTGACGTATTGCATTTACAGCCGGTGCACAACCGAAGGCAACCAGCGCGACCAAAGCCTGGTGCGCAACTACTATACTTACGGAAACGATGACTATTCTGTAAAGTGTTATGCCTACAGCTTCCTCTCCACCAATGAACACCTTATTGACCGATTCGAAGTAAAGATTAGGCCCAACTTGCCCGGCGACTCCACCATTCACAAGTTCTACAGCGCCGTCTATGTGCGCACCGAGCAGGTGGACCGCCTCCGCAAGAAGTGGAACCTGGAGGCGGTCCACGACGCCCTTACCCGTCCGCTCTACGAAAAGCGTTCCTATACGCTCATCGGCTATGCGCCCAGCCTCATCGGTTATCGCCCCGGCGACCACAATTACCCTTCGTTCTGGATGGTGGACGAGGACATCGAGTGGAGGAAACTTCAGTCTTTCACACAACTCCGTGCCTTCGACCCGAATGCACATTACCTCATCTTCCCCAAGAAGGGCAAGTACGACAAGGTGAAGGATGCCATCACCGCAATTTACCGCGAG
This sequence comes from Bacteroidaceae bacterium, assembly GCA_017559845.1. Taxonomy (GTDB): domain Bacteria; phylum Bacteroidota; class Bacteroidia; order Bacteroidales; family Bacteroidaceae; genus Physcousia. Next base: position 32,901 of record JAFYQQ010000002.1, on the reverse strand, counting down.
GCACTGCCCGGCAACATGGACGAGCCGCCCGTACATGACCTGTACGACGAGTGGTTCAGGAGCGTCCGCACGTTTGAGATGATGCGCCAGCTGTGCTTCATCCTCGTCATTGTCAGCATCCTCTGCATTGTGGCAAGCGTCTATTCCGCCATAGCCCTTGAAAGCCGTGGCCGCCAAAAGGAAGTGGCGCTGCGAAAGATTCACGGCGCCCACACACGGGACATCATCCTGCTCTTCGGCCGGTACTACCTGCGTCTGCTCACGGTCAGCGCCGTCCTCGTGACGGCTGTCTCCGGCGCCGTCCTTGCCACAATCCACTCCTTAGCCGCCGACACAGGCATCAGCGACGGCCTGCCCTGGCTCATTCTCTATCTCATCCTTGCCATCCTCACTGTCGCCGGCATCACCCTGCTCACCATCGGCCACAAGATTTGGCAAGTAAGCCGCATCAATCCGGCAGAAGTGATAAAGAAGGAATAACCCGCACTGCAAACAAAGAGCCTCCCCGGCAATGGGGAGGCTCTTTGTATCAGAGGGTGAGCGGAAAAGCCCGGAGTCTATCCCTCCAGTCCGCCTTCGTCGTCGTCATCGTCACCGCCGCCGGTGTCGGGGTTGGTGGGGGTGTTGCTTCCGCCGCCGGTGTCATCGCCGGGGGTGTCGGGCGTTTCGGGGTCGGCGGGCGTGTCGGTGGGCGTGTCGCCCCCGGTCTCGGGCTGCGAGGGAGTGGTGGACGAGGGCTTCTGGTTCAACACCTCTGTCTTGTACTCGCTGATGAGGGTGTTCATGTAGTCGATGAAGTCGGCATAGTCAGCATCACCTTCCACCAAAGCCAGGGCGTTCACCATGGCGATAAAGTCGCGGTAGGCCGCATCGGTGGCTTTGCGGGCGTTTTCAAGTGCATTCTTCTCCTTCAGCATGCGTTCTTCGGTACGGTTTTCGCGAACGGCGATGTAGTTGTCGTTGGCGGTCTTCATCACCTGTACCACTTCCTCGAGATGGAGCGTCTGCACGTGTGGGGCGCACTTGCCCTGGAGGTCGGCAATGAAATTGGAAAGCAGACCCGACTCCTGGTCACGCTGCACACGCACGTCGATGCGGTAGTCGGTGATGAGCTGGCCGAGGGCTTTGGAGGCCGCCTTCATGCCTGCGTCGGGCACCTTTGCATAGCCCTCCACAATGCCCTTGAGCCCCATGTAGGCATCGTCGCGGGCTGTGTCCAGTTCGTTAAGTGTGTCAGTGAACTCGCTCTTCTGGCTGAGCTTGAACTTCTCCTCTTCCACCAGGAAGGCCTGCTCATACAGGGAAAACAGGGGGCGGAGCTGTGCCTTCTGACTGATCTTCCCATCGTTCTTGAAACGCTTGATTGCACTCTGGTCAAAGGAATAGTGAGAGCCGTTCGGCATGTTCTCACGCGCAAAAATTGATACTTGTTTCATAGACTTTAAAAGTTTAATTGTACAAAAAGTTTGAAAATCGCTATGGAGAAATCTCCATTGCAAATATAGGATGTTTTTCCGAGAGTGTCAAAGGCGCACGCCTTTTTTAATATCATTTAACTTTTCACATGGCAGATGCAGCGCTGCATCTTGTATGAAATTGCGATTTCGAGGCAGGTGCAGCGTTGCATCTTGTACGAAAATACGATTTCGGGGCAGGTGCAGCGTTGCGCGAAGGTCGAAATCGCAATTTCGGGCATGATACAGCATTGCTACTTGTCCGAAATCGGAATTTCGGGGCAGGTGCAGCGTTGCGAGAAGGTTGAAATCGCAATTTCGGGCAAGGTGCAGCGCTGCGTGAAGGTAGAAATCGCAATTTCGAGGCGGATGCAAGGCTGCATGAAGGCCGAAATCGCAATTTCGACCTTCTCGCAACGCTGCACCTGCCTGGAAACACTGTTTTCGGGCAGAAAGCGAACAGCCTGTTTTTACTACTTTCAATTTACTAATGTTCAGAAAGTCATCCTGACCATTTACTTTGGGCTATCGTGTTTTTTATATAAAAGCCCCCCCAAGGTCATCCTGAACTTGTTTCAGGATCTCACCGCGAGCCTATATTATATAATGGCTATAAATGAATCATTCACCGCGGACAGATGCTGAAACAAGTTCAGCATGACCATTTACTTTGGGCTATCGTGTATTTATATATAGGAGAAAGCGAATAACCAGTTTTACTACGTTCTATCCACTTGTCCCCTTTAAGTCATCCTGAACTCGTTTCAGGATCTCACCGAGGACATGGGTCAATCAAGGCGCTCGAAAAAATCTGTTAAAGGCTCGCAGTGAGATGCTGAAACGAGTTCAGCATGACCAAAGTCTATCGCTTTTTTTTATAATTCCCCCCCCAAAAAACAAAAGCCCCCTAAAAAAAAATGTCATTTTCTGCAACAACTCCTCCGCAAGATACGTTATATGGTTGAAAGCAGAAAACGACAGCACAAAGCACATGACAGCATACAGCACCATCATACAGGGATGCAGGAAAGACGCGCCGGGAGCGCAGGCCGAATTCTACGACCTGCACGCACAGCCGCTCTTCCTCACCGCACTACGCCTGCTGAACGACGAGTACGAGGCCGAGGAGGCCGTGCAGGAGGTAATGCTGCATGTGCTCACCAGGAAGCATCTGCTCATTGACACACAGGCCGACATGGCACGGCGCATGAGACGCATGGTGGTGAACCACTGCATAGACCGTCTGAGGAAACGCCGCGTAAGGTGGGAAGAGCTGGACGACAAGACGCCCCTCCCCCACGCCGAGGAGGCAGACCTCCTGCTCATCAGAGAGGAACAGAGCAGCCAGCTCAGGCTGGCCATCGGCTCGCTGCCAGACAAGTACCGCACCGTGCTGATGCTCTCCGTGGTGGAGGAGATGGACACCGACGAAATCAGCGCCCTGCTGCACATCACACCCTCCAGCGTGAGGTGCCAGCTGAGCCGCGCAAAACAACAACTGATAAAATGGTACAGGAAATGAACAACGGAAAGGACAACGGGCTGAAGGCACACATAGAGGCGTGCTACAGCCGGCACACACTGCCGCCCGGAAGCCGCGAGCGCTTCATGGCCCAGCTGCGCCAGCACCAGCGGAAGCAGCTCAGCCGCCGGCGCGTATGGTACGCGGCAGGCACCGCATCGCTGGTGGCCGCGTCGCTGCTCGCCGCCGCACTCATCCTCACCCCGCCCGAGCGGGAGCACACACCTGGGGAGATGGAAATCACCATGGCCGAGGTGAAGGGATACTACGCCTCGCTGTTCATGGAAGAGACCGAGTTCATCTGCGACCTCATCAAGGACATGCCGCCCCAAACCCGGGAAGAACTGATGGAGGAGGTGGCACGCATAAACCAGTCGCCCGACTCCACCATCGACTTCATCATGAAAGAGGGAATGAGCGACGGCGAGAAGATTCTGTACGCCACACGCGTCTACAAGTCGCACCTGCACAGCCTGCAGCACATACGCGGCATCCTGAGCAGCCACAAGCAAGCCAATCTGACAAAACCACAAAAACAATAGCACCATCATGAAACGGATTCTCAAACAACTTTGCCTCTTGTGGATGGCACTGTGCCTTCCGGCCTCCACGCTGTGGGCAAGCTCGGCGCTGGCCGAAGCAAGCAGGAAGGGAACAATCACATTCGACAAGGTCAAGCCGGGCGCAAACATCAGTCTGAAAAACCAGTTCGGCAACATCACCTTGGTGCCCTGGGACAAGAAAGAACTCCGGCTCGAGTTCGAGTTCAAAGTCATGGCCAAGGAGAAGGCACTGGCCGAAGACATCCTCAAGGACATGAGCATAGAGAAGAAGGAAGGCTCCGGTGTCTACTCGCTGGAACTGCAGGGAACGGACGGAGGCAGCAACGAGGAGAGAAAGATAGAGTCGCACTGGACCGTCTATATTCCCAAGGGGAAATTCGCGCTCATCGTTGCCAACCGCTTCGGCAACGTCAACATCCCGGACTACGCATGCAAAGCCCTCTCGGCACACGTAAAATTCGGTGCCCTGCAATGCGGCAGCCTGCAGACGGACGAGCAGAAGTGTGAGCTGAAGGTGGAACACGGCAGCCTGAAGCTCACAGACTGCAAGACGGCAAACGTACACACACTGTTCAGTACCGTAGACATCACCCGCTGCACCAATTTGGTGCTCAACGTACAGCATGCCGAACAGGTGAGCATCGGTACATGCACAGACCTCAACCTCGTGTGCGAATTCTCCGGCGTCACCCTTGACCAGGCGCAGAATGCCACCGTCAGCCTCCAGCACTCCGGACTCGAAGCCAAAGCCGTCCGCAACCTGAACGGTTCCCTGCGCCACAGCGCCATAGACATAAAGGAACTGACAGAAACCCTAAGCATACCGTCGGCCGGACACTCCGCAATAGCCGCCGGCATCGTCAGCGCCAAGGACTTCAAGTCGGCCACCGCAGACGTCCAATTCGGTGCCATCAGCCTGCAAATCCCCAAGGAACTGGAAGCCACATACCAACTCGAAAACGAATTCGGAGTAATCGACATAGACAAGGGCATCAAGACCCTCAACCACACCGCCACCGAAAAGAAGTTCATCCAATCCTGCACCGGCAGCATACGCAAGGCGGACGCCTCGGCCCGGATCAAGCTCACCGGCTCACACAGCGCAATCTCACTAACGCAAAAGTAAATATAGAAGTGAACATAGAGAAGAAGGAGAAAGCCGCGCAGATAGATTTTTAAAAGAAGAATTATTATTGGTTAAAAAAAGGAAATCCGCACGACCTACTCCGGCGGGAAGAAGGAACAGACTTCTTCCCGCTGTTTTTTTGGGCACTCTTTAGGGATGTTTTCCGAATTATTCCTAAATTTGCATAAAATATCACTGAATTATGCACACATCCACACTGATTCTCCGCATTTCCCTGACCGTCCTCCTGCTGGCAGGCTCCCTGGGTGCAGCAGCCAGAAAGACACGCATCCACTCGCACAACGACTATGAACAGGCGCGGCCTTTCTGGGGCGCGTACGAAGCCGGAGCGGCATCCATCGAGGCCGACATCTGGCTGGTTGACGGCATCCTCCATGTGGCGCACAACCGCAAGGACATCTCCCCCAACCGTCTGCTCAAGGACATGTATCTGGAATCCATAAGACAAGTGATGGAGAGAAACGGCGGAAAGGCTTATCCCAAAGGCGAGCCGCTGCAACTGCTCGTAGACCTGAAGACGGACGCGTCGACGCTGGACGCCCTCATCAGCCTCATCCGCGAGGGCGGATACACGGCGTGCTTCAACGTAAAGGACAACCCCAATGCCGTGCAGATTGTGATCACGGGGGACAAGGTGAAGAAGGAACACTTCTGCAACTACCCCGACTTCATCTTCTTTGACGGGCTGCCGCACATTGACTATACGCCCGAACAGCGCAAGCGCGTGCCCATGGTGAGCGCCCACTATGGCAAGTTCACCAAATGGAAGGGAACAGGCCAGATGGACAAGGCCGACCAGAGGAGGATAAAGGAAGCCGTGCGCAAGGCACACAAAGCCGGCAGCAAATTCCGCCTGTGGGCATTCCCCGACAACGAGAACGCATGGGAAATGACCCGAAAACTGGGCATGGACTTCATCAACACCGACCACCCCGACCGCGTAGCAAAGACTCTATAGGGTGGTTCCAAAAATCATGTCGAGTTGATTTTTGTTCTTTTTGCGTGTGTGCTTTTGTAAGTTGAAGAAGGAACATAGCGGGCTATGTGACAGATGAGACTTGACAAAATGACACCGGAAAAAGATGAAAAGCAACCGAAACAGAGAACACCAGTAAAGGTAAAAACTTAAATCCAGAATTTTTAGAATCACCCTATAAATAAAACAATCATGAAAAGACATCTCAACACAAGCCTTCTACAGGCAATCTCGTTTGCCCTGATCCTGTTCTGCGCCATGCCGGCCGCGGCCCGCAACTGGCTGTTCAAGAACGGAAAGAGCGACTACAGAATCGTGCTGGACCGCCAGGCCTCGCCATCGGAAAAGAAAGCGGCCGAAGAGCTGCAAATGTACATCAAGCAAATCAGCGGCGCGGAGCTTCCCATCACGGACGACGCCATCTCCAGGGGAAGGCGCATTTTTGTGGGCTTTGGCAGCGCCGTGGCAGACATCACCGGGGCGCAGAAGCCCAAAGCCGACGACGAAGGATTTACCTACCGCACCGTGGGCAAGGACCTGCTCATCTACGGCGGAGCGCAGCGCGGCTCCATGTACGGTGTGTTCTCCTTCCTGGAGGATGAACTGGGAGTGAAATGGCTCACGCCCAAGTGTACCGTTGTGCCTTCCATGCAGAAATATGCCCTGCCCCGTCTGGACAGGAGCGAAAAGCCCGCCCTGGCACTCAGATACGACGGCCACTTTGCCGTGGAACGTGAGCCGGTTTGGAGCGCGCACAACAAGGAGAACATGAAATGGAATCCCACGCAGAACGACTACGGCAACATAGAAGCCTACTGGAACGCGCACACCATGGGGCAACTGCTTCCCTCCGGAGAATTCTTTGAGAAGCACCCCGAATACTTCAGTCTGCGCGACGGCAAGCGCATCCCCAACGGACAGCTCTGCCTTTCCAACCCCGAGGTGTTGGAGATATGCAAGACCCGCCTGGCCGATGTCATGCGCAAAAATCCGCTCTTCCGCATCTACAGCTTGTCGCAGAATGACAACTTCTCCTTCTGCCAGTGTCCCGAGTGTACGGCCATTGCCGAGCAGTACGGCGGACAGTCTGGCCTGATGGTCTGGTTTGTCAACCAGGTGGCGGACGCCGTCAGGGACGAGTTCCCCGACAAGTTCGTCGGCACCTTTGCCTATCAGTACACCCGCCAGCCGCCCAAGGGCATTGTGCCCCGCAACAATGTGGTCATCCGCCTGTGCAGCATCGAATGTTGTTTTGCCCATCCCCTCACCGCCGGATGTCCGCAAAACCAGGCGTTCATGAACGACATGGAACGATGGGCGGAGATTGCGCCCCACCTCTTCATCTGGGACTACATCGTGGACTATGCACAATACATCTCGCCCTGGCCCAACTTCCAGGTGCTTGGTCCCAACATCGAGGCCTTCCGCAAGAACAAGGCCATCGGCATCTACGAAGAGGCGCAATACCAGTCCAACGGAGCCGAATTTGAGGAAATGAAGGCGTGGGTCACCACCAAACTGCTTTGGAATCCTCTTCTGAACACCGACTCGCTGGTGCAGGTCTTCATTGACGGATACTATGGAAAGGCCGCCCCAATGGTCATGGACTATTACCGCCTGTGCCAGTCGCTGGTTAAGCCCGACCTGCACTTCGGCATCTACATCCGCGAGAACCACCCCATCTACAGCGACGAGTTTGTGGAGAAAGCCTTCGCCCTGCTGGACAATGCCTTGCAGACCGCCGAGGACGAAGAGACAAGGAACCGTGTGGAGCGTGTAAGGATGCAGCCCCTGTACCTCTATTGCAAGCGAAACCGCGAGAAGTGCAAGCAGGACGGCAATTGGGACGAGCTGGTGCGCCTGATGCGCAAGTACAATGCACGCCCCGAAGAGACCGTCCCGTTGGAAGACTTCATCAAGAAATTCTAACCTCTTTAGCCGTTGGCTTTTCCCCTTATTGCGAAAGGCCAACGGCTCACCGCTCATTGCTCACCGTTCAACAATCCGTCTGGAAGACGGGAGGCCAAAGGCCAATAGCCGCGGGTTCTTGAACCCGTGGAAACCAAGACAAGAGTATAAAGAAAGCGTCTGCAAAGACGCGGAACGGCAAGCCTTGCCGCCGGTTCCCGTCTTCCAGACGTTTTTATTTTGTGCCCATTTGAAAACCGAGGGCTTGAAAGCCCCCGGCTATTCATTTTCCCGTCTTTGCAGACGGCTCAAAACTCCCAATTCAGAAAAGCATTGGAATTATCCGTTGGTCGACCCGACGGACAATCCGGAAGGGAAAGAAAATGTGGATAAAGCAGATGAGATCAGAGCGTGATGTGTTCGGCCTGGACAGCGTGCCCCAAAAAGAGGGACGCATTGTGGCTGAAAACCTCAGACTGTTCCGTGGTGAGGAAACGTGCCGTGCCGCCACGGGTGATACGGCATTCCATTTCGGGATGGCGGCGAAGATAATCGGAAAGGCTGCGTGCCACATAACCACCCTGCGCCAACACCTTTACAGAGGCAGGCAGATACTGACGGATTTTGGGCAAAAGAAGGGGATAATGCGTACAGCCAAGAATGAGGGTGTCAATCAAAGGGTCGCGCCGCATAAGATTGTCCAGATAGAGCCGCACGAAATAATCGGCACCAGGAGAAAGATGCTCGTGGTTCTCCACCAACGGCACCCACATGGGGCATGCCTCGCCAGTTACTTGGAGATGGGGCCAGAACTTGGCAATCTCCATCTGGTAAGTGTGGCTGCGGATGGTACCTTGTGTGGCCACAATGCCTACATGCGCCGTCTGGGACAGATGGCCCACGCACTCGGCTGTGGGGCGCACCACGCCCAGGACGCGGCGGTTGGGGTCGAGCATGGGAAGGTCGTGCTGCTGAATGGTGCGGAGCGCCTTTGCCGATGCGGTGTTGCACGCCAGAATCACCAAATGGCAACCCATGGAAAAGAGTTGTCGCACACATTGCTGCGTAAACTCATAGACGCGTTCAAAGGAACGGCTTCCGTATGGTGCGCGGGCATTGTCGCCCAAATACAGATAGTCATATCCGGGCATCAGGCTTCTGATTTCCCGAAGCACGGTGAGGCCACCATAACCGGAGTCGAACACGCCGATGGGACCGGGCAACGAAGGAAGGTTACTGCTGAACGGGGACATCGTTCTTCTGAGGAACTACGGGCTGTACGGGCACAACAGGCTGTGTGGGTTGCTGAACGGGGGCAGGCTTGATTTCCAGAGGCGCCTGTGCATCCGAGGGTTGCTGGACGGGAGCCAGTCCCAACTTCTGAAGAGCAAGTTTGGTAACGTCCACACCCACCACAGGATTCACATAGGGGCAGGAATGGCCGTCGGTGTTAAGAATAAAACCATACCCTTGCTCTATGCCGATTTCCAGAATGACGTGGTTGAGTTTCTTCTCCACCTCGGCCATGAGGTCTTTTTCGGCCTGTTCCAGGAGTTTCACCACCTGCATGCGGAAGTTCACTCCGTTGTCCATGAGGTGCTGCAGCTCGGCCTGACGCTTCTGCATGATGGTCTGGGGAAAGTCTTTTTGTCCCTGGAGAAATTCCACGAACTTTCGCTGGAAATCCTCCTCGCCGCGCAAGGCTTCCTGCTCATATTTCTGTTTGAGAAGGTCAAGGTCCTGCTGAGCCTTGGCATATTCCGGCATCTGCTGCATCACCTGCTTGTAGCTGAGATAACCAAATTGTATTTGAGCCACGACTGCCATGGGCAGCACCATGAGTAGTATTGCAAAAAGACGTTTCATCGTTGATATGGTTTTTGTTAAGAGTTGATTCGGAAACATGAAGTCCGGCCACAGGCACAAAAGCGATTGTCTGTACCTGCCGCCGGAACTTTAAGTCATATTACTGGGCGGGAGCAGTTGCTGGAGCGGCTGCAGGAGCTGCACCGGCACCAACTTCCTTCTTGATTTGATCGGTAATGTCTGTGCTGAGGGCACTGTTAACGAAAGGAATGGAACCTACGCTCAGGTCTACAACATAAACATAAGATCCGCTTTCGCCAATCTTCTTCACGGCAGCCATAACCTTTTCCTGGATGGCGCCCATCTTTTCCTGCTGTGCCTTCTGCAGAGTCTGCTGGTTGTCCTGATAGCTCTGCTGCAGACGCTGGTACAGGTCGTTGAGTTCCTGTTCGCGGCGCTGGCGCACGTTGTCAAGCAGATTGGCCTGCTCCTTCTGGTATTCGTCGCTCTTCTTCTGCAATTCGTCCTGCATGAGCTTCATGTCGGCATCGAACTGCTCTGCCATCTTCTTGATTTCCTCCTGAGCGGTAACATACTCCTTCATGTTGGGGATAATGTCAGCACTGTTAAAGTGAGCGAACTTTTGGGCAAAGATGCTCAAAGGAGCCATGAGCAATGCCATGATTAAAACTTTCTTTTTCATTTTTTGTTTGTTGTTTTATTTATGATTAATGTTGTTTTCAGTTATAGCCCAACTTGGTCAGCACCTCGTTGCTGATGTCAATCTTGGGGTTGGCAAAGATAATGCCGGCATCGCTTGCACGGTCCAAGATGAGGGAATAGCCCTTCTGGTCGCTGATGTCCTTTATGGCATTGTAAATTTCTTCCTGAATAGGAGTCATCAAGCTCTCGCGCTTCTTGTAGAGTTCGCCTTCGGGACCGAAATACTTTTTCTTCAGTTCGGCCGCCTCTTTTTCCTTTGCCACAATGGCTTCCTCGCTCTTTTTCTTCTGCTCGTCACTGAGGAATACGGCTTCGCTCTGATAGGTCTTGTAAAGTGTCTGTGCCTCTTTAGTAAGAACTTCCACCTCGGCCTGCCACTTGCGGCTTACCTGGTTAAGCTGCTCGTTGGCCCGCTCATAGGCAGGGACATGAGACAGGATATATTCCATATCCACAAGAGCGAACTTCTGGGCCTGCACCTGCATGGCCACTACGCCCAACAGCAGAATAAACGCTCCTCTCAGCTTGGTGAGAAGGCTGGATGTGTGTTGCATTTTGTTTGTCATAATCATGTAATTTAAATTAGGTTTATGTTTTAGAATTCTTGTCCCAGGATAAAGTGGAAGTGGCTTCCGCTATAACTGCGGTTGCCGAATACCTTGTCAAATCCGTATGCCCAATCGATACCTAACAGACCCACCATGGGCAGGAAGATACGAACACCGGCTCCCACAGAGCGCTTGAGGTCGAAGGGGTTGAACTTCTTCACGCTGTCCCAGGCGTTTCCTCCTTCGGCAAAAGCCAGACCATAAATATTGGTGCTTGCTCCCAACATGAAGGGATAGCGCAGTTCCACTGTAAAGCGGTTATAGGCATAACCGGGATAGCCATTGGGTGTGAGCGAACCATTGTCATATCCACGAAGTCCGATGGTTTCGGTGGCATAGGTACTGCTGTATCCGGACATACCGTCTCCTCCCATGTAATATGTTTCAAAAGGAGAACGCTTGTGGTTGTTATAGGAGCCCAAAATACCCATTTCCACACGGGTCATCAGCACAAAGCACTTGTTGTTGCCAGACAACGCGGTAAAGGTACGAGCCTTAAGTTTCCATTTGTGGTATTCAATCCAGCGATACTTCTCCTGCAATTCTTGACGGTAGGTGCTACTCTGGTAATTGTTGGCCAAACTTGCATAGTCCTTATCTTCAAAAAGGCTGTAAGGGGGAGTGATAGACGCACTCATCAGGAACTCTGAACCGCTACGGGGATAAATCTGGTTGTCCGTGCTGATACGGTTCAACTGTAAGTTAAAACTGATGTTATTACAGTTACCGTTGGAGATGAGGAAGTACTGCCAGTCCTTCAACATATAACGGGTATAGGAAAGGTCAGCATTAAGGGTAAAGAAGTCATCCGGCCAACGCAGACGCTTACCCCAACCCAGACTGACACCAAGAATCTTCACAAACTTGTCGGGATCATAGAAGTTCTCGTAGTAATTGTTATAACCGTTACTGCCATATCCGTACAGATAGCTGTTATAATAGTTGTTGTAATAAGCGCTGTTGTAATAATTGTCGCTTACATCGGTCTGCTTGCTGAAGAAAGCGGACACGCTGAGTGTGTTGGGACGCTTTCCACCGAACCAGGGGTTCATATAGTTGACACTGTACGACTGGTAATAACGGCCGTTGGTCTGTCCGCTGATGCTGAATGTTTCTCCGTTTCCTTGCGGAAGCACACCACGACGCAGTCCGTCACGGTTAAAGAGGTTGGCCATGCAGAAGTTGCTGAACTTCAAACCAATCTTACCAATTACGCCCGTCTGTCCGTATCCCAATGAGAACTCAACCTGGTCATTGCTCTTGGATGTGAGGTCCCAAGAAAGGTCTACTGTTCCGTTCACACGGTCGGGCTGCATATCATACTTGATACTTTCCGCGTCGAAATGGCCCAGAGATGCAATTTCTCGGTAAGAGCGTTCCAGAGCCGACTTGTTGAAGAGGTCGCCGGGCTTGTTTCGCAGCTCGCGACGCACCACGTTTTCATATACACGGTCGTTACCGGAGATACGCACATGGCTGATGTGGGCCTGTTCTCCCTCAAAGATTCGCATTTCCAAATCTACGCTGTCGCCTACCACATTCACTTCAACCGGATTAAGGTGATAGAACACATATCCGTTGTTGAAATAAAGGTTTCCAATGGCGTCTTCGTCGGTGTTAAGACGTTCATCCAAAAGCTTCTGGTTATAGACATCGCCTTTCTTCATGCGCAGGATGGCAGCCAGTCCGTCTGTGGGATACAATGAGTTACCCACCCATTCGATATTGCGGATGTAATACTTTCGGCCCTCTTCCACCTTCATGTATACATTCACGGTCTTGTCATCAAAGGCATATACGCTGTCTTGTACAATGACGGCATCGCGGTAACCCAACTCTGCGTATTTGGCAATCAGGTTTTCCTTGGCCTCATCATACTTGCTGTCCACAAACTTCTTACTTCTGAACCAGCTGGCCATGCTTCCCTTTTCGTGAATCTTCTTCAATACACCCGGACGTATAAGACCGCCTTTCAGTTTCTTTTCCGTAAGGGCTTCGTTTCCTTCAATAATAATCTTGTTGATCTTAACCTTGCTCTTCTTGTCCACATTCACATCCAGAATGATTCTGTCAGGAGCACTGGCATCATCGCGCGACACTACGTCAATCTCAGCATTCTTGTAACCTTTCTCATCGAAGTATTTCTTTGCCAGTATCTTGGCACGGTCAACCATATTGGGTGTGAGCTGATTATCCTTTACCAAACCCAATTTCTCTTCCAAGTCCTCACGCTCGTTTTTCTTTACGCCGTTGTAGTTGATTTGAGAGATTCTGGGGCGCGCGGTCAGTTGGATATGAAGGAATACCGAATCGTTTCTGATGCTGTCGGCACTGATGGCGACATTGCTGAACAATCCGTTGCGCCAATAACGCTTGATGGCTTGTGTGATCTCTTCGCCGGGAAGTGTGACAACCTGCCCTACAGACAAGCCACTGAGGCCGATAAGCAGTTCATCATCATAATTTGTCACGCCTTCCACCACAATATTGCCGATGACATACTCTCGTGGCGTGCGGCTATAGTCAATGACGGGATTCAGCTCGCGTGTCTTTATCTGGGCGCTCGCGTGCATCGTCAGCATCGCCATTAATAATATAATAAGGTATAATCGTCTCACGATTCTATTAGATGTTGTATTGGGGTTCTTTGTTTACATTTCATCAGGAGCGGTTTCCACCTGTTCTCCGGTCTTGCCAAATCTTCTTTGGCGGCTCTGATACTCCACAATGGCCTTGTGCAGGTCTTCCTCATGGAATGCAGGCCAAAAGGTATCACAGAAATAGAACTCGCTGTAGGCACATTGCCACAACAGATAGTTACTGATACGAAGCTCGCCTCCTGTACGGATGAGCAGCTCGGGATCGGGCATGAAGTTGGTCAGCAGATGACGGCTCACATAGTCCTCCGTGATTTCCTCGGGACGCAGTTCACCCGCTATCGCCTTGCGGGCCATTTCCTTCATAGTCTGCGTAATTTCCCAACGGCTGCTATAGCTGAGCGCGGTGATGACAGTCATACGGGTGTTTCCAGCTGTACGGTCCATACATTCCTGTACACGTTTACGCACCCCTGCCGGCAAGCGGTCCATCTCACCAATCATTCTAAAGCGTACATTGTTCTTCATGAAGATTTCATCCTCCAGTTTGGTAATCACCAGATTCATCAACGCCTCGATTTCCTCTTCTGGACGATCCCAGTTTTCTGTGGAAAAAGTATATAGGGTCAGGAACTTCACGCCCAAACGGGTACATTCCTCAGTGATTCGCTTCACTGTGGCCACGCCTTCCACATGACCGGCGGTACGGGGAAGCCCCTGTGCCTTGGCCCAGCGTCCGTTGCCATCCATGATAATGGCAATGTGCTCGGGCAGCCGTTCCATGTCTATCTGTTCTCTGTAACTACTCATTTCGTATATATTGTTATTTGTTTCTTTATCAATCGTTGTTGCACTTGCGGTACTTCGGACACAGGTCATAGGTGATAAACGCCATTGTGAACGAATAGCAGTCCTTGTTCTTCAATCCCACGCTTTTGATGCCATAAGGATGGATAAGCTGAGACATCTCCTTGCTTCCTGCATCCAGCGCATCACTCGTGGTGAAACGCATGGTCCACTCCAAACCGATGTTCAGACGGGGTCTCACCTTGTATTTCACTCCCACGCCCACCGGCAAGTTAAGTGCAAAGGCCGTTTCGGCACCTCCTGGCGCAAGCGTGAAGCCCATGCCGGCCAATACGTAAGGGGTTATTCGGCTGTGGTTCTTGTAACTATTACCCAGGCCATAGCCCCAAAAATTCATTTCAAATTGCGCACCCAGGTCAATGACATTGCGTTTGAACTTCACATTCACCGCTTCGCCACCGGCTGCCGTACCGCTGTTCGGGTCACTAGGAATGAAATATCCGTCACTGTTTCCCGAAAGGTGTGCTACTGCCAGGTTGCCCTTAATCGCCATGCGCGGATTGAATATCCGTCGGGCCACCACACCACCCATGCCGCCCAGATGGGCAAAGGGAGTGCTGTTCACATCTCCCAGGTAGAAACCGGTTCCCAGACCGCCACCCAATTCCAACTCATATTCCAAGTCCTCGGCTCTGCTCGTCAGCAAACCAAGCAACAGGGACACAAGCATCAAGGATGAACGAAGCCCAATCTGTTGAGTCGTCCTCGCCATACTTGCTGGTTGGCTATAATCCAAATATAATGATTGGCATCTACCGTAGCCGCCAAAGGTTCTTCCACTCCCCTCAGTTCAAAGGGCAAGTGCAGTTCCAAATCCTGCTTCCAGGTGATACCGTTGTCATTGCTCACATAAAGGCACCCCATTGACTCACCTTCTTTGTCAATACGCTTGCCGCCAAAGGTCATCAGACGACCATCATAGGGAAACAAAGACTGTCCTTCCAACAAGGGGAAGTAATAGTCATTGCCGGCAGATCGGTTGAAGTGCATCCACATTGCATCACCCTCTACCACATCAGAACGCCACATCTTTGACCACGCCAATCCCACTGCACCGTCTCCGTCATTTGAAGCACCAGCAATGAACAGACGCTTGTTTCCGTTGTTCTGAATGTAGCTTACGCTTAACATTCTATCTTGGGGCAGATAAGTGTTTTCTTCGTCCAATTCCTCCTCTGTCCACTCTACCGCATCTGCCGAACGGTAAAGTTTTCCGTTCATCAGAGCATAGTAAAACTGATTTGTAACCGCTGCCAGTGTCAAACCTTCTTGCTGGATTCCCAAAGTTTCCCAAGTCTGGCCGTCATTGCTTGTGTAAAGGCTGCCCGACTCAGATGTCAGATAAAGCCTGTCGTTGTTCACGCGCAGAGTAGTCAAATCGGCATCGGCAGGCAATGAAGTGTTTTGCTGTTCCCAGTTGCCGGCCACACCCAGTCCGTCGCGTACCAACAAACCGACTCCGTTCTCCGTCTGACCCAACACTAACAGTTTTCCGTCCAATGCCGCGGCCTTTATTCCGGTCATGCCTTCCAAACCGGCAACCACAGAATCGGAGCAGGCCCAATACAGAGAGTCACCTTCCTGCTGATGCACGTTCAACTTGACGGTATACTTGCGGAAAGTCTGACCGTCTAATGCCGTTACAGAAAAATGAAGTGGTTTTGAGAAATTGATGCTGTCACTGGTCTTGTAAGCCGTCCACAACGAATCCTCTTTGGCATCCACGGGTCTATATGATAGCATAGAACCGCTATAGCTGACCGTAGCCTTCAAATTTGTGATAATGGAGTTGAAGGGCAGAGAATCCCTGTTTTCAATAATCTGGTTGCGATGGTCAATGGTCATGGGGAAATAGCGCCCGTCAATATTGACCGTGTAGGTACTGTCAGAACCGTCACTGGCCTTGGTTCGAATCATCTGCTTGATAGATTCCAATGAAAAATCTACAATATAGCAATCACTGCTCAGCACCACATCGTCATCATCATCCTTTATACAGGATGAAAGCATGGCACAGCCAAAAACCAAAAGGCCGAAAAGATATTTTTTCATTTGATTATGTTCGCGCATTTATTAGGTAATACTATTTCAGCTTGCAAAATTACGGTTATTATTTGACTTTATCGCATAATAAAGCCACTAAATGGGCCTGATTTAAGGAATTTTAGGGATTGGTATGGGTAAAAGCACCCATTTTGCCACTTTTTTCAAGATTTCGGCCGATAAAGACACACTTTATTCGCGCCAAAAAGTTCTTCCGATTCCAGTACTGCACCACCCAACGATGCCGCAGGAATCCCTTCACCTAACATCAGCGGCGAGATTTCCACTCTCACCTCGTCCCACAAACCAGCCTCCAGAAACGTCCGGTGCAACGCAGCGCCGCCCTCCACCAGCAAAGACTGTATGCCCAATGTGTGCAAGTCTGACAGAATTTCCTCCAAATTGCCGGTTTCATAAATACGGGTGGGCACACTGCCATCCTTCAGATGCAGCGTATCCAGCAAAGCTCCATGCCGGTCTATGGTGACTCGCAAAGGATGCTTGCCCTGCCATTCACGGGCTGTAAGCGTAGGATTGTCCCACATTGCGGTGTGCGTTCCCACCATTATGGCTTGATGACGGGTACGGAGCCGATGTACAAGCATCTGCGTCAGTGCAGTGGAGAAAGCCACCGCCGAACCATCCTTGCGTGCGATAAAACCGTCTGTGGATTGCGCCCATTTCAACGTGATCCAAGGGCGGTGTTTGCTATGAAAAGTAATGAAACGCTCGTTCAGACGCAGACATTCCTGTTCCAAAACGCCCACTTCCACATGAATTCCGGCATCACGCATCTTCTTCACACCCAAACCGTTCACTTTCGCAAAAGGATCCATACAGCCCACCACAACCTTGGGAATACGGCACGAGACTATCAAATCGGCGCAAGGCGGTGTCTTTCCATAGTGGGCACAAGGTTCCAGACTCACATAAAGAGTACTTTCCTGCAAAAGTTCCTGTTGGCGCACACTACGGATAGCATTCACCTCGGCATGCGGGCCTCCACACTTGCGGTGATACCCCTCACCAATGATTTGCCCCTGCCACACCACCACGGCTCCCACCATGGGATTCGGTGCCGCTCCAGCCTCGCCACACCGGGCCAGTTGGATGCAGCGTCTCATGTAACGCTCGTCCTCCGTTGTCATGTTTATCATCTTTTTTCTTGCGTTTACGACTGTTTATTTCACTTTTTTCATAACTTTGCAGCATGAATCCCGTTCAGATACTACAACACATTTATCCTGCCGGAGAAGCCCGAGCCATCTATCGGATGGTGATGGAATTGCGTTTCGGCTTGTCCCGAACAGACATTCTGCTGGGCAAAGATAAAGATTTATCCGCAGATAACCTAACGGAACTGCAAAATATTATGCAACGCCTTGCCACAGGAGAGCCAGTTCAATATGTATTGGGCATGGCCGAGTTCTGCGGACACACGTTTCATGTAGAGCCTGGCGTGCTAATTCCCAGACCGGAAACGGCAGAGCTGGTGCAGGCCGTCTGTGACGAGCCGAAAGGCAAGTCCGTCCTTGACATCGGCACGGGTTCGGGCTGTATAGCCGTTTCACTGGCATTGGCCGGCTACAAAGTTACGGCCTTCGACATCTCCGAGCAAGCGCTTTCCATTGCACAGGCCAATGCGGAGAGCCTAAACGCAGAAGTTGAGTTTGTTTGTGAAAATATTTTACATCCAGACACAACGGAAAGAAAATGGGACATCATTGTAAGTAACCCGCCTTACATTTGCCAAAGCGAAGCGAATGAGATGCACCGAAACGTATTGCAGCACGAACCTCATCTGGCATTGTTCGTCCCCGATGAGGAACCCCTTCTTTTCTATGACGCCATAGCTGAATACGGCCTGGCCCACCTCTGCAATGACGGACGCATCTATCTCGAAATCAATCGCAAGTATGGAGATAAGATTTGCGATTTGCTAAGCCGGAAAGGCTATCAAGACATCCGACTGCTGGACGACCAGTTCCAAAACCACCGTTTCATTATTTGCTCTTTACCCCAATGATGGCATTCCGAAAAAAGACAACCGAGCCACTGTCCTACGAACAAGCCCTGCAACGCCTTGCCGCACTTTGCAGCCAAAGCGAACACTCATCAGCCGAAATTCGGACAAAAGCCCTTCAATGGCAACTGTCACCCACCGATACTGAGCGACTTGTAGATTACCTGATTGATGAAAGATACATCGATGACGAGCGCTATTGCAAGGCATACGCCAACGACAAGCTGCGTTACAACCACTGGGGACGGTTCAAGATAAGGCAAATGCTCCACATTCAAGGGCTTGCAAGCGAGTACATCCGTGCCGGACTGGAGTCCATCAATGAGGAAGAGTATGAAAAAATCCTTACAGACATCATTCACGCAAAAAACCGAAGCATAAAGGATACCGATTCTTATACACGCCATGCCAAGATTATGCGTCACGCTGCGTCCAAAGGTTTTGAGAGCGACGCTATTGCAAAACTTCTGCCCGAATGTGACGAATACACATACGATGAATGAATCTGTTCTGAAAAAACATCGCGGATTCTATGATTTTTCCTAAACATAATGGAACCGCACTAAATCTTTTTTTGTATCTTTGCAAACAAATCCAATCTCTTAAATTTAAATATGGTTATGAAAACTCTGGAAAACATTTTCGCGGCTAAGTTATTAAATGTAAAAGCCATCAAGTTGCAACCCACCAACCCCTTCACATGGGCAAGCGGATGGAAAAGCCCCTTCTATTGTGACAATCGCAAGACCCTTTCCTACCCCGACCTCCGTTCTTTCGTGAAGATTGAATTGGTACGCCTCATTATGGAAAATTTCCCCGAGGCCGAAGCCGTTGCCGGAGTTGCTACCGGAGCCATCGCACAGGGCGCACTGGTTGCCGACGCGCTGAACCTTCCGTTTGTGTATGTACGCAGCAAACCCAAGGACCACGGTCTGGAGAATCTGATTGAGGGCGAACTGAAGCCCGGCATGAAGGTAGTGGTAGTTGAAGACCTCATCAGCACCGGTGGCAGCAGCCTTAAGGCCGTAGAAGCCATCCGCAAGAACGGTTGCGAAGTGGTGGGCATGGTGGCCAGCTACACCTATGGTTTCGATGTGGCAAAGAAAGCCTTCGACGAAGCCGATGTCAAGCTGATTACCCTTACCAACTACGAAGCAGTGGTAGCCGAAGCGCTCAACACAGGATACATCCAGTCATCCGACGTAGAGTTGCTGCACAGCTGGCGCAAAGATCCTGCCAACTGGGGTATTTAATCCATATTAACAGACATACAAAATGACAAAATACGAAAGCGACGTAAAACTCATCTATGCGCCGCAAGATGCGGTATATGCCAAACTGAGCGACCTCACCCACCTGTCTGTCATCCGCGACAGGATTGACGACCCCATGGTGGAACAGAACATCATGGCGCATGCCGGGGACAAGGTAAAGCCCGAACAGATTGCCCAGCTCAAACAGATGCTGAGAAACACGGAGTTCACCCCCGACACGGTACAGCTCAACGGCACCCCCTTGGGAAGCATCACCCTGCGCATCATTGAACGCGAAGTGCCCAAATGCATCAAGTTCGCTCTGGAAGGTGCCCCCATCCAAGCCAATCTCTGGATCCAGCTTCTCCCCCACGAACAAGGCTCGCTGCTGAAATGTACCTTGGGTGCAGAACTCAACTTCTTCATCAAGCAAATGATTGGAAGCAAAGCCCAGAAGGGTGTGCAGGGACTGGCAGACATGCTGGCCATGATTCCCTATTGATTTGCCTCCCTATATACATTATATATATAATACGCATTCGCAATGAAACTCTGGCAAAAGAATTTCGACACAAACAGTGAAATAGAACGCTTCACCGTAGGACGCGACCGCGAAATGGACCTTTATCTGGCACAGGATGATGTTCTGGGTTCCATGGCTCACATCACCATGCTGGAAAGCATCGGTCTTCTTGAAGCCGACGAGCTGAAACAGCTTCTTGCAGAACTTCGCCGCATCTATGCCGACATACAGAAAGGCCATTTCTGCATCGAGGACGGCATTGAAGACGTACATTCCCAGGTTGAGCTTATGCTTACCCGCGCTTTGGGCGACATGGGCAAGAAAATTCATTCCGGGCGAAGCCGAAACGACCAGGTACTCGTTGACCTGCGCCTTTTCACACGCCGCCAGTTGAAGGCGGTGGTGGACGATGTGGTGGTCCTGTTCCGCGAACTGCAGAAGCAGAGCGAGAACTACAAGCACGTGCTCATGCCCGGATACACCCATCTGCAAGTGGCCATGCCCAGCAGCTTCGGACTTTGGTTCGGCGCCTACGCCGAGAGCCTTGTAGACGACATGATGATGCTGCAAGCTGCTTACAGACAGACAAACCGCAACCCCCTGGGCAGCGCAGCCGGATATGGCAACAGTTTCCCCCTGAACCGCAGCCTTACCACCTCGCTGCTCGGTTTCGACAGCATGGACTACAATGTGGTCTACGCACAGATGGGACGAGGAAAGACCGAACGCAACGTGGCATACGCCCTGGCTTCGGTAGCCGGCACAATAGCCAAGCTGGCTTTTGACGCCTGCATGTTCAACAGCCAGAACTTCGCCTTTGTCAAGCTGCCCAACGAGTGTACCACGGGTTCCAGCATCATGCCGCACAAGAAGAACCCCGACGTATTCGAGCTGACCCGCGCCAAGTGCAACAAACTGCAGGCCATGCCACAACAGATCATGCTCATCATGAACAATCTGCCCAGCGGATACTTCCGCGACCTGCAGATTATCAAGGAAATCTTCCTGCCCGCATTTGAAGAACTGCGAGACTGCCTGCAGATGACCACCTATATCATCAGCAAGATCCAGGTGAACGAACACATCCTTGACGATGCGCGTTACGACCTCATGTTCAGTGTGGAAGAGGTGAACCGACGTGCCGCTTCTGGCACACCCTTCCGCGATGCCTACAAGCAAGTGGGTCTGGAGATAGAGGCCGGACAGTTCGTCCCCGTCAAGGAAGTGCAGCACACCCACGAAGGCTCCATCGGCAACCTGTGCAACGACCGCATTGCCGCCCTGATGGAAGAGGTGCTGAAGGATTTCCACTTTGAGCGCATGACTCAGGCCGAGCAGAAACTCATCAGCGGAGAATGAAACGGACGCTGCGCATTTTCTGCCTTGCCCTGACGGCTTGCCTGTCCGCATGCGAGTCTTCCGACGGCATCTTCAGCCGTCTGCCCGCCTACTTTGTAATGGAGAACGTGTTGCAGGCACCCGTCCTGTACACCTCCGTGCAAAGCCTGGGCGAGTTCTGCACCATCCGCGCCACAGGCAACAAGTACGAATTTGCCAGCCCCACACAAAAGACACCCTCTTACGTGAACGCCACACAGCTAAGCTCCATGTCGGGCTTCTATATGGGGCTGAGCGGCTTCATTGTCGGCCTGCCCCACATCCCTGAGATGGGGCACGACCAAAGCCGAGTGGTCTGTTATGATCTTGCATGTTCCAATTGTTACCACACCTACAACGTAACCAAACGCATGACGCTGCAGGAAGGGGGGTACACGCATTGCACGTCATGCAACCGCACGTACAATCTCAACGACATGGGACTGATTACGAAAGGAGAGGCAGGAAAGCCCCTCATCCGTTATCGTGCAACCTATGCCGGACACACATTGGTAATCAACAACCGATAGGGCGAAAAGGACAAAAAAACGTCCGTTTTCTTCTCTATTCTCAATTTTAGTTGTATCTTTGCATCCGCTAACGGCTGCCCAGATGGTGGAATTGGTAGACACGAGGGACTTAAAATCCCTTGACCATTGCGGTCGTACGGGTTCGAGTCCCGTTCCGGGCACCAAGGTCAAAAGGCTTGCAGACACTACGCTGCAAGCCTTTTTTTATAAAAAACGCAGAATTTGCAATTATCTTGGAATTAAATGGTTATTCGGATTGCTTGAAAATTGGGTAACGAGACAGCAACCGTTCGTATTTCAGAGTTCTTCATTGTTATGCTTCAATGTGATAACTCTTGATGCTACAAAGGAACAAAAAGAAATGCAGACAAAAAGAGAATGATGATAATTTTCTTTCGTCTGCATTTCAACTATAACAGTTTCTTTAATTCTTCAATATCGGGCAATGCCTGTTTTAATCTCTCTGGCATTTCATCCGAAGTTTTATATGTCGCAACGCCTAATGGCTTGTCGTAGTCTTGGATTACATACTCCACATACTTTTTATCTGCACTCTTACATAGCACGATACCGATTGATGGATTTTCGTGTGGCTTACGCATTTGGTCATCTACCAAACGAAGATAGGTACACAATTGCCCCAAATAAGAAGATTTGAACGCGCCTTTCTTTAATTCAATTACAACAAGAGCATTTAATTCTCGATTAAAGAAGATCAAGTCGGGGAAATGTTCCACTCCGTACACCTCTAACTTGTACTGATTGCCTACAAATGCAAAGTCTCGACCAAAGGTAAGAATGAATTTCTTAATATTGTGTATGATTTCCTGCTCTATAACCCGTTCATCAATATCCTCTTTGTCTCGCTCACCAAGTTCCTCTACATTGATAAAATCCAACAGGTATTCATCTTTGAACATTCCTATTGCTTTCAATGATTGACGGGCATCTGGTATCTTTTGTATGAAATTATTGGCAATCTCGCCTTGATGATTAAACAAATCATCTTCTATTCTTGCAGCCAACACCTCTTTACTCCACCTATTCGAAAGGGCTTGACGAATGTAAAACAGACGCTCTGCAAGAGAATTGGTCTTACGAACTATAATCATATGATGCGTAAAGCCTAATCCCAAGAATGAAGCCACATCAAAATCCTCTTTCTGAGGGCTTTCACAAGGTATCAATAGTTGGGTTTCAATTTCGCTAATCGCAGTTAGCGATTTGTTGTTACCTATTCCGCTAACCGTAGTTAGCGATTTCAAATCCTCACACCACACCTCATAGAATTGACGCATAAATTTGATGTTGGCAGCCGAGAATCCACGAAGTCCGGGCAATTCCTTTTGTAGCTGCTGACTAATGGTCTCAATTGCACCTTTGCCCCAAAAGCCCTCACGAGAATTTTTAGAAACATAGCAACCTATACCATAATACAATGACAGTTGTTCCTTATTAGCAGAAGATGCGGCACGATACTGACTACGCAATATCGCTTCCTTTATAATCCTTACCGCCTCAGCGTATGTCTGTAAATCACTCATATCCTTATTATTTGCCAACAAAGGTACAAAAAAATATAGACGAAAATAATTATTGGTCTTATTTTCATCTATACTTTATGGATTTATATGCTATCCAAACTCCATATTTCTTTTGCTGCTTGAATGATTTTCTCGCGTCGCCTCTTTATGCAATCCTTATCCCATATTGGATTATCCTTATCTATAACGAACTCAATAATCTCTTTTTGTTGGTACAATAAATTATCACTACCATAAACTTTTAATTTCAGCGCGAATGGTTTATTGCCAAGTGAACAGTTTTGACTTCCAGCCATTAACATAAGATAGCCAACGCTATTCATCTATTCTCCAGAAAACCTGTTGTCAAATAAAACTTTGAAAAATTTTTCACTTTTCTCTTGACTCGTACCCAAGGGCATATACTAACTTTGCAACAGATTTCGAAGTCAGATAAAAATCGTGCGATTATGAGAAAGAAAACAAAGTTAAAAATCGGAGAGTTCTCACAGATGATGCAAGTGACCGTGAAGACCCTGCGCCACTACGAGCAAAAAGGATTGTTGTATCCCTGCGAAGTGGACGAATGGACAGGCTACCGCTATTACAGCGTTGAACAGATGCAAAGGCTCAATACTATCCGCCAATTGCAAAGTCTCGCTTTCTCGCTTGACGAAATCAAGGAGTTGTACGAAGAAGGGGCACACGCCCCAAGTGTCGAGCAACTGAACGAGAAGATAGAGAAGACGGAACGACAACTGCAATTATTGGTGGCACGACGCAGTCAGTTGATCAACTGGGTGAATGCTCACAAAAAAATTAAAACAATGTATAAATCTAAATTCAGTATTCAATCTTTGCCCGAAATTATCGTGGCAAGCCATCGCGAAGTAATCCCTAATTATGCCGCCCTCGGTCCGCTATGTGTAGAGAAAATAGGTCCAGAGATGCAACGCCTCGGTTGCAAGTGCCCGGCTCCAGGCTATTGCTTCACCATTGAGCACAATAAGGAGTATCGCCCCACCGACATTGATATCGAGTATTGCGAACAGGTGGAAGAGATGGGTACAGACAATGCTATCATCCAATTCAAGCATCTTGACGCTGTGCCTAAAGTACTCTGCATGAAGCACGTCGGTCCTTACGAACGCTTCCATGAATCATTCGCCGAAGCCTTTACCTATATGGAAAAAGAAGGTTATAAGATGGCTGGGCCTCTCCGTACTTGCTACATTGACGGGGCATGGAATCAAGAGGACCCGAAACAATGGCTGTCGGTAATTCAGATTCCTATTGAGTAATATGTAAAGCTTAAATTCGTTTAAGCATCTCACCGAATCACGAGTGTATCGTGCTACTGTAGTTGTTTGTAGCGTGATACACGAATGTAAAGTGCTACTGTAGCTGTTTGTAGTGTGATACATGTAACGCGCTTTTGCTGCTGTTTTCTGCGGTAAAAGCGAAGCAGCGGAACAAAAGTAAGTTCCAAAATTAGACCTATGGGTTCCAAAACATTGGAAGGATGAAAGAAGAGGGGGTGTCAATTGCGGCACATCCCCCGCTTTTTCCCTCGCGAGGAAAATTTTCCTGCCACGCCATGCCGTTTGTTCTATGGGGCGATGGGTTATGAGCAGGGGACTATGAGTTGCGAGTATTTTTCACTTATGGTTTAACCCTCCTTTACATTTGATTGTTATATAATCGGAATGCGGCATCGTTCGGCAATAGTTCAAGCGAGTTTGGTTCTGCGCATTACCCTATATGTAAAGAAAAGGGTTCATTTACCGAAAACATAAAGGAAAGCATCGGCCTTTTCAAAAGGGGAGTACTTACCGTATAAATAGGTTGTTTTCCACGGATGGACGGCCATAATACGTTGTTTCATTTCCTCTTCAATTCCTTGATGCGATATGGATTTCGTCTGATGTTTATCAATCCATATTCTTGAAGAGACCTTACAATCTGCGATACGGCCCAACGAATCCACTTCGTTTATGACAACACTAAAACTGACCTCTTTCACATTATCCAATTCCGGGAACCTCTCCGGATGCAAGGGCAATAACGTTCTGATCTCTTCTGGCTTCATCTGATAGCGAAGAGAAGTAAAAGAATACCCGTCAATCAGTCTGTTTTGCCATTCCTCTTTAGCCTTTACGCGTCCCCGACTAAACGTGAAGAATATTTCATTCTCATGATTCCTGTCATAAGCAACATGCCGATACCGGACAAGTTGCCCGCGTCCGACCCGTATTTCCCCGTTAAACCATGACGCCACAATCCTACCCTTTCTCAAATAGTCTTTAAACAGTTTGCACATGTCAGACTGGGGGATGTTCATGAACCAAGTTTCCTGGGCTTCCTTATTGTACAGTTCCACACGGATACTGTCAAGACAAAGTTTTCTCTTTTTAAGACTCCAATAGCTTGTATAGCCTTCCCAGTTGGCGGTGGAACGGGAGCGTTCCTTCGGAAGCAAATCCATCATACGGGTATAAAGGACTGAATCGGAAATAAGGGGCTCCTCAAACATTGCCCATCTCACACCATCAATATAAATGACATTGGCTTGCTGAGCCGTAGCATAGGAAGTCAATGCGACAATCAGCGCACAAACAAACATTATCATCCTTTTCATAGGGTATAACATATTATATATAATTATCGCAAAGGTATGAAATAAATTCTCTTCTGACAATTTTTCTTTGGCAAAAGCAAACCTACAGAACAGAATGTAAGTTTTATTATTGGAATAGCTGATTTTTGAAAGATTTTCTATAACTTTGCCTATCAAATACGTTTATTCATATAAAAAAGATAAGATTATGTCAGTTAAATTTTACAAACCAGAGAATCAGGTGCCCCTGGAAATGCATAAGGTGCGCGTGATTCAGAAACTCAACTTGTTGCCCGTAGAAGAACGTCTGCGTGCCATCCAACAGGCCGGTAACAACACCTTCTTGCTGCAGAACAAGGATATTTATCTGGATATGCTTACCGACTCGGGCGTGAATGCCATGTCTGACCGTCAGACTGCCTCAATGCACCTTGCCGATGACTCATACGCCGGAAGCGAAACCTTCAACCGCCTGAAGAAAGCCATGAAGGAGGTTTTCGGTGTGGACAACGTATTGCCCGCCCACCAGGGACGCGCCTGCGAAAATATCTTGGCCGAACGCTTTGTAAAGCCCGGAATGGTGGCCATCATGAACTTCCACTTCACCACCACCAAGGCGCACGTTACACGTTGCGGAGGAGAGGTGCTGGAGTTGGTTGCCAAGAAGGGTTTGCTGCCCCAGAGCGATGATCCTTTCAAGGGCGACTTCGACCTGGAAGAACTGAAGAAGACCATCCGCGAATACGGTCCCGACAAGGTGGCCTACGTACGCGTTGAGGCCGGAACAAACCTTATCGGCGGACAGCCCGTAAGTTTGGAGAACATGTTGGCCGTTGCCGACATCTGCCACGAATTTGGCGTGCCCAGCGTATTGGACGCTTCATTGCTGCAGGACAACATCTACTTCATGAAGACCCGCGAGGCCCAGTGCAAGTACATGACTCCCAAGGAAATCTACCACTTGCTGGCCAACAAGATGGACATCATCTACTTCTCTGCCCGCAAACTTGGTTTTGCCCGCGGAGGTGCCATCATCAGCCACAATACCGAGCTGATCAAGAGCATGATGGAATACATCCCCTTGTATGAAGGTTTCCTCACTTATGGCGGTATTGACGTGCGTTCTATCGAGGCCATGGCAGAAGGATTGTACGAGTCACTGGATATGGACTACCTGAGCCACGGACCCGAGTTCATCTCTTACCTGGTGAACGAACTGGATGCCTATGGCGTGCCCATGATCAAACCCGCCGGCGGTTTGGGTGCCCACCTTGACTGCCAAGGCTTTGTACCCGACATGCCCCACGACCAGTATCCCGCAGCCGCCGTTGCCACTGCACTTTACATTGCCGGTGGTATCCGTGGTATGGAACGCGGAACCTTGTCAGAACAGCGCGAACCGGACGGAACGGAACGCTTCTCCGAACTGGAGCTGATGCGTCTGGCCGTACCCCGCCGCGTATACACCTTATCACAAATCAAGTATGTGGCCGACCGTGTGAAGTGGTTGTGGGACAACCGCGAACTTATCGGCGGACTCAAGTGGGTGGAAGAGCCAAGCGTGCTGCGCTTCTTCTTCGGCCGTCTGAAGGAAATCGGACACTGGCAGGAAGAACTCGTTTCCAAATTCAAGGAAGACTTCGGCGACAGCCTGTAATAAAAGACTTTCAATTAACACCGCCCCGTCAGCATACTGTGTGCTGACGGGGCAAACATTAAATTAACATGATGAAAAACATATTCCGAACCACAAGATGGATGGCCCTGGCACTTTGCTGCACAATGGCCATGACCGCCCAGGGACAACAAGTTACCCCGCCCGATTATTCCGCCCATATCCTTACGCCTCCCGCTCCCGAAACACCGCGCATCAACAGCGCCAAAGTCTTCGGCGTGCGCCCCGGCGCCCCTTTCCTCTATAACATTGCCGCCACCGGCAAGCGTCCCATTACCTTTTCGGCCGAGGGACTGCCAAAGGGATTAAAGCTCGACCCCGAAACAGGATACATCCGCGGCAGCGTGAAGAAGCGCGGCACATTCCGTGTGAAATTGTATGCCACCAACAGCCTGGGCAAAGACTCCCGCGACCTGCGCATTGAAGTGGGTGACGAGATTGCCCTCACCCCTCCGATGGGCTGGAACAGTTGGAACTGCTGGGGCAACAGCGTAAGTCAGGAGAAGGTGATGAGCTCTGCCAAAGCAATGGTGGAGAAAGGACTGGCCGACTACGGATGGACCTACATCAACATTGACGACGGATGGCAGGGTATCCGTGGCGGGAAACACAATGCCATACAGACCAACCGCAAGTTCCCCGACATGAAACAACTGGCAGACAGCCTTCACAACATGGGGCTGAAACTGGGCATCTACTCCGGCCCCTGGGTGGGGACCTATGCCGGCCACATCGGCACACAATGCGACAACGAGGACGGCACATACGACTGGATAAAGGAGGGCAAGCACAACGAGAACTACAAATACGTTATGCCCGACGACCCGCAAGGAAACAACGTCAGAAAAGAGCATTACTACCACGGCCGCTACTCCTTTGCCAAGGAAGACGCCAAGCAGTGGGGCGAATGGGGTGTGGACTATCTGAAGTATGACTGGAACCCCAACGACCATTATTACGCCACAGAGATGCACGAGGCGTTGCTGGCACAAAGGCGCGACATCGTATACAGTCTTTCCAACTCTGCACCTTATGGCGATGCGCCCGTCTGGATGCAGAAGTCCAACTGCTGGCGTACCACGGGCGACATCCGCGACAACTGGAACAGCATCTATAAGATTGGTTTCGAGGGCCAGGACCGCTGGGTACCCTTCAACCGTCCCGGCCATTGGTCGGATGCCGACATGCTGGTGCTGGGCATGGTGGGTTGGGGACCCAATCTGCATTACACCAAACTTACACCAGACGAGCAATATACCCACATGACGCTTTGGGCCATGCTGGCCTCGCCTCTGCTTATCGGCTGCGACATGGCACAACTGGATCCGTTCACCATCAGCCTGTTGTGTAACAACGAGGTGAACGACATCAACCAAGACCCGCTGGGCATGCAGGCCTACAGATACTACACCCGCGACAAGTACGTAACCTATGTAAAGCACCTGGAGGACGGCTCCATGGCGGTTGCCATGTTCAACATCAGCAATGAGCCGCTCACCATCGGATTCATTCCCCGCTCGTTAGGATTCCGCGGCAAGCAGAAGATACGCGATGTGTGGCGCCAGAAAGACGTGGCAGAGATTGAAGCGAGTGAACGCTTCGACACACAAGTGGCTCCGCACGGCGTGGCACTCATGAAGATTTATCCAGGAAACACCAGACGCCGTGTCATTGAAAGCGCACGCGGCGTTGAGGTTCCGCAATAACCATTCCGACCATGTACACACGAAGGGACTTTCTGAAAATTACAGCAGCCGGGGGAATCCTGGCTTCCATGGGACAGACCGCAGAAGCCAAGTCGGCAATGCAGCAAGTAATGCCAGACAAGAACTGGGCACAAGAGAGCCAGCGGAAGATCCCGCTTCTGGCCGAGACCGACCTGGTGGTTGTGGGCGGCAGTTCCCGTGCCGTGGTCTGTGCCGCGGCTGCCGCCAAAAGAGGTTGGAGGGTATTTCTCGTCTGCCCCATGCCCTATCTGGGCGAGGACATCTGCGGAAGCCACCTGTATAACCTGCAGAGCGGCGAAAGACCGTCCACACCATTGGCACGCCGCATCTTCGGCAAGGGAAGCCGCCCCACGCCATTGGAGGTGAAGACCATTCTTGAGGATGAACTAATCCACCGCAACGTGGATTTCCTTTACAGCAGCATGCCCACAAACGTACTGGTCGCCAAGAACGGCACACTGGCAGGCATCGTCATCGCCAACCGTTCGGGAAGAGAGGCCATACGCTGCCGCGCCATCATCGACGCCACGCACGAAGCCACCGTCGCACGCTGTTTCGGTGCGGAGTGGAGTCCCTTTGTCCCCGGCATACAGGAATACAGCTTTACGGTGGTGGGCAACGCCCCCAAACATGCGGAGGAAATCATCCGTTCCGAACGCTGGGAAACTCCGCTCAAGGTAAACGGACGAGAATATCCCGCCACACAATACACGTTCGGCATGCAGACAGACGACAACTCGTTTGCCACCATCGCACGCATAGAACAGGAGATACGTTCCCTCCTCTGGGATGCTGACCAGGTGGACAGCTCTGACTTGCTGTGGTACACCCCCAGCCAGTATGTGAAATGTGAAAGCGAGGCCGGGAAGGATTGCCGTTCGGCTCGCGAACTTCCCGCAGAAAGTTGCATCGTCAGGCAGGCACCCAACTTGTGGATTCTGGGACCTTGCGCCGCCATGCCGCGCGAACTGGCCGCCCGCCTCATGAGGCCCTGCCAGGCCATGTTGCTCGGCGAAGTCATGGGCGAGCGCATCTCGGAAAAGATGAAGACATGGGAGATTCAGAAAAACGTTCTGGCAAAACCCGTAGGCACAAACGGCGCCGATTGGGGAGAGATCAAGGAGCTGCTGGCGCCACTACGCCCCATCAAGGGCAACAAGACCGTTTCTTCGCCAGAAGGGGCGATACCCGTATTGGGACACTACGATGTGGTGGTGATGGGAGGCGGAACCGCCGGCGCCTCTGCCGGAATCTCTGCCGCACGCCACGGCGCACGCACACTGGTGCTCGACTATCTGCACGGATTGGGCGGACTCAGTACCCTGGGCATGATTGGTGTCTATTGGGACGGCTTCCGCGAAGGATACACCGCACAGGTGGACAAGGGCGTGTTGGAAATGGGTGGAAAGACCCATCCCCGCATCCCCAAGCACAAAGGCCACTTCCCCGCCGACTGGAAGATGGAATGGCTCAGGCGCGAGTTTCTTGCCGCTGGCGGCACGCTCTGGTTCGGTGTCATGGGTTGCGGCGCAGTCAGGAAAGGCCGTCGCATAAAGGGCATTGTGGTCACTACGCCCCAGGGGCGCGGTGTTGTCCTGTGCGATGTGCTGATTGACAGCACCGGAAGCGCTGACATTGCCATCGCTGCCGGAGCAGACTACGAATACACCGGAGCCAAGACACTGGCGGTACAGGGTGCCGGCACAGGAAAATGGTCGCCCGGCGACTATTACAACAACAACGACTGGCTCTTTGTCGACGACTCGGACATTCTGGATGTGTCAAGAGCCTTTGTCCAGGCAAAGGCGAAACTAAAGGGAGAGTTTGACATGGTGAAGCTGCCGCAGACCCGCGAACGCCGCAGGGTGGTGGGCGAATATGCCGTAACTGTCTACGATGTCATCAACCAACGGCGCTATCCCGACACCATCTCCTATCACAGAAGCTCGTTCGACACCCACGGCATGATTGTAGACCCCTACTTCATCCTGAATCCGCCCGAAAAGCGACACAAGATATACGATGCCGACCTGCCCTTGCGCTGCCTGCTGCCGAAGGGGTTGGACGGCATCATCACCACCGGACTGGGTGCCAGCGCCCACCGCGACGCCATGCCCGTCATACGCATGCAGCCCTGCCTCCAGAACCAGGGCTATGCCGTGGGCTATCTCTCTGCCCTGTGTGTCAAGGAAGGCAAACTGCCGCACAAGATTGACATCAAAAAGGTGCAACGGCATCTGGTGGAGATTGGCAATCTGCCTGAACGCGTACTCACCGACCAGGCCTTCGAAGGCTTCACCCGCGAACAGTTGCAGGCAGCCGCCAAGAGCGTGACCGACCAATACAAAGGACTGGAAATCTTGCTCACAGACCCTGCCCGCTGCAGATCCATGATGAGAGTAGAGATAGACCGAAAAAAGACCGACGGAGAACGACTCATACTGGCAAGCATCCTCTGTATGCTCGGAGACAGCAGCCACACTTCCGTGCTGGAGAAAGCCATCCGAGAATACGAGAAATGGGATGCGGGATGGCACTATACCGGCATGGGGCAGTTCGGAAGCTGCCTGAGCCGTCTGGATGCCCTCATCATGGCGCTGGGCAACGCCCGGAAAGCGGCCACTCTGCCTGCCATACTGGAAAAGGCAGCCCTGCTCCAGCCCGAAAACACCTTCTCCCACTTCCGTTCCATTGCTCTGGCCACAGAGGCCATCGGCAGTCAGAAAGCCATAAAGCAACTGGCGGATCTGCTCTCCACGCCCGGTATCCGGCACCACTCCATGTTGGACTATACCGAAGCCCGCGCCTCCGTAGTGCCCGGCACAGACGACACTTCCACACGCAATGCCGCACTGAAGGAACTGCATCTGGCTCGCGCCCTCTACCGCTGTGGTGACCAAAACGGCATGGCACGCGAGGTGCTGGAACGCTATGCCCACGGTCTCCAAGCCCACTATGCCCGCTACGCCTACGAAGTGTTGAATGACAAGAGATGAGCAGTGAGCGGTGAGCGGTGAGCAATGAGTTGTGAGCGATGAGATTTGACATAAGAACAAAAGATTCAAAAGCAAAAAACATGTCCTTCTGTTACGGCGAATATGTTATTCGTTGTTTCTGAGTATAAGGGTCTGTGACCCGACAATAGAAAACATGTTCTTTTGTTCTTCTGTCCAATCTAAAACTCATTACTCACAACTCATTGCCCATCGCTCATCGCTCACTGTCAAACATTTTTACTTTTGTCCGCAAACCGCATATTGGTTTCAAAATGAACAAAAGTCGCCTAAAATAGTTCAAAAACAAACCTAAAAAGTCGCCCTATTTTGCCCTACTGCGAAATTTTGACTTTCCAACTGGAAAAAAATAATTTTCCAACTGGGAAATAAAAATTTTCCAACTGGGCACTTTCGACTTTCCAGCTGGATTTATACGAAAATTC
>JAFYQQ010000028.1 GCA_017559845.1 Bacteroidaceae bacterium | reverse complement strand
TTTTGTCGCCAAGATCAGCAAGGACGGAAAGGTTGAAAGCGTCAAGACCATCGCTCCCGTAATTAACGCGGCCATTCTGGAAAGCTTCATGTACTTCCCCGAACCCAACTATGTTTACGTTACACCCAACAACATCCAGATCGACGGTGAAAAGGTTTACGTTTCTGCCACCTACACCGCAGATGTGGAAGAACTCGGATGGAAGGCTGCTTACCTGAACGTATTCGACTTCATGTATATGGAGAATAAGAGCGCAGGTATCTTCTCGCTGGACAAGGAAAACCTGGCTAATCTCGCAAGTGTGGCTACTGTACAGAACACCGAGAACATCTCTTACAACCAGTATTACCCCGAAGCGCTTGACTTTACAGCTGAAAACGGCACCGTCTATGTAGGCTTCTTCGGATTCGGAAACCTCACACTGGCCACACCCGCCGGAAACAAGGATTTCACCTTCGGCATTTCTGCCGATGAGAGCGGCAACAAGGAACACGCCTTTGTATTGGCCACCATCGGAAGCGATGTAAATGCGAAAGTGTTCAACACAGAGATGCACGCTAAGGATGCGAAGCCCTATAACGTATTCATAGACATTGCTGGCGACAACCTCCTTATCGGCGGAACCTATTATGGACAGATGCCCTTCGACACATCAAAGAACAGCGGCGAACTGGCATCAAACGTCTTCATGACTTCTGTAAATAAGGCAGACGCTTTTGTTAACTGGACTGTTGTCGGAGCAAAGGAAGCAGAAGCCACATGTATGGCCGCAGCTGAAGAGACCGCCATTCTCTCCACAACCGCAAACGAGTTCTTCGAAGTTAATATTGCCGACGGAGAAGTTCTGCGCACAGAGCCCCAGATGCTGGACGATGCAGATGCTTACGCAGCCATCTGTCAGAGCATTGTCTATCGTTCCGAGGGCAAGGTATATGTTAAGGGCAGATTCAATTCTTCTGCCAATGCCATTGAAGATGTGAAGACTCCTTCACTTCAGTCTGAAGGCCATTCATACAACATGGCAGGACAGCGCGTAGGCAAAAACTATAAGGGAATTGTCATCAAGAACGGCAAGAAGTACCTGGTGAAATAATCCTTCACCACACTGTTTTTTCACCTTAAACGGGCAGTCAGGAACAACCGGCTGTCCGTTTATTTTTCAATGCTCCCAATTCCCTACAAAACAATCGGAAATATCATGGTATTTCCATCATGTTTCCGTTTTTTGTGTTTTCCAGTCATGACAAAAACGTTAAAACGCACGTTTTTTTGAAAAAAAGGATTGGACTTGATTGTTATTCAACAGAATATGTGTACCTTTGCAGCAAATTTTGTACATTATATTAGTTTTTTAAAAGAAAAAAATGAAAAAATCACAGATTTTCATGTTGGTTGCCGCATCTTCTGTGGCACTGACTTCTTGCAGCAAGCTGGGCAAGCTGGGTGCAGAAAACTTTAACGTAACCCCCACTCCCCTGGAGGCTATCGGTGGTCAGGTTCCTGCAACTATCAACGGAACTTTCCCCACAAAGTACATGAAGAAGAAGGCTACTGTAACCGTTATCCCCGTTCTCAAGTATGAAGGCGGAGAGGCTATCGGCCAGAGCGCTACTTTCCAGGGCGAGAAGGTTGAAGGAAACGGAACCACAATCAACTACAAGGTTGGTGGCACCTACACTATGAAAACAACTTTCCCCTATCAGGACGCTATGCTCAACAGCGAACTGTATGCTCGTTTCGAGGCTAAGAAGGGAAAGAAGACCGTTAGCATCCCCGAGGTGAAGATTGGATACGGTACTGTTGCAACCAGCCAGTTGCTGAGCCGTTGCGCCATCACTCCCGCTATGGCTCCCGACGCTTGGCAGCGCATCATCGCCCACAAGCAGGAAGCTAACATCAAGTTCCTTATCAACGTTGCCACTCTGCGCACAAGCGAATTGAAGTCTGTAAGCATCAAGGAGCTGGTTGCCGTATTGAAGGAGATCAACGACGATCAGGAGACTCGCGCACTGCAGGGTATCGAAGTTAGCGCATACGCCAGCCCCGACGGTAAGTACAACTTCAACGAAAAGTTGGCTGAAAAGCGTCAGAAGGTTAGTGCCGACTACATGCAGAAGGAGTTGAAGAAGATCAAGATGAATGCAGAGGTTGACACCAAGTTCACCGCTGAGGACTGGGAAGGCTTCCAGCAGTTGGTATCTCAGAGCAACCTGCAGGACAAGGACGTTATCTTGCGCGTACTTTCTATGTATCAGGATCCCGAAGAGCGTGAGCAGCAGATTAGCAACATGAGCGAGGTTTATACCGACATCAAGGAAGGTATCCTTCCCGAGTTGCGTCGTGCCCGCCTCATCGTTAACTACGACGTAATCGGCCGCAGCGACGAGCAGATTTTGGCTCAGTACCAGGAAAACCCCTCTAAGTTGAGCGTTGAGGAGCTGGTTTACGGTGCAAACAAGCTGGTTTCAGACAAGGCTACCAAGAAGGACTGGTACAACACTTTGGTTAAGCAGTACCCCAGCGATTACCGCGCATTGAACAACTTGGCTCAGATGGCCATCGAAGAAGGCAACCCCGAATTGGCTGCCAAGTATTTGCAGAAGGCTCAGGGCATCAACAAGAGCGCAAGCGAGGTTAACACCAACTTGGGTCTGTTGGCTTTGAAGAGCGGCGATGTAAAGACTGCCGAGACTTATCTGGCTACAGGTTCTGGTGCCAATACTTTCAACGAAGTTATGGGTGCTCTGAACGTGGCAAAGGGTAACTACACTCAGGCTGCCAACAACATGAAGGGCGCCAAGAGCAACGCTGCCGCACTTGCACAGATTCTGGCCAAGGATTACAACAGCGCAAAGAGCACATTGAACAGTGTTAAGAACGCTGATGCTATCACAAGCTACCTGAAGGCTGTTCTCGCTGCCCGTACTGGTGACGCCGGTGCTTTGGCAACCAACTTGAAGAGCGCTATCCAGCAGGATGCCACTTTGGCTGCCCGTGCTGCCAAGGATTTGGAATTTGCCAAGTATGCAAGCACAATTAAGGATATCGTGAAGTAAGTGAAAAAACTTCCCCTTTTAATTCTCCCCCTACTCACCCTGCTCGGTTGTGGAGGTTCTGCAGGACAATTCCGTATCTGCGGCGACTTTGACCACCTCGAGCAGGGTGAGTTCTATATTTATAGCCCCGACGGCGGACTGGACCGGTTGGACACGTTGCGCCTGAAAGAAGGCAAGTTCGACTACACAATTCCCCTCCAGGAAAAAGCCACCTACCACATCCTGTACCCCAACTTTTCCGAGCTGGTCATCTTTGGAGAATCCGGAAAAGTGGTCAAGGTAAAGGGCGACGCCCGAAGCCTTAACGAAGTAAAGGTAAGCGGTACAGAAGAAAACGAAACCTATACCAAATACAGGAAGGAAAGCCTGAAACATTCGGGAAAGCAGCTGGACTCTCTGACAAGAGACTACATCCTGCGCTATCCCACCCTGCAGATGAGCAAATTCCTCCTGAACAAATGCTTCATACAGCCCGAAGAATCCGACCAGCAGATGATGCACGAACTGTACGACAGCCTATGCCGCGCCAATCCCAGTGACGTGTTCCTTTCCAATCTCTCCAATGATGTCAGACACAAAAACACCATCAAGGCCGGTTCACAGATTCCGGCATTCAACCTGACATCGCGCAAAGTGGAACTGAGAAAATACAAGAACAAGAAGACTATAACCAAGGTTATTGACAGTCAGACAGTTTCTGACACCTCTTTCAAAGACAAGCCTCTCTTGCTTGTCTTCTGGGCCACATGGCGCAGCGGTTCACAATCCGGCCTGTACAGAGCCAGCAGACTGATGCGCGAAAGCGAGAACAAGATCCAAGCCATCAGCTATTCCCTTGACGTGGAAGATACGGAACTGAAGGCGGTTGAGCGAAGAGATTCCATCGACTATCCCAGCTTCTGCGACTTCAAGTGCTGGAACAGTCCCTTGGTACAGCAATGGGGCATACGCGAACTGCCCTTCTTCATCCTCATCGGAAAAGACCGCAAGATTATCGCCACCGGCACCAATTGGGCCAAAGACATAGAACCGCACACAAAAGACTATGTTAGTAAAACTGAATAGCGCAGCCGTTGAAGGCATGCAGGCCACACCTGTTACCATCGAGGTAAATTCGTCCAGAGGCGCCCGTTTTGCCCTGGTCGGCCTGCCAGACAACGCCGTGCGCGAAAGCCATGA
Source organism: Bacteroidaceae bacterium (assembly GCA_017559845.1). Lineage (GTDB taxonomy): Bacteria > Bacteroidota > Bacteroidia > Bacteroidales > Bacteroidaceae > Physcousia. The sequence continues at coordinate 13,652 of JAFYQQ010000028.1, read as the reverse complement.
ACGCATCATGGCTGCCATTCAGAACAGCGGTTACGAATTCCCCACACAACAAATCACCATCAACCTCGCACCGGCAGACATCCGCAAGGAAGGTTCTGCCTACGACCTGCCCATGGCCATCGGCATACTGGCCACAAAGGATCTTGTACAAACCCGTCTGTTCAGCCGCTATATGATGTTGGGCGAACTCAGCCTGGACGGCTCAATCCTGCCCATACGCGGAGCACTGCCCATAGCCATCAAGGCACGCGAGCTGGGATACGAGGGTTTGATTGTACCCGAGGCCAATGTACGCGAAGCGGCTGTGGTAAACAAACTGAACGTCTACGGCGTGCGCCACATGAACCAGGTTCTGGGTCACTTGAACGGCACCCACCCCCTGGAACCGGAATTTGTGGACACACGCGCCGAATTCTACGCCCAACAGTATGACTTCGATGCCGATTTTGCTGATGTCAAAGGTCAGCAACAAGTTAAGAGAGCCATGGAAGTGGCGGCAGCCGGCGGCCACAACCTCATCATGATAGGCCCGCCGGGAAGCGGAAAAAGCATGCTGGCCAAGCGTCTGCCCGGCATCCTTCCTCCCTTGTCCCTACAGGAAAGTCTGGAAACCACACAGATTCATTCCGTGGCAGGACGCCTGCCCTCGCAATGCTCGCTCATTGCCCAGCGCCCCTTCCGCAGTCCGCATCACACCATCTCTCCGGTCGCCCTCGTCGGCGGAGGACAGAATCCGCAGCCAGGCGAGATTTCCCTGGCCCACAACGGTGTACTTTTCCTCGACGAACTGCCCGAATTCCAGCGCACCGTATTGGAAGTGCTCCGACAGCCGCTGGAGGACCGCACCATCAACATCAACCGCGCCAAGTACAGCATCAGCTATCCCTGTTCGTTCATGTTCATTGCCAGCATGAACCCTTGCCCTTGCGGCTATTACAACCACCCCACAAAAGCATGCGTATGCAGCCCCGGACAGATTCAGCGCTATCTGAACCGCATTTCCGGCCCGTTGATGGACCGCATAGACCTGCAATGCGAGATAATGCCCCTCAACTTTGAAGAGATTTCCCAAGCCGCGCCCGGAGAGCCCAGCGCTGTCATCCGCGAAAGGGTAATGAAGGCACGCAAGATCCAGGAACAGCGCTTCATTGATGTAAAGGGCATCCACTGCAACGCCCAGATGAACGAAAAACACCTTCAAACCTATTGTACCCTCTCTGCCGACTCGCAGCAACTGCTCCGCACGGCCATGGAACGCCTGCAGCTCTCGGCCCGCGCCTACAGCCGTATCCTAAAGGTGGCACGCACCATTGCCGACCTTGAATCAAGCGAGCATATCCAGAGCCACCACATTGCCGAAGCCATTGGCTATCGGAACCTGGACAGAGAAGATTGGGCAGAAAGAGGAAAATAGTATTGGAAACTGCGGGTTAGAGGAATTAAAAAACATGAATATTATGAAATACAGAATTTTAATTTTGCTTTCCCTTATGCTTTCATTGGCGGGAAAAGCACAGACAAACGAAATTCAATTGGATGCAGACGGCATTATGCGTGTAGGCGCTCCCGTCACGATTGTCACCATCGGAAACAGCATCACAGCAGGCTACAGCAACACATCTGCCTATTGGGCTTGGCCTGCCCAACTGGAACGAATGCTGGGACCCGAATATCAAGTCAAGAACTACGCCGTGAGCGGCACAACCATGAACCTGCATATCAACGCATCGTTCCGCAATACGGGCAACTATCCCAAGGCCAAGGCAGCAAACCCGGACATCCTGTTCATCGCCCACGGTACGAACGATGCCGTTCCGGGACGATGGAACCAATGGGGAGAGCTGTTCTGCGATGACTACAAGTCTATGGTGGCCTCATTCCGCGATGGGGATAGAGACCCCATTCTTTACAGCATCATGTCGCCTCCCGTCTTCGGCAACTCCAGAGTGGAACAAAACAAGAACATCGAACAGGAAGTGATACCTCGTGTAAAACAAGTGGCAACCGAGGTGGGGGCGGGAATCATCGACTTCAACACCCCCTTTGTGGGCAGAAACGACTGCTTCCCCGATAATGTACATCCCAGCGACCCCACAGCTGAACGTATGGCAGAAATCGTGAAAGGTGCAATACTGCCTCAGCAGAAACTTACCGCTCAAGCAAAAGTGAAGAAGGGTTCTGTAATCAGCCCCACAATGGTTGTGGTGGAACCAGGGTCTTCGGCAACGCTGACGCCTTCGGCTCCCACAAAGGGAACATGGCTTTGGAACGGTCCAAACGGATTCACCTCAACCAAGAGAGTCTTGAAATTAAATAAAATAACCTCTGGCGGCATTTATACCGTCCGCTTCAAGGACGAAGCCGGAAACCAAAGCGTGCTCAACTATCTGGTAAGCGTTCGCGGCCAAAAAGCGGGAACCATCACGCCACACGTCATCGTATCAGACAACGGATGGCAAGAAACGACAACGGTAACGGTAAGGCCTGGAGAGGATGTAAAATTCGGTCCTTCGTGCTCTGCCGGAAACGACGAGGGAACATGGAGTTGGCGTGGTCCTAACGGATACTTCGCTTATGGCAGAGAACAAAACATCAGCATTATGACTGCAGACAAAGCCGGCCGTTACGGCGTTACCTTCACGGATGCCCAAGGCCGACAAACCACTGCCGTGTTTGACGTGAAGGTGGAAGGCGAACTTTATTGCCCTAAACTGGTATGCCATGGCCACAACGAAGACGGCTGGCGACAGACCGACTCCATTGCCATAAAACCGGGAACGCCTGTAACCTTCGCACCACATCCCACTAACGGCAAATGGGAATGGACAGGCCCCAATGGTTTCCACTCGAACGAGCGCCATAACCAAATCTTCGACTTCAACGAGAAAATGGAGGGCAAGTACATCGGCACCTACACCAACGAAGCCGGTTGCCGCCAGCAGTTGGTCGTTACGTTAGTATTGGCGAAGGAAGAAAAAGACAAGAAGTAAAACAAAAAAGGGCTGCATCCACAAAACGGAAGCAGCCCTTTTTCTATTTTTTGGACACCAACAAGAAGCAAAGAAAACTCACAATAAGGGCAATTGCCAGCACTATTTTCCAGCGCGATTTTTGCCTGTACTCCACTGGCGGAGTCCTTTGTTCCCGTTCCACCGCTTCCGCCTTTTTGCTCTCCTGTACGGAATCCGTTTCCTGCCGGCTCTGCACCCTGCTTTCCACCAAGGTTTCCCCACGGACCACTTCGGCACGCCGGGCACGCATCACAACACCGCCTTTCCTTGGCATCCGCTCAACTATGTCCGCCAAACAGACCACCTCCACCGAATCCAGGACAATGCGCAGGCTTCTTGCCAGCGAATCAAAATCCCAACGCTCTTCCCGGCTGTGACGATGGCTCACCGCCAACGAATCCACAGCCTGGATGCGCTCCGCCTGCTTTCTCGACTTGCAGGAAAACAGACAGAACACCGCCAATATAACACACATTTCCTTTTTCATACACAGCACATCATTGAGGTTGCAAATCACGATATTCCTCCATGCCATAACACGGACAGGCCTTCATGGGATTCATTTCCCTGTGTCCCACAATGATGGCTCGCGGATACTTCTCTCTCAGCCTCATCAGCAACTGGCGTAAGGCGTGTTTCTGCTCCGGAGTTCTGGTATCGGTCGGTTTGCCATGCGCATCCAGTCCACCTTCGTAACAGATGCCTATGCTGTGCGCGTTATGCTGGCGGCAATGCGCCCCCGGCACCTCTTCTCGTCGGCCAGGTTCCACCGTTCCGTCCCTGCGCACCACATAGTGGTAGCCTATGCCGCCACGCCAACCCTGTGCCCTGTGCCAGCGGTCAATGTCGGCAGCGCCGCTCTCAACGTCCGGCATCACGGCCGAACAATGTACAATCAACAAAGTAATGGTTCTCATCTTTCTATACGTTTTTATCCTGATTAAACTTCCTGTACCTGTAATCAAATATCAACAGCGCCCCCACCAGCGAGAATATCTCGCCCGTTACGGCCAGTACCGACTGATGGATAACCCCCAACGGAGGCACCACAAAGGCCGCCGAAATAAGCGCCATACCAAATGCGGTGAGCACCACCGCCACAATCATCTGAATTCTAAGTCGTTTGTTCATTTTCTTACGTTATTAAAAGAGAGGGCGGAGGCAAAAACCGCCGCCCCCAACTCTAAACCCTAAACTCTACACTCTAAACACCCCTCCATAGGCTCTATGGTGAGACTTTTTCATGGGTTATTCTTCCCATAGAGGGGAAGATGTCCGAAGGACAGAAGGGGGCTTTTTTCACCCCGCCAATCCACCGTCATCATCACCGTCGTCACCGGTAGCGGTACTCACAAAGGCGGCAGTGTAGGTGGCATCTCCCGTAACGGTTACGCTGCGGTTGGCGTCGGTGTCTCCGTCATTCCAGGCCGAGAAGCGGTATCCGCTCTTTGCCACGGCACTGATCTCCACCATCTGTCCCGGGCTGTAGGTTCCACTGCCCTCCACCGTTCCTCCCTCGGTAGGAGAGGCTTCCACCGTCAGGGTATAGGTAGTAGAATCATCTTCCACCTTGCCCTCATCCTCGCTCACGGTCTTTTTGATTTTTCCGTAGCGGTCGTAGCAAGTAATCTGGATAGGAGTCTTGGCCAACACTTCCTTGATACTCACCGCAGGAATAAAGATGACACGGCGCGTCGTAATCAGTTCCGTCTTAACCTTCTTCACATCGTCCACGCTGTCGGCACGCAAACCGAAACGCATGTTTCCCAATCCGGGAATGGGGACGCAGTGTCCGTTGGTGGCCCACACCTTCAGCACATCCGCAATGCCCTTGTATGCCGTTTCAATCTGGTTGACGTTCATTCCGCAGCGCAATGCCGCCTCGGAGATCACAGTCTGCTCATTCAGCGTGTTGTACAACTCGGGGCTCATTACATAACGGTAAGTGCCCGCATACTTTCCAACATTAATCATTGTCTCTCTTGCTTTAACCTTAATCATAATAGATCTTGTTTAAACTGTTGATGAAATAAATTAAAGAACACGTTTGGCATCCCGGTTTCCGTCCCCTCCGCGGCTGGGGTTTCTCCCGTTCTGCTGGTGCAAAGGTACGGCAGCCAGAGCCCCATTTTCAAGTCCATGGAAAAACCCGGTTTAAGTTTGTAAAACGGTGGAAAAAAAAATCAGGGAACCAACTCCATGAGCGGTTCCCCTTGTAATATGCGGCATAGAAGGGCTTCTGAGGCTATTCCCCTATTTCCTTAGCTGGCATTTGATTTCCTTGAAATAATCCGTTTCGTGGAAATTTCCACGCACAGCCAGATAGTTCTCTTCGGCCTCGCTTAAACGTTTCTTTTTATCTGTCTGCACTCCGTTTTCGCTCTTTGCCTGCTCCAGCAAATCAAGGAATTGCAGTTTCAGCCGATTGGCCATAGTCCTAAAACATGGCATATTCTGCTTGTTCGTCAGGACATATTTCATAATAAACTCATGGAAAGGCTTTACACCCAACTTGTCCCCGTCCATCTTGTGGTCGATCATCAGTATATAAAGCAGAGCCACAAAGTCTATTTCCTTGCCAAACTCTCCCCTCAGCATTTCTGTACGGTCTTTTCCATAGAAATGATCGTACATCCGGTAAAAGCAGTTGGCCAGACTTGCCTCGTCCACATATCGTCTGAACAGGCCTGTTGATGGCAGTTTCCCATCAAGCACTTCCTCCGTCTCACGCTCTTCTTCCTCTTTCAGGGAACGGATTCTTTCCTTCACCTCCACCAGTTTTCTTTCCACCTCAACCACCACAAGCAATAATTCTTCCAGTTCATCCCTCCTGCTTTTGCGCGGTCCATAGAAGCGCGAGGCTAGTCTTCCCTTACCTCGTTCTATGCGGCGACCTCCAGTTCCTCGGCCACCACCGCCCGAAGCGCCAATGCTTACAGACATTCTTCCTCCGCCGCATTCGGGTGAAGACAGCACGGCAATTGACTCTGAATGTGAGACTGAAGATGTCACCGATTCCAATCCAGGAGCCAAAGGAGGGCAGGCAAACGGACTCACCACCGAACCGATAATACGCACACGCACGCCCTTCTTACGCAACTTTTTCACCTCCGTGCGCGTCATCATCTTGGTCTCACCGGGAAAACTGGAATACAGCCAGGGTACGATTCGGCTATACGTACCGAAACGTGCAGTCCGTTTTACATCCGGACGCTTATCGGACATATATTTCATACGGATGACAATCCCTCCCTTGGATTGGGAAAGAGCGGTGGGAACCTGAACAAGGCCTCTGGATTTCAATTCATCCACACTGATACGGACAAGTGTTCCTTTCAATTTGTGATTAGTGTTTTTGAGTTCCATATACATTATTATATTATAGGGTGAAACATAAAAGCTATTTTTTTCACCTGTCTCAAAAAAGCACCAACCGCTGTTGGTCACTTCTCGGGCATCTTTTTCGCTCTGGAGGTGCAGCGTGCCCGACAAATAAGTGTCTCGAATGAATTGTAGTGTTGCAAAAATAACCTTATTTCCATAAAACGGCAAATTTTATAAAAACTATTTCCATAAATCACGCAAAATTACGGATTAAACTTCCATAAAATAGCGATTTTCATAAAATCTATTTCCATAAATCACGCAAAATTACAGATTAAACTTCCATAAAATAGCAATTTTTATAAAATCTACTTCCATAAATCGCATGAAATCAAGACTCCTACTTCCATAAATCGCAGTCTGGGATAAGAATCTGTTTTGATTTTATTTTATTGACATCCGCTAAAAATATTTAAGGGTGGTTCTAAAAATCATGTCGCGTTGATTTTCGTTCTATTCTCGGATGTGTTTTGTAAGTTGAAGAAGGAGAAAAAGATTGTGAAAGGTGAGAGAAGAATGATCAAACTGGTTTGACTTTTATTCCGAGTCGCATCCAATCTTCGCGAAGCATAGCGGGCTATGTGACTGATGAGACTAGACAAAATGACACCGAAAGGGACTATTAAGCGAGCGAAAACCAAACTTGTTTGAGATTTTCCGAGCGGTAGTACCTTCGGCGACAGCCAAAAGACGGAAAGCGGCCGAAACGGAGAACACCAGAATAGGTAAAAACTTAAATCCAGAATTTTTAGAATCACCCTTAATGCTTTCCCCTATTACCTAGTGAGGTTACAACATTAGAATCAGGCAAAAAACAATCCAAACACTCATTTTCCTTTTATATATTTTGTAAAACGCAGAAGAATTAGTATCTTTGCAACACGAGAACCCCCAAGCCTCTTAACAATGCTCAAATCGGGGGTCGTTTTTTTTATAAGACCTATGCCAGAGTCATTCCATAAGAAATACAATTCGCCTGAAGACCTTGTTGCGTTATTAACCCAAAGAGGGCTGACAATTATCCATTAAAAACGTTCTATGACATCTGTATAGTCAAATGGTTTGTAGATATCATATCACCAAACAACGATATGAAGGAACATTTGTTGTACCTGTTTAGAGCCTTTCCGAATGTTGATGTCAAAGCCATGGGGTTTCCTTATCAATGGGAACAAGAACCTTTATGGAGTAAATAACTTGTAGTTCGATTCGCCAACCCACGTCGCAGATGATTTATATCATTGAAATACCAAGGGAGCTAACCAACCCATTTTGTAAAAATTTATAAAAAGCTATTTTCAGATTGACTGCATGCGCAAAAACCGCTATTTTTGCTCAAAAAAGCCCCAAAACAGGGTAAAAAAAGTGCCCAGTTGGAAAAAAATAATTATCCAGTTGGAAAAATAAAATTTCCCAGTTGGAAAATTGATTTTTTCCAACTGGGCGTTTTTAGACCGCTAACTGGGCATTCCCCAAAAATCACTCACAAAGCCATTTTTGTGGAATTTGTAAATTTTTATTGGTTCCAATAAAAGTATAAAAGGTCATAATAATAGGTCTCAATCGCAGTATTTATGCGGTTGGATTCAGAGATGATGAATACCTCAAACTTCTACTGATAGGAATAAAAGACTTTACCAACGCTATTCGGGGATGAACCAGAAAAATGACACATTTAGCAGTCTCTATTCGTCAACCATAATCAACGAGGATTTAGTAATCATCGAGGAGTGGCATTCATACATTACCCGGGCATGATTAATACGTACAAGTTGTTTATCGAGGCAACGACCTGTGGTACGGTCAATAATATCCCTGTAGACTTTTCCGTTACGGTATACCACCCCTTCTTCGCATGAGAAATACTCGTTTTCCACATGAACATGAAAGGTATGTGGTTGTGGTTCTGCTGCACGCAACTCCCCGCATAAGTATTTATCATCCACCCTCAGGCAGATTTGATAAGTGTTGTTTGTCTCATTCTTAATACGATAGTCTATATAATTGTAAGAGATACTAGTACCTGTGCCAAAAGGTATCTGCCGTCCAAAGTCTGGAAAGAGATCCACACCATCATGATGATGATGTTCTATGATGGTAAGTTCGCTATGAAGCATCATCCAGTGAATCAAGTTAGACAGCTGGCACAAACCGCCACCGATACCTTGTGCTGGTTGCCCTTTTGTAATTATAAGCCCATCCCTATATCCTTTTTTTCGGGTCGTACGTCCAACCAGCTTCCATATAGAGAAAATTTCCCCTGGATGAATGATAACTCCGTCGATATGTGCTACTGCTAAAGTCAAATTTGCAGCCTTATTCTCTTGCAATTGCATATTAACATTGCCAAGACGACGGCGGATTAACGAGTTATGCCGATACACGCAAATGGGTAAATTGCTTTTTAACCTTTCTTTGGCAAAGTGAGTCCTCATAAACATATCCTTTAGATGACGCTTCAAGATTTCTTTTTCCATCGAAATTCTGTAGGTGAAAGGCGATAATTCGCAAAACAGTTTCCTTTTTATCATTCTTCTTCTGGGCCTGTGTTTTTTATATAAAGGAAATCAAAGTGGGGGATTACGTAATATGCTCTCCTTCTCTATGTTCTCTATTACGAAAAGATTTTCAATTGTTGCATTAGAAAATATAAAAGAAATGCATGCGTACACAACACTGTAAGGTTATTATGGTTTTACATCTCCATATCTATTGGGGTTCCTGTCATTGAATGAAATTCTTCGACATCGGCTACAGAGAGGCCATTATTAACAGCTTCTTGCATATATGACTCCCATGAAGGAAAAGAATTTATGAACTTACGTTTGAAATAATCTCGTTTAATGTATGACATAAAATAATATTGTTCTACCGCAGGCTCTATGTCCATCGCAGCCTGAATGTCTTCCATCATCTTATCTATCTCCTGTCTGTTGTGCATAAAAGGTTTCTTTCCCTGTAACCTTGCAACAGCAGCATAAAAAAACGGAGTCGCGTCATCAAAGTTTTCAGCTTGAGCCTTTACAAAATACTCTGTGGCTTGATCGTATTTTTTCAAACGGAGGAAGCACAATCCGATAGAAAGATTAAGATCTTTATTGTTTGGGTACTGTTCAGATGCTACACGATAACTCGCCATGTATTTGTTTACTTGAGGTGTTGGCTTTGACGCAAGACTCTTGAATGATTTTACAAATATTTCTTGCAGACAATATTCACATTGTCTCGTTTGTGTAGTAATGCTTGCCCCACAATTAGGACATTTCATAGAAATGATTTCCATAAACAATTATGTTTTTTTAATGGTTATATTATTGTGCGCAGTTGCTTGGCATCTTCTATTGCCTGTTCCACTATATTGCCGAACCTAATATTTAATTCAGCAATATCATTTTCTACATTTGTTTCCATATTTGAAACAGCGTTTTCAATCTTGTTAACGATTTCCCCAATTATAACATCAGTAGTATTGTTGTTATACACAGAAGTGGGAAGCGATGATACTTGCTTTTCCAAAAGTTGTAGTCTTTGGGTCTGCACCTTATTTGAGATATTCTTATCACGACACACCCTGTTATATCTAGTCATAATAAGAGCTATCCTTTCTGTGTAATTGCGTAGTTTAACCGCTTTCTGTTGCAGTACATCCATTTCTTTGCCATGATTCTCTACATTCCTATATATTATATAAGTCAGAAGAGTAAAGATAAGGGTATATATTGCCAAACAGATTAACACAAAATTCAAGGACGGAAAATTTGCCGGCCATTCTTCGAATGCACGGTTTAAACCATAACGACTGATAAGTCGCATGAATCCCATCTTAACAGCAATTACGTATATGCCTGCAAAATAGCAAAACAAACACGATATGAGAATATATTTGCTTACTGTCTTCATAGTTTTTTCATTATGGTATAGAAGGTACATGGAGGGGAGGAGGGAGGGGGGCTGTAGTAAAGAACGATTGTAAATCTGGCTGCTCACCAGCTTTTACCCACTGTGCCGTTCCAAGTTTACAAACCAACGTATCACGTTTCATTGCACCAATATCAACAAAGGTCTTGAGTTGGTTTACATCATATGGTCCTTGCTGGATTTCATTAAGATAAACATAATATGATGATATTGGAGGAGGTGGAGGGGGCGGTGTAGTGGTGGTAAAGAGGTGCTGCAAACCTGGTTGTTCTCCTGCTTTTATCCATTGTGTCATACCAGATTTACATACTAATGTCTCACGGTTCACAATTCCTGAATCAATAAAAGTTTTGAGATTGCTCATCTCATATGGTCCTTGCTGAGTTTCATTAATATAAACATAATAAGAAGATACAGGAGATGGGGGGGCTACAGGAATCGGATGCGGATCGACCATCGTTTCAGTCACTTGCTTTATTTGTCCGCCGAAAATACGACCTACGCCTACACCCATACCCAAACCGATACCTGCCCCCATGAGGTTACCAGCATTGCCCTCATTTCTAGCTGCGGTTTCGAGAATATCGAACTGGCGTTCTTGCTGGTAATTAAAACCTTGGATTTTGCGGCGTTCTGCTTCCTTAAGAGATTCAAGGCGATTGTCAATTAATTCTTTAACAACCGGGTCGTCTTCATTTGGTCCAACATGCGCAAACTGGAAATCGATTAATTCTATTCCGTATAGTTCGAAATTCCCTGCCAGTGTTTCTTTTATGAAATCTGCAATTTCAGGCGCATATTCAGGAAAATCTAATGTTGAGATATTCTGTTCTCTTGCATATCGTTTTAGATTTTTATTCAACTCTTGTACAACCATCGTCATAAATTGTTTCACAAAAGTGTCCGTGGTCAGAAGATGTTGTGTTCCAACAAATTCATTCAATAGCATCTGACTGTCTTTTACTCGTATGCTGTAGTCGCCATGTGCTCTGACTGGAATATCCACCCCAGAATATTTCGAATCAGAAACACGGATAGGATTAGGCGTACCAAATTTCAATCCACGGCGTACCACCTTGTTTACATACCATACCTCTGCAGTAAATGGTGTGCGTCCGCCAAAAGGAATATTAATAATTTTCTCCAGTAAGGGAAGATTATTGGCAGATATGGTATGGGTTCCTTCGCCAAAAATATCGCATACGACACCACCTTTAACAAATATTGCCTCTTGACTTCTGTTTACTATTAATTGTGCTCCCGTTGAAAGATTGTTGTAAGGGAACTTCCATACCAGTTCATCTGGTTCGCCATTATACTGGATAACATCAACAAGGCCACGGCGTTCATTACCTTGTCCATCAAATGTTTTCCCTTCTGCACGTAGTTTATCGAAAAATCCCATATTATTAAAATTTAAATAATGTTTGTTGTTACGGAAAGTCAATTTTATAACCTGGTTGTTGACAAGTCTTGGTCATACGCCTGATAATAAGAACAAGAGCTTTGGGCCAACAATACTTATCTAGGACAAGTAAAGCGTATTCTGAACATGTCGGCAAACATGTGCATTGTCGCCGAATTGAACTTGGAGCATAACGCTGATAAATTTTAGTTACCATTCGAAGAATGTCATGGCCAAAGACAATAAATGCAGCTATATGAATGGCCTCTTCATAGAAAAATAAAGAAAATGCTGATACAGACTTTAATTCGATACAAACAGCATATACAAACAGTTCAAACATAGATGCCACAGTAACAATGAACAACCAACTTATTTTGGGGCGAATCAGTTTGTGATTTATGATGTAATCACGTATATCATCACAACTTATTGAGTCGTCCTTTTTACGAATTTCTCTTTTCACGAAGTAATGATTTCATTCCCCTAATCGCTCTATCTGTATAATCATTGGTCGGCACTAAAATGTCGAATTTTTGTCCATCAACAATTCTTATTGTAAGGACACTATAGTCTACATTTACTTTTAGTTTGTTACCATTCTTGTCTTTCGCTTCAATATCCTCTCTATCAGAAGATATTGATATACTAGTCACATCCGGATAAAAATAATCTTCAGCTTTTTGTTTAAAACCATCTTCATCCATAAAGAATGTATATTGATAAATAAATATTTGATTCTTACCGAAGAATATCCATGTTGTCTGATATTTTGACGAGCGCCAAACCTTATCGATGCCTTTCTTTTGAAGTGCTCCATCGTCAAAACTGTAACCTTCAAAATGTATAGGGTCAACGTCTTTGACTTCTTCACTATCGATGCCAATGAAATTCAATGCCATCTCAACAAAATCCTTAGATTTTAGCGTTTCTTTTAACAATTGATCATACTCTTCATCATTTATGGGTTTTTTACTTAAACAGGATGGCTCATTCTTAAAATAACGGATAACAGCCTGCTGTTCTGCGCTACGTCCCTTGATACGGTTTTTCACCCAATCTGAATCATTGTAATGAGTTTTCTTGTACCAAATCCATAGAGCCACAATTACTACCAATATTAATATAAATACCATAACAAATATAAATTCAAGCCTTTAAACTCCCAAAATCGGCATTAATAATAGGTTAACTTACGGAAACAAAAAAGACGTGGGAGTTTGTTCCTCCGCGCCTATCCCCGTAGTCAGGCCTTCGCATTGCCCCTTCTCAAGGATAAGCAACGCAAGCCAGCCCACGCCAAGTGATATTATAAAAACAACTCGACGTTACACCTTATTATAAATAATAGGGGCAACGAATCGTTGGCATATAATACACCCACGCAGACGCCTCGTTGCATTACACCTGTGAGAAGAATCAAAGTTGCGAAGTTTGACTACACAGATAGTAACGTCCGAAAACGTCCTTTTAGAGACGTGCCTTACAAACGGCGGTCGTCTCTGTTCCATCGATGTCTTGACCCGCCCTGTCCATAAAGGACTGGCTTAGTCAAAGGCAAAGTTATTTATTTTTCTTAACTATCCAAAAGAAATGTTAACTTTTTTGCTTTTCCCGGTTAATTCTATATTGAGAATCGGAAAAAAATAGACCAAATAGAGTAACAATTTGTCACACAGCCCATAATTCATTCAAAAAAAGAAGTTTTCGATAAGCGAAGACAAATAACTCGTTTGACCTTGTTCTATTAGTTACCCCCTTCACGTCATGCTGAATTTAGTTCAGCATCTCACAGCGAGCCTTTACTAGTTCTTATCCGCGGACAGATCCTGAACTAAATTCAGGATGACTTCTATGTGGGTTCTGTTCGCCATGTCATGCTGAACTTGTTTCAGCATCTCACCGCGAGCCTTCACTAGTTCTTATCCGCGGAC
>JAFYQQ010000027.1 GCA_017559845.1 Bacteroidaceae bacterium | reverse complement strand
CAGATTGACATTTAGTCAATCCTCTAAAGGCCTTGTTCGCCCCTCCCTCTATGGAGGGGAGTATATAGCTTTGAGTTGTGAGTAATGAGCGTTGAGCTATGAGTAGTGAGCAGTGAGAGAAAATACGTCTGAAAGACGTGGATATGAATAGCCGGGGGCTTTTAAGCCCTCGGTTTTTATGATTATACAATAATGGCGTCTGTAAAGACGGGGAAAGGCAACGTGTTTGGGGTATCGGTGTCCGCGTCTTTACAGACGCCAATTAGATTTCACCGTTCATTACCCACGGGTTTGAAAACCCGCGGCTATTTAACTTCCCGTCTTTCAGACAACAATTTTCCAACCAATATAAGAATGGAAGTTTTAATTCAGTCAATCACCAGAAGGTCTTGTTCGCCAAAGCTGATGGTCGATGAATGAATAAATAAAGAACTGCAAATCTGTGGTCATCAGTTGTATCTGCGTAATCTGTGTGCCATTGAACATTTGGCAAATAAAAAGAGGATGTGCCGTTTTTGACACACCCTCTCTTATTGGTTATTGGGGGAGAAGGACGGTGGATTATTCGCCCATCTTCTTCAGTCCGTTGCTTTCGGCGGGCTTGCCCTTGTAGCGCTTGTTCAGGCCTTCTACAATCTCTGCAGTGATGTCATATTCGGGGTTGGCGATAAGAAGGTTGTCACCGGCCTTAATCATTACGTAGTCATACTTCTTTTCCTCGTTGTAAACTTTAAGAAAAGCCTGTATACTGTCGCGGGCCTCTTCGTTGATACGTAGTTGCTCGGCGTTGAATTCACCGTTGAGTCGCTCTGCCAGTTCCTGTAGTTCAACCTGTTCCTTCTGAAGATTGTTCTGTGCGCGTTCAAGTTCGTCGCGTGTGGTGAATCCGTTACTCTCGTACTTTTTCTGCATGGCGTTGGCGTGTTGTTCCAATGTGCGTTGCTTCTGCGAGAGGGTATTTTGGATGTTTGTACCCTTGCGTGTGAGTACTTCGCTAGCGTCCTTGTAGAGTTGGTATTGGCTCATCAGAGTGTCCAACTGCACGTAAGCGATACGCAGCCCAGTATTGGGCTTGTTCTCGCTAGTGGCGACAGCGTCCTGCTGTACCGCCTTATTGCAGCTGCCCAATGTGAGGGCGATGGCTGCAGCCAAAAAGAGGGTCTTCTTCATTTTCTTCTTTTTTGTTTTTATTTGATTTGTCATTCTTTCTTTTTCTTGTCTGTCGAGCGTTCTGCTACACAATTGGGATTGTCCTTGCGCTCCATGGTATCCATACTTTGTACGCAGTGGATTCCTCGTTTGCGCATGGCGGCACTGTGGCCTATGTGCATGCTGCGGAATCTTCCGCCCCTCACCAGAATGATGCGTAGGGACAAAAGTGCCAGCGAAATGGCAACAAAAGCCAAAGTCAATAGTGCAAGTTTCAACATATTTTACTATATTTGCGAGCGCAAAGGTATAACAAATGCAATTATTAACCAAAAAATATGACTAAAATTGAATTAAAACCCGCAAGCGTATTCGAGTGCTTTGCACGGATTTGCGCTGTTCCGCATCCCTCAAAACGAGAGGAGAAGATGATTGACTTCCTGACTGAATATGGCAAAAGCCTGGGTCTGGAGACTGAATGTGACGAAACCGGAAACGTGATTATCCGCAAGCCCGCCACTCCGGGAATGGAGGACCGCAAAACCCTCATCCTGCAGAGCCACATGGACATGGTGTGCGAGAAGAACGCCGATGTGGATTTCGACTTTGACAAGGATTCCATCCAGACCTATATGGACGGCGAATGGATGAAGGCAAAGGGTACAACGCTGGGCGCGGATGACGGTATCGGCATGGCTATGCAGATGGCTGTCTTGAGCGGTACGGACATCAAGCACGGTCCCATTGAATGTGTCTTCACACGCGACGAGGAAACCGGTCTGACCGGAGCAGAGGGTATGAAGCCCGGCTTCATGAAGGGAAGCATGCTGGTGAATCTTGACAGCGAGGACGAGGGCGAAATCTTTGTGAGTTGTGCAGGCGGTTGCCGCACGTATGCCCAGATGCCTTACACGCTTGAGGACACCCCCGCGGGCATGTTCTTCTTTGAACTGAAGGTGAAGGGACTGAGCGGTGGACACAGCGGAGACGACATTGACAAGAAGCGCGCCAACGCGAACAAGCTGCTTACCCGCTTCCTTTATATGTGTCAGGAGAAGTATGACCTCAGACTGGCAGATATCCAGACGGGTGGTTTGCCCAATGCAATTCCCCGCGAGGCATGGTGTCTGTGCGCTGTACCCTCGGGATGCAAGGAAAGCGTGCGCGTGGACTGGAACGTGTTTGCAGCCGATGTGGAAGAGGAATTCAGCGCTACGGAAAAGACTATGGAGTTCCTGCTCGACAGTGCCGACCATCAGGACAAGGTAATCGACAAGGATACCAGCCGCCGGCTTATCACCGCGTTGCAGGGCGTACACAACGGCATCCTCTCCATGTGTCAGGACATTGAATTGGTGGAGACCAGCAGCAACCTTGCAAGTATCCGCATGAACAAGGAAACTGGCAACATAGAAATAGGTAGCAGCCAGCGAAGCAGTCTGCTGAGCGCACGCCAGAACATGTCCAACACCTTCAAGGCCGTCTTTGAGCTGGCTGGCGCAAAGGTTGATGTGGGTGGCGGCTATCCCGGTTGGAAGATGAATCCGCAGAGTGAGCTGCTGCGCATTGCAGTGGAGCAGTATAAGGCGCTCTTCGGCAAGGAACCTCATGTAAGAGGCATCCACGCAGGTTTGGAATGCGGTCTCTTCAGTGAAAAGTATCCCGGAATGGACATGATAAGCATGGGCCCCACCTTGCGTGGTGTACACAGCCCCGATGAGCGTCTGTATGTACCCACTGTGGACATGGTATGGCGTCATCTGCTTGCTATAATGGAAAACATCCCCGTAAAATAATGCAAAGGAAGCATTTGCCCGTATGTGTCTCGTTGGCGAGCGCGCTGTCGTTTATGGCGCTCTCGTGCGACGATTATGACAAGTGGACCACCAGTGCGCATGCCATGCTGGAGATGAGTGCAGACACCCTGGCTTGGGATACGCTCATTTCCACCGTACCCAGTACAACAAAGGTGCTTACGGTCTATAACAATGGCGACCGCGGTTTGCGCATCAGTAAGGTGCATTTGGGCAAAAAGGCACTCAGCCCGTTCCGCGCCAATGTGGACGGACAGTCGCTCTATCAAGGCGAGGGAGAAGACTTTGAGGTGCGCCGCAAGGACAGTATTGTGGTGCGCCTTGAGTGTACCCTGCCGGAAACGGGACAAAGCGGACCGGTACGCATGGAGGACGAGCTGTTCTTTACGTTGGAAAGCGGGGTACAGCAGCGTGTATTGCTCTCTGCGGATGCTCAGGACGCCTATGTGATACGTGGACTGGTGTTGCGGCAGGATTCGGTGTTCCACACGGACAAGCCTTATGTCATCTATGATTCGTTACGGGTGGACAGCGGTGCAAGACTCACCCTTCTGCCTGGATCAACGCTGATGTTCCATGACAAGGCCGGACTGGATGTGTACGGTACGCTCAGTGCTGAGGGTGAGTTGGGAAAACCAGTCATCTTCCGTGGTGACCGCACAGACCGCATGTTTCCTTATCTGCCCTATGACAACACACCGGGCAGATGGGAAGGTATCCGTTTCAGAAGCAGCAGTGTGGGCAACACGATGACTTACTGCGACGTACATAGCGGAAAATATGGTGTGGTTTGCGACAGCACCAGTTTGGAAACCCTCCAGTTGTCAATGGAGAACAGCATTGTACACAACATTGCCGGCGACGGTTTGCGTCTGAAAGGAACTTCGGCCGTGTTTGCCAACACACAAGTGAGCAACACGTTGGGCACAACCGTCTATATCTATGGCGGTGCGTATCAGTTTATACATTGCACCATCGCTCAGTTCTATCCCTTCGAGGCGGAGCGCGGCGATGCGCTGTTCCTGTCCAATCACGTCGACAGCGTGTACAACCACCTTTATATGGCACATTTTATCAACAGTGTGATAACGGGCTATGGTGACGATGTGATTATGGGTTCCATTCTTGAAGGTCAGGACTATCGTTGCGACTATCTGTTTGACCACTGCTACCTGAACACGCCTGCCGTGGAAGATGACGAGCGTTATGTGGGCGTTGTATGGGACGATAAGGAACAGCCGCTCAGACACGAGAAAAACTTCCGCCTTTTCGACACGGACAATTTCCTTTATGACTTTACGCCGGACAGCCTCAGCACCATTCGCAATATGGCATTGCCCGAGGCTGCGGCTCTTTACCCTAATGACCGGTTGGGACGATGTCGCCTGTGTGACAGCATCCCCGATGCCGGATGTTATGAATTTGTGAGCCAATGAAGACTGTACTCCTTGTGGTGGGAAAAACCACAGACAAGCATTTCATCGCATCGATTGAAGAATACGTGAAGCGTGTGAACCGCTATATCCCGTTCTCCATAGAGGTGATTCCGGAACTGAAAGGAACAAAGAACCTGAGCGAAGGTGAACAGAAAGAACGCGAGGCCGAGCTGATAAAGAAAGCCTTGCAGCCGGGTGACCATCTGGTATTGCTGGACGAACACGGCAATGAATACAAGAGCGTTCAGTTTGCACAATGGATGCAGAAACGGATGGCTGCCTCGCCCCGGCGTCTGGTGTTTATGGTGGGCGGGCCTTATGGATTTGCGCCCTCCATTCATGCCTTGGGACACGAAGAGATAAGCCTAAGCAAGATGACACTCAGTCACCAGATGATTCGTCTGCTTTTTGTGGAACAGATTTACAGGGCCATGACCATACTGAACGGAGAACCATATCATCATGAATAATAACTTAAAAACAAAGAATTTATATGTTAAGCGTTGAAGAACTGAATGAGAAACTCATTGACCTGTCTTTTGCCGAAGACATTGGCGACGGTGACCACACAACCTTGTGCTGTATTCCCGAAACGGAAATGGGCGAGAGCAAGCTGCTTATCAAGGAAGAGGGAATCTTTGCCGGAGTGGAAATAGCCAAACAGGTGTTCCATCGTTTTGACCCCACAATGGAAGTGGAGGTCTACATTGAGGACGGAGCCCATGTGAAGCCAGGCGACATCGTAATGAGCGTAAAGGGCAAGGTGCAGAGCCTGTTGCAGACCGAACGACTGATGCTGAACATCCTGCAGCGCATGAGCGGAATTGCCACCATGACACATAAGTATCAGCAGACGTTGATTGACGCCGGAACAAAGACCCGTGTGCTTGACACCCGAAAGACCACTCCCGGAATGCGTATGCTGGAGAAGGAGGCTGTAAAGATAGGCGGCGGAATGAACCATCGTATCGGACTCTTTGACATGATTCTGCTCAAGGACAATCACATTGACTTCTGCGGTGGTGTGCACAACGCCATCAGTAGGGCCAAGGAATATTGCAAGGCAAACGGAAAGGACCTGAAGATTGAATGCGAAGTGCGCAACTGGAAGGAGCTGGATGAGGCTTTGGCAGAAGGCTGCGACCGTATCATGTTTGACAACTTCACACCGGAAGATACTGAAAAGGCGGTAAAGATTGTGGCCGGACGTTGTGAGACGGAATCAAGCGGCGGTATCACCTTTGACAACATGATTCCCTATGCCAAGGCCGGGGTGGACTTCATTTCTTTCGGTGCCCTTACCCATAGCGTTAAGGGATTGGACATGAGTTTCAAGGCTGCGGGAAGTGACAAATTGAAAATCTGATAGAGAAAAGAAAAAATGAAGAAGATATTTTTATTGCTTTTGTCCACCATGGTTTTGGGCATGGGCGAAGCATTGGCCTGTACCAATCTTATTGTGGGCAAGAAGGCCAGCAAGGATGGCAGTGTGATGATTTCGTACAGCTGTGATGATTACGGCGCGTTCGGTTTCATGAACTGGCAGCCCGGCGGTACTCATAAGAAGGGCGAGATGAGTCCTCTTTACCATTACGAGTCCAACAATTATTTGGGTGAAATTCCTGAGGCGAAGCAGACCTATAGCGTCATCGGACTGATGAACGAGTTTCAGCTTACCATACACGAAACCACTTTTGGTGGACGAGAGGAATTGGAGGACACAACAGGTCTGTTCGATTATGGAAGTCTGATGTACGTTACGCTTCAGCGTGCCCGCAATGCCCGTGAGGCCATCAAGGTAATGGGCGATTTGGTGGAAGAGTATGGATATTGCACAAACGGAGAGAGCTTCTCCATTGCCGACCCCAATGAAGTGTGGATTCTTGAAATGATTGGCAAGGGTCCTGGCCGCAAGGGTGCCGTGTGGGTGGCAGTCCGCATTCCTGACGATTGCATTTCAGCGCATGCCAACCAGAGCCGCATTCGTCAGTTCCCCCTTAAGGACAAAGATAATTGCATCTACAGCAAGGACGTCATTTCCTTTGCTCGTGAAAAGGGTTATTTCAATGGAAAGGACGAGGACTTCTCCTTCCAGGCCGCCTATGCCCCCACTGATTTTGGGGCGCAGCGTTTCTGTGAAGCCCGCGTATGGAGTTTCTTCAACCGTTGGGCTGCAGAAGACATGAAACCTTATCTGAGTTATGCCATGGGAGAGTGTGGTGCGGAACCCATGCCTCTTTATGTGAAACCCAAGGCACCTCTGAGCGTCCAGGATGTAAAGGAAATGATGCGCGACCATTATGAGGGCACTCCACTGGACGTGCTGAACGACCCCGGAATGGGTCCCTGGGAAATGCCTTATCGCCCCACGCCGCTTTCATACGAGGTGGACGGAAAACAATATTTCAACGAACGTCCCATCAGCACCCAACAGACCAGCTGCTATTATGTATCGCAGATGCGTTCTTGGCTGCCCGACCACATTGGTGGTGTAACATGGTTTGGAAATGACGATGCCAATATGACTTCGCCTACGCCTGTTTATTGTTGCACCGTTGATGCGCCCGACTGCTACAGCCTCAAGACAGCGGATGCCTTTAACTTCAGTTTCCGTTCGGCATATTGGGTGCAGAATTGGGTGAGCAACATGGTATACTATCGTTACAAGGACCTCTTCCCCGAACTGAAAGCCGTGCGAGATCAGCTTGATGCAGACTATAACCAGCTTGTGGCCGATACGGACAAACAGGCGCTTGCAATGGGCGAGGCTGAAGCAAAGAAATTCCTCAGCGCTTTCAGCCATCGTGCCGCTCAGGGAATGCTCAACCAATGGGTGGAATTGGGTCAGAAACTCATCGTTAAATATAACGATATGACCGTAAAGAAGGTGGACGAGAACGGACGTTACCTGAAGACTCCCGGCGGAAATCCTCGTCCTGTTACCCGTCCTGGTTATCCTGAGACTTTCCGCAAGCAACTGATACAACAGACTGGTGACCGCTTCTTGAAACCAAAACAGTAACACAGCACTGTAATACGCAAAGAACGGTGGTAAGAGGGGTGAAGGTATTTCCTCATACTGCCGTTCTGTTTTTTATTCGTTGTGTCTTTTGATGCAATACAGTCGCAATCCCGACACTTTTACAAGGGCAGAGGGAAGAATAATGCTGATGATATAATGGAATAAGATTATGCAAACAGATACATTCAAAGATAAAGTAGTCATCGTAACTGGCGGTGCAAACGGTATTGGCCGATGCATTGCCGATGAGTTCCGCAAAGAGGGTGCCGTCGTTTATGTCATTGACAAACAGGAGGGAGAACACTTTGTTGGCGACATCTCCAAGAAAGAGGTGCTGGAGACCTTTGCTTCCGAAGTGTTGAGCAAGCACAACAAAGTGGATGTCATCATCAACAATGCCTTGCCTCTGATGAAAGGGATTGATGAATGTTCCTACGAGGAGTTCCAGTATGCCTTGAGTGTGGGTGTGACCGCACCCTTCTATTTGGTCAAGCTCTTTATGCCGCATCTCGCTGAAGGTGCATCCATTATCAATATTTCTTCCTCGCGCGACCGTATGAGCCAACCCCAGACCGAGAGCTATACGGCTGCCAAAGGGGGCATTGCCGCACTCACGCATGCATTGGCGGTAAGTCTGTCGTGACGAGCAAGAGTGAACTCCATTTCCCCGGGTTGGATTGACACCGCATACACCGTTTACGATGGTCCAGATGCCACGCAACAACCTGCGGGTAGGGTGGGGAATCCTAATGATATTACCAATATGGTGCTGTTTCTTTGCAGCGATAAGGCAGGCTTCATCACCGGTGAGAATATCTGCATAGACGGTGGTATGACCAAGCAGATGATTTATCACGACGATTGCGGTTGGAAGTTGGGAAAATAAATGTTCTAAAAATGCGATAAATATTGAACTTGCTAATAAATTTTAAAGATGGAGAAGAAATACGGAGAAGAATATAAAGGAGATTCACGTTTTGTGGCTGATTGTCGTAAATTGCAATCAATTTATCGTGTAGAGATTGGAGAAGAAATCCGTCCATATACAGATAGATATGGTAATGTGCATTATTATGGCAACTACATAAGCAATGGAGAAATTCCAAAGGAGAATTGTTGGAAGAATTTCTTGACGGAATGTGCTTTCAAGCATGCAGAATACAGAGTGGAAAACAGAAAAGAATATGTAACGATAGAATCCGATAGGCTTTTCAATAATCTCCTTTCCAGTCAGCCCATGGCGTTCAATCTGTTTTGCCCATTGCGACAGATGCTTGTCGATTCTCCTGAACTAGCAACTAAAGTCATAAAGGCTGTTCTGCCTGACTATCCCATACACAAAGTAACGAAAGTCGAGTTAGAATTCATCCCGAAAAACTACCTGGAATTGACTGGAGACAAGAGTGCAATGGATGCAATCATAGGATTTGAAGACGAACAAGGCAAGGGAGGATTCATTGCCGTGGAAACTAAATATTCCGAAAGCCTCGGAACGAATGTGGCTTATGATAGGGATGAGAATGGCAAGAAAATTCCCCGTGCAAAAAGCATCGAGGCGGTAAAGAAACTCCAATGCTTCACCCCCGATGTGGAGAAAAGCATAATTGAAGGCAATACTCCGCTTACTCAGATTTATCGTAATTTCCTGTTGAGCGAAATGTATGGATTTGAAGAGGGATTGTTGTCATACTCAATTATCCTCGCTCCTAGAAGGCATCCGTCTACCAAAAGAGAACTTGTGTCTTTGACCAATGGTTTAAATCAAGAATACAAAAATAAAATAGAGGGAATAGACCTTGAAGATTTTGTTGAAAGGATAATCAGTGTTTGTCCGGAAGAATATGCAACTAGCTTTGAACGTTTCTATGACAGATACTTGAATTTTGATAAACTGAAAAATTTTGATTGACAACTTATGCTTGCATACACATACATAGAGAAAGGAAAGTTCGCTTTGGTGGAGAAGCCGAAGCCTGTATTGATAGAACTCACCGATGCCATTGTTCGCGTGACAATGGGTAGCATCTGTACCAGTGACCTTCACATTAAGCATGGAAGCGTGCCTCGTGCCGTTCCGGGCATTACCGTTGGACATGAAATGGTGGGAGTGGTGGAAGAAATCGGCTCAAAGGTAACCAATGTAAAGCCAGGCGATAGAGTGACCGTAAACGTGGAGACCTTCTGCGGAGAGTGCTTCTTCTGCAAAATGGCTTTGTGAACAATTGTACCGACCCGAATGGCGGTTGGGCTTTGGGATGCCGTATCGATGGCGGACAGACGGAATATGTGCGTGTTCAGCTTGCCAATCAAGGACTGAACCGCATTCCCGATAGCGTTACCGATGAACAGGCTTTGTTGGTGGGCGATGTCCTGGCAACAGGATTTTGGGCAGCTCGTATCTCAGAAATAACCGAAGACGATACCGTGTTGATTATAGGAGCGGGACCTACGGGCATCTGCACCTTGCTCTGCGCAATGCTTCATAAGCCCAAACGTATCATTGTATGCGAGAAGTCTGAAGAAAGACAGGCATTTGTACGCAAGCATTATCCCGACGTACTGCTCACTACTCCCGAAGAGTGCAAGGATTTTGTTCTCCGGAATAGCGACCATGGAGGTGCAGATAGAGTGCTCGAAGTCGCTGGTGCCGACGACACCTTCCGTTTGGCGTGGGAGTGTGCTCGTCCGAATGCTATCGTTACCGTAGTGGCTCTTTACGACCAGCCCCAGGTTCTTCCTCTGCCTGACATGTACGGCAAGAACCTAACCTTCAAGACCGGTGGCGTGGACGGATGCGATTGCGAGGAAGTGCTTCATTTGGTAGAACAGGGTAGGATAGACACCACTCCGCTCATCACCCATCGTTTTCCGTTGAGCGAGATTGAGGAAGCCTACCGCATCTTCGAGAACAAGTTGGATGGAGTGATAAAGGTGGCAATAGTGAACGAATAAACTATGAAAACATTAAGTAAAAACGCCATTATAGGCTATCCGACCGGTATTATTACCGGAATCACATACGGCCTCAATCCGTTGTTTGCTGTGCCTCTGATGAATAACGGTGCATCCATTGAGTCGATACTGTTCTTTCGATACTCGTTCGCTGTTGTTCTGCTTGGCGCGTTCCTCATACTCACTAAACAGAGTTTCCGGATAACCGCACGACAGGCGGGAGTGTTGCTTGCACTCGGACTGCTATATACGTCAAGCAGCATATTCCTTTTTGAGGCATACAACTACATCGCATCAGGATTGGCTACAACACTGGTATTTCTTTATCCCGTGCTTGTGGCAATTATCATGGTCTTTCTGCGTGTTGTTCCTTCTTGGCCCGTATGGCTTTCCATTGCCGCAACATTTGGCGGCGTGATAATCATGACACAAGGGAGTGGGGGCGATTCGATAAATCCTGTCGGTGTAGTCCTATCCTTGGGCTCAGCATTGGTATATGCTCTTTTTATTGTCATCATAAACCGCAGCAAGGCAATTGCCCGGATATCCAATACTCTGTTGACGTTCTATTCTCTCACGGTCGGAGCAATCGTTTTTTGGGGTAAAATATCTTTTTCGGATACTGCTATCTCCGCTGGGATTACAACAGGGGGCGATTGGCTGAATTTAGTAGGTTTGGCGCTATTGCCAACCATTGTTTCAACAGCCACATTAGCCATAGCAACCCGAAATATAGGCGCAACCAAGGCCTCTGTGCTGGGAGTGTTTGAACCAATCACTGCAATCCTTATCGGCACACTGATGTTTGGCGAACCTTTGACAACGAACATTCTTCTGGGCATCGGCATCGCCATTGTTGCTGTAACCTTTATGATTTCTGCAACAAAACGATAAGGTTAGAATCAAAATTATTATATACTAGTGATGCGATAAAATTCGCTTAACTATATTTATATGCTTAAGATTTAACAACTTATAAGCAATCTTTATTTTTTTGATTTGAAATTGATTGAGTAATTTTGCAGCCAAAACTGCAGAATTATGAATTTTGGCAAAT
>JAFYQQ010000026.1 GCA_017559845.1 Bacteroidaceae bacterium | reverse complement strand
TAATTTTATGGAACAATAGCCGCACTTGTAATACTATGAGTGCTATTCTTTCTTGTCTTTCGAAAAACTCAAATAGTTGAATTGAATATAAACAATGTTCTACAGCAATGTAGGACGCTTAATAATTTACGTATGAAAAATTATGTAATTCTTGCATTTTCCCTTTTTATGACTTTAGGTTGTATTGTATTCAGCTCATGTAATAATGAAATTAATAACCCTAACCCAGAATTATCTGTTAGCACAATTAATGTAGAATTTAATGCAAAAAACAATAGGCAACACAACATATATGTAACAGCCAAACACACAAACTGGTTTGTACACATTGTAGAAGGCCATACATGGCTACAAGTAAACAAAGAAGGAGAAATCGCAAAAATATGTGCAACTGAAAATAAAACAAGAAAAGAACGAACTGGAAAGATTCGAGTAGAAGCAACTGTTGATGCTACAATTTGTTACGATGTCAATATAATTCAACAAGCTGCAGATGAATCTTTTGCAACGAATGTAGATTCTATTCAATTTGAAGCAAAGGGCGGTGAACAAATAATTAAAATCATAAGTAATTCTGGTTGGAGTGTACATAATGTGCCAGATTGGTTACTTGTTGACCCAATGACTGCCGAAGACAACATTTTAGACTCAACCTCTATGGATATTACTTTAAAAGCAACAGAAAATATCACATATGGAGAAAGAGTTTGCACACTAACATTTACAACTATAGAGAAAACAACAAGTACAAATGTCATAGTTAGCCAAAAATCTCCAGAACCATATCTTTTAGTAAATGAAACAGATAGCATATCTTTGAATTTCAATGCTCAATGTGACGCAGATGATATTCAAAGAGTTACAGTTTCTTCAAACGTCAACTGGTCAATTAATAATATTCCTGAATGGATAAGTGTTTCACCTACAAAAGGAATTGGAATTACGGACATAATAATAACGCCCAAAACTAACAATGATACTGAATATAAACGAATAGATAATATTTTAATAAGTTCAGAAGAAAAGCAAGCAGTAATCACTGTAAATCAAAAGGGAATAAAAGCTCGCACCGTCATCGCATACATAATGGCAGAGAACTCTTTGAACAGATTCGCTTCCAGTGATTTAAATGAAATTAGAACAGCATGCGGAAATATACCAGAAAACACAAATCTGCTTGTCTATGTTGACAACTCTTCGCTGCCTATTATTTATAATGTAACTGCAGAGGAAGGAATGGTGGAATGGAAAACTTATGACCAAGACCAAATCAGCACAGACAGTACCACCATGCAACACACCCTGAAGGAAATCATCACAAATTTTCCTGCAAAGAATTATGGCCTTGTCCTTTGGTCACACGGAAGCGGATGGGTTCCCCAAACAAGGAGCATCGGCATAGACAACGGGAAAAACACCTCCAGCAACTCCGGACTCCAGATGAACATCCCCACCCTCAGAGGTGTATTGGAGACCCTCCCCCACTTGGAGTTCATCCTCTTTGATGCCAGCACCATGCAAAGTATAGAGGTGGCATACGAGCTGCACAACGTAACCGACTACATCATTGGCAGTCCCACAGAAATCCACGCTGAGGGAGCACCGTATGACATGATACTCGGACCCATGATGAGAGGAGACGTATTGGAAGTGGTAAAGCAATACTATTCTACATACCAGAACTGGGACGGCGTGGTCATCTCCCTGCTTGACTGCCGCAAGATGGAAACCTTTGCGCAGGCCACGGCCAAGGTCATGCCCCAGTTTAGCGAAGCCATCAAGACAAACGGGGTTGAAGGCGTACAGATATACCAGCCCTACTCCTCACAGAACGAATGGAAACCCGAGCCCTTCGACATGGAAGGAGCCATGCACCATGCCCTGGACTCCGCATCCTTTGCCGAATGGAAGACCGCGCTGAACCAGATTCTCCTGTACAAGAACGCCACAAGCAGCTGGACAAGCGTGTTCTCTGGCCACTGCCACTGCCACCTTACCGACCCAGAGCACTACTCGGCCTTCTCCATTTTCCTGCCGAACGAGAAGTACGCATCACAAGGATGGAATGAGAAATTCCATGAATTTCAATGGTACAAGGCAGCAGGTTGGGACAAAGCGGGTTGGTAACGTTGTTTTTCAAGCTATAATGCATTGTGTTACGACGTAAGCACATTAATATTTAGTGTAGAATATCATAAAATTTTTTGGATTAGACATTGCAGAAAAGAATAATACTTTAGAAAATATATTAATCATTTCAAGATAATTTTCTTACATTAAAAATATAAATACAACAGCAAAAACGCAAAAATGCAAAGAATGGTTACAATGCGCTGACATATAGCATGTTGTAACCATTTCTTTTTTGCATTCCTTTCCATTTTTTTTGCAAAAAGGGGGAAAAGGGATGTTTTTGGCTCATTTTAGCCCTCTATTCTGACAGCAAAACATCGGTAAGGGCCATCCCAGTTTCACTCGAAGCTACACATAATGTCATCCTGAATTTAGTTCAGGATCTGTCTGCGGTAAAAGAAAACAGAGGCTCGCAGTGAGATGCAGAAACAAGTTCAGCATGACATTGAAGGCGTGAGAAAACTGAACGGAGTTATACGAGTTCAGCATGACGTAAAGATACAACAAGACTTAATGGAAAGCGCCCTACCATTCACCCCAAACAAAAATGTCAAAATTTGCGAAAACTAAGTTTTTGCTATGTCGCGTAGTTGGGGTTTTTCCCTCACGAGGCAGTACTTTTTCCCTCGCGAGGCAGTGTTTTGGGGCATTTACGGATGCCCTTATAGGAGGTTGGGTTTGTAAAAATTTTTACACTTTTTTCGCCTGTTCTTTCGCCTAATCATTTGCATCTGTTTTGCATTTTGCCTTGCATCAAAGTGGGTGGGCAAAATGTGGAAAATGCGGAGTTGGAGCATAAAAGGGGTGGATTTAGGGGTAAAAATGCCAGTAAAGTGGGAAAAACTAATTTTTCGTATGAGTGCAGAAAACGGGCAAAAAGGTGTACGAAACGGGGTTTTTGGGCGAAGAAACGGGCAAAACGGACGCAGAAAAGGCGTTTTTCGTGCAAGTTGGACAAATGTCGTATAATACTGTCATTCAACGCATTACATAGAAGCAGGCAGTTTTTTGCACTAAAAACCTTTGCATTTCGTTTGCATTTGCAAATCGTTTTGCAAACTCTTACATGGTTGATTTTCAAATAGTTTCAACCCTCATTTTGTGTTTTTGCATTTTTGCATGCAAAAAATGTATGGGTGGGAGGAGAGTCTATATATATATATATAATAATCAATAAATGTATTTATTGATTTAATAAGGTGTAGGGTGCTTGGGGTATGATTTTTTGCGTTTGCAAAATGCAAAAACGCAAAAAAACAAAAGACGGGTTGCGCCAGACGTCATGTCCGCAGCAACCCGCCATTTTTTATTTCCAGTATCCAATAGGATTCTTACTTCACAATTTCGCAGAACTCGATGCGTTCCTTGTTGGGGCCTTCAATGAAGAAATAGCGTGCGCCCTTCTCCCAGAAAGCGATGTCCACGATGTTCTGGTCAATCATCTTGTAGCCGGCATCCTTGATCTTCTTGTAGAGTTCTTCAATCTTTGTTACGTTCAGACAGATGTGGTCTACGGCACCTGCACGCATGGTGGGCTTGTCATTGGGAATCACTTCGATGAGCAGGTTGCCCAGCTTCATGAAGGCAAAGTCGCGGCCGTTGATGTCATGACGGGTGGCAAGGGTGAAACCCAGACCCTGATAGAAGTCGATGGTCTTCTGCACCTCTGCGGTGGGCAGGCCAATGTGCTGCAGGCCGTCAGAGTAAGCAGTTACGTTTACGGGGTTTGCGGGGCAGTTCTCGGGAACGAAAGTAACCTTTCCGGGGCAGTCGCCCTTCTTGCAATCACCCATTTTGCAATCGCCTTTTTGGCACTCACCCTTCTTGCACTCGCCCTTCTTTGGGCAATTTGCGGCCTGGGGGCAGGTTGCGGGGTCGCCGGTGCATCCTTCCTTGGGGCAGTTGGCCTTGTCGGGGCAGCATCCTTCTCCCTTTTCGCAGTTGGCTGCTTTCTTACACTCGCCTGCTTTCTGGGTACACTCTTTCTGGCACTGGGCACTTTCCTGGTCGGCGGCCTTCTGCTGGCAGCAAGACATGGCCGTGAACATGGTCACAGCAAGAATCAAAAGTTTCTTCATAATTTTTCTTTGTGTTAATGGTTATTTAATTGGTTATTCTTCTCTATCTCCGCCACTTGCAGCGGTTTAATCTTTGCAAATATAGAGAGAATTGGGCAGATTATGAAATTTAAGGGGCAAAAAATGGAAGTAAGGGAAAAAAACTATATCTTTGCAAACGAAAGTCGGGGGGATTCCGCTTTTTTCCCGGTTACCCGCATCCGAAACAACTGATTAAAAAAAACATTATATCATTTTATGAAGAAAAGACTATTATTGATGATGCTTATGCTGCTTCCTGTTCTTGTGCAGGCACAGCAGCACGTTACCCTTTCGCCGCTTCCCCAGAAAATTTCATGGGGCGGAAAGGCTTTCTCCAACACGCAGAAGTTCTACATTGTGGGCGCCGGCTGGGCCGACAGCGATGCGGTGAAGCTGCTTGCCGCCAAGCTGGACTTTGTGGGCGTGAACGAAAAGGTGGATGCGAAGAAGTTTCCCCTGGCCAAGCCCATTATTCTGGGCGAGGAGGGAGACAAGGCCGTAAAGAAATTCAAGAAGCTGATTCCCGCCAAGGCAGAGGGTTACTATCTGCAGGTAACGGCAGACCAGATTGTGGTTGCCGGAAAGGACAACAACGGTACATACTATGGCGTGCAGAGCCTGTTGCAGGTGATGAGCAAGCCCGAGGTGATGCAGTGCGAGATCACCGACTGGCCCAGCGTTTCGTGCCGTGGTGTCATTGAGGGTTTCTATGGCAATCCCTGGAGCCACAAGGACCGTCTGCGCCAATTCGATTTCTATGGCAAGAACAAGATGAACATCTATGTCTATGGCCCCAAGGACGACCCCTATCACCGCGCCAAGTGGCGCGAGCCTTACCCCGAGAAGGAAGCCGCCCTGCTGGGCGAACTGGTGCAGGCTGCCCACCGCAACAAGGTGCAGTTTGTATGGGCCATCCATCCCGGAGGCGACATCAAGTGGAACAAGGCAGACTCTGTGGCCGTGGTGGAAAAGCTGGAGAAGATGTATGCGCTGGGCATCCGCACCTTTGCCGTCTTCTTTGACGACATCTGGGGCGAAGGAGCCAAGGGCGACAAGCAGGCCGGACTGCTCAACTACGTTACCGACGAGTTTGTGCGCAAGCACACAGACGTGGAGCCCCTCATCATGTGTCCCACCCAATATAACAAGGCATGGTCTGGCGGTGATTATCTGCCCACACTTGGCAGCAAGATGTATCCCGAGGTGCGCATTATGTGGACCGGCAACAGCGTGGTGGACATGATTGAGAAGAATGACATGGAATGGATCAACGGACAGATCAAGCGCAAGGCTTTCATCTGGCTCAACTATCCCGTGAACGACTATTGCCAGAGCCGTCTGCTCATGGGCAAGACCTACGGCAACGGAAAGGACATCTACGACCTGGTGAGCGGTTTCTGCTCCAATCCCATGGAATATGCCGAAGCCAGCAAGGTGAGCCTTTACAGCATTGCCGACTATACATGGAACATGCCCGCATACGATAGCGAGTCGAGCTGGAAGCGCTCGCTGCATGCCCTTATGCCCACCAGTCCGCTGGCCTTTGCAGCCTTCTGCCAGAACAACGTAGACCTGGGAAAGACCGGACACGGACTGCGACGCGAGGGCGAAAGCCAGCTCTTTGCGGAAAAGAAGATGAAACCCGCCTTCTACTTTACGGCAATGACCACAGCCGCAGACGCCCTTTTGGCAGACAGCGTAAACCAGCCCGAAATGCTGGCCGAGATTGGTCCCTGGGTGGAGAGCATGCGCCTGTTGGGCCAAAGAGGACTGCACGTCCTGCAAATGGAGCACAGCTTTAACCAGGCAGACTCCGTGGCCTTTGTGGGTGCTTACCGTAGCCAGAAGGCCATTGAAGACGCGCAGAAGCGCATCGTGAGCCGCAACTTTGAAGGTTCCATTGTGAAGGCCAAGCCCGTTGTGAGCGGTGATGTGGTTACGCCCTGGGTCAACGAAAAGGTGAGCGAACTGGTGAAGGCGTACAAGAAGAAGCACACCTACGGACTGGAGCACTTCCCCAAACAGGTTGTTGAGGATGGACAATACTTCATAAAGGCCGGTGGAAAGTTCCTGACTGATGTGCAGGCATCGCCCGACCGAACCGGAGACTACCCCGTATTTGTGGCCGAGCGCGACACCATCAATCCCCAGCGCCAGCAATGGTATCTGGAACTGATTGCCACCACCGGACGCTACAAGATCACCAACGTACAGGACGGACGCTATATCAACGAGCGCGGAACCTTCTGGAAGGACAAGAACAACAATCCCTATGACGCCGACTGGCACACCTATATCCTGACCAAGACACAGGACGGAAAGTTTACCATCCAATGTGCAGACAGAGGCGGAAAGGGCTTCTTCAACGTGGAGGGTGACCACCTTGTAAACCATAAAGAGGCCGCCGTCTTCGAAATCATTCCGGCAAACAAGTAAAATCTGACTAACACAATAAGAAAAATGAAGAAAAACCTATTTTGTGCCCTGGCGCTTGCCGTTTGCGCCAACGGCTGGGCACAGACAAACATCACCCCAGAGGTGTTGCAGACGCTGGAGGGCAGCTACACAGGCACTCCCGCCGAGAAGGCGCTGCGCAATGCCATCAGCAACGTAAGCATAAAGCAGATGGCCGTGAACCAGGACAACAAACAGACCAAGGATACCCACTTCAATGTGGAAGTGAAGAACTCGGGCATCAGCGACCAGCAAAGCAGCGGACGCTGCTGGCTCTTCACCGGCACCAATGTGCTGCGCCAACGCGCCATGAAGAAGCTGGGCGTGGACAATTTCTTCTTCAGCCACGTCTACCTGTTCTTCTATGACCAGCTGGAGAAGAGCAACCTCTTCCTGCAAGGCATCATTGACACCCGCAAGAAGGATATTGACGACGAGATGGTACGCTGGCTTTTCAAGAACCCCCTTTCTGACGGCGGAACCTATACTGGCGTGGCCGACTTGGTGACAAAATATGGCCTGGTTCCCAAGGATGTAATGGCAGAAACCCTTGTCAGCAACAGCACCAACGAGTTCTGCGGACACCTGAAGAGAAAGCTCCGCGAGTTCGGCATCCTGTTGCGCGAGAAGAGTCAGGCAGGAGCCGATGAGAAGGAACTGCAGGCCATGAAGGTGGAGCAGTTGAAGACCGTTTACCGTCTGCTGGTGTTGGCTTACGGCGAACCTCCCAAGAAGTTTACCTGGGCGCCCATGAAGAACGGAAAGACCATTGGCGAGCCCAAGACCTATACACCGCAGGAATTCTATCGCGAAGTGTGTGCCGAGGGCGAAGACCTGAATGCCGACTTTGTCATGCTCATGAACGACCCCAGCCGCCCCTATGACCAGGTGTATGAAATTGACTATGACCGTCATGTCTACGACGGACACAACTGGCTCTATGTCAATCTGGACATTGAGGAACTCAAGCCTTTGGCCATAGCCAGTCTGAAAGACAGCACACAGATGTACTTCAGCTGCGATGTAGGCAAGTTTATGGACCGCAACACGGGTATGCTCGACCTCAAGAACTTCGATTATGAAAGTCTTTTGGGCACCACTTTCGGCATGACCAAGAAACAGCGCATACAGACCTTCGACAGCGGAAGCTCGCACGCCATGACACTGATGGCCGTGGATCTGGACAAGAACGGAAAGCCCGTCAAGTGGAAGGTGGAGAACAGCTGGGGAGCGTCCAGCGGACACAATGGCTACATGATTATGACCGACGAATGGTTCAACGAATACATGTTCCGAGTGGTGGTGAACAAGAAGTACTGCACACCCAAGGTTCTGGAACTGATGAAGAAGAAGCCCATCCGTCTGCCTGCATGGGATCCCATGTTTGCCGATGAACAATAACTTTAGGAATGTTTAAAAAAAGGAAAATAATGAAAAAGAACAAATTATACGCTGCAGCACTGCTTGCTCTTGCTTCTGCATGTACCGAGGCACCCCAATTCATCACTTATACCGAGGCCAAAGATCCCGTTCCGGTTTCTGAGCGCAGCATTGCCGCCTGGAAAGAGGTTGGCGCGCTGGAAGCACAATGGGTTTCTGCAGACTCTCTGTATTCGCGCAGCGAGGTGCCTGTGAAAAGCGCCACCGAAATCTGCCGTCTCGAGGGTTGGAAAGGCGAACGTGTTTCTGCCCAAATCCTGTTGTGGACAGGAAAAGGCATTGACGGTGTCATGAGCAAGGTAAAGGATTTCAAGGGCGATGCAGCCACGCTGGATGCCGGCATAGCCTCAACTGGTTTTGTGCGTTACACCCTTGCAGACCAAGGCGGTCCCGACTGCCGTTGCGAGCGCGGACCGAGACACAAGTCCATCCTTGTTCCCGATATGATTGATACCTTGAAGGTGTTCAACATGGATGCGCAGACGGTTCGTCCCGTTTGGGTTACCATCAACATTCCCCAGGATGCACAAGCCGGAATGTATAAATCTGAAGTACAGATTGTTGCCCAGGGCGAAAAGATCAGCTTGCCGATGGAACTGGAAGTAATCGACCAGACACTTCCCACCTATGACCAATGGAGCTATCACCTCGACCTGTGGCAGCACCCATCGGCTGTGGCACGCATGGAAAACCTGGAGATGTGGAGCGATGAGCACTTCGAGGCTATCAAGAGACAGATGAAGCCTCTGGCTGAAGCCGGACAGAAGGTTATCACCACCACGCTGAACCGCGACCCTTGGGGATCTCAGACTTTTGACGATTATGAAGACATGATTATCTGGACCCTGCGCAAGGACGGCACCTGGAGTTTTGACTATACCGTGTTCGACCGCTATGTAGAGGTGATGATGTCGCTTGGCATAAAAAAGCAGATCAACTGCTACTCCATGCTTCCCTGGAACAACAAGCTGAACTGGTACGAAGAAAAGAGCAACGCCTTCAAGGAGGCATCTGTTTCGCCCCAGTCTGAGCGCTACGAAGAAATGTGGGGAGCATTCCTTCAAGACTTCGTACGCCACCTGAAAGAAAAGGGATGGCTTGAAATAACCAACATTGCCACCGACGAGCGTACGCCCGAAGACATGGAGGTTGTGGTAAAACTTATCAACACCTATGCGCCCGAACTTGGCTTTGCCATGGCAGACAACCATGCCTCATACCGCCGAATCCCTAATGTAAGGGACTGCTGTGTGGCCCAGCGTCAGCTCTATCTTACCAAGGAAGAGATTGAAGAACGCCGTGCGAAAGGATATGTCACCACATTCTATGTATGCTGCAGCACATTCTTCCCCAACAGCTTCACCTATTCCCAGCCTTGGGAATCTGAACTCCTTAGCTGGCATGCCATCTCCAAGGATTACGACGGACAATTACGCTGGGCATACAATTCATGGCCCCACCGTCCCGAATACGACTCAAGATTCAGAAGATTCGGTTCCGGCGACACCTATCAGATTGGTTCCTACGGACGTTCCACATTGCGCTTCGAACGTTTGATTGACGGTATTGAAGCCTATGAAAAGGTGAAAATCCTCCGCAAGAAATATGCCGGCCGCACCGAAGAGATGAAGCCCGTAGAAGACATTCTGGCACAAATGGCAAGACTGAAGCTGACCGACACCACCTTGCCCTGGCACGACATTATGGACGAAGCCCGCCAAAAGCTTAATGCAGCATCAAAGGAGCTGGCCAAGTAAAATAACTGATGAACATTCTCGTAATACACCACACATAAACCAACAGGGATGCAACCGCAATTGCATCCCTGTTTTTATTTAGTATGTGATTTTATTCTAAGAAACTTGCAGGTATTAAAAACAATACCTAAATTTGTGGCGTATTTATTATAAAAACGTAAGATAATATGCCAGAAGTATTCAGATTATTTGGTTTCTCGTTCTTCTTTTACAGCAAGGAACATGAACCTATACACATACACGTAGCAAGGTAATGGTGGAATGGCGAAATTTGATTGGGACGGTACCAAATTTGTACTTAGAGAGAAAATCAACATAAAGGCAAACGACATGAAAAAGATTCAGGCAGCCATTGATGAAAATGCCGATTTGATTATCAAACATTGGAATAACCACTTTAATAATTAAAACTATGAAAATAACAGAAATCTGGTTTGTAGATGACCATATTTATGGTAGAGATGAGAATGGAAAGGAGTATCGTCAGTCGCTTCTTTGGTATCCCAAATTACGTGCAGCATCTGAAGCCGAACGGAAAGAGTATACTTTTGGGTTAGGGGGCATACATTGGCGTGGACTTGATGAAGATATCAGTTTTGAGAGCTTTGTTTATGAAGATAGTGAACCATCTCCTATGCAACGTTTCTTTCTAACTCATAAGGAAATCAATGTGGCGGAGTTTGCACGTCTTATAGGTATAAACCCTACACTTCTTCGTAATTATATCAATGGTTTCAAAAAGCCCTCTCCTGAACGAGAACAGGAAATACTCTCATGTATTCACAACTTGGGACGTGAGATGATGGCAGCTTGCTTTTGAACATTTTGTTTTTTAATTTTTATTAGACTTCATGCCAAAAAGAATAGCATCCATACTTTGTTTCATCTGCATCGCTTTGTCCTGCCATGCACAAAATTCCACATTAGACGATTATGTGGCAAGCATAAAGGAGAGGTCATGCGAACCTGTAGACTATATATTCAATCTGTTCGATCACTCCGATATCGTAGTGATTGGAGAGCGCGACCACAGAGACACCACACAGTATGAACTGATTTTGGATATACTGAGAGACCCGCGGTTTGCCGAAAAAATAGGCTATGTATATACCGAAGTGGGGTGTATAAACAGGACGAAGGATGTAAACGAATTACTTCGGAGTAGATATAAGACCGACAAATCATTCAACGATGCCCTCTACAACTATCTTCGCACCGAAGACTTCAATCCTTTGTGGGACAAGTATAATCGCGTACAATTCTTGCGAGGGCTCTATGAAATCAATCGCAACAGCAAGCAGAAGATTACGCTTGGACTAACCGACTGCAAATTCTCATGGAAGAAAATCAAAACAGCCAAAGAGTATAGTGATTTCGATGATTCACCTGCCTGCGCCTATCGCGATTCCACGATGTGTTTCCATTTTGCCAAGATGTATGCCAAACAAAAGCCCAAGAACGGCAAGCGAAAGGCTTTGATAATTACCAATCACCCCCATGCCCTAAACGCCACTTTTGAAGGAAAGGACTATCACCGCCAAGGCAAATGGCTCAAAGAACAGTTTGGCAACGACAATGTGAAAATCGTAATGCTAAACTGGGCAGAGTACACGAATATGAATAAGCAACTGACTCCGCTGGTGGCCAATGGCCTGTGGGATGCCGCATTTGAGGTTATGGGCTGTAAGTCCTTCGGTATGGATATGAAGGGTACTCCCTTTGGCAAAATATCATATTTTAATGACCGTTATGGAGAAATGAAATGGGAAGATGTTGCCGATGGAATTATCTATTACAAGCCATTCTATGAAACGGTGCTGACAATAGGCATTCCAGGAATCGTAAGCGCAGACTTTGAAGAGGAGTTCATGCGTAGAATTAAGATTTATTTTGAAGCGATGGATTTAGCTGTCCCCACATTAGAAGAAGCAAAGCCCGCATACGACAGATTCGTCTCTTTTCCTGGCACACATCCACAAACGCCTCAAAGCGTAAGAGACGCTATTCGCGGTTTGATAACAAAGTAAACATTATGATGCCTGACATTGATTCGAGTTTGTTGACGTAAAATCAACAGGGATGCAACCGAATTGCATCCCTGTTTTTATTTATCTCCTTTTTCCCTTTTTGACTTTTTTGTCCTTCTTCTTGCCTTTCTTTTCCGGCATGGGAGGAAGGGGAGGAAACGCTTCATTGCGAGGCGATTCTGGACGTATCAGTTTATAGTCCAGCTGCTTGCGATAGAGGTCGGCACGGGCAACCTGAATCTGTACCGTATCGCCCAAATTGTAGCAATGGTGGAAACGGCGGCCCCGCAGGCAATAGTTGCGTTCGTCAAACTCGTAATAATCATCGTCGAGGTCGCGCAGGGGAATCATTCCCTCGCACTTGTTCTCGTCCACTTCCACATAGATACCGAACTCGGTGACACCGCTGATGGTTCCCTTGAAAATCTCGCCAAGATGTTCGCTCATGAACTCCACTTGCTTATACTTGATACTGGCGCGTTCGGCCTGGGCGGCAGTCTGCTCCATCTCCGAGCAATGTTCGCACAGAGATTCGTATTTCTCCTGTCCCACGCTTCTTCCGCCTTCAGCATATTTGGTCAGAAGACGGTGTACCATGAGGTCGGGGTAACGGCGGATGGGACTGGTAAAGTGGGTATAGTAATCGAATGCCAATCCGTAGTGTCCGATGTTCTGCGTGCTGTAGCGAGCCTTCATCATGGCACGCAGGCTGACGGTTTCAACCACGTTCTGTTCCTTCTTTCCCTTCACGTCGCCCAGCAGTTTGTTCAGGCTCTTGGTGATGTCGGCCCTTGAACCGCCGGTACGTAGCTTGTAGCCAAACTTGATGACAAAGTCGGCCAGATTCATCAGTTTATTTGGGTCGGGGGTGTCATGTATACGATAGGGCAATACCTTGGGTTTCTTGTTTTGGGGCACCTTGCCTACGCTTTGGGCCACAGTGCGGTTTGCCAGCAGCATGAATTCCTCAATCAGCTTGTTGGCGTCCTTTGCCACCTTGAAATAGGTGCTCAGCGGACGGCCTTTCTCATCAATGACGAAACGGACTTCGCAGCGGTCAAAATTGACAGCCCCGTTTTCGAAGCGGCGACGGCGGAGTTCCTTGGCCATGCGATTCAGCATAATCAGTTCGGTGGCATATTCCTCTGCAGGAGGCGCACCTTCGTAAGTGGGTTCTGCCGGTCCGTCTCCCGGAGCGTCATAGTCCTCGGGGCTGGCTTCCTGATGGTTCTGCAATACTTGCTGCACCTCTTCGTAGGTGAAACGACGGTTGCTCCTTGTTACGGTGTGTGCCAGTTGCCAGCTCTTCACTTCCGCCTTTTCGTTGAGACGGAAAATCACGCTGTAGGTGAGTTTGTCCTCATCGGGGCGCAGGGAGCAAATAAGATTGCAGAGCCGTTCGGGCAGCATGGGAATGGTGCGGTCTACCAGATAGACGCTGGTGGCGCGCTTGAGCGCTTCACGGTCTATAATGCTGTTTTCCTGCACATAATGGCTCACATCGGCAATGTGAACGCCCACTTCCCACAGGTCTTCTTCAAGTTTTCGGATACTGATGGCATCGTCGAAGTCCTTGGCATCGCGAGGGTCAATTGTAACGGTGAGCACATCGCGCATGTCCAGTCTTCTGTCCACCTCCTCTTGTGGAATTTCTGCGGAAATCTGCTCGGCGGCCTTCTCCACCTGTTCGGGGTAGACATAGGGCAGTCCGTATTCGGCCAGAATGGCGTGCATCTCGGCTGTGTTCTCTCCAGTGCGACCCAAAATGTCAATGACCTTGCCGATGGGATTCTTGGCATTCTCGGGCCATTCGATAATCTTGACCACGGCCTTGTCTCCGGTCTGTCCCTTCTTCAGATAAGGTTTGGGGATGAAGATGTCGTTGGCCAGGGTGCGGTCTTCCGTAAGCAGATAGGCATATTGCTTGCTGACCTGAAGTGTTCCCACAAAGGTCTTGTCCGAGCGTTCCAAGATTTCGGTTACCTGAGCCTCTCTGACATGATTCCTCCTGCGGGCCAGAAGCGTGGCCTTGACAAAGTCTCCGTCCATGGCATGCAGGCTGTTGCGCTCGGCCACCAAGATGGGCTCGCCCCCTTCAACGGGCTCCAGTGTATTCTTTCCGTTGGCTTTCCGTCTGAAGGTTCCCTCCACAATCTGAGTGGGTCTGTTCAGCACATAGACATTGCGTTGGGTCTCCTTCACATAATCATCCAGCATCAGCTCTTCCAGTACATCCAGACAGAGCATCTTGGCCGGATGGGTGGTCAAATGCAGCAAACGGTGTACGGTCTTCAGTTCCAAGGGCTGCGAAGGGTTGTTCTCGAACAGCTCAACCAGCATTCTTGTAAGTTCCGGTTTTCTGATTCCCCGGCCTCCAGTCTTCTTCTTTCCCATAATAATTTCCTTTATGTTTTCAACGGCTTTTACGCAAAAATAGCCATTTTTTCCCATATAGATACAAACTCAGTGAAAAAAAAAACTTATCTTTGCCCATATAATCATATAAATGTAATTCAAGCATGACAATATTAGTGACAGGAGCCAGCGGATTCATAGGAAGCTACATTGTGGAAGAGGGTCTGCGCAGAGGTTACGAAATGTGGGCAGGAATGCGCGGAAGCAGCAGCAAAAGCTATCTGCAGGACGAACGAATCCGCTTTGCCCATCTTGATTTGTCGAACTCCCAAAAGCTCCAGGCTCAGCTGGAAGATTACCGCCAGCAAATGGGTGGAAGAAAGTGGGATGTTATCGTTCATGCAGCCGGAGCGACCAAGTGCCTGCGGGAGGAAGATTTCTTCAAGGTAAACACCCAGGGCACACGCAATCTTGTGGAAGCCCTGCAAGCTGCGGACATGGTTCCAGAGCGCTTTGTCTTCATCAGCAGCCTGAGCATTTACGGTGCCATCCGTGAAACTCCGGTCAAGACCGCAAAGAACGGAAGTCCCTGGATTTACAGTCCTATTTTGGACGCTGACACTCCGCAGCCCAACACAGCCTATGGCCGAAGCAAACTGGAGGCCGAGAAATACCTGCAGTCATTGCCAGACTTCCCCTATACGATTCTGCGCCCCACCGGTGTGTATGGTCCCAGGGAGAAGGACTATTTCCTGATGGCCAGCAGCATTGCAGGACATGTAGACTTTGCCGTTGGCTACCAGCCACAGGAAATCACCTTTGTCTATGTAATGGATGTGGTGAATGCCGTGTTCGGCTGCATGCAAGCCCCCGACGCCTTGCGGAAAGCCTATTTTCTCTCTGACGGGCAGGTGTATCATAGCCGACGCTTCAGCGACCTTCTACAACAGGAAATGGGCGTAAAATGCGTGCTTCACATCAAGGCTCCGTTGTGGTTCCTTCGCGTAGTATGTAAAATTGCCACCCGATGGAGTAAAATCACCGGCAAGATGAGCGCCCTGAACAATGACAAGTATCACATCCTTAGCCAGCGCAACTGGCAATGCGACATTGAGCCTGCACGCCGAGATTTTGGCTACAACCCCGAATGGCCGCTTGAACGTGGCGTGAAAGCCGCTGTTGAATGGTACAAGCAAGCAGGTTGGTTGTGATTAAAAAAGTTTAGACACTATAGAAAAGCTAGAACAACTAGAAAAGCTAGAAAACCTAAAATAATAAAAACAGAAAAACATGAAGAAGATTCTTACAGGATTGGCGGCTCTTGCCACGCTTGGAGGCTGCCCGACACAAGTCTTGGCAGACAATCTGAATACAATGGAACAGAAGTTCCGCGAGACACCGCAAGACCAGCCAATTGCCGTATATTGGTATTGGATTGCCGGAAATATATCAGAAGAGGGTGTGGTAAAAGACCTGCATGCCATGAAGAAGGCCGGCATAAACCGTGTGCAGATTGGCATGATTGGCGAAGGACAAGGCACTCCGGTGGGTCCGGTACGTCTGTTCAGCGATGAGTGGTGGAAGATTCTGCACACCATGTTCCGCACCGCAACGGAACTGGACATTGAGGTGGGACTGTTCAATTGTCCGGGATGGAGCCAGAGCGGCGGTCCTTGGGTGAAGCCCAGCCAGTCCATGCGTTATCTGAAAACGGTGAACGACACCATACAAGGCCCCATGAAGTTCAGCGCCAAGCTTCCCGCTTTGGGCAAGGACGGACAGGACGTAAAGGTGCTGGCCTATCCTCTCACTGAACCACAAGCGCTATTCGTGGCCCAGCAAGATATAAAAAAGGAAAAGGTAGTTACGTTCAAGAGCGACAAAGTTGCTGTTGCCCGCAGCCTTACTCTTTATCCCTCAAAGGTCGGTTCGGGAACTGCCGAAATAGCTGTAAAGAAAGACGGAAAGTGGATAACGATTGACAAATACAATCTTGATCGCAGCAATGCGGGCAAGAACGTTGGCTTTGAACCGTTGGCTCCCTTTATCTTCTCTCTTCCCGAAACGGAAGGATGTGAATTCCGTCTGACACTGAACAATACTGGATTTATCGGCAAAGCGGAACTGTCTGACATTCCTCGCGTGGAACGCTATGCCGAAAAGTCTTTTATGAAGATGTGGCAAACCCCATTGCCTATGTGGGATGCCTATATGTGGCGCAACCAACCCGAATATAAAACAGAAAGCGCATTGCAGGCCAGCCAGGTAAAGGACATCACAGCCTTTATGAAGGCAGACGGCACACTTACCTGGGATGTGCCCGCAGGAAAATGGGTAGTTTCCCGAACAGGGATGCTGCCCACCGGCGTGGAATGCAGCCCTGCCCCCAAAGAAGGAACCGGACTGGAGACAGACAAGATGAGCAAAAAGCACATCCGTGCCCACTTTGACAACTATATCGGACTAATCCTCAAACGTATTCCGGAAAAAGACAGAAAAACATTCCGCATTGTGGTGGAAGACAGTTACGAAACCGGCGGACAGAACTGGACAGACAACATGATTGAGGACTTCAAGAAGGTCTACGGATATGACCCTGTTCCCTTTATGCCCGTGTACAACGGAGTTACGGTAGGTTCGCCCGATGTGTCCGACCGCTTCCTTTGGGATGTGCGCCGTCTCATTGCCGACCAGATTTCATACAATTATGTGGGCGGACTGCGCGAAGTGAGCAACGAGCACGGACTTACCACTTGGCTGGAAAACTACGGCCACTGGGGATTCCCTGGCGAATTTTTGCAGTACGGCGGACAGTCTGACGAAATCGGCGGCGAATTCTGGAGTTTTGGCGACTTGGGAAACATAGAGAACCGTGCCGCATCCAGTTGCGGACATATCTACGGTAAGAAAAAGGTATGGGCGGAATCCTTTACCTGTGGCGGACCGGACTTTACCCAATATCCCGGCCAGATGAAGCAGCGCGGAGACCGTTTCTTCACCGAAGGCATCAACGCCAGCCTCATGCACCTCTATGTACAACAGCCCGATGACCGTGTACCTGGAATCAATGCATGGTTCGGAAACGAATTCAACCGCAACAATACGTGGTTCTCTCAGATGGATGTCTTCTCTGCCTATTTGAAGCGATGCAACTACATGCTGCAGCAGGGACGTTATGTGGCCGATGTGGCATACTTCCTGGGCGAAGACGCACCCAAGATGACCGGTGTGCGCAATCCGGAAATTCCCCGCGGATATTCTTATGACTACATCAATGCCGAAGTGCTAATGACAGCCAAGGCCAAGGACGGAAAACTGGTATTACCCAGCGGAATGGAATATCGTGTGCTGGTATTGCCCAAGATTGAAACCATGCGCCCCGCCTTGCTGGCAAAATTGCAGGAACTGGTCAAGGAAGGCATCGTCATTCAAGGACCTGCCCCCAGACGTTCACCCAGTCTTCAGAATTACCCCGAAGCCGATATGCAGGTTAGGAGAATGGCAGAAGAGATGTGGCAAACCTCAAGCCTGCCCCACAACGCCATGGTTGGCTATGGAAAGGGACGCATTTACAAGGACGCTTCGCTGGAGCAGATATTCGGCGAATTGGGCGTACAGCCGGATTTCACGGTTTCAGACCCCATGCTGCCCGTTCTGTTCATTCACTTGACAAATACAGATGGCGAGGCTTACTTTGTTTCTAACCAGAGCGACCGCCCCATTGCCTTCGATGCCAATTTCCGTATAAAGGGAAAGCAGCCCGAACTGTGGAATCCGCTGACCAGCGAAGTGCGTCTGTTGCCCGAATTCAAACAACTTACAGACGCCACCTCCATTCCCATGACATTGGCTCCCTATGAAAGCTCGTTCATAATCTTCCGTTCAGAGGCAAAGGAAAAGCAGACAGCCCAGAATTACCCCGAACCCACCTTGCAGACCGAACTTGCCGGCCCCTGGACCATCAGTTTCCAGGAAGGACGCGGAGGCCCGGCCGAACCGCTCACCACAGACAGTCTGTTTGACTGGACCACAAGCGAAGACCCGCACGTCAAGTTCTTCTCCGGAACAGCCACCTACAAAACCACATTCAAGATGAAGAAACTGCCCGAAACTCCTCTTTACATAGACTTGGGCAAGGTCATGGTCATGGCCCGCGTCAGAATCAACGGACAGGAAGTGGGTGGCGTATGGACATCGCCATACCGTCTGAACATTTCCCAAGCTGTGCGCAAAGGATTGAACGAACTGGAAATCGAAGTGGTGAACTGCTGGCGCAACCGCCTCATCGGCGAAAAGAAACTGCCCGAGAACGAACGCTTCACCTTCCAGACCTCTTCTTATCTGAACGAGAATTCAGAACTGCAGTCATCCGGCCTGATGGGACCCGTACAAATTTTGTCTTATCCTTATCTTATCATCAAATAAATCAAAATGAGCAACAACAAACAAGAGAAAATCAAGTTTAGCAAAGCCTTTTGGGTGGCCAATACAGTGGAACTGTTCGAGCGTGCCGCCTACTACGGTGTATTTATCGTAATCACACTTTATCTGAGCCGCATCCTCGGCTT
Source organism: Bacteroidaceae bacterium (assembly GCA_017559845.1). Taxonomy (GTDB): domain Bacteria; phylum Bacteroidota; class Bacteroidia; order Bacteroidales; family Bacteroidaceae; genus Physcousia. The sequence goes on along the minus strand of JAFYQQ010000026.1, from coordinate 3,536 downwards.
CAATGACATCCAGGCAGCCAGCATTGCCGGTATCTTCTCGGCCTGCCTGTACCTGCTGCCCACCTTTGCCGGTGCATTAGCAGACAAGATCGGCTTCCGCAACTCCATGCTGATTGCATTCGCCCTGCTTACCATGGGCTATGCCGGACTGGCGGTTTACCCCACTTGGTTGGAATCGGCCGGACTGGTGTCTTATTCCGCCACTACCACCTTTACCGGACTGCTGGAAAGCAACCTGCAATACGGCATCCTGCCCATTATGGCGCTGATTGTCTGCGGAGGAGCTTTCATCAAGAGCGTCATCTCGGGTACCGTGGCCAAGGAAACCACGCCCGAAACCCGTGCCAAGGGATTCTCCATCTTCTATGCCATGGTCAATATCGGAGCCTTCTCGGGCAAGACCATCGTAAAGCCCTTGCGCGAGGCGTTGGGTAACGAGGGACTCATCACACTGAACTATTTCTCCGCCAGCATGACTTTCCTTGCCCTGTTGGCCATCTGGTTCTTCTACAAGAGTGCCGAGCATTCGGGCGAGGGCAAGAGCTTCAAGCAGATATGGAACGCCCTCATCAAGGTGTGCTGTAACGGACGTCTCATCACCCTTATCCTCATCATCACCGGCTTCTGGATGGTACAGCACCAGCTTTATGCCACCATGCCCAAGTACGTCTTGCGTCTTGCCGGCGAAGGAGCGTCCCCCTCTTGGTATGCCAATGTCAATCCCTTGGTGGTGGTGCTTACCGTCAATTTTGTCACCTCTCTCATGAAAAAGCATACTGCCCTCACTTCCATGACCATCGGTATGTTCATCATGCCCATCTCTGCCCTGTGCATGGCATCGGGTAATATGCTGGACGCCAATTCCACTTATCTGGGCATGCATCCCGTGGCCCTGATGATGGTGGTGGGTATTGTGTTCCAGGGTTTGGCAGAGACTTTTATTTCTCCCCGCTTCCTTGAATATTTCTCTCTGCAGGCTCCCAAGGGCGAGGAAGGACTTTATCTGGGATTCAGCCATCTGCATTCCTTCCTGTCCTCTGTGCTTGGTTTCGGACTTTCCGGCTTCCTGCTGAGCAAATACTGCCCCGAGCCTACGCTCTTTGCCACGCACGAGGAATGGCTTGCCGCAAGCGCCAATGCCCATTACATCTGGTATTGCTTTGGCGGAATCGCCTTGATTTCCGCCTTTGCCCTGATCATCTACGGCCAGGTTGTAAAGCACATTGATGCCAAGAAGCAGGCATAAGAGCAATAACTTAAAAAAATATGAATTTTGCTATGATTATGAAGAAAACATTAATCCTTGTGGTTGCCTTTCTTGCTTTTGCCTTATCGGCTGTAGCTGAGAGGAGTGGATGGAGCCAGTTAATCGGCAAGACGTTGGTCCTATATCGCTATGGCATGATGCAAGGCCGATGGTTTGAGAAATCCAACTACCCCAATCCGGCAGGAAAGGCACCAATGGAACAAATGGTTCTTGTGGATTCAACGCATTTGTCCTGGAAATATTCCGGACAAGGTAATTTTGAGAGAAAATGTAGCATACAAGATACTGTGCTGAATCTTGAACAGCCCTTGTTTGGTAATTACCAATTGAGAATTATCTCTCGCGAAGATGAGGTTGTGCTTGTCGGAGCAAACGATGTCACCCGTGCGTTTTTCATTCACGATGCCAATCCGTCACTTTCAGTCTTGCCGGCGTCCTGTAATTCAAAAAAGGAATTTTGTAATGGTGTCATTGACGATTTGATACCAAGCATCACAGACCTTACCTATCATAGCAAAACTCCGATGGGACGTCATTTCCTTTATTACAAGCCTTTGGGCGATGAACAGAAGAAATGGTTTGAAACTGCACAAGAAGAATTCTTTAACAAGGGTCCTGAGGAGGAAACAATGAAATCCTTTGACATAAATCTGTATCCTCATGGTAAGCCAGTTCTTGCCGATGTGAACCAGAAAAGTCTTAATGACTGTAACGCAGTGTCCGTATTGGCAAATATGGCCTTTCTGTATCCCGATTTCATTCGTTCCATCATTCATCAGGAATCACCCGATTCTTTCCGGGTGGATATGTTTGACCCAGAGGGGAATCCAATTGTTGTATGTGTAAATAATAAGTTTCCAGTAAACAAGAATGGCTATCCTGTCTTTTGTGTTGGAAAGGATAATCAGCCCAATTGGATTTCCATATTGGAAAAAGCTGCAATGAAATGGGTCTATGCCTATCAGCACATGAATTGGGGAAGTTGTACTGGGCTGAACGGATGCAATTCAGAAATGATAACTCCATTGTTTACCGGAGATGGCCGGAGCTTCAGCATCCAGCCCGGTCGGCTTTCGGGTGAAGAACTTGCGCGGATAATCAATACCTGTCTGGAACATGGCATGATGGTCAATGGCGGTTTCCTGGAAGCGGATATTCCGCTCGATGCACACAAGACGGTGTCAAAGCACGGCCACACGTTTCTCCCTCCGCAGCGTCCAGGTGCGCTTTATGCCATCCGCAATCCTTGGGGTCATGGCAAGGATAACCATATAATGAATGTCATGAACACTGACAGCATTGTATTTCCGCTCATTGATATTCGCATTATCAGTCCAGGTAAGGCTGCCAAGTATTTTCACCGGAACATGGACGGCAATCAATAGGTCTTTCAAAAAAAACAAAAATCAAACTCCCTCCCGAGGAAAAAAGAATTACCTCGGGAGGGAGTTTTTTCGGGCCATTACGGCCTGTCTGATTTCTTTTACTTTATCTTGGTCCAGTAAAGTGTGGTGCCGATACCCATGATGGTGCCGCGCAGCTTCAGGCGCTTGGCATCCACAAACTCGCAGGTTACGTTCACGCGGATTCCCTTTGAGGGGTCGTAAATCTTGGCATCGCCCCATTCCTTGTCATCGGCGTCGTACTTCAGACCCTGTACAACCACAACCTTGTCAATGTCCACCTGACGCAGCTTCTTGTCGGGGTTCTTTACGTCCTTGCGCTTCTGGCTCTTGTCATCCAGAGGCTTCTCCACCCAGAAGACCTGGGCGTCGTATGTGCCCTGGGCGTTCTTGGTTACGCGAACCTTGCTCTTGCTGCCGCCACGGTCTGTCAGATACTCACCCACAATGTTGTCGGCCTTGTCGTTGAAGTTCTGTGCAAAAGCGGGCGCAAAGGCCATCACTGCACAAACGATTGTCATTAAAAACTTTTTCATTTTTCTGCTCATTTTATCAAAAACTGTGCAAAGATACGGCAAAAGTTGCACGCGGGCAAGATTTTTGTGCATATTATTTTCCTTTTTCCGCTCTGCATAAGCCAAATATCAAAAAACAAATGCAAGGGTTTTGACAAATTCTTCGTAACTTTGTGCCATTGTAGGACCAACATTAAATAATAATACTGATATGAAATGCCCATGAGATAAAAAAATCACGCCAAAGTGAATGAAAAACATTAAGCTTAAGTTACCTTTGTAGTATGAATACGTAAAAGGTAAGCTTATGGCAAATGTAACATTCCCTCAATTGATACAACGTGCTTGTGG
>JAFYQQ010000025.1 GCA_017559845.1 Bacteroidaceae bacterium | reverse complement strand
ATTTTATGGAACAATAGCCGCACTTGTAATACTATGAGTGCTATTCTTTCTTGTCTTTCGAAAAACTCAAATAGTTGAATTGAATATAAACAATGTTCTACAGCAATGTAGGACGCTTAATAATTTACGTATGAAAAAGATTACGCTCCTCCTCACCGCTTTGCTCGTTACCTTCGGCCTTGCGGCACAAGAAAGACAAACCGTATGGCCCAAGGGCAAGATGCCCGACAAGCAGGACCATCAGATTGCGGCCATGACCAACGAAACCAGCCAAAAGGACTTCAAGGCCGACAAACATCGTGTGGCTTATCTGGAATGGTTCGACGCTCCGGCTAAGGACATCCACAACGGCGGCTGCATGATTCTCATTTCTGGCGGCAGCTACCAGAACTGCTGCGATGTGGGCCTCATCAAGAAATGGAACGAGGAGTTCACCAAGCTGGGATTCCAGTGCGTGAACTTCGTCTACAGAACCCCGCGCCCCGTGGGTCTGCCCATATACCAGTCGGCCTGGGAAGACGGACAGCGTGCCGTGCGCATGGTCAGAAGCCAGGCCAAGAAGCGCGGTTTCAATCCCGAGAAGATTGGTGTCATCTCCATGTCGGCCGGCTCCCACCTGGGCCTGCTGCTCGCCACATCTTCACAGACTCCGGCCTACGAGGCGGTGGACAAGCTGGACACCATGTCATGCCACATCAACTGGGCCATAATCAATGCGCCGGCCTATGGCACCACCGACGCCGAGAGCGGCACGCCTGCCACCCGCCAGGGCTATGGCAGCGACGTGAAGCTGAGCAAGGTGTTCAAGTTTGACAGCCGCACCTGCCCCATGAGCCTCCACCACGGCGGAACGGACATCTATGCGCCCCAGACCTCCACACTCGTCTACCGCCAGCTGCGCCGCATGAAGGTGCCTGCCGAACTGCACCTCTATGCCGACAAGGGCCACGGCGCCTTCGGACTGGAGCGCGGCATCGAGTTCATGCGCCAGATGGGCTTCATCACACCCCTTGAGAAGGAAGAAAAGCTGATGGACAGATTCCCCAGCGACGAGCACCGCGCCTCGCACACCAAGGCCAACATCTGGCCCGAGGGAAAGATGCCCGACGTGCAGGCCGAGCAATGCACACCTTATATCGAATGGCACATGCCGAAGGAACTGAAGACCAAGGCCATCCAGATTATCTACTCCGGCGGAAGCTATACCGGCAACGACCCCGACGGATTTGAAGTGGCTCCTGCCCGCCGTTATCTCAACGAAAAGGGCATGGCGGTGGTAACGCTGAAGTACCGCACTCCGCGTCCCAAGGGATTGGCCAAGCACACCACGGCATGGCAGGACTTGCAGCGCACCATTAAGTTGGTTCGCAAGGAAGCCGAAGCACGCGGACTCGACCCCAACCGCATCGGCATCATGGGCAACTCGGCCGGCGGCCACCTTACGCTGATGGGCGTAACCTCGTCTCGCCACCAGTCTTATTGGCCCATCGATGATGTGGACAAGATCTCTTGCAAGGTACAGTGGGGTATCGGCATTTATCCGGCCTATGCCCTTACCGACGGTCTGGAGAAACCCAACAGTGGCGGCGGAAACGAAGACAGCGCTGTGTTGGCTCCCGAATTCTCGTTCGACCTGGACACTGCTCCCATGCTCTTTGTGCATGGCGATGCCGACGGATGGGCTGCCATGAACTCCGTGAAGACCTGGGAAAAGATGGTACAGATGGGTATCCAGTCCGACCTGCATACCCTGGCCACCCGAGGCCACTGCTTCCAGAATTCTTCCGCTCCAGGCACCGGAAGCTACACTTATCTGGACCGAATCTGGGAGTTCCTCACAGCCAAGGGATTCAACAAGTAATTCCCCACGGCTTAAAACACCCTAAATGGGACGCTTCTTCACGGGAGCGCCCCATTTTTATTGGCTCCAAAAGGACTTCGGACGCTATAATGAAATATTTTTCGTACCTTTACACCCCAATTACAAACTATCAGAAAAGGAAGATGATAAAATCGCTCACTTCGCTGCGTATGCTGTTTGCGCTTATGGTATTCGTCTCGCACTGTAATATCGTGAGTGGCGTGTTTGACATACATCTAATGACGGAGGGATATGTGGGAGTGAGTTTCTTCTATGTGCTGAGCGGCTTCATCATCGCCTACAGCTACGACAAACGGTTTCAGCAGGGAACGGTGACGAAACGCGAATTCTGGGTGGCCCGCGTGGCCCGCATCTATCCTTTGCATTGGCTCATGCTTATGGTTACGGCAGCGCTGGGCACCTATACGCTTGCCAACGGCTGGTGCGACTGGCTCCGACATTTCACACTGAATGCCACGCTGTGCCAGGCCTACGTCCCCGATGCGGGTTATTATTTCTCCTTCAACAGTCCGTCGTGGAGCCTGTGCTGCGAACAGCTCTTCTATTTCTGCTTCCCCTTCCTTGCCCCTCTGCTGCACAAGCCGCGCACGCTGATGGCACTCTTTATGCTGAGCGCCATGGCTGTTGTCGTGGGTATGGGCATCACTGGCGAGGGCATGGCCAGGGATATATGGTATGTCAATCCCATTGCCCGGTTCCCCGATTTCCTGTTGGGAATGCTGGTTTACGCTGCTTCGCAACGCAAGGCGAATGCTGTACCCGGCCGCAGCTATGCCACATGGAGCGAAGTGGGCGCACTGATGCTGTTTGTAGCATTCTATGTGCTTTCGGCCTATGTGCCGAAGGTGTACCGCTATTCGTGCTACTATTGGATTCCCATAGCATGTGTGATCTATGTATTTTCCCGTCAGCGCGGAGCCTTGTCAAGAGTGCTCTCTTGGTCCCCGTTCGTGTGGTGCGGTGAAATAAGTTTTGGCTTTTATCTCATCCATCATCTGCTCTTCAGGCTCTATATGGAAGCCAATCGTCATTTTGCCTTGCCTTTTTCACCTTATATGGCAGCGGGCATGGTATTGGTTGCCACTTTAGTGTTCAGCACAGCCTCGTTCTATGGGTTTGAAAGGCCTATGAACAAATTGATGAAGCGTTTTTTGGCCAAAAAGTAGATTTTCCGAGTCATAAGGGTTGCGTTTCAGATTGAAATTTGATTTTCCAGGTATGTGAAAATGGAATTTCATTTTGAAATTAGTGTTTCACACTATGTGGAAATGGAATTTCATTTTGAAATTGGTGTTTCACACTATGCGAAAATAGAATTTCAACTTGAAATTGGCACTTCACACTATGTGGAAATGAAATTTCATTTTGAAATTGATATTTCACACTATGTAAAAATAGAATTTCAACTTGAAATTGTTACTTCGCACTATGTGAAAGTGGAATTTCAACTCGAAATTGCTACTTTACAATATGCGGAAGTACTTTTTCGGATTAAAATGGGGATTTCGAGCGGCAGGAAGTGGCTCTTGGAGGCACGGCATGGCCTTTTCTCCGGTGGCTTATGGGAAAATTGCTCACGAAAAGGGGATTCGGGAGGCGGCAAATAGTCGGGAAGGCTTAGGAGCGTCCCCACGGACGGCCGAAAATGTCAGCTTGTGCCCAAAATGCGCTATGGTTTGCACGATGCCCCAACTTCAGTGGAGCCGAAACAACATAAACGGACCGGCAGAAGGTTGATTTTCTGCCGGTCCGCCTTGGATGTTATTTGAATCCTGTTTCTGCTTACTTGATGTACTCAGCCAGGTCGGTCAGACGCATGTCGCCCTTGCGCAGGAAGGTGTCGTGCATGGCGAAGGCTGCACTCAGGGCGTGCTGGGTGTGGCCGCCGTTCTTGCTGGCATACTTCAGGTAATCCTGCAGCATGGGACGGTAGTCGGGGTGAGCCACCTTGATGAGTTCCTGTGCCTTCTGCATGTCGCTCTTGTGGCGCAGGTCTGCCACTCCGTACTCGGTGATGACGGCATCGATGAAGTGGTTGGTGTGGTCAATGTGGCTGGCAAAGGGAACAATGCTGCTGATGGCGCCTCCCTTGGTGGTTGAGCCGCAGGTGAAGATGCTCAGATAGGCATTGTTGGTGAAGTCTGCGCTTCCGCCAATACCGTTCATCATCTTGGTTCCGCAGATCTTGGTGCTGTTCACATGGCCGTAGATGTCCACCTCGATGGCGGTGTTCAGAGAGCAAACGCCGATGCGTGAGATGACCTCGGGGCAGTTGCTGATTTCTGAGGGGCGCACCACCAGCTTGTCCTTGAAGAAGTCCATGTTGTCATATACGTCCATCAGGCACTCGTTGGTTACGGTGAGCGAACAGGTTGACGCGCTCAGCACGCGGCCCTGCTTCATCAGCGCCACGGGTGCGTCCTGGAGCACCTCGGTGTAGATGTTGAAGTTGGGCACCTCGGGACACTGGCCCAGTGCGCCCAGTACGGCGTTTGCGCCAGAACCCACACCACTCTGCAGGTTGAGGAAGGTCTTGGGGATGAGTCCGCTGCGCAGGTTGGACAGCAGGAAGTCTGCCACGTTCTGTCCAATCTGTGTGGTGATGGGGTCTGCATCCTTGAATCCGCGAGCCTCATCGGCCACGTCACACTCAATCACACCCACAATGCGGTCTGCGTCCACCTCGATGTAGGGCTTGCCAATGCGGTCGCTTGCCTTTGAAATCATGATGGGGGTGCGGAAGGGGTGGTCCTCAATTTCATATACGTCGTGCATTCCCATGCTCTTGAGGCTGTGGAATGCGTTCAGTTCAATGATGATACCGTTCTTTGCCAGGCGGCAAACGGTGGGGCTGATACCGCCGGCAGCGGTCAGATAGATGTGGCACTTGCTGCCCACCTTCTCAATGGCGCAGGCCTCAATGATGGCCCAGTCAATCTGTCCCAGATAGCCCTGACGGAGCTGGGTGGCCAGGTTGGAGAGGTTGAGGTCGCTGTATGCCATCTCGTTCTGGTTCACGCGTTTGCGGAAATCGGCATTGGTGGTGTAGGGAGTACGGAAGTCGATTGCCTGTGCGTTGGCAAGCATTCCGTCGCAACTCTGGCCTGTGCTGGCGCCAGAGAAGATACTGATCTTGAAGGGGCGTCCGGCTGCGTGCTCGGCTTCGGCCTTCTTTGCAATCTCTGCGGGGGTGCACTTGGGTGCTCCTGCGGGTGTGAATCCACTCAAACCGATGGATTGTCCGTTCTCAATGAGCGAGGCGGCTTCGGCTGCGGTGATTTTCTTGAATTCCATAAGATTTTTTTATTTAAATGTATGGTGTATATTATATATAATGTGTTCCAGGGCGCAAAGTTACATCAATTTTCAGCAATTAACGGCGATTGTGCCTTTTTTTTTGCCTAAAGTGCCTGAATGACGGCATTTCCGAACAGTTTTCCGTAATTTTCCCACATTTGGGCGGCAAGAGCGTCCACTGTTGTGCCTCTGACCTGCGCAATGCGTTCATAGACAAGGCGGACGGGCACATCCTTGTCGTCCGTCTCGGTAAGCAGACGTTCCGGCGGGCAGGTTCTCGCGCTTTCCTCGTTGAAGAGCGTGCCGAAGGAGAGATACCAGCCGTGCTGCAACAACTGCCGCATCTGCTGGGGCTTCCCTCTGAACCCGTGGCATATCCAAGGCATGGCGGCACGGAGTTCCTTCTGTATGGAGAGCATTTCCGCATGGGCCTTCACGCAATGGAGGATGAGCGGAAGGCGCAGTTCCTCGCTCATGAGCACCTGTCTTCTGAACACCCGCATCTGCACATCCCAAGGCGTGCGGCACAGGCGGTCAAGACCACATTCGCCCAAAGCCAGCCATTCGCCTTGCGGCAGCGGGGCATCCTGTTCCTCGCAAGCGCTCCAGGGGTGTATGCCCCAGGTGTGTACGCCCTGCCGCAATACGGTTTCGCCGCAAAGGCTGCCGTGATGGGTATGAAAATCAATCAGCGTCATGGCACAGGGTCATATCCGTGTCCGCCCCAGGGATGGCAGCGGAGCAGCCGCCTCACGGCCAGATACAAGCCCTTCAGGGGGCCATGCTTTTGCAGCGCCTCAACGGCATACTGGCTGCAAGTGGGGGTGAAACGGCACGAGGGGGGTGTGAGCGGCGAGATGCAACGCTGGTAAAAGCGTATGGGAAGAATGAGCAGGCGGCTCAGTGCGTCAGCAATTCTCTTCATAGATGCGCTGCAGAAGGTTCTGAATCTTGGCGGCAACCACTTTGGTGGGGAAAAGTTCGCGGCTGAGCCACAGGAAGGCAATGTGCATTCCCTTTTCCTGAAGGGGTTCCAGGATGGACTTGTTCTGTCTGTAGGCTTCGCGTATCTGCCTCTTCACACGGTTGCGAAGGACCGCCCGCTTGAAATGGCGCTTGGAAACGGAAACCAGGATGCGGATGCCCGGTGTCTCCACGGGCATATAGACCACACGAATAGGATAGGCGGCCATCGAACGATGTCCGCCTTGAAAAAGTTCCTCAATGGCAAGCAGGCTGCACAGCCTTTCGTGCTTGCCCAGGGTATGTCTCTGTAATTTAGTCTTCTGTTCCATTGTGTCGGGCCACATAATCCTGCAAGGCGGCCGTGATGCTGGGGAACTGGGGAGAGGGTGCTTCCAAATCTACGCGCAGACCGGCGTCCTTTGCAGCCTTTGCCGTGGTGGGGCCAAAGGTTCCAATGGCGGTGTCGCCCTGCTGATAGCCAGGGAAGTTCTTCATCAGGGAAGAGATTCCGCTGGGGCTGAAGAAAATCAGCATGTCATAGTCGAACGGCTCGTCCTTGGCGAAATCGTTGCTGACGGTGCGGAACATGACAGCCTCGCTGTGATTGAGCTTCTTTGCATCCAGCATGTTGGCAAAATCATCGGTATGCTGGTCGCTCTGGGGAACGAAGTATTTCTCGTTCTTGTGCTTCACCATCAGGGGGATGATGTCGTCAATCTTGCCGGTGGTGCCGAAGAACACCTTGCGCTTGCGGTACTGAACGTATTTCTGGATGTACAAAGATACGGTCTCGGTAATACAGAAGTACTTCATGTCATCGGGGATGGCCACACGCATTTCCTTGCATAGCTTGAAGAAATTGTCAATGGCATTGCGGGATGTGAACACCACGGCAGTGTGATCCAGAATGGACACCTTCTGCTGACGGAATTCAACCGGAGTGAGCGCCTCAATCTTGATGAAAGGACGGAATACAATTTCCACATCGAGTTTTCGCGCAATGTCAAAATAAGGAGATTTCTCAGAAGTTGGCTTAGGCTGTGAGACCAGAATCTTTTTTATCATAAATGTCCTAAAATATTACAATCAGACTGTTTGTTATTCGAGTTAGTGTAGTCCAGATAACCACCATCGGAATGATTTCCAAGGCGCAAAAGTACACAAAAAAATGGAATAGACAATACAAATTGTTGAATAAAATGCAGAATGTCTTAAATAGCAGTAAACTTTTAACAAATGTGAATAAAAACAGTATGATATAGAAGCTTTTTTGATCTGAAATATTGAAATACACCAAAATCAAAAGAAGGGGAAAAAGCAGGGCTGTTTCGGAAAAAATGAGGTAAGAATACGCGTTTTCCCACTTCCTCCGTTTTTCTTTGTCAAAAAAAATGCAGTTCACAAACTTATACAGCATGTTCTTTGCTCCGAAAAAGAACAGGATGCAGATGATATAATATCCAATCAGGACATGGGGTGAAAGCTGCCCCAGGAAAACCTGCAGCGTGTTCTGTGAATGACCGTAGAAGATGAGGGCATACATCAGACTGAGGATGACGGTCATGAAAAGGCTGTAACGGTTTTCAAGACTGGTGCGGACCTCGTGTACCGATGAGTTTTCGGACGCGGAGATGTTCAGAAACTCCTTTGTGCGGATGACAATGAAACGCCAGATATAGCGCACAAAGAAGCCAAGGAAAATGAAACTGCACAGCAGCGTTCCGGTTATCCATTCGTCGTTGCGCAGTTCGTAGGGACGGGGATCGCCACTGTATCCGGGCGTTTCCGCCTCAATTTCGGGATGCAGGAAGGGGTTCCCGTCAAAGAATCCCATGGTGTAACACTTCTGAATGCTGTCCAGCTGGGGAATAAGGCTGCGCCCGCGCATGCCGGGCAAATTCAGCGTGTCCGGACGGGTGCTGAGGAAGCGTTCGCGGACGGGCAGGTTGGCCTGTATGGCAGAATCGAGCTGCGAGGGGGTGGCATCCGGCATGCTCTGTGCAATGCGCCACACACTGAACGGAGCAGGTGCGCCAGAGGCACCGGCAGAATCAGCCGGTGCCTCCAGTTTCAGTGTGTCGATGCCGATGGTTTTCATACGGCTGCGAATCTTCTTACATTAGTGTCCCACATAGGGGTGGATGTGGCCAGTTGCACGGCCTCTTCGGCAGTTTGTGCAACGCGCCATATCTGCAGATGCTCCTTGCGCATGAACTGCTCTTCGGCTGCCTGTTCCAACTGTTGGAGCAGGGCGTCGTAGTAGCCCTTGGTGTTCAGTATGACAATGGGTTTGAGATAAAGTCCCAGCTGCTTCCATGTGATAAGCTCGAACAGTTCGGCCATGGAACCGCATCCTCCGGGCAGCACAATGGCGGCATCGCCAGCCTCGGCCATCTTCTGCTGACGGATGTGCATGTCGGGGGTTTCTATGATTTCGCTCATACCCTGATGACACCAGCCTTCCGCAATCATGAAGCCGGGAATGATGCCCACAGCCCGACCGCCGGATTCCAGACAACCGTCGCTGCTGGCCTTCATCAGCCCCATGTTGCCTGCTCCGTTGATGAGCGTAATGCCCGCACGGGCAAGCAGCTGTCCCACCTTGTACGCCTCTTCCATATAGGCGGGATCAATCTTGGAGCTGCTGGCGCAATAGACTGATATTCTGCTGACGTTCATCGGTTTTACAGATTGAAGTGTTCCTTGATGATATCCACGTGGTCAAGCTTTTCCCAGGTGAAAAGTTCCACCTCTACGCTCTTCTTGCCGCAGTTGTAGTTGGACTCGAACACCTTGGTTACCCAACGGGGTTCGCGGCCCATGTGACCATAGGCTGCCGTCTCTTCGTAGATGGGGTTACGCAGCTTCAGACGCTGTTCGATGGCATAGGGGCGGAGGTCAAATATCTCTTTTATCTTCTCAGCAATTTCACCATCGGTAAGAGTGGTGTGAGAATGGCCGTAGGTATTGACATAGATGCTTACGGGTTCCGCCACACCGATGGCATAGCTGAGCTGCACCAGCATCTCGTCCGCCACACCGGCAGCCACCATGTTCTTTGCAATGTGGCGTGCGGCATAGGCAGCACTGCGATCCACCTTGGAGGGATCCTTTCCGCTGAAAGCGCCACCGCCATGGGCACCCTTACCGCCGTAAGTGTCCACAATAATCTTGCGTCCGGTCAGACCAGTATCACCGTGGGGACCTCCAATGACAAACTTGCCGGTGGGGTTGACATGATAAGTGATGCTGTCGTTGAACAGGGCAAGCACCTTGGGACTGTGGATGCCTGCGAGTACACGGGGCATGAGGATGTTGATTACGTCGCAACGGATCTGTTCCACCATCTGGCGGTCTGCCTCAAGCTGTGCTTCGGGCGTATTGTCTGCGGGAAGGATGAACTCGTCATGCTGTGTGCTCACCACAATGGTGTCAATGCGCACGGGTGTGTCGTTGTCGTCATATTCTATGGTCACCTGACTCTTGGCATCGGGGCGCAGATAGGTCATCTGCTTTCCTTCTCGACGAATTTCGGCCAACACCTGCAACAGGCGGTGAGAGAGGTCGAGCGAAAGGGGCATGTAGTTCTCTGTCTCATTGGTGGCATAGCCGAACATCATACCCTGGTCGCCGGCACCCTGCTCTTCGCGGTTCTCGCGGTCCACGCCACGGTTGATATCACCGCTCTGTTCGTGAATGGCAGAGAAGACACCACAGGAATTGCCCTCGAACATATACTCGCTCTTGGTGTAGCCGATGCGGTTGATCACCTCGCGGGCAATGCGTTGCAGGTCCACATAGGCCTGTGTCTTTATTTCACCAGCCAGCACCACCTGTCCGGTAGTAACAAGCGTCTCGCAAGCCACCTTTGATTCGGGGTCAAAGGCCAGAAGTTTGTCCAGAACGGCATCGCTGATTTGGTCGGCCACCTTGTCGGGATGACCTTCGGAAACGGATTCAGAAGTAAATAAGTAACCCATGATTAATGTAATTTAATTTTTTGAGAAATTAATAATTAATAATGGGAAAGAGTTTGGGGTAACAATGCAGTCAAGCCACGAAGACTTGTTTTTTAGCATTTTTTTGAGTGGTTGCAAGCAGCCCAAATCTATCCACATTTTGTTTTCGGCTGCAAAGGTACGAATAAGTGAGCGAAATACCAAGCTTGCTTGAGAATTTCCGAGCGAAAGTACCTTCGGCGGAACACCAAAGTACGAATAAGTGAGCGAAATACCAAGCTTGCTTGAGAATTTCCGAGCGGAAGTACCTTCGGCGGAACGCCAAAGTACGACTAAGTGAGCGAAAAACCAAACTTGTTTGGGATTTTCCGAGCGAGAGAACCTTCGGCGGAACGCCAAAGTACGAATAAGTGAGCGAAAAATCAGAATCACTACATATTCCCCAGAAAAACAATGAACGTTGAGCGAATCACTCAACGTTCATTGCTATATAGGGAGAGGGTCTTCAAATCGTATATTTCCGCTCGTCCTCCAAAATCTCCTCCAAAGGCTCCATCACAAAGTTGCGTTCGTGCATGCGGGGATGGGGAAGGGTGAGCCATTCGTCGCAGATTTCCACATCGTCATACATAAGCAGATCAATGTCAATGGTGCGGTCCTCGTACACTCCGTCCACGGTCTTACGCTCGCGTCCCAGTTCCCTTTCAATCCGCTGTGTTTCCTCCAGACAGCGATGGGGAGAAAAGTGGGTGTGCACCAGGCAGACCACATTGATGAAACGGTTTTCGGAGCGGAAACCCACGGGTGTGGTCTCCATGAACGTAGATATGCGGTACACGGAACCCACTTGCTCGTCAATCATTTCAATGGCCTTTTGGATGTTCTGAATCCGGTTGCCAAGGTTGCTCCCCAGGCCAAGATAAAGTTTGTGCATGAAGCGGAATCAGTCTTGTATAATAAGCATTGCGTCACCGTAAGTGCCGAAACGGTAGCGGTTTTCAGGATCGTTCTCGTTGAATCTGAACGCCTCGCGATAGGCCTTCATCATCAAGTCGTATCCGCCGAAAGCACAGGCAAGCATAAGCAGAGTGCTGTAGGGCATATAGAAATTGGCCACCATAGCATCGGCCAGGCAGAAGTCATAGGGAGGGAAGATGAACTTGTTGGTCCATCCGTCATACTCCTTTAAGCGGTTGTCCGCGCTGACGGCAGTTTCAAGGGCGCGCTGCACGGTGGTACCCACCGCCACCACACGATGTCCGTTCTCCTTGGCACCGTTGATGATGTCGCATGCTTCGGCTCCCACATGCATTTCCTCACTGTCCATCTTGTGCTTGCTCAAATCCTCCACATCAATGTCGCGGAAGCAGCCCAATCCGCAGTGCATGGTGATGAAGGCGCTTTCAATGCCTTTGATTTCCATCATCTTCATGAGCTGGGGAGAGAAATGAAGGCCAGATGTGGGCGCAGTGACGGCTCCTTCGTGCTTGGCAAAGATGCACTGGAAATCCTCCAAATCCTCGGGAGTGGCAGGACGTTTGATGATTTCCTTGGGCAGGGGCGCCTCGCCCAAAGAATAAAGGTTGCGCTTGAATTCCTCGTGTGGTCCGTCGTAGAGGAATCTTAGCGTGCGGCCACGGCTTGTGGTGTTGTCAATGACTTCCGCCACCATTGAATCGTCCTCACCGAAATACAGCTTGTTGCCGATTCTAATTTTGCGTGCAGGGTCCACCAGTACATCCCACAGGCGCATTTCCCTATTCAGCTCGCGCAGAAGGAACACCTCGATTCTGGCACCGGTCTTTTCCTTGTTGCCGTACAGACGGGCGGGGAACACCTTGGTGTCATTGAACACAAATACGTCCTTGTCATCAAAATAGTCAAGGATACAACGGAACGATTCGCGATGTTCGATGACACCGCTCTTGGCGTGAATCACCATCAGACGGCAATCGTCACGGAAGGGAGTAGGTTCCTGTGCAATGCGACTTTCAAGCGATTTCTTGGCAGCCGAGTCTGAAAAAGGATTGAATTCTGAAAGCTTCATATAGTGTGTGGTTTTATTTGTCGTCTTGGGTATTTGTTATCTCAGTCTCAATGGTTTGTTGGTCCAGCCATTCCTGGAAGTGCTCAATCTGCATACATTGTTCCACGCATACATCGCCCACCTTTGTGCGCCTCAGCGCCGTCAGGTGCGCTCCGCTCTGCAGGGCAACCCCGATGTCGCGTGCCAGCGCACGGATATAGGTTCCCTTGCTGCACACCACGCGTATGGTCATCTGCATGGTCTGTGGGTCAAATTGTTGCAGTTCAATCTCGTCAATGACCAGAATCTTGGGTTTGATGTTGACTTCCTTTCCTTTTCTGGCCAAGTCGTATGCCCGCTTGCCGTCCACCTTACAGGCGGAATAAGAAGGCGGCACCTGTTCAATGCGGCCGACAAAGCCAGCCAGCACACCCTCTATGGCTTCCTGCGTGATATGCGCTGTAGAGTAAGTGGCGTCAATGGCTGTCTCAAGGTCAAAAGAAG
The DNA here is from genome assembly GCA_017559845.1 of Bacteroidaceae bacterium. GTDB lineage: Bacteria > Bacteroidota > Bacteroidia > Bacteroidales > Bacteroidaceae > Physcousia. The sequence goes on along the minus strand of JAFYQQ010000025.1, from coordinate 7,415 downwards.
GCGTGGTGGAACCCAGTTGCAGGGTGGCCACATATTCTTTGGTATGCGCCTGAAGCTCGTCAATGCGTTTGGTGGCCTTTCCCGTACACACGGTGAGCAGGCCCGTGGCAAGCGGATCCAGCGTACCGGCATGACCGACCTTCAGTTTCTTTACGCCCAACTTCTTGCACAACGTCCATCTGACCTTGGCCACCAGATTGAACGAAGTCCACGTATAGGGCTTGTCAAAGTATAGAACTTCTCCTTTGATGAAATCCATGAATGTTTCTGTTTATCCTAAAATGAGTACCAGCAATCCGGCCAGTGCGCAATAGATTCCGAAATAGATGAGCTTGCACTTCTTCACCAGTGAAATCATCCACTTGCAGGCAAAGCAGCCCGAAACGAATGCAGCGGCAAAACCTACCAGCAACGCCGAAACCGGTGTGGCGGCCTCTGCTCCGCTGGCGGCAAGCTGTTCAGCACTGGGGAAGAATATGTCCTTGAAGTCGAGCAGCGCTTCGCCCAAAATGGGGGGAATCACCATCAGGAAAGAGAACTGCGCCAGCGTCTGCTTGCTGTTTCCCAACAACAGACCGGTAGCAATGGTACTTCCGCTACGGCTCAGTCCGGGTAATACTGCCGCAGCCTGCGCCAGTCCGATGATGAAAGCGTGGAGCGGAGAAATCTTTTCTCTCTGTCGGGGCTTGGCATAATGGGTCAGCGTAAGCAGCGCCGCCGTTACCAGGAGACACACTCCGACAACCATATTGCTGCTGAAGAGCGCTTCCACCTGTTCCTTGAAGCACAAGCCCACAATTCCAACCGGAATCATGGAGATGAGGATATTCAGCGTGTATTTGGCTTCCTCGTTCCACTCAAATTTGAACAGACCTTTCAGAATCCATACAATTTCTTTCCACAGAATGACAAGAGTGGAAAGAACCGTAGCTACATGCACCACAATACTGAAAATAAGGCCTCCGGCTTCTGCTTCGGGCCCCAAAAGCATCTTACCGATTTCCAGATGACCACTACTGCTGACCGGAAGATATTCGGTCAGTCCCTGTACCAATCCTAAAATAAGTGCTTGAATTTCACTCATGACTGTTGTGCTGTTGTATCAATGTTGTCTTGTTTTTCCTCAACGCTCTTCTGGCTGCGCTTTGAACGGTACATGATGGCAACCATTATTAGGACAAATCCCGCCAAACTGACCAGCGGAGCCACACGGATACGGGTGGCGCTGAAAATTTCGGGATTGAACTGTTCTTCCGTGCTTCCGGGACCGGACATCAGGATGAAACCAAGGATAACAATCAACATTCCTGCGGCCAGGAGCAGATAGTTTTTCTTTTCAAATGCAAAATTACTCATATTTCTGACTGTTTATTTTTTTGAATCAATAAATCGGGGGTTCAGTACAGGTCCGATTCCCTCATTCCCAGAATCCTTGTAACGGAAACGTAGGTACAGAGCAGGGTGAGGACAAGTCCGAACAGGAAAACGCAGACGGCCATCACCGCCACGTTCTGCATGGGCAGGAACGAAATGGCAGAAGGATCTTTGGAAATTATCCACTCCACTCCGCCCAACAACATCACATCGGCCAGCACGGCAGAGAAGAACCCCATGAGGGCCGCCCTTACCATGAAAGGCTTCCGGATAAAGCTCCAGTCTGCACCCACAAGCTTCATCGTGTAGATGTCAAACCTGTGATTGTGTATGGAGATGCGCACCATATTATTAATAAGGCTCATGGACACAAGGATGAGCAGCAAGGCTATCACCAGGAAAATGGCCGAAATGCGGTTCAGATTCCTATTCAATGTATCCACAAGCTCGTGCTGATATATCACATCGTGCACGGCCTCGCAACTTTTAAGTTCTGGCACAATCCAGTTCAGGCTGTCGCTGCAGTTGTACTGGTGCTTCATTGCCAGTTCCAAAGAGATGGAGAAGGGATTGCTTCCAAGAAATTCCGAAGGATCCAGCCCCATGCTTTTCGACTGCTCCTCCAAGGCCTGCTCGCTGCTTATGTATTGCGAGTGCTTCACAAAAGGAAGTGCGGAAATGCTGTCATTGAACGCCTTGGCTTCCGTCACGGCAATGTCGTCCTGCAACACCACGGTTACGGTCAGACTCTCGCGCACGGATTTGCTGAGTTCGTTGGCCGTAAGGGCGAACAGGACAACCGAGCCCAACAGCAACAGCACCATGGTAATGCTTATCATGCTTACCAAGGTGGGCAGTTTCACCCAGCGTTTCTTCTGTGCGTTCCTCTTCCTTCCGGTTTTCATATAGAAATGCCTTTCAGGGTTGCGCTGCTGCTATCTGTGATTCTAACGCGCACCTTATCCCCTATTTTCCAGTTCTCCCGGTCTATCACCACCACCTTGTTCTGTCCGGTACGGCCGAAGAGCTGGTCGCGGCTTCGTTTGCTGACACCCTCAATCAGAATCTCATACTCCTGGCCGATACTGCGCTGGTTGCTCTGGGCAGACAGGCTGTTCTGCAAGGCGATAAGTTCGTTCAGTCGTCTGATCTTCACTTCCTCGGGCACATCGTCCGCCAGATGTTTGCTGGCATAGGTTCCGGGGCGCTCGCTGTATTTGAACATAAATGCGCTGTCGTATGCACACTCTTCCATCAGACTCAGGCTCAACTGGTGATCCTCCTCCGTCTCGCTGCAATATCCGGCAAAGATGTCCGTAGTGATGGCACAATCGGGTATGATTCGGCGTATGGCCTCCACTCGCTGCAGATACCATTCACGCGTGTATCGGCGGTTCATCAGCTTTAGTATACGGTCGCTTCCGCTCTGTACAGGCAGGTGTATGTGGTGGCAAATGTTCGGTTCTTCGGCAATGGTGTACAGCGTCTCGTCGCTCATATCCTTGGGATGAGAAGTGGTAAATCTTACACGCATTTCGGGCACGGCACGGGCCACCATGCGCAACAGTTGGGCAAATCCCACACCACCGTCTTCTTCAGAAGCATAGCTGTTCACGTTCTGTCCCAGAAGCGTCACTTCCTTGAAGCCTCTTGCCTCCAGGTCCTTCACCTCGCGCAGAATGCTCTGCACGTCTCTGCTTCTTTCGCGGCCGCGGGTGTAGGGTACAATACAATAATGACAGAAATTGTTACATCCGCGCATAATGCTTACAAATCCCCCAATGTGGGAAGTGTGCAGTCTGCTCGGCACAACATCACGATAGGTCTCCACCGTGGACAACTCCACGTTTATGGCCTTGTGTCCCGCTTCCGCCTGTGCAATCAGGTCAGGCAAAGACATATAGGCATCCGGTCCGGCAACCAGGTCGGCATGATGCTCTTCCAGAAGTTCTTCCTTTGCTCTTTCTGCCATACATCCCAGCACGCCGATGATTATGCGCCTGCCCTTTCGCTGCTGGCTGTGCCAATATTCCAGACGGCTCAATATCTTTTGTTCAGCGGCTGCACGTACCGAACAGGTATTCAGAAAAACCGCGTCCGCCTCATCCGGATTCTCGCAGACTTCGTATCCTGCCATATCCATGATGGAAGCGACCACCTCGCTGTCTGCCACGTTCATTTGGCAGCCGTATGTTTCTATGAGAAGCTTTTTCATCATCAAAAATGGTAACTCTCTTTCAATTTTTATCCTAATTTGCTTGCAAAGATACGGAAAAATACGCACATTTCACCCTTTTTAAGCCCTAAAACGGCAAAAAATGCACTTAAAAGTGTTAAAAAATGTAAAATATAGAAATTTTTCTTGGAAATAATTTGCAGTTTCAAATTTACTTACTAATTTTGCAAGTGAATAAACATTAGATTTTTTCATAGTTAAGGTTTAGTTTTTAGTTTGTGAATGGTAGGAGCTGTGAAGCCCCTATCATTTTTTTATACCCTTTGCATTTTCAGAACCAACTGGAAATCTTCTGTTTCCACCCCACATTCTTTCCCGCTTCCTTCCTTTTTTCCGTTTCTTTGTTGTACCTTTGCGCCAAAGCAATTACATATTTAATATATATCTACATCATGAAGAAACAGTTTTTGGGCAGTTTTTTTGTTGTTTTGGCGGCATCGTTCGCCCTATGCGGATGTGCCGGGGAGAAGAAGATGGAAAGTTATCTGTTCGCCTATTTCACCGGAAATTCGCCCGAGGAAGAACAGATTTGTTTTGCCCTGAGTCAGGACGGATACAATTACACGCTGCTGAACGATGGCGAACCGGTCATTCCCTCGGCCGAAATCGCACGCAAGAAATGTGTCCGAGACCCCCATATCCTTCGCGGACAGGACGGAGACACGTTCTATATGGTGGTGACGGACATGCGCAGCAACGACGGATGGAGCAGCAACGACGGACTGGTACTGCTCAAGAGCGACGACCTTATCCACTGGACCAGCTCTGCCATTGACTTCCCCGAAACCTGGCCAGACATGTTCCAGCGCGATGCGCTAACCCAAGTGTGGGCGCCACAAACCATCTACGACCCCGATGAGAAGAAGTACATGGTCTACTATTCCATAGGTTGGGACGGAGCCACCCAACAGGCAGCAAGAGAAAGCCAGACGGCCGATGACGATCACAAGACCCACTATGTCATTTACTGCTCTTATGCCAACGAAGACTTCACCGAACTGTCCCGCCCCGAAATTCTCTATGACCATGGTGCCAACACCATTGACGCAGACATCGTCTATTCGGACACAGACAGACGCTATCACATGTTCTTCAAGACCGAAGGCGAAGGAAACGGCATTCAGCAGGCCACCGCAGAAACCCTGCGCGGAGAGTGGAAGCCCGAAGGACGCTATCTGCAGCAGACCAGGGAAGCCGTAGAAGGTTCTGCCGTCTTCAAACTGATCGGTTCGGACGAGTGGATTCTGATGTACGACTGCTACATGGCCGGGTATTACCAATTCTGCAAAAGCAAAGACCTGAAAAACTTTGAGCGCATTTGCGAAACCCAGACAAGGGGACTTTTCACTCCGCGCCACGGCACCACCATAGCCATCACCGCCGAAGAGGCCGACCGTCTGCGCAAACATTGGCCCAACACCGAAGCCAGAAATCCCATCATTGACGGCTTCCGTGCCGACCCGGAAATACTTTTCTCCCGACAAACCGGAAAATACTACATCTACCCCACCACAGACGGCACCCCCGGTTGGGGAGGACACAAGTTCAATGTCTATTCCTCGGAAGACCTCACAGATTGGAAAGACGAGGGCACCATCCTTGACCTCAAGACCGACCAGGTTACCTGGGCAGACGGAAACGCCTGGGCACCCTGCATAGAAGAAAAACTCATCGACGGTAAGTATAAATACTTCTTCTATTTCAGCGGAAACCCGGTGGCGGGCGGCGGAAAGCAGATTGGCGTGGCAGTGGCAGACCACCCCACCGGCCCGTTTACAGACTCGGGACGTCCCATGATCAGCAAGTCACCCGTGGGATGGGGACAAGAGATTGACGGAGATGTGTTCACCGACCCCGTCAGCGGACAAAGCTATTTCTACTGGGGCAACGGATACATGGCCGGCGCCCGGCTCAATGACGACATGATTTCCATTGACACCACAAGCATCGTTGTCCTCACCCCCGAAGGCGGTTCCCTTCGCGACTACGCCTATCGCGAGGCTCCCTATGTCTTCCACCGCAACGGCATCTATTATTTCCTTTGGTCTGTGGACGACACCGGCTCGCCCAACTATCATGTGGCCTACGGCACCGCCACGTCTCCATTGGGACCCGTCAAAGTGGCGGAACACCCCGTCATCCTGCGTCAGGACTATAAGCGCGAAATTTACGGAACCGCCCACAACTCAGTCCTTCAGATTCCGGATACCGACGAATGGTACATCGTCTACCACCGCATCAACAAAGACCACATAGAACGCGACAAAGATCCCGGCGTGCATCGCGAAGTCTGCATAGACCGCCTTTTCTTCAACCCCGACGGAACCATCCGCCCCGTCAAGCCCACACAACGTGGAGTCAAGCTGGGCGAATAGCCCACCCCCGACGCAAGGGTCGCATTTAGGAAAAAAACTCGAATATACTAATAAATATTAAGTATGGTATGAAAAGACATTTACAATTTATCTTTGTGGTCTTGCTGTGTGCCGGATGCGCATCAGTCAAGAAGGATTGGTTGGCCGTTTGTGGCGATGGTGTGGTGCGAATCATTGATATGGCAGAATCGGACAGCACAAACATCAAGGAAATATGGCGATGGGACAAGGATGACCCGCAGGCGAGCCTCCCCAAAGGCTATGACAAGTATATGAGAAACCTGGACGAATGCAAGTTTGTTGACAACAATACAAAGATGCTGCTCACGGCATCGGGCGACGGAATGATGCTGATTGACATCGAGACAAAGGCCATCCTGAGCTATGCCCATGTACCAATGGCACACTCGGCCGACCTCTTGCCGGGCAACCGAATCGCTGTGGCACTCTCCACACACAAGAAGGGAAACGCGCTCGAAATCTATGACATCGCCACCCCCGAGAAGGTGGTGTTCCGCGATTCACTCTATTCGGGTCACGGTGTGGTGTGGAACGAGAAGCGCCAGCGCCTCTACGCTTTGGGATACAAGGAACTGAGAGAATACGAGCTGGTGGACTGGAACACGGATCGGCCTTCGCTCCGCCAAGTAAAGATGTGGGAGATTCCCATGAAGTCGGGGCACGACCTCTCTCCGGTAGACGAGAACCGAATGCTGGTGTCTGCCCACGAAGGCGTAATGTGGTTCGACATCAACAAGGAAGAGTTCAGCCCGTTCGAACCGCTCCAAAACGTAGAGAATGTGAAGTCCGTAAACTATGACCCCAAGACCGGAAAACTCATTTATACGAAGGGGGAAATCAAATGGTGGACACATCATATCTATCAGGAGAATCCGAACAAGGTGATAACGATGGATTCGCTCAAGGTTTACAAGGTCAGAGTGACGAAATAAGACTTTTACACCAAATTGGAACAACACATAAATACTACAGATTATGATGAAGAAGACCAAACTTTTCGGAATGGCATTGAGCGCCATCCTTGCATGCACAGGCATTGTGTCATGCAACAATGATGATGACATTGCAGAAAAGCCGGCGAAGCACCCAGACTATTACATCAACTACCAGACAAGCGACAACGACATTGTCCGTTTAAATAGTCAACCCTTAAAAAGTTCTCACATACGCGCACGCAAGATTTTGTGATACAGCAATACCTCCTCCAAATGCGGATTTAGACCATTGTATCCACCAGCAGATAAGGCGCAAAAGAATCCTCAAGACTCATTTGAAGTTGAATGCGGCGGCTGCGAGCATGACGTTTATGGAGTCTCCGAAAAGACCCTTATAGAAGTTTCTGCCCAAACGATGGTCGTCCTTGCAATGCCCGATGACAGGCTCTATCCCCGCCCGCTTTCTGAACAATT
>JAFYQQ010000024.1 GCA_017559845.1 Bacteroidaceae bacterium | reverse complement strand
CTAATACATGTTATTATTGGAATGTCCGTGTATGGGATCAAAACGATTCCATCAGTCCGTTTTCAGAAACAAAGGCGTTTCTCACCGCAAAAAAATTCAGCAACACTTTTCCGCGATACCCTTTAGTTAAAAGAAAAGAATGTGCAAAATCCATCACACGCCAACAAGATGGATATTTCATTGATTTCGGAAACGCAACATTCGGACAACTCGATTTTACATTATTTTCACACAAAGCCAATGATACAGTTACCATTCATCTAAGCGAATCGCAAAAGAATGGACACACAGACAATAAGCCAGGCGGAACAATACGATATACAAATTATAGTATACCGCTGAAGCAAGGTTTACACACTTACAAGCTAAACATCAAACCAGACAAAAGAAATACTAACCCTAACGCTAACGAAAGTGGAGTACGTCCAATTCTGATGCCAGATTACATTGGTGAAGTTTACCCATTCAGATACTGCGAAATTAGTGGATATAAAGGGTTCCTTCAACCACATGACATCACGAGATACAGCGTAAACTATCCTTTCGATAAAGGTGCGTCATGGTTCTGTTGCAATGATACGATATTGAACAAGGTTTGGGATTTATGTAAACATTCGATACAGGCTACCACATTCTGCGGTGTTTATGTAGACGGAGACAGAGAACGCATTCCATACGAAGCGGATGCCTATATAAACCAATTGTCCCATTATGGAACCGACTCAGAGTATTCACTGGCCCGTTATTCTGTCGACTACCTGATGGAATGGCCCACATGGCCAACGGAATGGATTATGCAGTCCATTCTTATGCTATGGAACGATTTTTTATATACTGGAGATTCTTCCTTGTTACAGCGCCACTATTCATCCCTACATGCGCGAACCCTTTCTGCACTTTCAGACTCAACAGGACTGATAAGCACCTGGAACGGTAAGCAGTCAAAGGATTTCTTGAAAAGTATCGGATTCAGAGGAAAAGCGATTCGTGATATCGTAGACTGGCCCCAAAGTGGAGCATTGGGCATAGAAAAAACCGAAGCCGGTGAAGCAGACGGATACGAGCTGACTACATATAACACCGTGGTTAATGCCTATCATTACAAGGCATTGACAGTAATGTCCGAGATTGCAACGGCATTGAATCAAACAAACGATGCAGACAAATACAGACAAAAGGCATCAGTTTTTAAGAAACGATTTAACGAACTTCTGTTTGACAATGATAAGAAGTGCTATCGCGACGGAATCGGCAGCACACATTACAGCCTTCATGCCAACATGTTCCCGCTGGCATTCGGACTTGTACCTGAAAACCAGAAAGCAAATGTATGCGAGTTTATCCAATCAAGAGGAATGGCGTGCAGCGTCTACGGATCACAGTTCCTGCTTGATGCGCTATATGAATCAGACATGGATGATTACGCATTAAGTCTGCTGTGCAGTACAGGCCTGCGCAGCTGGTATAATATGATTCGGTTGGGAAGCACCATAACCCTTGAAGCATGGGACCAAAAATTCAAGCCAAACCTCGACTGGAACCACGCTTGGGGAGCGGCGCCAGCCAACATCATTCCGCGCTATGTCATGGGATTGCAACCCATAGAAGGCGGATTCCGCAAGATGCGCATCAAGCCACATCCCGGCAGTCTGAAATTTGCAAGCGCAATAATACCCACCATTCAGGGAGATGTAAGAATCACATACGACAACAAGTCGCAGGAAGCATTTGATCTGCATGTTGTGATACCGGCAAATTGCGAGGCCGAAGTATGGATGCCCAAAATGACAAAATCCAACATACTGACCGTAAACGGCAAACGTGTTCGAGCAAAGTCAAACGGCAAATACCTTATAACGACAATCGGTTCCGGACCGAACCATATCATATCCCAAAACAAATAAATATGCCGACTTATGAAAAAGATTGTTTTTATCCTTATTGCAGTTTTGATACCGGCAATAACATCCGCACAGTCAGGAACTGTCAGTGGTAAGGTCATCAACGTCCAAGGCAAAGGCGTGGCAAATGCCTCGGTCAGAGAATTGGATCATAACAAAAGAGTGATTAACCACACGGAAGCTGATGCAAACGGGATTTTCACCTTTAAAGTGCGTGACAAACAACACTCCATCCAGGTGATAGCGCCCGGATACAGAAAGATTACGCACAAGGTGCTCGGACATTCCCGTGTAAACGTAACCCTGCAGGAACGCAGAAAATCCCCGCTTGCCGGAAATGAAAAGATCATTCTCCGCTCGGATGAATTGTTCTGCGGAAAATATCAGAATGAGAATGTAAAGCAATGGGCATGGATTGAGCAAGTGAACGACACACTCTTCACACTCATCCTTCCCATCCGCACCCACACGTTGATTGACGAGTATCCGCAAGGACGCACACTTACGTTGTTATCCACATTCGACCACCAACTTATGCAGTGGTCCAACGTAGTGGACGCTTATCCTGTAGCCGGCACACCGGAAGAAATCAAATCTACGGTGCTGACACAATCTTATACAGGCACAGACAACACACCCGGTATCTCCACCAACGTCAAGGATTGTTTTGTATATCCACATTTTCAGTTCTCATTGAAAGACCTGACCTTTCTGGCAAACAACCCCTCCAAGTTGCAGCGTTTGGTTGCCGACACTTACAAGGCAGACAACTATTGGAACTTCTACCCCACTGAAAAGACAGACAAGCTATTGAAAGAGCTGTTGAAAAAAGTAAAGCGCTAAAGGGACGTTCTAAAAATTCTGGATTTAAGTTTTTACCGTTTCCGGTGTTTTCCGTTTCGGCCGCTTTTCGCCTTTTACCGGTGTCATTTTGTCAAGTCTCATCAGTCACATAGCCCGCTATGCTCCTTCTTCAACTTACAAAAGCACACAAGAAAAAGATCGAAAATCAACTCGACAGCATTTTTAGAACATCCCTAAATTAAGAAAGGGCAACCCAGAATCATCGGGTTGCCCTTCTTTTTTTTCTTACGATTCAATTTCGCTCAGTTCCAGCCATCGCATGGATTTCTCGTCCAGTTCTTCTTCAATGACAGGAAGCCTTTTGCTCAATTCCGTTATCTTCTCCACAGACAATGAGCCGCTGCAAAGCGCGTTTTCTATTTCCGCTTTTTCTGCTTCAAGGTTTGAAATTTCCGTTTCGAGTTGTTCAAATTCCTTTTTCTCCTTGAAGGTCATCTTGCGTTTCTGCTCATGTCTCTTGGGTCTGTTATCTGTGGTGCCGGCCTGTGGTTTGCTTTCCTTGTTCTCCGAAGCAGGATTGGGCAGAAGTTTTTCCCATTCGCGGAACTGCGTATAGTTTCCCGGGAAATCCTTTACATTGCCATCGCCTTTGAAAACAAGCAAATGATCCACCACCTTGTCCATGAAATAGCGGTCGTGGCTGATTACGATTACGCAACCGTGGAAATCCTGCAAATATTGTTCAAGCACCTGAAGCGTAACGATGTCAAGGTCGTTGGTCGGCTCGTCAAGAATCAGGAAATTGGGATTCTGCATAAGTATGGTACACAAGTGCAGACGGCTTTTTTCTCCGCCGGAGAGTTTATAAATATAGCTCTGCTGCTGTTGTGGTGTGAACATGAAGTGTTGCAGGAACTGCATGGCCGAAAGATGCTTTCCGCCGCCAAAATCAATATAGTCGGCAATTTTCCTCACCGCGTCAATCACCTTCATCTGCTCGTCAAACTTGATTCCGTCCTGACAGAAATAGCCGAACCTCACCGTCTCGCCCACCACAAAGCGTCCGCTGTCGGGCCGCACTTCGCCCAGTAACATTTTAACGAACGTACTCTTTCCCGTACCATTATTGCCCACAATACCCATCTTTTCGTATCGCGAGAAGTTATAATAGAAATCTTTCAGGATAATCTTCTCTTCCTTACCCTCCTTGGCCGGAAAAGCTTTAGAAACATATTCAGCCTCGAAAATCTTGCTGCCGATGTAGGTCGATTTCATTTCCAGACGCATGGACTGTTCCTCAATTCTTCGTTTTGCCACTTTCTCCAGGTCATAGAATGCCTCTTCGCGGTAACGCGCCTTGTGTCCTCTGGCCTGGGGCATTCTTCGCATCCAGTCCAGTTCCGTGCGATAAAGGTTGTTCGCCTTTGCCACTTCGGCACGCGCCACATCCAGTCGCTCCTGGCGCTTTTCAAGGAAATAGGCATAATTGCCAAAATAAGTGTAGACGGTCTCGTCATCCAGTTCAAGAATGTAGTTGCACACACGGTCCAGGAAATATCGGTCGTGCGTAACCATCAGCAAGGTAAGCGTGCCACGGGCGAGATATTCCTCAAGCCATTCAATCATCTGCAAATCCAGATGGTTAGTCGGCTCGTCCAGAATCAGGAAGTCCGGTTCCGTAATCAGCACGTTGGCCAACGCCACACGTTTCAGCTGTCCGCCGGAAAGTTGTGACAAGGGCTGTTTGAAATCCGTGATGTTCAGTTTGGAAAGGATCGACTTGGAACGTGCTTCGTAGTCCCAGGCCCCCTCGCGCTCCATGCGGTCCAGTATCACCTCCAGGCCGGGATGCCCGTCGGTGGCCATGCACTGTTCGTACTCGCGGATAAGATTCGTGGTGTCGTTGCCATGCCAGAAACAAGCCTCAATCACCGTAAGGTCTTTCGGATAGACAGGCTGCTGGGGCAGATACCCCACCTTCAGACCGTTATGATATACCACGTTGCCTTCGTCTGCCTGATCCGTACCGGCCAATATGTTGAGCAGCGTGGTCTTTCCTGTTCCGTTTCGGGCAATCAGTCCCACCTTGTGTCCTTGGCCTATGCCGAAGCTAAGATCCGAGAAAAGGGTGCGGTCGCCCACCCTGCGCGTTAAATTCTGAACTTGTAAATAAGATACCATATACATTATTTTATAGGCTGCAAAATTACATAATTTTATTTGTTTGTTAGATTAAATGTCCGTAAAATTTGGTCACTTTAAGAAAATGAACTAACTTTGCACATAGTTACACATGACTAATTCAAGCAGACAATTTTCTGTGCGAATTCCATTTCAACAAATTCTTGAATATTTTTATTGACAAATGCATACGAAGACTGAATTAGAAGGTATGAGTATGGACGAACTGCAAGCATTGGCCCAGAAAGCGAATGCCGAAATGTCTGAAGACCGCTCCACACTCATTTATAACATTATTGATGCCGAGTCGTTGATGACCGCCAACAATGCTGTTCCCAAAAAACGCGGACGCAAGCCCAAGGCTGAAGCCGAGGCCGCACAGCCCGTAGAAACAGCCGAAGAGACAACCGCACAGGAACAGGCTCCTGCCGAAGAGGAGAAGCCCGCTCCCAAAAAGCGCGGTCGCAAGAGCAAGGCCGAGAAGGAGGCTGAAGAGAAGGCTGCTGCCGAAAAGCTGGCAGAAGAAGCCGCAGCGCAGGAAAAGGAAACCGCTCCCGCTATAGTAGAAGAAGCCGCGCCTGCCGAAGCGGTTGCCGAAGAGGCTGCCCCCGCTCCCGCACAGGAAGAGGCCACCAAGCCTGCAACCGAAGCTCCCCAAAAGGAATCGGCACCCGCACCCGCAGCAGAGGACGCAAACGGAGAACAGGGTTTCGATGTGGAGGCATGGCTGAACGACGGCGATGACTTGATTATCATCCAGGACATCCCCGACCCCATGGTGCAGCTGGGCGAAATCAATGCAGAGTTGAATCTCATCGCCCGTGCCGAGGCGCGTTCAAAGGCTCCCATTTATGAAGAGCCAAAGGAGACTGCCGAGGAACAGGAAGAGGAAGACAAGGACTACGACTTCGGCGAGCAGCTCATCGGATGCGGTGTGCTGGAAATGATGAACGACGGATACGGATTCCTGCGTTCAAGCGACTACAACTATCTGACCAGCCCCGATGACATCTATGTGAACCAGAACCTGGTGCGCCAGTACGGACTGAAGACCGGCGACGTCATTGAAGGCCCCGTGCGTGCGCCCCGAGCCGGTGAGAAATATTTCCCCCTCATCAAGATCAACAGCATCAACGGCACAAACCCCGAACTGGTGCGCGACCGCAGCCCCTTCGAGAACCTCACCCCTCTGTTCCCCGACGAGAAGTTCAACCTTTGCAGCGGCAAGAACGACAAGCTTTCCGCCCGCATCGTGGACCTCTTCGCCCCCATCGGAAAGGGTCAGCGCGCGCTCATCGTGGCGCAGCCCAAGACCGGTAAGACCATCCTGATGAAGGACATCGCCAACGCCATTGCCGCCAACCATCCCGAAGCCTACCTCATGATGCTGCTCATTGACGAGCGTCCCGAGGAAGTGACCGACATGGCGCGCACCGTTAACGCCGAGGTGATTGCCAGCACCTTCGACGAGCCTGCCGAGCGCCATGTAAAGATTGCCGGAATCGTACTGGAGAAGGCAAAGCGCATGGTAGAATGCGGCCACGATGTGGTCATCTTCCTGGACAGCATCACCCGTCTGGCCCGTGCCTACAACACCGTATCTCCCGCCAGCGGAAAGATTCTGAGCGGTGGTGTGGACGCCAACGCACTGCACAAACCCAAGCGCTTCTTCGGAGCCGCCCGTAACATTGAGAACGGCGGAAGCCTCACCATCATCGCCACCGCACTGATTGACACCGGCAGCAAGATGGACGAAGTCATCTTCGAGGAGTTCAAGGGAACCGGAAACATGGAGTTGCAGCTTGACCGCATGCTCAGCAACAAGCGCATCTTCCCCGCCGTCAACATTGTGGCCAGCAGCACCCGCCGCGACGACCTGCTGCAGGACAAAATGACCCTGGACCGCATGTGGGTATTGCGCAAGTATCTCAGCGACATGAACCCCATAGAGGCCATGAACGAGCTGAAGAGCAGAATAGAACATACCCGCAACAACGAGGAATTCCTCATCAGCATGAATTCATAAATTAGTTTAATTCTGTATTCTGAATATAGAGAACTTCCCTAACTATTTTCAATAAAACCAATCCCTTGCGCCGCTTCCGACACGTTGGAGGCGGCGTTTTTCTTCTATATAACAAATGGCGATAGCCCCGAGTAGATGGTCATCCTGAACTTGATTAACTTTGTTCAGTTTGCGCACGCTCGGCATAGCCCAAGCAAGCTTGGCTCTGCTCTCGCTCAATTGCAAATGTATGCGGCCTCGCAAAGGGACACTTGTCACCGCAACGTTATCCATGTGTCAAGAAAAATATTTACATATTCATTTTCTATGCAGAATGCAGTTGGAAAATTGGCAAAGCTTAGTTGCGAAAATATTTTTTTCCAGTTGGAAAATTTTTATTTCCCAGTTGGAAAATTATTTTTTTCCAGTTGGGCACTTTTTTTCGGTCTTTTAGGTTCGTTTTTGAACAAATTTAACCGATTTTTTTTCATTTTGACCTCATGTTATAGAATCGAGATAATGGTAAATATTTTTGACATTATGCGGTGAGTTTGATGATTCGACGGAATGTGGACGAGCGGGCTGTCGTGACCTTTGCAATGAGCGTGGATGGATGAACTCAATTATAGCCGAAACCAAGGCGGCATTCAAACAACGCATGGCGCAGCGTAAAAAAAAAAAGAAAAACTAACGCATATAAGCATATAAAATAGGCCGATAACACCTTATATATGGTATATTTATTGTATATTTGCACCAAAATTTCGGGCATCCGAAAAAAAACGTGCCAGAGGAGCAGAAAACCCTCATGTTCTGAAGGCACAAAGTATTAAATCAACTGAGGGTTAATTTAAAACATTTAATTGCTATGAGGCAAAAAAACATCACCTCATTGTTTTCTGCCATCGCGTTGATGTTTGCATTCCTGTTCAGCGGCTCTGCCGTGGCACAGAATGCCAATGTCTTCGGTTTCGATGACGGATACAAGAACAGCGCGAACCTCACAAAGAATGATGACGGTTCGTGGACAATTGCCACTACGGGCAACGACCCCTACGTGGCAACGTCTCGCCTGATGAAGGATCTGGCCGAGACAGAGACCTCTCTCACCTTCGAGTACAAGGCCGACACTTTGGCCAACCTCGAAGTATTCTTCTCTACCGAGGCAGGTAACAAGTATGCCACCGGTAACAGCTACAAGCTGGGCGACGCTCCCGCCGCTGAAGAGTGGACACGCGTGACCATCGACATCACCAAGGCCCGCACAAAGTGGGGCTGGGGTAAGGCTGGCCACACCCTGCGTCTGAACGTTGGCACTGCCGCCGGCATCAACTTCCAGATCCGTGACCTGCGCGCTTCTGCAGACGCTCCTGCACAGTTGGAAGGCTTCACCATGAAGGACGGCGCCATCCAGATCAACTCACAGGAAGACTTTGACAAGTGGGTTGCCGGCTTCAAGACATTCATCACCGCCACCATGATTGGCGATGTGAACGTAGACCTGAACGCCGACGTGGTTGCCACCTCAACCACCGGTTCTCTGATTCCCACCTACTACGGTGTGTTCAACGGTAACGGTCACAAGATTACCTTGGACATGAACTGGATTACAGCAAGCGCAAACCTGTCCAAGGGACACTCATTGTTCCATGCCCTTTATGGAACCATCAAAAACCTGCGTATTGACGGAACAATCGCCGGTAACACCAAGTTCCTTGCCACTGTTGTAGCAGAAACATTTGCAGATGCTGTCATTGAGGGCGTAGCCAGTGAGGCAAACATTATCTCTATGGTAGAAGGCGACGGTACACACGGAGGTCTCGTAGGTCACACTTCTGGTATGACCACCATCCGCAACTGTGTATTTGCTGGTAGCATGAGCGGCGAAACCACAAATATGTGTGGTGGTCTCGTAGGTTGGTTCAATGCCGCAACCATCATGGAGAACTGTCTTATGGTTGCTGATATCAGCGTTCAGACCAGCGGTGGTAACACCATTGGCCGTAACCCTGGTAATCTGAAAGGCACCAACCTGTTCGCCAGTTCTTCAATTGAGACAACTCCCGCAAGTTGTACTATCGTTACTCCCGCACAGTTGGAAAGCGGCGAGGTTTGTTTCGCTCTGAACGGCGACCAGAAGAACATCGCATGGTTCCAGAACCTGAATGAAGATCCCATTCCCGTACTGGACAATACCCACAAGCAGGTATATGCCAGCGGTGAATTCAGCTGTAACGGTGTACTCGTTGGCGAAGGAACTTTTACCAACGAAGTTACTGAGAATAGCATCCCTGACCACACCTACAACTGTGGTGTTTGCGACAGCTGCGGACACGTGATTCCCAACTTCGTAACTCAGGATGCTGAAGGCTTCTACATCATTGACACTCCCGAAAAGTTGGTTTACATTGCCAACTTCGCTTCTGCAAATCCCAAGACCAACATCCGTATCACCAAGGATCTTGACATGCTTGAGGTTGGACAGTACTACAACCCCATCACGAACACCTATTCTGGTATCTTCGACGGTGGTGGCCATACTATTTCAAACTTGTTCCTCAGCAAGCCCGAAACAAACTACGTAGCGTTGATTGGTGTTGCAGGTAACTGTACCATTAAGAACCTTACTTTGGATGCAGCTTGCCACGTTGAAGGTAACAACTATGTCGGCGGTTTCGTTGGAGCCACCAACGGTGCTGTTACCATTTATATGGAAGGACTTGTAATGCACGGTAGCGTAGTTGCTCATGGTATCAATGCAGCCGGTATCTATGGTTGTAACATGGGTAACTCAGCCAAGGCATACATCAAAAATTGTGGTGTAAGCGGTTTCATTCAGGGTAATGACCAAACTTCTGCGTTTAGCGGTTATGCCGGTACCGGACACAAGACCGTTGTTGAAAACTGCTGGTTTGTTGCAGAAGAAGAACTGCTGGGTGTTTACCAAAACAAGATTGATGAAGTGTTTATCCGTCCCGGCGGTGACAATGTGAAGTACATTAACTGCTACACCAATCAGGGTGAGAACGCAGACCGCCTTAATGTTGTCACTACTGACATTTTAGGAACCGGTGAACTTACCTACAAGCTGAACGGAAACCAGAGCGAAATCGCATGGTATCAGACAATCGGCGAAGATGTATTCCCCACATTGGACAAGACACACAAGCAGGTATTCTTCAGCGGCAAAACTGCATGTAACGGTGAACTGCTCACCGATGGCGACTTCAGCAACGAAGGCGAAAACAGCATTGCTGACCACGAATATACCGATGGTGTCTGTGACATCTGCGGCGGAGAGGAGCCTGGATTTATGACAGTAGAACAAGACCCATACGGCTTCTTCCTCATTGATACTCCCGAAAAGTTCCTTTACATTGCTAACAAGGCTACCAAGGATCCCACCATCAACATCCGCATTACTGAGGATCTTGACCTGGGTGGAATCTGCGAAGCTTATCAGCCTATCGTTGGAGCTTATGCCGGTACCATCGACGGTGGTGGCCATATCATCTCTAATTTCGTTATTGACCGTCCCGATGTACAGATGCAGGCACTCATCGGTCTGGCTGGTGCTTGTACCATCAAGGACCTGACCATGGATGCAAGCTGTGAGATTATAGGTGCCGGTTATAGTGCAGGTTTCGTTGGACAGACAACCGGTTCTGGAACCATTACCTTCGAAAACGTGTACATGCACGGTAATGTAACTTGTAACGGTGCCAACGGTGCTGCTATCTACGCATGTAACATGGGTTCATCCATGACCGTTGTCATGAACAATTGTGGTGTTACCGGTAATGTATACGGTGGCCGTGAAGCAGGTAGCATGAGCGGCTGGTTGGGTGGAAGCAAGGCAACACTTACCAACTGCTGGTCTGTAGGTACCGTAGAAGCACCTCGTGGCGCAGACACTTATTTCGCTCCTCCCAGTGGCGTAATTTTGAAGAACTGTTTCTCTGCTTACGGAAGCCGCAGCGAAATCGGTAAGATTTCTCCCGACGCTCATACTACAGGTGAACTGACCTGGAAGCTTAACGGCAGCAAGTTCACTGATGTATCATGGTATCAGAACCTGGACGAAGGCGACGCTTATCCCACACAGGACAAGACTCGCGGAATCGTTTACCAAACAGAAGATGGTTATGCAACATTGATTGAAGGCGACGATGAAAGCATTGAGAAGTTCATCAATACTTTCGCATCTGTAAGCAAGGCTTATTTGGAAAACGAAGAAGTTCAAGAATATGCAAACGTTAATTTGCTTGCTGAATACACTGAGCTGGTAGAAGCTTACGAAAACGTAACTGATGTGGCTTCATTCATGGAAGTTTACACTCCCGAACAAGCCAAGTATGCCGAAGTGAAGGCTTCTGTTGCTGCTTACAAGAAATATGAGGCAGCAATGAACGCAATGAAGGAAGAACTGGCCGGACGCGATGACTTCAGTGGTCCCGACCGTGAATTCCTGGAAGACATCTACCTGGGTGATGATGAAGTGGCTCCCGGCACATACGAAGCTGCTCCCAACGGAAACTTCGTTTACATTATGGAGAACCGTGTACTCACCACCGAGGAACTGACTGCAGAAACTGCACTTGCTAACGAATTGCTCCGCATTGCCGTTGCGAACGGATACGAGGCAGGAACTGACATCACCAACTTGTTGACCAATGCAAACTTTGCAAATGGCTTCAACGGATGGAAGGGTGCTGTATTCGGTGGCACTGGTGCCTCTAACGTAGAAGGCAGCACCATGCGTGCAGCTGAAGCCATCAGCAAGAACAACTATGACATGTATCAAGAAATTGTTGTAGCCAAGGGTGGTGTATATGAACTCCAGGTACGCGGTGGTACCCGTGTTAACAATGACTGGAACTCTACACAGTTGTCTCCCTACATTTACATGAACGGCAATGCAAACTACTTGCAGGCTGTTAAGGAAGATGCAATCTCTGTTGAAGAGGCCGAAGATGGTGTAAATGCTCACCTCACCGGTTCAATCACCGACCTGCCCATCTATAACGAAGAAGGCGACACCATCGCTTGGGTTCCCCAAGGTCCTCTGGGCGCCAGCATCGCATTCGACGCAGGCCGTTATGACAACCGCTTGGTAATCAATGTAAACGCAGGTGACACTCTTCGTATCGGTATCAACCAGACTTACTTCGGTAACACAGCCAATGACTGGAGCTGTATCGGTGATATTCACTTGATTTACCAGGGTGATTTGGAAGACAGCGAAGAGGCTATCAACCGTACCGTTGAAAGCATGACTGCACGTGCCAATACGTTGTTGAACACTGAATTCAGAAACGACGGTGATTACGTGAAGTATCCCAACTGGAGCCAGGCTTTGAAGGATCAGCTTACTGCTACCGTTGCAAATGCACAGAGCGGTGACGTTACTTCTAAGTATGCTGCAATCGTTGAAATGGGTAACATCTTCAAGGAAGTATTGGAAAGCAAGAAGGCTTACAGAACTTACTTCGGCAAAACTCTTGACCTCGAAGACGTATTCTATAAGGGTATGGAAATTGATGAAGCATTTGCTTCAGAATGGCAGACCAAGTTCGAGGATGTTTACAGCAAGGCTCTCTCAGCTTACGACAATGGTTCACTCTCTACCCAGGAAGCTCAGGATCTCGTTTACATCAGCGAAATCCCCGTATATCCCACAATTGACGAGAATGGAACTTACCACATTGCCAACACTGTACAGATGTTTGGATTCGTTAAGGCGGCTAACGCTAATGGTGCCTTAAACGCCGTACTTGAAGGCGACGTTAGCGTAGATACAGACATGATCATAACAACCGATTACTCAGGTGTATTCGACGGTCAAGATCACGTCATGACTCTCGACATCTTCCGTGAAGAAGCTAAGGCAGCTCCCTTCATGTATGTAAGAAACGGTACTATCAAGAACCTTGTTGTTGACGGAACAATTACTTCAAGCAACAAGTTTGCCGGTGGTGTAGCGGCATATATCAACGGCGCTAAGCTTGACCGCATTGATAGCCGCGTAAACATCGTTGCCACTATAGATGGTGACGGAACTCACGGAGGTATTGTCGGTGTAAACGAAGGTAACGGCTCCACCATTAACAACTCAGTATTCTCTGGTTCTATCACTGGTACTGCATACTGGTGCGCCGGTGTTGTAGGCTGGAGTGGTGCTGCGCTGAACATCAACAACTGTATCGTAATTGCAGATATTAGCACCGGTCTTCATGAGATGACCCACAGTGACGTCATCGCACGTAACACCAGAACTGCAACCAACTGCTACTATGTTACTCCTTACGGAGGTGCTCCTGCTGGTGCAACTCAGGTAACTCCCGAGCAGATGGAAAGCGGTTATGTGACTTACGCTTTGAACGGTGGCAAGACTCGCAAGGACGTTGTATGGCGTCAGAACTTGGGCGAGGATATGGTTCCCTCTTTGGCTCCCACCAGCAAGATTGTTTACATGAAGGAAGACGGTACATATACCAACGAAATTCAGAACGAAATCGAGAAGTATAGCGGTACTGAAGACGATCCCTTTATCATCAGCACTGCCCAGGATATGGCTCTGCTCCGCAAGTTCATGACCACCGGTCGTGTGAACTACGTACAGCTTGCAGCAGACATTGACATGGCAGAAATCAATTCTTGGACTCCTCTGAACATGGGTGGCGACGTAGCCAACGGTATTGACTACCAGAACCTCATCGACTTCGACGGTAAGGGTCATGTCATCAGCAACTTCACTTGCACAGACGCAACCACTTCTTACAATAGCTTCTTCGGTATCCTCAACGGTAACGTTCGCAACGTAGGCTTCAAGGATGCAGTGGTAGCTTGCGAAAAGAGCGGTACCGGTATCCTCGCCGGATATGTAGGTCACGACCAGTTCAAGAACGAAGATGCCACCAAGGCAACAAGCAAGATTGAAAACGTATGGGTTAGCGGTAAGATTACCGGTAGCAACGGCTACATCGGCGGATTCTTCGGAACCGTTGCCGGTCCCACCGTTATGAAGAACTGCTACAGCAACGTTGAAATTATCAGTGACGCCGCATATGTCGGTGGTATCGCAGGTCGCGTTCGTGACCAGTTCCACTTGGATCAGGCTTACTCTGCAGGCAGCATCACCACTACCAAGACCGACAACACCGTTGGTGGTATCATCGGTGGCGCACAGCAGGAAACTACATCTCCCAGCAATTATAACAATGTAGTTGTATGGAACGGCCAGTCTGAATTCGGTCCCACCATCGAAGCTCAGAATGTTACGCTTCCCACAGCTGACCTGCTGGATATCGTATTCAACGAAGAAGGTATTGCAGACCAGTCTGCAGCACAGCAGAGCGTAGAAGTAATTGGAACTCCCAAGGTTGTTTACAACGAAGAACTGAAGCAGAACGTAATGATGACCGAAGCTAATGGTACAACACCTGTAAGCTACCTGAAGGTTCCCTATGCCGGCAATCAGGCATTGATGGATAATCTGGCTGACGGTTTCACATTTGAGACCACATTCGCTATCCGTAGCGAGCGGATTCCCGGTGACATCACTCCCTTCCGTGCAACAGAAAGCGGTGGTTACGGTATCGACCTGCTATCCAACGGCCAAATCAAGGGTGTAGTTCGCACAGAACTCGAAGGAACTGGTGAATATCACTATGCAACCACTTCTGTATACGCTAAGCCCAACCTCTATTACCACGTTGTTGGTGTTTATGACAAGGCTAACGGTAAGGTTAATTGCTACGTTAACGGTGGCAATGCTGCAACCGGCACTGCATTGGGAACCTTCCAGTTCCCCGCAAACGACGAAAGCCGCTGGCTGGGTATCGGTGCTGACTGCGGTAACACCAACGGTGGTAACTTCGAAATCGTAAACGCTCGTATCTACAGCGAACCCATGACCGAAGCTATGGCTAAGGCTCTGTACTTCAAGCAGACCGGCCGCAACTTCTATGCTGGCGACAAGGTTAACTACATCTCATTCTTCGATGGCAGCAACTTCGCTACATTGCAGAACACTGTTGTAAGCTGGGGCTCTCCTTGGAAGTGCGACATGAGCGAAGGCACATATCCCACCTTCGATGGTACGCTGTCTGACGGTATCAACAATATTGAAAGCATTGCCAAGGGCAAGATCTTCAACATCAATGGTATCCAGGTAGAAAAGACCACTAAGGGTCTCTACATCATCGATGGCAAGAAGGTTATGGTTAAGTAATTAACAAATCCCTCTCTATAGTAATCCCCCGGGTTTGGCCCGGGGGATTTTTTGTTATCTGGAGTATCTAGAAAAACTAGATTATCTAGAAGGGCTAGATGTTATAGATAATCTAAAAATCTGAGGAAGCCCAAGAGAAAAAAACGCACCGCGGTGCGTTAGCTGATTCACTGCGGTGCGTTGGCCATTTCAATGCATTGCGTGGGTGGATGCAAAGCATTGTCTTTGCCTGGTCAATGTTTTGTCATAAGCAAAGCAGAGTATTGTCAATTTTCCGGATCGTTAGTTACAGATTTGACACTATAGAATTTCTCCATTTCGGGATACTTTTCAATCAGTGACTGTTCAAGGCGCATCATCACCTCCATGTCCGGATGCTGTCTGAACTGAATGGGTGAGATATTGAACATTCTTTTGAAGAAACGTCCGAAATAACTTTGGTCGGGGAATCCCAATTGTCCGCTAATCTGTTGTATGGTATGGTTCGTATGCTTGAGCAGCTGAAGCGACTCCAATGCCAACAAGCGGTCAATGATGTCCTTGGGAGTGATGCCTATCGTGCTTTTTACAACCTGAGTTAGGTATTTAGGGGTTACAAATAATTGGTCCGCATAATAGGAAACACGGTGGTCTTCCCGAATATGCACACGCAAGAGTTTGCCAAAACGGGAAATCAGCGAGTGCTTGGTCATCGATGTCTTTGGCTTCTCTGACGGCAGGGTATGTTTTGTGGTTTCATAAATAACGCTCATGAAGAAGGTGAACAAAGAGGTAATGAGATCTGTTTTTGCATCTGATTGCAAGTCGGTGCTTATATATTCAAACATGGTATAGAAACTTTCAGCCATCTTGCGCATGTTGCCCTCAAGTGCCCAACACGGTTTCTTCATCAAAAGAAAGATGAAGGAAATGTCCATTTGCAAAGATGCAGACTGGGTCAAGACCGATGGTACGCCTATGACCACACATTTAAAATCGGGAGTGGCATCTATTAGCATCACTTCCGAACGAGAATGCAAAAAGAACATGTGATCCGCATCCATGGGATGCAATTCATTGTTTATGGAAATGGCGCCAGTACCCTGTTCAATGAAAAGCATCATCATGTTACGGGGGATGTACAGTTTTCCAAGATACGGATGATAGTCCGGACGCTCAAAATAGAAAATTTCGTTGGCTGTTTGAGTCTTCATTTTTAACGTATTTTTTCATTTTGGGCACAAAGTTAAAACTTTTTTAGTCAAAAAAAAACATAATTCCCATTTTGAACAATTATCGTTACCTTTTTTAAATATACTGGGATTTATCATGTTGGTATTTTTTTGTAACTTTGCATCCGATTTGGAGTGTGGTGTCTTCATACCACATATATTATAGTATAGAAAGATTATAATCATTAAATAAAACTTTATTAAATGCGTATGAGTTACAACATTAAAACCGGGCTTCTTACAGCAATTGTAGGACTCGCAGTGCTAACCTCTTGTGGCAAAAAGCAACAACAGCAGATGCCTTCAGCCGTTTACAAAACCGTTAAGGTGTCCACACAGACCATCCAGCTGGATACAGAGTATTCTGCAACCATCCGTGGTCGTCAGGACATTGATGTATATCCACAGGTTGGCGGAACCTTGCAGAAACTTTGCGTAACAGAAGGACAGACCGTAAAGAAGGGCCAGACATTGTTCATCATTGACCAGGTTCCCTTCCAGGCAGCCTTGAACACAGCAGAAGCAGCTCTTAAGGCCGCTGAAGCACAACAGGCTACCGCTGAACTGAACTACAACAGCCGCAAGCAACTTTTTGACGAGCGCGTGGTTAGCGAGTTTGACATGCAGACTGCACACAATGCGTTGTTAAGCGCCAAGGCCGCAGTGGCACAGGCCAAGGCTCAGGTTGTAAACGCACGCAACAGCCTTAGCTATACAGTAGTGAAGAGTCCTTCAGACGGTGTGGTTGGCACATTGCCATACCGCCAGGGTGCTTTGGTGGGTTCAAGCATGCCCAAGCCACTGACCACCGTATCTGACAACTCTCAGATGTATGTATATTTCAGTCTGAACGAAAGCGAACTGCTCAAGTTGGCACGTGAATACGGCAGCATTGATTCAGCCGTAGTAAACATGCCTCCCGTACGTCTACTTTTAGTTGACGGTTCTGAATACGAGGAAGTTGGTAAGGTTGAGAGTGTAAGTGGTGTAGTTGACCGCAGCACAGGCAGCGTACAGCTTCGTGCGGTATTCAACAACCCCAACAAGCTGCTGCATTCTGGTTCAACCGGTAATGTAATCATTCCCGCTACATTTGAAAATGCAATCGTTGTTCCTGCAGCAGCAACCGTTCAGACACAGGACAAGTTCAAGGTATTTATCGTTGACGAAAACGGCATTGCCCACAGCCAGCTCATTACCATCAACGAGAAGGACGGCGGCAACGAGTTCATCGTAACAAGCGGATTGAAGGGCGGTGAGGAAATCGTAGCCGAAGGCGCCGGTATGGTTAAGGAAGGTCAGGACGTAAAGAAGCTGAACCAGAACCAACCCGCTGAAACAAAGTAATTCAACTATCCATTTAACTGGAAATACTAATGAAAGAAAATATTTTTATCAAACGACCAGTGATGGCGATGTCAATCTCCATCATGATAGTGATGGTGGGAATCATTTCCTACTTCTCACTGCCTTTGGAGCAATACCCCAACATCGCTCCGCCTACAGTTTCTGTAAGCGCCACCTATACCGGTGCAAGTGCAGACGCTGTAATGAATGCCGTGATCCAGCCCCTTGAAGAGGCCATCAACGGTGTGGAGAACATGCTTTACATGAACTCAACGGCAACCAACTCTGGTTCTGCCAGCATTACAATCTACTTCAAACAGGGTACCAATGCAGACATGGCTGCCGTAAACGTACAGAACCGCGTGGCAAGAGCCCAAGGTCTTCTGCCACAGGAAGTAACACGAATCGGTGTGACCACAACCAAACGTCAGACCTCATTCCTTCAGATTGATGCTTTGGCATCAACCGACGGTACTTACGACCAGGACTTCATCTCCAACTATCTTGACATCAACGTAATTCCTCAGCTCAAGCGTGTGGAAGGTGTGGGTGACGTGATGGAACTTGGCGGAACATACTCTTTGCGTGTATGGATGGATCCCAAAGTGATGGCACAGTATAGCCTGATACCCGATGACATCACTTATGCGCTGAGCGAGCAGAACCTTGAATCTCCCGTCGGCCAGTTGGGCGAACGTCCCATTTCCGGTTCACTGGGAGACGGCATCAACAACGTATTCCAGTATACAATGAAATATACGGGCCGTCTGAAAAAGATTGACGAGTTTGAAAACATTGTCATCCGTGCAAATGACGACGGTACAGTTCTTCGCCTCAAGGACGTTGCCAAAGTTGAACTGGGAGCCATTTCTTATGCATTCCGCGGTGAGGCTGACGGCAATCCTGCCACAACCTTCCTCTGCTACCAGCTGGCTGGTGCAAATGCAAAGGAGACCAACGACCGTGTGACCGCCAAACTTGAAGAGTTGAGCAAGGATCTGCCCAAGGGACTGAAGTTTGTCCAGATGATGAGTTCAAATGACTTCCTTCTGGCTTCGATCGCCAACGTGGAAGAAACCCTTATCGTGGCTATCATCCTGGTTATCTTTGTGGTTTACTTCTTCCTGCAGGATATTAGGGCAACCGTTATTCCTTCTATTTCTATTATTGTATCATTGGTGGGAACATTTGCCTGCATCACCATTGCAGGATTCACACTTAACCTGCTAACCCTCTTCGCCCTTGTGCTTGCCATCGGAACCGTGGTGGACGACGCCATTGTGGTTGTGGAAGCAGTACAAGCAAAGTTTGATTCTGGATATAAGAGCCCCTACCTGGCCACAAAGGATGCCATGAGCGATGTGACCATGGCCGTTATCTCATGTACCTTCGTGTTCATGGCCGTGTTCATCCCCGTATCTTTCATGGGTGGTACAAGTGGTGTGTTCTATACCCAGTTCGGTGTTACGCTTGCCACCGCTGTAGGTCTGTCATGTATCTGCGCCCTCGTGCTTTGTCCAGCACTTTGCGCCATGATGATGCGTCCTGCAAGCGAGGAACGTCGTAAAGGCTTCTTCGGTTCGCTGAACTACTATACCCGTCAGGCATACACAACCAGCTACAACGCCTTGCTGAACAAGTACATGAAGGTATTGAACAAACTGGTTAAGCGTCGTGTACGCTACATCGCTTCATTCGGCGCATTGCTTATTGCCGTTGCCGGAATGGCATTCTTCGCCAAGCAGCTGCCCACAGGTCTCGTGCCTCAGGAAGACATGGGAACTTGTATGGTGAACGTAAGCGCCGTACCCGGAGCTAACCTGGGTACCACCTTCGACATCATGAGCCGTGCCGAGCAGATTATCAAGGATGCCCCCGAAGTGGCAAACTATACAAAGGTGGCCGGTTTCGGTTTCATGTCTGGACAGGGTACTTCTTATGGTATGTTCGTAGTCCGTCTGAAGCCTTGGGCACAGCGTCGTTACGGCATTCTGCATCCCATTGACAATATGTTGAGTACAAGTACAATCGTGTCTCAGTTGCTGACCAAGCGCATGATGGAAGAAATCGGCGACGCACAGATTTTCGTGTTCGAACCCGGTATGATTCCCGGCTACGGTATGGGTTCTATCGAGTTGAACATGCAGGATAAGACCGGTGCCGCAGACAAGGAACTCTTCTACAACTATACAATGGAATTCCTTGAAAAGCTGAACCAGCGTCCCGAGGTAAGCCGCGCCATGACCACATACGCACGCAACTTCCCCCAGTATAAGGTTGAGGTTGACGCCGCACAATGTAAGCGCGCAGGTGTTTCTCCCTCACAGGTATTGAGCACGCTGGGAAGCTATTGCGGTGGTGCATACGTGAGCAACTTCAACCAGTTCAGTAAGGTTTACCGCGTGATGATGCAGAGTGATCCCCAATCACGCCTGAGCCAGGAAGACCTTTCCAACATGTTCCTGCGTAACGGCTCACAAATGGCACCTCTCAGCCAGTTTGTAAAACTTACCCGCGTTGTGGGTCCCGAAATTGACACCCGCTTCAACCTATTCAGTTCTATCAGCATGAACGTAACCGCAGCTGCAGGCTACAGTAACACCGAAGCCATGCAGGCAATTGAGGAAGTGAAGAACGAGGTTTATCCCGAAGGCTATGCATACGAATTCGGCGGAATGTCTCGCGAGGAGGCACAGACAATGGGCAGCATCGACACTTATCTGATCTATGCGATTTGTGTAATCCTGATTTTCCTCATCCTGAGCTGTCTGTACGAAAGCTTCCTCATTCCTTTCGCTGTAATCTTCTCTGTTCCTGCAGGTCTGATGGGTACCTTCCTCTTCGCCTGGTTGTGGAATCAGGGATATGCCGCACTGCCTATGATCTTCATGGGTAAGATTGACAACAATATCTATTTGCAGACGGGTGTAATTATGCTTATCGGTCTGTTGGCAAAGACCGCCATTCTGATTACCGAGTTCGCACTTGAACGCCGTCGCAAGGGAATGGGTATCGTGGAAGCCGCCTATGCCGCAGCAGAGGCACGTCTCCGCCCCATCCTCATGACCGTATTGACCATGATCTTCGGTATGATTCCCCTTGTGTTCGCCACCGGAGCCGGTGCCAACGGTAACCGCACAATCGGTGTGGCCACCATCGGCGGTATGGTTGTAGGTACACTCGCCATTCTCTTTACCGTACCTCTCTTCTTCATCATCTTCGAGTATCTGCAGGAAAAGATTCGTCCTGCCATGCAAGAAGAAGCCGACGTTCAGTTCCTGAAAGAGCTTGAACGTTCAAGAAAGCAGAAGTTGGAAGCACAAAAGGAAAAGTAATTCACTTTAAGTCAAAAGCAAAACAATGAAACTGAATAAATTCATATTCGTCGCTCTGGCAGCTGCAAGTATCAGCAGCTGCGGAGTGTACAAGAACTACGAGCGCCCTGCCGAGATTAATGCCGAAGGTATCTTCGGAGATGCACAGGACGGCTCACGCAGTATGGGCGAGCTGAAATGGCGTGAAGTCTTTACAGACCCCACCCTGCAGGCACTTATTGAGAAGGGACTGGCACAGAACAGCAACATTCGCCAGACCGACCTCCGTATCCAACAGGCACAGAACAGTCTGAAAGCAGCAAAACTGGCATTCGCGCCCTCTTTGGCCTTTTCACCCAGTGGAACGGTTAGCGGTGGATGGGATCCCTACAACCGCGACGAGTTCAAGGACGCTCTTGGCGGCGGTGCTGTTAAGACCTATGCATTCCCCGTTGCCGTAAGCTGGCAGATTGACTGCTTCGGTTCGCTTCGCAACGCCAAGAAGAAGAGCGAAGTGGCGGTACAGAACATGAAGTATGTTCGCCAGGCCGTAGAGACCGCATTGGTTGCCAACATTGCAAGCATGTACTACTCGCTGGCCATGATGGACGAGCAGCTTGCCATTGCCACACAGACCTGCGAAACATGGAAGAAGAATCTTGAAGTAACCAAGATGCTCATGGAAGCCGGACAGAGCAACAAGGCTGCTGTGGCAAGCACCGAAGCCAACTACTGGAGCATTTGCACCAGCGTAGAAGACCTTAAACATGGTATCAAGGAAGTGGAGAATATCCTTTCTTCACTTATAGGTGAACACCCCGGCCACATCAGCCGTCAGGCATTGGCCACATTCCAGACTCCCACCGTCTGCACAACCGGTCTGCCCATCAACCTTCTGGAACGCCGTCCCGACGTAAAGCAGGCTGAAATGGCACTGGCTTCTGCATTCTACGGCAAGAACATGGCAAAAGCCGCTTTCTTCCCCGCTCTCAACCTCAGCGGACAAGGTCAGTTCACAAACAGTGTATCCGGAATGGGTGTAGTAAACCCCGGCGGTATCATTGCCGCTGCTGTAGCAAGCCTCACTCAACCACTCTTTGCACAAGGCAAACTGCGTGCAAATTACAAGAACAGCAAGGCTGAAATTGAAATTGCCACAATTGGATTCCAGCAGACACTGCTTGATGCCGGCAAGGAAGTAAACACCGCACTGGCTGCCGTACATGTGGCCAAGGCCAAGAAGGAATTGCTGGCCAATCAGGTAAACAGTCTTAAAGAAGCTGTGGATGCCACAGAAAAGCTAATGAAGCTGTCAAGCACCAACTATCTGCAAGTGCTCACCGCACAAAGCAGTCTTCTTGGCGCTCAACTTAACGAAGTGGCGAACAACTACAACATCGTAAGCAGCACCATCAACCTTTACCAGGCACTTGGCGGAGGAACAGAGTAATCTGACACTATACATTATATAATATATATATAGGTATAAAGAGGGCGTTTCCATTTTTGGTTACGCTCTCTTTTTTTGTAAACGGAAGTCAAATGTAAAGAGACCTGATAGTGGGTTAAAAATATGTAAAAAATATTAGAAATAGATAGCTGGAAATTGGAAAATGCGTACCTTTGTACAATGAAATTTTATACAGAATGAAGAAATGGTCAAAAATATTGTTATGGCTGATGCTGACACCACTTATCACCTTTGTGCTGTCGGCAGTTTTGTTGTACATTCCCCCTGTTCAGCGGTGGGCAATTGACCAATCCACAACATACGCTTCACATGAGTTCGGAATGGACATCCGCATTGACCGTGTGCGCGTTTCATTCCCACTCGACCTTGAACTGCAAGGGCTACAAGTGATACACCAAGAAGAAACGCTTGGCAGCATGGGCAGCATGGTGGTGGACCTGGATCTGATGCGCATTCTGTTGCTGCAAATCCGTATTGAAGGCATCGAGCTGAAAGACTTGGATGTGGAAACTGGCAATTTGATTGAGTCGGTACGCATCAACGGAAACTTAAAGCGCATCTTTCTGAAAGCGGAGCAAATCAACCTGTTAGATGCCAACGTATCACTGGCGCAAGCCAGCATCGAAGGCGGCGACGTGACCATTTGCCTGGCGGACACCACTGCCGCGGACACCACAGAAAGCAGTCCTTTACCATGGACCATCGGAATAGAAAAGGTGAGACTGGACCGTCTGAACCTTTCCCTGCAAATGCCATTAGACAGTCTGGACCTCGGACTTCAAATCAGAGAAGGCGAGCTAAACAATGGTAATATCGATCTGTTGAAAGGCATATATCAAGCCGATGATATACACATCAAGACAGACACCATCCGCTATAATGCGCAAACTGATACGCTGAAGCATGCAGGAATAGACTTTACCCAGATTCTTCTGACCGAAGCTTCCTTGCAATTAAATAGCCCTTTCTATAACCAAACCTCAAACGCTGCGGGAGCCAGCCTAATGCTGACTGCGAAGGAAAGATGCGGACTGGCCATTGACACCCTCGGTGCGAACATCGGATTGGACAGCACCACAGTCTGGGCAGACGATCTCTTGCTGAAGACACCATTTACAAGAATCGAAGCCGCTACACACATCGGACTTGCTGCATTCCAACCCAGAGGCACAGGCAAAATTGACGCACAAATCCTTGGAGACATCGGCAGCGAAGATATCAGATATTTTGTGGCAAACCATCTTCTGGAAGACGAGCTGAAAGCCTTGCCGCAAGCCCCCTTGCACCTCAACGTAAATGCCAACGGTACAACAGACCTTTTGCAACTGAGCCAATGTACGCTTGCCATGCCCGAAATCATAGAAGCACACCTGGAAGGCTCATTGTCCAACGTGAAGAACTGGAACCATTCGGATGCGCTGCTGACCGCAGAACTCAAAACGCACAATCTGGAATGTGTAAAGAAACTGCTCAAGACAGACGGATTGGAACTTCCTGCCATGAAACTGACAGCAAAACTGGACAAGAAAAACAACCTGTATACCACAGAAGCCCTATTACACGAAAGTGACGGAAGTATTGTTATAAATGGAATGGCAGATGTGGAAAATATGACCTATGAAGCCAGTGCCGAAATCAATGAAATTAAGGTGGATCATTTTTTCCCTCGCGACTCCGTTCATTCTCTCTCGGCAGAAATTGAAATCAAGGGCAAAGGAGCAGATTTTCTTTCGGCCAAGACAAGCATAAGCGCAAAAGCGGTATTGGAGGACCTGCAATACAAGAAATGGACGCTCGACAATGTGGTAATGACCGCCAACCTAGACAAAGGAACGGGCATCATTGACTTCATGAGCGACAACGAACTGCTGAAGATACATGCCTGCACCGAAGCCAAGATAGACAGAAAGATAAGCAAAGCCGACTTCAGCTTGAACCTCAACCATATTGACCTCTATGCGCTTAACCTCTCTCGTGATACCTTGTCGGCAAGCATGATCATGAAGATGGACGGAAGCACCAATTTCAAGGACAACCATCACCTTGAAGGCAATATCCAAGCCATGGAACTAATAATGAGCGACACGGTGTACCATCCGCTCGACCTCAGCATGAAAATGTTGCTTGAACCAGACAGCATTTATGTGAACGCATCAGCCGGCGATTTGCTGCTCAGTGTCAATTCTGAACAGGGATACAAAGACGTACTGAACCGCATCGGCAATTTCACAGAAGAACTTGACCGGCAACGACACGAATATTATATCAACCAGGACACACTGAGAACCCTCCTGCCCCACCTTGCCCTTCATCTGCACAGCGGAAAGCGCAACCCCATGCACAACATTCTGCAATATATGACGGGATATTCATACAACGACCTATTGCTGGAAGTTGATGCCAGTCCCGCAGGCGGTTTGCAGGGCGAAGGCCACGTCTATTCACTGCATACAGGAAAGATTCCCGTAGACACCATCCGCTGGGACATTTTCCAGGACTCCGCGGGCGTAAACATGAAAGGCCGAATCAGCAACAACCCCAAGAACCGTGTGGCTGTATTTGAGAGCAACTGGTTTGCCCACATCACACCTACAGGCATGGTTGCGGGTCTTGACTTCCTGGACGAAAAGAAGAAAAAGGGAATTGACTTCGGCATGAGAGCCGACGTAATGGAAACTGGAATGCGACTGAGTTTCTCGCCGGTGAATCCCATCATAGCCTACCGCAGGTTTACGCTGAACGAAGACAACTTCATCATGCTCAACAAAAACAAGAAGGTGGACGCGCTTGTTGACCTTTTGGCAGATGACGGAACGGGTCTGAAACTATATTCCACCCCCAACGACGAGGCATTGCAGGACATATCGCTCGAAGTAAACCGCATCAACCTGGGCGAACTCTCATCCGTACTTCCCTATTTGCCCAATATGGCAGGCTTCCTGAATGGAGATATGCACTATCTGCAATCGGACAGTACATTGTCCGTATCTGCCGACATGAACATCAACGCATTCAAATTGGAGAACAGCCCCATCGGCGATTTGGGAATCAGTGCCGTATATCTGCCCAACTCGGACGGTACACATTTTGTGGACGGAATGGTTTCGCACGATGGAGAGGATGCCCTCTACCTGAACGGCAAATATCATCACACAGAAGACGAGGAAGCCATTGAGGCGATGGCCACATTGGTGCGACTTCCCTTGCGACTGGCCAACGGTTTCATCCCGGACAAAATGATTGAGCTGGACGGTTTTGCCAAGGGCGAGATTGACATCACCGGTGCATTAGCCGCTCCTGTAGTGAACGGTTCGCTGCTCACGGAATCAATGAAAGTAAGCTCTGTGCCTTACAGTTTGAATCTGACCTTCCCAGACGATACGATACACATCAAGCAGAACATCATTGACCTTGACCGCATTGAAGCATACGCTGCCGGCAAGAATCCCTTGGTACTGGATGGTACAATAGACCTCAAGAACCAGGAAAAGATAAAACTCGACCTTGCCGTTAGGGCACAGAACTACGAACTGATCAACGCACACAAAAGCCGTGACGCACAGGCCTATGGAAAAGTGTTCGTGGACATCGGCGCCATCATGCGCGGAACGCTGGACGACATCAGACTGCGCGGCAAACTGACAGTATTGGGCAAGACAGATGTCACCTATGTGTTGAAGGACAGCCCCATTTCGGCAGAAGACCAGCTGAGCGAACTGGTTGAGTTTGTGGATATGTCAGACACGCTCGTAACAGAACAAAAAGTGGTGATGGCCAGTCCGCAGAAAATGGACATGATATTTACGGTAGAGATTGAACAGGCCGCACAGGTACATTGCCTTTTGAGCGAAAGTGGATCGGACTATGTGAATCTTGAAGGCGGTGGCGAGCTGACCCTTTCATACGACAACCAGAACAACCTGCTGCTGAACGGAAGATACACCATTCTGGAGGGCGACATGAAATACTCGCTGATGGAACTGGTAAGCAAGCACTTCACCATCCAGCCCAACAGCTATGTGGAGTTCCACGGCAACATCATGAACCCCTCGCTCCACATCAAGGCATCCGAGCGTGTGAAGACCACCGTTACGGAAAACAACGTACCCCGTTCAGTAAACTTCGACGTGGGACTGAGTCTGAGCCAAACGCTTGAGAACATGGGACTGGAATTCACCTTGGACGCTCCCGAAGACATGAGCATTCAGAACGAGCTTGCCGCCATGAGCGTTGAACAGCGCGGTCGCGTGGCCGTAACCATGCTGGCAACGGGCATCTATCTCACGGACAATTACAAGGCCAGCGGTGTCAGTTCAACCAATGCCCTGTACAATTACCTCCAGAGCCAGGTGAATGCGATTGCCGGAAAGGCGTTGAAAACCGTGGACATAAACTTTGGCATAGAGAACACCATCAACCAGACCGGCAGCACGCAGACCGACTACAATTTCAGTTTTGCCAAGCGTTTCTGGGGAAACCGCGTGCGTCTGATTATTGGAGGAAAGGTCAGCTCCGGAGACAATGTGGTCAACAACGGCCAGTCCATCATTGACAATGTGTCGCTCGAATACAGGTTGGACAACAGCGCCACACGATATGTAAAGCTCTATTATGACAAGAATTACGAATCCCTTCTTGAAGGAGAGCTTGTGGAAATGGGAGCCGGCGCCGTGTTCCGCAGAAAGAGCGCCAAGCTGGGCGACCTGTTTATTTTCAGAAAGAAGAAGAAATGAGAAGATTGTTTTGCCTATTCATGATAATGTGCCTGTTGTGGTCATGCTCCACCACAGACCACATACCGCAGGACGAGGTGCTGTATACCGGCATCAGCGAAGTGGCGTTCAACCGTCCGCTCAAAAGACAGAAGCGCACCCCAAAGGACAGCACAGGCGTCATCACCGCCATTTCCAACGCATACAACAGCGTGGAGGAACTGCTGTTTGCAGACAGGGAGGCACAACTGAAAAAACTGCCCAAGGAAAAGCGCGACTCCGCGGCATATTTCCTTAAACAGGACAAAGAAGCTTACAGCAACATCCAGAACGAAATTTCGGGCGTTGTGGCTTTTGAACCCAACGGCTCGTTCATGGGCAGCAGCAGTGTGAAATGGCCCGTCATCCCCCGCCTGTGGCTATACAACAAATATGCCAACTCCACCTCCAGATTCGGCAAGTGGATTCTGGAAAACGTGGCGGCCGAACCCATCTATGTCAGCACCGTAAATCCCAAGCTTCGCACGCAGGTGGCACAGACAACCCTTCGGAACCACGGCTATTTCCAGGGCAAGGCACGTTATGTGGAACAGCCGGAAAAGGACGAGAAGAAGGCGCGCATCGCATACCAAATCAAGACCGGTCCGCTGTACCACCTCGACAACATAGAATATCTCAACTTTCCCCAAGCTGCGGACAGTCTGATAAGCAAGAACATCCGCAAGACAAACCTGCGCAAGGGCGATCCGTTCAGCGCAATGAAGCTGTCGGCCGAGCGCGAGAGGCTGAGCAACATATTCCGCAACAACGGCTATTACTACTTCACGCCCGAATGCATTTCGTACAAGGCAGACACCGTCATGCGCCCGCTTCATGTGCAGCTCCATGTGCAGCCGTCCAAATCAATTCCAAAGGCTGCCACACAAAGATACCACATGGGACGCACGCGCATCACCCTGCTGAAGCACGACCAATACAACACCACCGACACCCTGAGTTTCAGGGATGTGACAATGGCATACAACGGAAAGGACGGAGTGCCGCCGCTTAGGATGGGCGTCATCCGCCGCTTTCTGTTCTACCAGCAAGGCGACCTCTTCAACCAGGATCTGCAACAGATTGGAAAAGAAAAGCTATCCGAACTGGGCATCCTCTCGCAGCTGCAAGTCAATTACGTGCCGCGGGATTCCGCCGGCATCATTGACACACTTGATGTTGAGGTAAGAGCCGTGCTGGACAAGCCATACGACGCTGAGTTTGAAGGAAAGGTCACCTCCAAGAGCAACGGACAGATTGGTCCCGGCGCCAGCTTCTCCATGACAAAGCACAACGCCTTCAGAAATGCTGAAACATTGGGCATGAAGGTGTGGGGCTCATACGAATGGCAGACCGGAGCCGACCTTCGCGGCGACCGCTCGCTCATCAATTCATACGAATACGGAGTGACGTTCGACCTCACCTACCCCCGCATGATTCTGGGCCGCATGGGAAAACGCTTCAGCCGAAGGGCCAATTCCTCCACGCAGTTCCAGCTCAACGCCAAATGGATGAACCGCGCCAACTATTTCGGCAGGGTCTCACTTGGTGCACGCGTCAATTACAGCTACCAGAAGAAACGCAACGTGAAGCACAACTTCACACCCTTGCGACTCGACTATGAGCTGCAACTGCACACCACACACACGTTCGACTCCATCATGAACGCCAACCAGGCGCTCTATGTCAGCATGCGCGACCAGTTTGTGCCCAGCATGGAATATACCTACAACTGGATGAGCACACGCCACGCCCCGCGAACCGTTACGCTGACCCTGAAGGAGGCCGGAAATCTTACCTCAATGATCTACCGCATTGCAGGCGAGCCATTCGACAGACGCAACAAACAGCTCTTCAACGTGCCCTTCGCACAATACATGAAGGCCACGGCACAATATACCCACCTCTTCAGGCTGACCAAACGTAGCGGCATTGCCACACGAATCTTCGGCGGAGCGGTGCTGAGCTATGGCAACGCCTCCATAGCCCCCTACAACGACCTGTTCACCATTGGCGGTGCCAACAGCATCCGCGCGTTTGCCGTCAGAAGCATCGGTCCCGGAGCCTATCATCCCGGCGCAAGCGCCTATTCCTACATCGACCAGATGGGCGACCTCAAGATTGAAGCCAACGTGGAGTACCGTTTCCCCATTGCCGGCAATCTCTATGGCGCCACATTCCTCGACGCGGGCAACGTATGGCTGATGCGCAACGATGCCAACAAGCCCGAGGGACAGTTCAAGCTGAGCCGCCTGGGAAAGGACATTGCGCTGGGCACAGGAGCCGGACTGCGCTACGACCTTGATTTCCTGGTCATCCGCTTCGACCTGGGCATCGGTCTGCACGCCCCCTACAACACAGGAAAGAACCGCTATTACAATATGCCCAAGTTCGGCAAAAGCCTGGGCTACCACCTGGCCGTGGGCTATCCGTTCTGACATATTTTAGGGTTACATTCGTGTATCGGCCTACTTATGACATTTGTAGCCCGTTACATCCGTGTATCGGCATTTTTTCAGACGCTTTGAGCGATGAATTGTGAACGAAAAACGTCTGGAAGACGTGAACATGAATAGCCGGGGGCTTTCAAGCCCAAGGTTTCTTAAGGACACACAATAAAGGCCGTCTGCAAAGACGGGGAACGGCAACGTGGATTTATCAAATGATATTCGTTCAATGCGCATCGTTCAACGTAAAAAAAGTTGCCGTTCCGCGTCTTCCAGACGCAATTTCTTTGTCTTGTCAATTATTCCACGGGTTTAAAAACCCGCGGCTATTCGCCCATCGGGCTTCGCGTCTTCCAGACGCCCTTGAGCCTTTGAGCAATGAGCGATGAGTTGTGAGTGTTTTTGACAAAAGAACATAAGTACAGAAGAAGCTCAAAGCTCACTACTCACATCTCACTAATCAAAGACGTCTGGAAGACGTGAATATGAATAGCCGGGGGCTTTCAAGCCCACGGTTTCTTAAGGACACACAATAAAGGCCGTCTGCAAAGACGGGGAACGGCAACGTGGATTTATCAAATGATATTCGTTCAATGCGCATCGTTCAACGTAAAAAAAGTTGCCGTTCCG
>JAFYQQ010000023.1 GCA_017559845.1 Bacteroidaceae bacterium | reverse complement strand
ATCGCCACTATCGAGCGTACCATCAACATGGAAGCTGAAGTTCAGGGTTCTTATCTGGAAGAGAACTGCTCTTGGATTACTCTGTTTATCGCTATGGCTCCCTCTCTCGGATTCTTGGGTACTGTGATCGGTATGGTTATGGCGTTCGACGACATCCAGCGTGCTGGTGACATTAGCCCCACCGTTGTGGCTGGTGGTATGAAGGTGGCTTTGATTACCACTATCTTCGGTATCGTTGTTGCTTTGATTCTGCAGGTATTCTACAACTACATCCTGTCTAAGGTAGAAGCACTGACCAGTAACATGGAAGAGGCTGCACAGGAACTGCTCGTTATGTGCGTGAAGTCTGACAAGTGCAAGAAGTAATCTCACACAAACCATTCAAAGAGAGTTAATATGAAAATTCAAAATATTTCAAGGCGTGTGTTGTTTGCCTGCATCGCGCTTGCCGTAGTTTGCTTCGGTGCATTCTTCACGGTAGGTTACGACAATCCCGTGGGCGACTACAACGAGCCTCAGCTGACTGAGCTTTTGCTCTGGCTCATGTATGGCCTTACTGTAATCACCGCTCTTCTGATTGTGTGGGGTATTATAAAAGGTATACAGAGCACTAAGGGTAATGACCCCGCTGTGACTACAGGTGTTCCCGGTTCTAAGATTACTGCAACTACAATCATCCTGATGATCGCATCTCTGGCTGTAGGTTATGTAATGGGTATGAACGAGACAGAGTTCACCGCCGCTGACGGAACTGTAACTTCTGCAGGTATGGTAACCGTTACCGAAATGTTCTTGTGGTCTATTTATATCCTGACTGTTGCAGCTGTGGCTGTAGTAGGCGTAAGCATGTCAGGTATCCTTACCAAGACTGCTAGCAAGTAAGAGAGAAAGTACTGTTCTTTTTAATTAGTATCAAAAAAAGAAGGATATGGCAAAAAAGAAAAAGAAAGTTCCTGGATTGAACGCAAGTTCAACTGCGGACATCTCCTTCATCTTGCTGATCTTCTTCTTGATTACCACATCAATGGATACGGACAGCGGTTTGGCGCGTCGTTTGCCACAGCCGCCCGATCCTGATCAGGAAGACGCACAGATTGACGTAAAGGAAAGAAACGTACTGAATGTACGCTTGAACGGCGCTGGTGATCTGATGATCAATAGCGACATAGCAGATATCAAGGAACTGCGTCCCCGTGCTAAGGAGTTCATCAAGAACGAGGCAGATTTGAGTT
This sequence comes from Bacteroidaceae bacterium, assembly GCA_017559845.1. Lineage (GTDB taxonomy): Bacteria > Bacteroidota > Bacteroidia > Bacteroidales > Bacteroidaceae > Physcousia. Next base: position 68,195 of record JAFYQQ010000023.1, on the reverse strand, counting down.
CTCTGCCCGAGAAGCACGTAAAGGAAATTGATCTTTTGGGACCCTGCTATATAACAGACAAACATGTAATTTCTGTACAAACAGACCGTGGTACACCTTACGATGTATACTTCAATGTTCAGAATGAGCTGGTAGCTGCCTATAACGAACTCCGTGAAGAGTTGTCTAAAGCTAAGTTCGGCCGCTCTTATGAGTTCTTGACCGATGAGCAGAAGGTAGCCATCCGTACATACTATCCCCAGAAGATATCCGAGGCAGAACCACGTAATTATGGAGGAAACAAGTAATGGGATTTAAGAAAAAAGAAAGCCGCGAAATGCCTGAGATGAATACCTCATCTCTGCCTGACTTGATCTTCACCATTTTGTTCTTCTTCATGATTGTAACGACAATGCGTGAGGTAACACTGAAGGTTAAGTTTACGATTCCTTCAGGTACTGAATTGGAAAAGTTGGAAAAGAAATCAGCAGTTTCATTCATCTATGTGGGTCCTCCCACCGACCAACTTCGTGCACAGTTGGGTAGCGGAACACGTATTCAGTTGAATGACCGTTTTGCAGAACCTCGTGAAGTTATGGATTTCGTAGCCCAGGAACGTCAGGGCATGATGAACCAGGCTGAACAGGTGATTTCAATTAAGGCCGACCAAAAGACTAAGATGGGTATCATCACCGATATCAAAGAGGTATTGCGTAAGTCTTGGGCGCTGCGTATCAACTATTCGGCATCACGTCGTAACTAATAAGTCTTAGTTATCCGACCTATATAAAAAGGTGGCACAGTAATGTGTCACCTTTTTTCTTGTTTTTGTTTGTCTACTCCGACAAAAAACTGTAAATTTGTGGCAAATTAACAATTTCAAAGCAATGTCTGTCTGCCATCTGAAAACCCTGGTAAAAACCGGAAAGATGTCAGACATCCAAACCAAATTGAACATTATATAGTATGATATCAATAATTGCAGCCGTGGCACAGAATGGAGCCATTGGTTATCAGAACAAGCTTCTGTATTGGCTTCCCAATGACTTGAAGAGGTTCAAACAACTCACCACAGGACATACCATAATCATGGGTCGTCTCACCTTTGAGTCATTACCCAAAGGTGCGCTCCCTAACCGTAGGAATGTGGTTTTGTCCCGCAATGGCCAGACATTCCCCGATGCTGAAACATTTTCCTCATTAGATGAGGCCTTGGCATCTTGCGTATCTGATGAAGAAGTGTATATCATCGGCGGTGCGCAGGTCTATGCTCAGGCGCTCTCTTGTGCCGACCGCCTGTGTCTCACAGAAATCAATGACACGCCAGCGCAGGCAGATGCCTTTTTCCCTACATTTGATAAAAATGATTGGTCGGAAGCTTTTGCAGAAGAACATGAGACCGATGAGAAGCATGCTTTTTCGTATCGATTTGTTGATTATGTCCGTCAGAAGTGATAGTCCAGTATGATATAAAACGTAAAAGTCATCATTATGAAACAATATCTTGATCTGCTCAACAGAATACTTTCTGAAGGTACACGCAAGGAAGACCGTACAGGTACCGGCACCATCAGCGTGTTTGGCCATCAGATGCGCTTTAACTTGGAAGAAGGTTTTCCCCTGCTTACCACTAAGAAACTCCATCTGAAGTCTATTATCTATGAATTGTTGTGGTTTCTCCAGGGCAACACCAATGTAAAGTATCTCCAGGATCATGGTGTGCGTATCTGGAATGAATGGGCAGATGAGAACGGTGAATTGGGTCCCGTCTACGGACACCAATGGCGTTCATGGCCCGACTATAACGGAGGCGTCATCGACCAGATAAGCAATGTGGTGGAACAGATTAAGAAAAATCCCGACTCTCGCCGCCTGATTGTGAGTGCTTGGAATGTGGCTGAAGTGGACAGCATGGCGCTTCCGCCTTGTCACACCCTTTTCCAGTTTTATGTGGCAGATGGCAAACTTAGCCTTCAGCTTTATCAGCGCAGTGCCGACACTTTCCTTGGCGTCCCCTTCAACATCGCTTCTTATGCCTTGTTACTTCAGATGATGGCACAGGTTACCGGTTTCAAGCCCGGCGAGTTTGTACACACAACGGGCGATACGCATGTCTACACCAATCACCTGGAGCAAGTGCAGCTGCAACTTACCCGCGCTCCGAGAACTTTGCCCGTCATGCGCATCAACCCCGAGGTAAAGAGCATCTTTGATTTTCAATATGAGGACTTTGTTTTGGAGAATTACGATCCTTGGCCTCATATTGCCGGTAAGGTTTCGGTATGAGTCAGATTCAACTACCAGCCGATTTCTTTCCCTTGATGCAGCAACAGTGGGGCAGTCAGGTTGCAGACGAACTTTGCGCTTCGCTATCCACCACAGACCCCTCTGTCTCGGTTCGGCTTAATCCTGCCAAAGCACCCGTATCTGCACTTCCTTATGAGCAGGTCCCCTGGTGTGCCGACGGGTATTATTTGCCCGAGCGGCCGGCCTTTACGTTTGACCCCCTTCTCCATGCCGGGGCTTATTATGTGCAGGACGCCTCTTCCATGTTCCTTTCTCATGTGCTCCGTCAATACGTAGACCGTCCCGTGGTAGCCCTTGACCTTTGTGCGGCTCCCGGTGGAAAGAGCACCTTGCTTCATGGCTGTTTGCCCAAAGGTTCATTGCTTGTCAGCAACGAGCCCATGCGCCAGCGAGCACAAGTATTGGCGGAGAACTTGACCAAGTGGGGTAGTCCTTATACTGTAGTGTCACAAAACTATCCTGCCGACTTTACATCCCTTTCCCATTTGTTCGACTTTATCGTTACGGATGTGCCTTGTTCTGGCGAAGGAATGTTCCGTAAGGACGAACAGGCGGTCCGCGACTGGAGTCTTCAGAACGTGGACCTGTGCTGGCGTCGACAGCGTGACATCTTGGAGTCTGTCTGGCCAACGCTGAAACCCGGTGGACTGCTGGTTTACAGCACCTGTACTTTCAACCGCTACGAAGATGAGGACAATGTACAATGGATTGCAGGGCAGCTGGGAGCCGAAGTGCTTCAGGTTTCTGTCTGCCCGGAATGGAATATCCACGGCGAATACCATTTCCTGCCCGGACGTATCCGTGGCGAAGGGCAGTATATGGCGCTTTTGCGCAAAAATGGCGAAGCCTCTTCTGTGCGCAACAACATAAAGATCGATAAAGCGAAAGCCGGTAAGGCCGAGCCTCTTGCATTGCAACAATGGGTGGAGGGCGATTGCCAATTCTTCATTCATAAGGAAGCCTATCACGCTTTCCCTGCGGAATATGCCAACCAACTGGCCATGTTACGTACCCGGCTGAATCTGCTTGTTGCAGGAGTGCAGTTGGCTGTGCCTAAAGGGAAGGACTGGCAACCGGCTCATTCCCTTGCCATGAGTACAATTTGTCGCCGCGACATTTTCCCAACCGCAGCGCTCACATACGAACAGGCCTTGGCTTATCTTCGCCATGAATCCATCCAGATAGAAGCCCCCAAATGCTATGTCCTGCTTACCTATAAAGACCTCCCCCTTGGATTTGTCAAGAACCTGGGCAACAGGGCAAACAACCTTTATCCCTCAGAATGGCGTATCCGTAGCGGATATACCACACCGTTCTGTCTTTTTGATTTATAACAAGATTAAATAATCCAATTTTCGCAAGAAAATATAATGCCTAACAATTTGTCATGCTGAACTCGTTTCAGCATCTGTCCGCGGTGAAACATTACTCGCTGTGAGATCCTGAAACAAGTTCAGGATGACCAGGGGATACATTGACGAATGGCGGACTTCCATGAGTGAAGTTAATATAGAAGTAAACTTTATTAAATAATATTTTTAAACGATGAAACACACAAGCAAACTGATCCTTACCTTGCTTTTCTCTGCAATGGTATGGCCGCAGCAGATTTCTGCGCAGGAACAAAATGTCACTGTTCCGGACAACACCCAATATATCCTTACTCCTCCCGCACCAGCCACACCGCGTATCAACAGTGCCCGAGTGTTTGGCGTGCGCCCCAAGTCTGAGTTCCGTTATACCATTGCTGCCACTGGTAACCGTCCCATGACCTTTTCTGCCGACGGGCTTCCCAAAGGGCTTAAACTGGACGAACAGACAGGAATCATTACGGGTCGCCTCAAGAAGAAAGGGACTTATAAGGTAGTCCTTCGTGCCAAGAATAGTTTAGGCGAGGTGGAACGCGACCTTCGCATAGAAGTGGGTGAAGACATTCTTCTCACTCCTCCCATGGGCTGGAACAGTTGGAATTGCTGGGGCAAGAGTGTCAGCCAGGAGAAAGTTCTCAGTTCAGCCAAGGCAATGGTAGACAAGGGTCTTGCCAATTACGGTTACACCTATATCAATATTGATGACGGATGGCAAGGTATCCGTGGCGGCAAGCATAATGCCATTCAACCCAACCGCAAGTTTCAGGACATAAAGGGACTTGTGGACGAAATTCATGGCATGGGGCTCAAGGCCGGAATCTATTCGGCTCCCTGGGTCGCCACTTATCAGGGCCATGTCGGCACCCAGTGTGACAATCCCGAGGGCAAATACGAATGGATTGAAAAAGGGCTTTGCGATGAGAACTATAAGTTGGAAGATCCCGATGGCAAACTTCATAGCGGATATTTCCGTTATCATGGTGCCTATTCCTTTGCCGAGCAAGACGCACGCCAGTGGGCAGATTGGGGTTTTGACTACCTAAAGTATGACTGGAATCCCAATGATTATTATTATACCAAGGAAATGTCCGAAGCCTTGCGTGCCACAGGACGAGACATCGCACTCAGCATTTCCGGCTCCGATCCCTTTGCCATGGCATACACTTGGCCCGAATTGGTGCAATGTTGGCGCACAACAGACGACATCTTCGATACCTGGAGCAGCATTGTCCGCATCGGTTTCGGCCCGCAAGACCGTTGGCCGGCATTCAGCGGTCCTGGCCATTGGGCCGATGCCGACATGTTGGTGGTGGGCATGGTAGGTTGGGGACCAAATCTCCATTATACCCGTCTTACCCCCGATGAGCAATATACCCACATTTCCCTTTGGGCACTTTTCTCATCACCCTTCCTCATTGGTTGCGATATAGCCCAGATTGATGATTTCACTCTCAGCCTCCTGTGTAATTACGAGGTGAACGACATTTGTCAAGACCCTCGAGGCATGCGTGCTGTTCCCTATTTTCGTGGAGAAGGTTATGTGGTCTATGTGAAGATCCTTGAGAACGGCAATCTGGCAGTAGGTCTTTTCAACACATCTGCAGAGCCTAAGAAGATTGGTTTTACACCCCGCACACTCGGTTTGTGGAGCAATAAGATTACCATCCGCGATGTCTGGCGCCAGCAGGATGTGGCGGAGATTGGCCCTCGCGACCGTTATGAGCAGGATGTGGCACCCCACGGCGCAGCCCTCCTGTTGGTCTCTCCACCCAATACGCTTGAGAAGATAGTACACAAACCCTATATTATCAAAAGGTAGCCCCAAATAATCGCAGTGCATTGTATTGGCTGATGCATGCTGTTGCATTGGGCAACGCAATGCATTGTGTTGCCCAACTCAAGCTGTTGACTTTTTAAAGCTGAAATATAGACTAGCCAGAGCAGATGAACTGTATTTCCACTTGAAGTATAACTGCGATATGCTAGTCAGTACTATTGCATTTTTACGTGCAATTTTGCGTAAAGGACAAAATATCACATTTACTTTTTTGTGATGTGATATTTTTGTTTTAACTTTGCTTAAAATAAATACCTGTAAGATGCCGAAAAACCAGATATGCCAGAGAGTTGAAGCGTTACGGCAATTCATGGATAAACATGGATTGGACGCATTTGTTTTTCCCGGTTCAGACCCTCATAACGGAGAATATGTGCCCTCGCATTGGAAGACGCGCGAGTGGATTAGCGGTTTCAATGGAAGTGCCGGAACCGCAGTCGTTACCCGTGGGTGTGCCGCCTTATGGACGGACAGCCGTTATTTTCTGGCTGCGGAAGAACAGTTGCAGGAGACTCCCTTTGCTTTAATGCGTGAAAGAATTCCCGGCACACCCAGCGTTGCCGAATGGCTCTCAGAAGAAATTGGAACGGGCGGAAGGGTAGGAGTGGACGGATGGGTGTTCTCCATTGCGGAGGAGCATGCCCTGCGCGAAGAGTTGGCTTTTTCTGGATTAGATTTGGTGCTGGCCGACGACCCCGCCGAAACGTTGTGGGCAGAGCGTCCTGCCATACCTCAGGCTCCGGTTTGCTTGCACCCTATTGCCTATGCCGGCAAGTCTGCTGCGGATAAGATCAAAGATTTGCGCGAACGACTGCAGGCGCGTCATGTGGAAGCAACGTTGGTGTGCAAACTGGATGAGGTGGCATGGCTTGCCAACATCCGTGGAACCGATGTACATTGCTGCCCGCTGGTGGTTGCATATATGTGGGTTACCCAACAGAAGGCAGTGTTGTATGTGGACGACGCGAAGTTGGATGACACAGTTAGAAAAGCTCTTTTGGAACAGGGAATAGAATGCCGTCCATATGGCAGTTTGGTGCAGGATTTGCCTGTGTGCGGAGTGCAGTCAGTATTGTTGGATGTGAACTCTACCAACAGCAGGCTTGGCGAACTCCTTCCCGAGGCGTGTAAAATTGTGTCGGGAGGAAGTTTGATCGCTCCTGAAAAAGCGGTGAAAAACGAAACAGAAATAAACGGTTTCAGAAATGCCATGTATCGGGACGGCATTGCAATGGTGAAATTCCTGCATTGGCTTTTGCCTGCGGTGAAGACCGGTGGTCAGACAGAACTTTCCGTCAGCCGCAAACTGGAAGAGTTCCGTGCCATGCAGCCGTTGTATAAGGGACTTTCCTTTGACACGATAGCTGGTTATGCCGCGCACGGTGCCATTGTGCATTATGAGGCGGACGAGAAGAGCGACTGCGAACTACTCCCCAAAGGGTTGCTTTTGTTGGACAGCGGTGCCCAATATCAGGATGGTACCACTGACATTACCAGAACGATAGCCTTGGGAACATTGACAGAACAGGAACGGATTGACTATACACTGGTGCTCAGGGGGCACATTCGCTTGGCCATGGTGCGTTTCCCGGCTGGGAGCAGTGGCACACAACTTGATGTCTGTGCCCGTTATGCGATGTGGCAACAAGGCGTGAACTATCTGCATGGCACAGGTCATGGAGTGGGCTCGTTCCTGAATGTGCACGAAGGCCCTCATCAGATAAGGATGAATTACGTGCCTGCGGAATTGAAACCTGGCATGACTGTTACCAATGAACCTGGAATCTATCGGGCCGGCAGCCATGGTGTGCGAATTGAGAACACAATGCTCGTAGCCCCCTACATGCAAGGCGAATATGGAGAATTTTTGCAGTTGGAGGCATTGACGCTTTGCCCTATAGACAAGTCCCCCATTATACCGGATATGATGCAGGACGATGAAATCGCATATCTGAACGCATATCATGCCAGAGTATATGAACAATTATCTTCTGCCCTGAGTGAGGAAGAAAGGGCTTGGCTGAGAGACGCGACTGCGCCTTTGGCGAAATAACGTGAATATTAATTTTAAAGATACAGAAAAGTGGCTATAATAAAAAGACTTTCGGGAATGCCCGCACCGCGATTTGGCAAGCATTGTTACTTCAGCGAAGGCGCGGTGATAGTTGGCGATGTGGAAATGGGCGATGACTGCACCGTTTGGTTCAATGCTGTGGTGCGCGGCGACGTACATTTCATAAAAATAGGAAACCGTACCAACATTCAGGACAACAGTTGCTTGCATACACTGAACGGAAAGGCTCCGGTGATACTGGGTGACGACGTAACCATTGGACATAGCGTGACGTTGCACGGATGTGTGGTGCATGACGGTGCGCTGATAGGAATGGGCGCAACTGTGCTTGATCATGCAGAAGTGGGCAAGGGAGCCATTGTGGCTGCCGGCGCATTGGTGTTGAGCAATACAAAGATTGGTGACGGAGAACTGTGGGCTGGCGTACCAGCAAAATTCATCAAGAAGGTGGATCCGGTTCAGGCGGCAGAATTGAACCAGACTTATGCACGTCATTACATAGAATACAGCGATTGGTTCCGCAATGCGGATGCCGATGCCCGGAATACGCAAGAGGTTACCACAAGCGAGGATTACCGTGCATACGATGATTAAATAAGGGTATATATAATAATGTAAATGGCACAAGCATGAAACAGAGTATCTTGATGGCAATGTGCTTTCTGATGATGTTGGTGACATCGTGCGAGAAAGTCGATTTTTCGGAAGTTGAGGTTCAGGAGAAGAACCGCAATTTGGAAATCTATACACGCGCATCGGATACTGATGCGTTGCAATATCCTCTGGTGGTCTTTGTGTTTGATGCCAAAGGGCAATGCCGGGGACAGCAGACATTGCTGGAAAAGGGTTCCACTTTCTCCTTCCAATTGCCGTCAGGCTCTTACCGCATTGTGGCACTGGGTGGAATATCAAGTTGTGATCTGCCTTCCACACCAAAACTCACATCTTGTCTGACGCTCAAGGAGAATGCGACGGTGCCTTTGCAGATGGGGCAGGCTGATGTGACAATGGGTCAGAACAGCACGAAGGCCTATTTACAGATGCGTTATCTGGTGTCTCAGGTAAAAGTGTCATTGTCAGGTCTGCCCGATGATGTTACGTCTATTTCTATGGTGTTGTCAAAACCCTATTCGCAATGGGCGTTTTCCGGAACGGGCTCCACTCCGACCTCGTACACCAAGACATTGAAACCCGGCTCTCTTCCAGGAATTTGGGAGACTGGAGATGTCTATGTGCTGCCAACGGAAGGGCCAGCCACACTTACACTAAACCTGGCCACACCGACTGGGAATGTGTCTTATGCCTACACTTGTCCCGAAGCGTTGCGCTCAGGAGTGCCATATCTCTTGAATGGTTCTTATTCAACCGGAGACATGGTAGTTGAGGGGGAGTTCTCGGTTGAAGGTTGGGCGGAAACCGTAAATTGGGACTTTGGTTTTGGCCCCAGTGTTTCTGTGCCGGACGTCAATGAACCTTCAGACGCACCTATTGTTGGAACATTATGGGGGAATCATATAGTCGCTTATGTAAGCGAATTGAATGCAACGCAATGGAGTGTGTATCTGCTCTCCCGTGAAGAGAAGGTGGAAGTGCCGTCGGCATTGAGCACGGATGATAATCCTGATGCGGCGCTGGATTACGCTGGCAGTTACACCGAAGGAGAATTGTCTGGATGGAATGTCCCGACAACGGCTGAAGCGCAGATGCTGCAACAGTCATTAGGCGGAGATGCTTTGTTGGACTTGAATGAAATGCTGACACAGGAGGGATTGCCCCCATTCTTGGATTATGAACCGAACAGTTCAACCGAGAAAGCTCGGTATTTGTGCGATGATGGGAAGAAAAGCTTTTCTATGGCAGGGACGACGGCACCTTCTAAAGCGGGAGAAAAGAAAAAATACCGCTTGCGTTTGGTTAAGGAAATTATAGTAGATAAATGATAAACGGCTTTGTCAAAAGGGAAAAAATGAATATATGAACGGATAAAATCCGAATCTTTTTTGGAAGGAACGCGGATTTTCTCTATCTTTGCGAATAATTAACTAATTTTTAAAAGAATATATAAATTATGGCATTTTTAACAGACGAGAAACTTCTTATTGTTGGAGCCGGTGGTATGATTGGCTCAAACATGGTACAGAGCGCATTGATGCTCGGTCTTACTCCCAACATTTGTTTGTATGATATTTTTGAACCCGGCGTTCATGGTGTAGCTGACGAAATGGCTCATTGTGGTTTCCCCGGTGCAAATATCACTTGGACAACTAATCCCGAGGAGGCTTTCACCGGTGCTAAGTATATTGTATCTTCAGGTGGTGCTCCTCGCAAGGAGGGTATGACCCGTGAAGATTTGTTGAAGGGCAACTGTCAGATTGCTGCAGAGTTCGGTGACTTCATCAAGAAGTACTGTCCCGACGTTAAGCATGTAGTTGTTATCTTCAACCCCGCTGACGTAACCGCTTTGACAGCTTTGATCCACTCTGGCTTGAAGCCCAATCAGTTGACTTCATTGGCAGCTCTTGACTCTACTCGTCTGCAGCAGGCTTTGGCCAAGGAATTCGGCGTACAGCAGGACAAGGTTACCGGTGCCAAGACTTATGGTGGACACGGCGAGCAGATGGCTGTATTCGCATCTCAGGTTAAGATCGATGGCAAGCCTTTGGCAGAAATGGGTCTTTCTGAAGAGCGTTGGGCAGAAATCAAGCACAATACCGTACAGGGTGGTTCAAACATCATCAAGCTTCGTGGCCGCAGCTCATTCCAGAGCCCCTCTTACTGCGCTATCAAGATGATTGAGGCTGCAATGGGCGGTGAGCCTTACACTTTGCCCGCTGGCTGCTATGTTAACAGCGAGGAACTCGGTTACAAGAACGTAATGATGGCTATGCCCACCGTTATCGACGCAGACGGTGTTCACTATACAACTCCCGAAGGAACTGAAGAGGAAATGGCAGCATTGGCTTCTTCTGTTGAGCACTTGGGCAAAATGCGCGACGAAATCATCGCATTGGGCATCATTCCCGCTGTTGAAGAGTGGACAAAGGAAAACCCCAACCTGTAATATCCTTTCAAATTAGATAGGTATTAGAAGTATACCGCGCTTCCCGACACGTTGCTTGTCGGGAAGCGTTTTTATTTCCCTCGGGAGGGAAAAAATATTTCCTCGGGAGGAAAATAAAATTACGATGGCACTGGCGGCGCAAAATCGTGAGCTTTTCGTTGATGACCCTTTGCCGTATACATGACGTCAGTGGCTAAAAATATAGCGACATCGGGCAGAAAAAAACGGAATTATTTTGTCACGTCAAAAAGTATATGTAATTTTGCGCCGCATTTAACGTGCGATAAGTATAATTAATTAATTTTTAACAAACAAAAAAATGATTGTAGTACCTGTAAAAGAAGGCGAGAACATTGAAAAAGCGTTGAAGAAGTTCAAGCGTAAGTTTGAAAAGACCGGTGTGGTAAAGGAACTCCGTGCCCGTCAGCAGTTCGACAAGCCTTCAGTGCTCAAGCGTCTGGCTAAGGAACGTGCTGTTTATGTACAGCAGTTGCAGCGTGTAGAAGATTAAAGAAACTTAAATTTCTGACTTTCTTCTTGCGTATTTCAGAAAAAATGTCTATATTCGCATCTGAAAAGAGCGAATAATGATGTGGATTCAGTCTTTTGTAGACTATCTAAGGTATGAACGGAATTTATCCGAGCGTACAATAAAAGGATATTCGGCCGGCTTGGAAGCGTTCGAGCGGTTTTTCAAGAGACTTGATGCAGAACTTTGTTGGGATAATTTGGACGAGGATGTCATCCGTGATTGGATGATGGCCATGATGGAAGAAGGCAATCGCACAGGGAGTATTTGTTGCAGACTCAGCAGTGTCAGAGCATTTTATAAATTCCTGTTAAAACGAGGACTCGTTGACCGTAATCCGGCACATTTGGTGGTAGCTCCTAAACGAGAAAAGAATCTGCCAATCTTTGTCAGAGAAGATCAGATGGACAGGCTCTTGGATGGCAACTATTTTCCGGAAGATTTTGTCGGTGTGCGTGATCGTCTGATTCTGTTGGCTTTTTATAGCACAGGCATGCGCTTGTCTGAACTTACCGGCTTGGTGCTTGATGACGTGGATTGTAAACAAAGTCAGGTGAGAGTGACGGGTAAAAGGAACAAACAACGTGTGATTCCGTTTGGCTCCGAAATGATGTCGTCCATCCATAGTTATCTGGCTATGCGCCATGCCATGCTGATGGAAAAGGGAATTGAAAGCAATTGGTTTTTTGTCAGCGAAAAGTCTGGAAGCAGAATGTCAGATTCCAAAGTCCGGCAGATTGTACAAGCCTATTTGGGGCAAGTGACAACGCTGAGGAAAAAAAGTCCCCATGTACTGCGACATAGTTTTGCCACATCTATGCTTAATCATCGTGCAGATTTGCAGTCCGTAAAAGAATTGTTGGGTCATGAACGGCTGTCAACGACAGAAATCTATACCCATACAACCTTTGAGGAACTCAGAGATATGTATAACCAGGCTCATCCAAGAGCCCCTAAAAAATGAGGAGGTATTATGGACATTAACATTCAAGCCATCCATTTCGAGGCAAGTGAGAAATTGCAAGATTTCATTGTTAAGAAAACAACGAAGTTAGGAAAGTTCAGTGATGAAATAAGAAAGGTAGAGGTGTCATTAAAAGTCGTGAAGCCTGAGACGGCAATGAACAAGGAAACACAGATAATAGTGAACCTTCCTGGAAAGGATTTGATTGCTCAGGAAATTTGCGACACTTTTGAAGAAGGAGTTGATAAAACCTTGGATTCGCTGACAAGACAGCTGTCCAAATATAAAGAAAAGCAGAAAAATCGCTAAAAATTTATAGAAAAGTTTTGGTGATTCAGAAAATATGTCTAATTTTGCATCCGCTAAAACAAAGGATTCGCTTTTGAAGCGGATGCAAAACGCCTCTTTAGCTCAGTTGGCCAGAGCACGTGATTTGTAATCTCGGGGTCGTTGGTTCGAATTCGACAAGAGGCTCAAACAAAAAAATGATATTCGTTAGTTTGTTTAAAGGGTAGTTACCAGAGTGGCCAAATGGGGCAGACTGTAAATCTGCTGGCTTACGCCTTCGGTGGTTCGAATCCATCACTACCCACGTCGAAAGACGAATTGCGGAAGTAGCTCAGTCGATAGAGCACTAGCCTTCCAAGCTGGGGGTCGCGGGTTTGAGCCCCGTCTTCCGCTCAATTGAGAGCAAATATGTTGCTGCTTTAGCTCAGTGGTAGAGCGCATCCTTGGTAAGGATGAGGTCCCGAGTTCAACTCTCGGAAGCAGCTCATACTTAAGCTTAAAAAGAAAAATTCGAGAAAACATATTTATCAATAATTTATAGTATTAAAGTACTGCTATGGCAAAAGAAAAATTCGAGCGTACCAAACCTCACGTAAACATTGGTACCATCGGTCACGTAGACCACGGTAAGACTACTTTGACTGCCGCTATCTCTAAGACTCTGTTTGATAAGGGTTTCGGTAGCAAGGAAGTTAAGTCTTTCGACCAGATTGACAATGCTCCCGAAGAGAAGGAGCGTGGTATTACCATCAACTCTGCTCATATTGAGTATGAAACTCAGAACCGTCACTATGCTCACGTAGACTGTCCTGGACACGCCGACTATGTAAAGAACATGGTTACTGGTGCTGCTCAGATGGACGGTGCTATCATCGTAGTAGCTGCAACTGATGGTCCTATGCCTCAGACTCGCGAGCACATCCTTTTGGCTCGTCAGGTAAACGTTCCCCGTCTGGTTGTATTCTTGAACAAGTGCGACATGGTTGAGGATGAGGAAATGTTGGAACTCGTAGAAATGGAAATGGGCGAATTGCTGTCTCAGTATGATTTCGAAGAGGATACTCCCATCATCCGTGGTTCTGCTCTCGGTGCTCTGAATGGTGTGCCCGAATGGAGCGACAAGGTAATGGAGCTGATGGATGCTTGTGACACCTGGATTCAGGAGCCCGAGCGTGCTATTGACAAGCCCTTCTTGATGCCCGTTGAAGACGTATTCTCAATTACTGGTCGTGGTACCGTAGCTACTGGTCGTATCGAGACTGGTGTTGTTAAGGTAGGTGACGAAGTTCAGATCCTCGGTCTGGGTGAAGATAAGAAGTCTGTAGTTACTGGTGTAGAAATGTTCCGCAAGTTGCTGGATCAGGGTGAAGCTGGTGACAACGTAGGTCTGTTGCTCCGTGGTATTGACAAGCAGGAGATCAAGCGTGGTATGGTTATTACTCACCCCGGTGCTATTACTCCTCACAAGGGATTCAAGGCTTCTATCTACGTACTGAAGAAGGAAGAAGGTGGTCGTCATACTCCTTTCGGAAACAAGTATCGTCCTCAGTTCTATCTGCGTACTATGGACTGTACCGGTGAAATCCACTTGCCCGAAGGAATCGAAATGGTAATGCCCGGTGACAACGTAGAAATTACCGTAGAGTTGATTTACGCTGTAGCTCTGAACGTTGGTCTCCGCTTCGCTATCCGTGAAGGTGGTCGTACCGTAGGTTCTGGTCAGATTACTGAAGTATTCGACTAATTGACACACTGATATAAGTCAATATAAGGAGAAAGTCTTATTGGTAACAATAACCTTTCTCCTTCTCTTACGGAAATAGCTCAGTTGGTAGAGCACTGGTCTCCAAAACCAGGTGTCGGGAGTTCGAGCCTCTCTTTCCGTGCTAAAATAGATAAAATTATGTATAAAAGATTCGTTCAATATTGTAAGGATTCATATAATGAACTAGTGCATAAGACCTCCTGGCCTTCACGTTCAGAACTTATGGGCAGTGCGATAGTTGTTTTAACTGCTTCCCTATGTATCGCACTTGTCGTGTTCGTGATGGACTTCATTTTCCAAACGGGAATGGAGTTGGTTTATGGTGTTTTACGCTAAATAGGTATAGAGATCATGGCTGAAACTGAAATGAAATGGTACGTTATGCGTGCAATCAGTGGCAAGGAAAGCAAGGTTAAGCAATATGCCGATGCCATGCTTCTTCAGCAAGAAGACTTTGCTAAGCATGTATCTCAGATACTTATTCCTACAGAAAAGGTTGTTACAATCAATCGCAATAACAAGCGTGTCGTAAAGGAAAGAAATCACTTGCCTGGATACGTTCTTGTTGAATGTGAATTGGTTGGTGAGATTCAGAGCAAATTGAGGAATATCCCCAATGTGTTAGGTTTTCTCGGAGAGAGCAAAGAAAGTACAACGCCCGCTCCTCTGCGCCCCAATGAAGTCAGCAGACTTTTAGGAACCGTAGATGAAATGGCTGAAGTGCCCGAAGTTCTTGATATACCATTCGAAGTGGGTGAAAGTGTTAAGGTTATTGAAGGTCCGTTCAGCGGATTCGATGCCTTGATTGAAGAGGTAAACACCGAGAAAAAGAAACTAAAGGTCATGGTGAAGATTTTCGGAAGAAAAACTCCATTGGAACTTGGTTTTATGCAAGTAGAGAAGCAATAGTGTATTTGTTACGTGCACTCAGCTTCAAAAATTAAATATTAAAAGATAATAAAAATGGCTAAAGAAGTTGCTGGATTAATCAAGCTACAGATTAAGGGCGGCGCAGCAAATCCATCACCCCCAGTAGGTCCTGCTTTGGGTTCTAAGGGTATCAACATCATGGATTTCTGCAAGGCGTTCAATGCCAGAACTCAGGACAAAGCTGGCAAAGTGTTGCCTGTAGTAATCACTTACTACACCGACAAGTCCTATGATTTTGTTGTAAAGACTCCCCCTGTTGCAATCCAACTGATGGAAGTTGCAAAGGTGAAGGGCGGTTCAGCAGAGCCTAATCGTAAGAAAATCGCTGAGATTACTTGGGAACAGGTTCGTGCTATTGCTACAGACAAGATGCCTGACTTGAACTGTTTTACAGTAGAGTCTGCAATGCGTATGGTAGCTGGAACAGCTCGCAGCTTGGGTATAGCAGTAAAGGGTGAATTCCCTGGTGAATAATTTTTAACTTCAATTTAAAATGGGTAAACTGACAAAAAATCAAAAGTTGGTCGCTGATAAGATTGAAGCAGGGAAGGCTTATACTCTGAAGGAAGCTTCTGCATTGGTTAAGGAAATTACCACAACCAAGTTTGATGCTTCTGTAGATATCGATGTACGTTTGGGCGTTGACCCTCGTAAGGCAAACCAGATGGTTCGTGGTGTGGTATCTCTCCCCAACGGAACCGGTAAGGTAACACGAGTTCTTTGCCTTTGTACACCTGATGCCGAAACTGCCGCCAAAGAAGCAGGAGCTGACTATGTAGGTCTCGATGAGTATATCGAGAAGATAAAGGGTGGTTGGACTGACGTAGATGTAATCATCACTATGCCTGCCATCATGGGTAAGATTGGTGCCTTGGGTCGTATCCTTGGTCCTCGTGGTTTGATGCCCAACCCCAAGAGTGGTACTGTAACCATGGACGTGGCTAAAGCTGTTCGCGAGGTAAAGCAAGGTAAGATTGACTTTAAGGTAGACAAGACTGGTATCGTACATACTTCTATTGGTAAGGTAAGTTTCACTCCTGAGATGATTGCTCAGAATGCAAAGGAATTCTTGTCAACCATCGTTAAGATGAAGCCTGCTGCAGCTAAGGGTACATATTTGAAGAGCATTTATCTTTCAAGTACTATGAGTCCTGGCATCAAGATTGATACCAAGGCAATCGATGAAATCTAATTAATTTTACGAAAGTCATGAGAAAGGAAGATAAAAGTTTAATTATCGCTCAGTTGGGCGAATTGCTTAAGCAATATCCTCACTTCTACTTGGTAGATGTTGAAGGTATGGATGCTGGTCAGACCAGCGATTTGAGACGTAAGTGCTTCCAGACTGATTTGAAGATGGTCGTAGTAAAGAATACTTTGCTGCAGAAGGCATTGGATAATCTTGAGGCTGATTACTCTCCTCTGTATGGTACACTTAAGGGTACTACAGCTGTAGTTTTCACTCAGGTAGCAAACGCACCTGCTAAGCTGATCAAAGACCTGAAGGGCAAGAAATGGGCAAAGCCTGAATTGAAGGCCGCTTATGCTGAAGAAGGTTGCTATGTAGGCGCTGACCAGCTTGATGTATTGTGCGCTATCAAGAGTAAGAACGAAGTTATTGCTGAGATTGTGGCTCTGCTTCAGTCTCCAGCCAAGAATGTTGTATCAGCATTGCAGTCTGGTGCAAACACAATTCATGGAGTTTTGAAGACTCTCGGGGAGAAGCCCGAATAATTTCACAATTTTCATTTAGTATCAACAAATAAAAAATTTAGAATAAAATGGCAGATTTGAAAGCTATCGCTGAAGAGTTGGTAAACTTGACAGTAAAGGAAGTTAATGAGTTGGCAACCATCCTGAAGGATGAGTACGGAATTGAGCCCGCTGCTGCAGCTGTTGCAGTTGCTGCTCCTGCTGCTGGCGGCGCTGCTGCTGCAGAAGAAGAGAAGACCGACTTTGATGTAGTATTGAAGAGCGCTGGTGCAGCTAAGCTTCAGGTTGTAAAGGCTGTTAAGGAAGCTTGCGGTCTGGGTCTGAAGGAAGCTAAGGAACTGGTAGACGGTGCTCCCAGCACATTGAAGGAAGGTATGCCCAAGGCTGACGCTGAGGCTCTGAAGAAGACCCTCGAGGAAGCTGGTGCTGAAATCGAGCTCAAGTAAGATTTTTCCTGGTTATCAGGATATACGGTAAAGGTGCCTCTGGTAGAGGTTCCTTTACCTTTTTGTGTCTATAAACTTTTCAATACCCACAAACTGAGTTTAGATGGCTTCACACATCATTAATCAGCGAGTTAATTTCGCAACAGTCAAAAATCCTATGCCATATCCAGATTTTTTGGATGTGCAGCTAAAGAGCTTCAAGGATTTTCTACAATTAGATACACCACCAGAACTTCGTAAGAACGATGGCTTGTATAAGGTATTCAGTGAGAATTTCCCTATAAATGATACCCGGAATAACTTCGTTCTGGAGTTCTTGGATTATTATATTGACCCCCCTCGTTACACAATTGATGAGTGTCTTGAACGAGGTCTCACATACAGTGTGCCTTTGAAGGCAAAACTGAAATTATATTGTACCGACCCTGACCATGTTGAATTTGACACTGTGATCCAGGATGTTTTTCTGGGTCCCATTCCCTATATGACAGATAACGGTACATTTGTGATTAATGGTGCTGAGCGCGTTGTGGTTTCTCAGTTGCATAGATCACCTGGTGTTTTCTTCGGAAGCAGCATACATGCTAACGGTACGCAATTGTATAGTGCGCGTATCATTCCTTTTAAGGGTAGCTGGATTGAATTTGCTACCGACATCAATAACGTCATGTATGCTTACATTGACCGTAAGAAAAAGTTGCCAGTGACCACTCTGTTAAGAGCAATCGGATATGAGTCTGATAAAGATATTCTTGAGATTTTTGACCTTGCAGAAGAAGTTAAGGTTACCCGTAAAAATATCGAGAAACATATCGGACATAAGTTGGCCGCTCGTGTCCTGAAAACATGGAATGAAGACTTTGTAGACGAAGAAACCGGTGAAGTGGTTTCTATAGAGCGCAACGAAGTGGTTCTTGAGCGTGAACGTCTCATTGATGAAGATGTTGTTGAAATCATCCTCGATAGCAATGTAAGTACTATCCTCATCCACAAAGAATCAAGCGGCAGTTCAGATTACAGCACAATCTTCAATACCTTGATGAAGGATACAAGTAATAGTGAAAAGGAAGCTGTTACTTATATCTACCGCCAATTGAGAAACGCTGATCCTGCTGACGATGCCAGTGCAAAAGAAGTAATTTTCAACCTCTTCTTCAGTGACAAACGTTATGACTTGGGCGATGTTGGTCGCTACCGCATCAACCGCAAGCTGAATATGGACATTGATCCAGCAGTGCGCGTACTGACTCGTGAGGACATTATTGAAATTATCAAGTATCTCATTGAATTGGTTAACAGTAAAGCCAATGTCGATGATATTGACCATTTGAGTAACAGACGCGTTCGTACCGTAGGTGAGCAGCTCAGCAATCAGTTTGCAATAGGTCTGGCTCGTATGAGCCGTACTATTCGCGAACGCATGAATGTTCGTGACAACGAAGTGTTCACACCTGCAGATTTGATTAACGCTAAAACCATCAGTAGTGTAATCAACAGTTTCTTTGGAACGAATGCCTTGAGCCAGTTTATGGATCAGACCAACCCATTGGCTGAGGTAACACACAAGCGTCGTCTTTCAGCTCTTGGTATTGGTGGTTTGAGCCGTGAACGTGCCGGTTTTGAGGTTCGTGACGTACACTATACTCATTATGGCCGCCTTTGTCCTATCGAAAGCCCTGAAGGCCCAAATATCGGTTTGATTTCTTCATTGTGTGTATACGCAAAGATTAATGATCTTGGTTTCATTGAAACTCCTTATCGTGTCGTTAAGGATAGTGTCGTGGATCTGAGTGATGAAGGAATCCGCTACTTGACTGCAGAAGAAGAGGAAGGTCAGATCATCGGCCAGGGTAATGCTCCTTTGAATGAAGATGGAACATTTATCCGTACCAAGGTTAAGTGTCGCCAGGATGACGATTACCCAGTGGTTCCCCCATCTGATGTAGACTTGATGGACGTGGCACCGCAGCAGATTGCAAGTATAGCTGCTGGTCTCATCCCCTTCTTGGAGCATGATGATGCCCACCGTGCGTTGATGGGTTCTAACATGATGCGCCAGGCAGTTCCTTTGATGCGTTCAGAAGCTCCGATTGTTGGTACAGGTATCGAACGTCAAGTATGTGAGAACAGCCGTACCATGATTACAGCCGAAGGTGATGGTGTTGTTGAGTACGTTGATGCAACAACCATCCGCATTCTGTATGACCGCACTGAAGACGAAGAGTTTGTAAGTTTTGAACCCTCTCTTAAAGAATACCGCATACCCAAGTTCCGTCGTACCAATCAAAACATGACCATTGACCTCCGTCCCATTATTAATAAGGGAGACAGAGTTGTTGCGGGTCAGATTCTGACAGAAGGATATAGTACAGAGAACGGAGAATTGGCTTTGGGTAAGAACCTTTTGGTGGCATATATGCCTTGGAAGGGATACAATTATGAGGACGCCATCGTGTTGAACGAACGTGTGGTACGCGAAGACATTCTTACAAGTATTCATGTTGAAGAGTTCAACTTGGAAGTTCGCGAGACCAAGCGTGGTATGGAAGAACTTACTTCTGACATTCCCAATGTGAGCGAAGAAGCCACAAAGGATTTGGACGAGAATGGTATTATCCGTATCGGTGCCCGTGTTTCTCCCGGTGATATCATGATTGGTAAGATTACACCTAAGGGAGAGAGCGACCCCAGCCCCGAAGAAAAATTGCTTCGTGCCATCTTCGGTGACAAGGCCGGTGACGTTAAGGATGCTTCTTTGAAAGCAAGTCCTTCTTTGAGCGGTGTGGTAATTGACAAGAAATTGTTCTCCCGTGCCATCAAGACACGTGCAGCTAAGGCACAGGATAAGCCTCGCCTGCTCGCTATTGATGATGAGTTCAAGACAAAGGTTGCCGACTTGAAGGCGATTCTGATTGACAAACTTCTTGAATTGACAAAGGGACTTAAGAGCATGGGAGTCAAGGATTATATGGGTGCCGAGCTGATAGCAAAGGGTGCCAATATTACCGCTAGTGCTCTTGATACATTTGACTATACCGCTGTTCAGCTGAGCGGCTGGACAAACGATGAACATGCCAATGAACTGATAAGCAAGCTAATAATCAACTATTTGAAGAAATTCAAGTTGTTGGATGCAGAAATGAAGCGTCGCAAGTTTGCTATCACAATCGGTGATGAACTCCCCTCTGGTATCATCCAGATGGCTAAGGTTTATATTGCCAAGAAACGTAAGATTGGTGTGGGAGACAAGATGGCTGGACGCCACGGAAACAAGGGTATTGTCAGCAAGATCGTACGCCAGGAGGATATGCCTTTCTTGGCAGACGGAACACCCGTAGATATTGTGTTGAACCCCCTGGGTGTGCCTTCTCGTATGAATATCGGTCAGATTTTCGAGACCGTTCTCGGTGCTGCTGGACGCAAGTTGGGTGTCAAGTTTGCTACTCCCATTTTCGATGGAGCACATCTTGAAGACTTGAACGAATGGACTGACAAAGCTGAACTGCCCCGTTATTGCTCAACACAGCTGTATGATGGTGCAACTGGCGAGCCCTTCGACCAGTTGGCAACAGTAGGTATCGCCTACATGCTTAAGTTGGGTCATATGGTTGAAGACAAAATGCATGCCCGTAGCATTGGACCGTACTCACTTATTACACAGCAACCTTTGGGTGGTAAGGCACAATTCGGTGGACAGCGTTTCGGAGAAATGGAAGTTTGGGCAATCGAAGCCTTCGGCGCAAGTCATGTATTGCAGGAAATCCTTACTGTCAAGAGTGACGATGTTGTAGGTCGCAGCAAGGCATATGAGGCTATCGTTAAGGGTGAACCCATGCCCACACCTGGTATTCCCGAATCTTTGAACGTGCTTCTGCACGAACTGCGTGGCCTGGGATTGAGTGTAACATTGGATTAAGACTTGTAAATATCAATAATTATGGCTTTCAAGAAAGAAACAAAGGTAAAAAATAACTTTACTAAGATTACCATTGGTTTGGCTTCTCCAGAAAAGATCTTGGAGGATTCTTACGGAGAGGTGCTCAAACCCGAGACCATCAATTACCGTACTTACAAGCCTGAACGCGACGGTTTGTTCTGCGAGCGCATCTTTGGTCCGACAAAAGACTATGAATGTCATTGCGGAAAGTACAAGCGTATCCGTTATAAAGGAATCGTTTGTGACCGTTGTGGTGTAGAGGTAACCGAAAAGAAGGTACGCCGTGAGCGTAGCGGTCACATCCAGCTGGTGGTACCCGTAGCTCATATTTGGTATTTCCGTTCTTTGCCTAACAAGATAGGTTATCTTTTAGGTTTGCCCACCAAAAAGCTTGATGCTATCATATACTATGAACGCTATGTGGTAATCCAGGCTGGTGTAATGGCAAAGGACAAGGACATGCCCGTTGCAGAATATGATTTGCTTTCTGAGGATGAATACCTGGCAATTCAGGACCGTCTGCCTTCAAACAATGCTTATTTGGAGGATTCAGACCCCAATAAGTTCATTGCCAAGATGGGTGCAGAGGCAATTTATGACCTTCTGACTCGTATTGATTTGGACTCACTTTCATATCAGCTCCGCGATACTGCCGGTAGCGATGCCGCACAGCAGCGCAAGACTGAAGCGCTGAAGCGCCTGCAGGTAGTGGAAAGCTTCCGCAACAGCCGTGAACGCAACAAACCAGAATGGATGATCATGCGTATTCTGCCGGTTATTCCACCCGAACTGCGTCCTTTGGTTGCTCTTGATGGCGGTCGTTTCGCAACCAGCGACTTGAATGATCTTTATCGTCGAGTGATTATCCGCAATAATCGTCTGAAGAGACTGATGGAAATCAAGGCCCCCGAAGTAATTCTGCGTAATGAAAAGCGCATGCTTCAGGAAGCTGTGGATAGCTTGTTTGACAACAGCCGCAAGAGCAGTGCTGTGAAGACCGACTCCAACCGTCCTCTGAAGTCTCTCTCTGACTCCCTCAAGGGTAAACAAGGACGTTTCCGTCAGAACCTTCTCGGTAAACGTGTAGACTATTCTGCCCGTTCGGTTATCGTTGTTGGTCCCGAGTTGAAGATGGGCGAGTGTGGTCTGCCCAAACTCATGGCTGCAGAACTTTACAAGCCTTTTGTAATCCGCAAACTGATTGAGCGCGGAATCGTGAAGACCGTAAAGAGCGCCAAGAAAATTGTTGACAGAAGAGACCCCATCATTTGGGATATCCTGGAATATGTAATGAAGGGTCACCCCGTATTGCTTAACCGTGCCCCCACACTGCACCGTCTGGGTATCCAGGCGTTCCAGCCCAAGATGATCGAGGGAAAGGCCATCCAGCTCCATCCTCTGGCATGTACAGCGTTCAATGCCGACTTTGACGGTGACCAGATGGCAGTCCATCTGCCCTTGAGTAACGAGGCCATTTTGGAGGCCCAGCTGCTCATGTTGCAGTCGCATAATATTTTGAACCCTGCCAACGGTGCCCCCATTACCGTGCCTTCACAGGATATGGTGCTCGGATTGTATTACATTACAAAGATTCGTCCCGGAGCCAAGGGAGCCGGTCTTAAGTTCTATGGTCCCGAAGAAGCTATCATCGCATATAACGAAAAGCGTGTCGATGTGCATGCCCCTGTTCAGGTAATCGTTGATGACCTGATGGAAGACGGCACATTGGGCAAGCGCATGGTGGAAACATCAGTAGGCCGTGTAATTGCCAATGAAATTATTCCCAAAGAAGTGGGTTATTTCAATGATGTGATTTCCAAGAAAACCTTGCGTGGCATCATCACAGACGTTATCAAGACAGTAGGTGTGGCCCGTGCTTGCGAATTCCTCGATGGTATTAAAGATTTGGGTTACAGACTTGCTTACGAAGGCGGACTTTCATTCAACTTGGGCGACATTATCATTCCCGAAGAAAAGGAAGAACTCATCCGTAAGGGTAACGAGGAAATCGAGCGTATTGCTTCTGAATACGGAATGGGTTTCATCACAGACAAGGAACGTTACAACCAGGTTATTGACACTTGGACCCACGTTAACAACGACCTTTCTGCCATTCTGATGAAGACAATGAAAGAGGCCGACCAGGGATTCAATGCCGTGTACATGATGCTCGATTCTGGAGCCCGTGGTAGTGCCGGTCAGATCAGCCAGTTGTCTGGTATGCGTGGTCTGATGGCCAAGCCCCAGAAGGCAGGTGCCGAACCTCTGACCATTGAGAACCCCATTCTTTCTAACTTTAAGGAAGGTATGAGCGTGCTTGAATACTTCATCAGTACCCACGGTGCCCGTAAGGGTCTTGCCGACACCGCCTTGAAAACTGCCGACGCCGGATACTTGACACGTCGTCTTGTTGACGTAAGTCATGATGTGATTATCAATGAAGAAGACTGCGGAACCTTGCGCGGACTTGTCTGCACCGCTCTGAAGAACGGTGACGAGGTTATCAGCAGCCTCTATGACAGAATCCTCGGACGTGTTTCCGTTCACGATATCATTCATCCCACAACAGGAAAGCTCATTTGTGCTGCCGGTGATGAGATTACAGAAGCAAAGGCACAGGAAATTGAGGAAAGCCCCATTGAAAGTGTGGAAATCCGTTCTGTGCTTACCTGCGAAAGCAAGCGCGGTGTATGTATGAAGTGCTACGGTCGCAATCTCGCCACCAGTCGTATGGTTCAGAAGGGTGAGGCTGTAGGTGTCATCGCTGCACAGTCAATTGGTGAGCCCGGTACCCAGCTTACTCTGCGTACGTTCCACGCCGGTGGTGTGGCCGGTAATGCAGCGGCAAATGCCATGATTAAGGCCAAGTATGACGCACGTCTGGAGTTTGAAGAATTGCGTACTGTGGACATTACAGACGATGAGGGCAAGGCTGCCATGACGGTTGTAGGCCGTTTGGCCGAAGTCCGCTTTGTGGACGTAAACACCGGAATTATCCTGCTGAGCCAGAACATTCCCTACGGATGTACATTGTATAAGAAGGACGGAGATATGGTAACTAAGGGTGAAGTGGTAGCCAAGTGGGACCCCTTCAACGCTGTAATCGTTACCGAAGCTGCCGGACGCATCAAGTTCGAGAATGTAATCGAAGGTGTAACTTATCGTGTTGAAGCCGACGAAACAACCGGTTTGCGCGAACTTATCGTGATTGAGTCCCGCGACAAGAACAAGGTGCCTGCCGCACACGTTCTGGATGAAAACGGTGAACTGATCCGTACCTACAACCTGCCTATCGGTGGACATATTGTCATCGAGGACAATCAGGTTGTCAAGCCCGGTGATGTACTGGTTAAGATTCCTCGTGTTGTTGGTGGTGGCGGTGACATTACCGGAGGTCTGCCCCGTGTTACCGAACTCTTTGAGGCCCGTAACCCCAGCAACCCCGCTGTGGTTTCAGAAATCGACGGAGAGGTTACCATGGGCAAGCTGAAGCGTGGAAATCGCGAGATTACTGTTACCAGCAAGGTTGGCGATGTACGCAAGTACCTCGTGCCTCTGAGCAAGCAGATTCTGGTACAGGAAAACGACTATGTTCGTGCCGGAACTCCCCTGTCCGACGGTGCCATCACTCCTGCTGACATCCTGGCCATCAAGGGTCCCACAGCCGTTCAGGAATATATCGTAAATGAGATTCAGGACGTATACCGTCTGCAGGGTGTAAAGATTAACGACAAGCACTTCGAGGTCATTGTACGTCAGATGATGCGCAAGGTTCAGATCAATGAACCCGGCGACACCAACTTCCTGGAACTGCAGGTGGTGGACAAGCTCGACTTCTTTGAAGAGAATGACAAGATCTGGGGCAAGAAGGTCGTTGTGGATGCCGGAGATTCTGAGAACATGCAGAAGGGCCAGATTGTTACCGCAAGAAAACTGCGTGACGAGAACTCTATGCTCAAGCGTAAGGACTTGAAGCTTGTTCAGGTGCGTGATGCTATGCCCGCCACTTCAACCCAGATTCTTCAGGGTATCACTCGTGCAGCATTGCAGACAAGCAGCTTCATGTCTGCCGCGTCCTTCCAGGAAACCACCAAGGTGCTCAACGAAGCCGCCATCAACGGCAAGAGCGACCGTCTGGAAGGTATGAAGGAGAACGTAATCTGCGGTCACCTCATCCCTGCTGGAACTGGTTTGCGCGAGTTCGATAAGATTGTTGTCGGAAACCGCGAAGACTTTGAACGTGTGGCAGCACACCGCAAGGCAGTGCTTGATGACATGGAATACTAATCAACGTAATCCCATATAATTAAACTAATCCCCACAGCACAGAATGGTTGTTGTGGGGATTTTTTTCGCCTTCTGTTATTGGAAGCGCATGGAAAGGAACTGTGTCCTTATTATCATTAAACCATATAAAAGGAATCATGCAAAAATGCAAAAACGCATAACTAATGTTTTATATATATGATAAACAAAGTGTTATCTGTTTTGTGCACTTGCAAATCTTTGCAAGTCCTTTGCAAAATGGCAACCGTCAGCTTACTTGTAAAAAATTATTACTGTCATGGCTTTCGGTATTTGGTGTCTTTATTTCTTGCGTCGTGAGGAAAATTTTTCTCCCATGCCATGCCGTATGTTTTTCCACGCCATGCGCCTGAAAGGGTGTAAAAGTTTTTCTAGGAAATAACGCTGAAAAGTTGCAGAAGCGCAAAATTCAAGAAGAATCTTGCCTTAAGGTACAGAAAAGAATAACAAACAAGCTTAATCTGTAAAAAACATCTCAGAAATGGTGATTTATATACTATTTTTCCTTAACTTTGTGCTTGTTAAGTTTGTTTAGGCACTATATTTATAATGGTTTTTCAGAATAATCCAATTGCGCTCTTGCTGGCAATTTTTTGGAGTTCAGTGGTGTGGTCTTGTTCTTCGGGAGAGGGCCAGGATATACCGCTCTTTACCGTTCAGCGAACCGCCTTTGAGGACGTGATTGTGGCGGAAGGCACCACGGAGGCGAACTCTTCGGTAAACATACCCACACCCGATAATCTGAATGGCACTATCAGTTTCATCCTGGAAAACGGTACACACGTAAAGGCGGGCGATACGGTCTGCATCTTTGATGCGCCGGAAGCGGAGACTGAATACGATGAACGTGTCAAGAATCTGGAATCACGATTGGCCGAACTGGAGAAACTGACGGCCAACCAGGAACTGGAACGGGCCTTGCTGGAAGCCAATATCCGAAGCAGCGAGGCCGAGGCTATACTTGCAGAATTCGATTCGGCACAAATGCAGTACATGAGTCCGACGGCACGCAGAATACAGGAACTACAATTGGAACGTGCGGCATTGAGCCGTTCCCGGTACCAAAGGCAGTTGGATGCCCAGGATGTGATGGACAAGGCGGAGGTGATGCGTCTGAAGAACCGCATTGCCCGGGACCGCCGCAGACTGGAGGAGGCCAAGAAGGTTGTAGACTCCAAAGTGGTGCTGGCGCCATCGGACGGAATCTTTTTGCGCGGCAGAGTGCCTTGGGGCAGCAGAGAGGAACATGTGGTGGGAACCAGACTGCGCGGAAGACTGTTGGTGGGAACCCTGCCCGATGTGTCCAGGATGAAGGTGAAACTGCAGATTCCCGAAGCGGAGTACAAGCGTATCAGCCAAGGGGATACGGTGGAATATGTTTTTGACGCCATGCCTGATAACAAGGGATGGGGACGGATTGTCAAACTTGCCTCTGTGGGAAAGGAAAGAATCCAGGGCTCGGCGGTGAAGGTATTCGACGTGGAAGCCTCGGTGGACTCGGTAAGGCAGCCGTTGGCCCCCGGCATCTCTGCCGTCTGCCATATCTATACGCAGCGCAAGCCAAACGTCCTGGTTGTGCCCATGGTCTGCATCCATCAGGTGGACTCGATGAAGAAGGTTGTCTATGTGAAAAAACGCTTCTCGTTCAAGGAGCGGGAAGTTTCATTGGGACTTTCGTCGCAAAAGGAAGCCATCGTAACCGAGGGACTCGACGAAGGAGAAGTCATCTCCCTGCTCAAGCCCAAGAAAAAATAGAAACAATAAATCATATCGTATAATAAATGAAAAAGAGCATCATCCTCTCCTCCATCCTTCTGACGGTGGCTTGTGCCGGCGAGAAGGAGGAAACAAAGATACCCGAAGCACAAGTTCAGGAGGGCACCTTTCAAGTGGACCTTTACGAAGAAGGCCAAATTGAGGCTTTCAGTTCCATCAACATCAATGCCCCCAACTTGTCTTGGCGCTTTGACAATCTGAAAATTGCAGAACTGGTTGAAGACGGCACACAGGTAAAGGCCGGCGACACCGTGTGTGTGTTTGACCCTTCAGAGGTGAACAAGGCTATCCTTGAAAGCGAGGACCGACTGATTGTGAGGCATGCCGAAATGGAAAAGATGATGGCACAGCACCAGCTGGACATGGAGAACCTGCAGGCCGAACACCGCTCGTCGGAGATTACGTTCGAGATAACCCGTATGCAACTGGAATCGGCCGCACACGAGTCGGACATCAAGCGACGCGAGATTGAACTGAATCTGGAAAAGGCGGAGATTGCCCTTGAACGCGCCAAGGAACAGATTGAGAACAGGCGCCGCATACAGCAGGAGGAGCAGAAACAGATGAGACTGGCCATTGAAGAGGATGAAGCCCGCCTGAAGGAAGCACAGGAGACACTGGACAAACTCAGCCTGATATCGCCCGCTGACGGCATCGCCATCATATCGTACAATTGGAGCACACAGAACAAGTACCAGATTGGCGACCAGATGTGGCCGAACAACACCCTGATGCAACTGCCCAATTTGTCTAAGCTGAAGACAAAGATAAACATCAACGAGGTGGACATTTCGTATATTACCCGTGATTTGCGCGTGGAGATAAAGCCGGACGCTTTCTCGGACAGCACGTTCACCGGACGCGTGATACATGTGGCCAACCTGGCGGTAAACAAGGACCACAACAGCAATATCAAGGTTTTCCCCGTGGAAATATTGCTGGACCAGACCAACAAGAACCTGTTGCCGGGCCTTACCGTCAGTTGCCGAGTGGTTATAGACGAAATTGAGAACGTACAGTATATTCCCCTGGAAGCCCTGCACACGGACGGCAACATAAAGTATGTGTATCGTCGCAAGGGTGGGAAATATGAACGTGTGGAAGTGCAGACTGGAGTTACAAACTCGGATTACGTAATCATCACTGACGGGCTGAAGCCGAATGACCATGTGGCACTGATAGACCCCACAAAACTGGAAGAACAGGAAGAAAAGACATCCGAAGGTAAATAATGCTATACGCCATGAACTGGAGAAGACAATATATAATATATATAAAGGAAAGGAGCATGGTGGGGATGCTTATGGCCCTGATACTGTGCACCCTGACTGCATGCCAAGGAAAGAATTCCGACGGAGAAGGGGAAGGAAGCGGAGCAAGAACGCCGCTGGTGGAAACCGGCGAGTTGGTGGCGGTGCGTTCAAAGGCACTTCTCACACCCAACTTGCGCCGATGGGGTAATCTGCGCGTAACCTGGGTTGAAGAACACGGAAAAGAGGTTATGGCCGGTGACTCGGTAATACTTCTGGACCCTACGGACATTACAAAATACATCCTGGAACGCGAGACACAGCTGGAGTCCGAACAGGCTTCGCTGGACAAGATGCTCATCAACCAGGCCAACCGAGACAGCGAAACAGAATCCACCATACGCTCGGACGAGGCCACTTATGAATTGCGCAAGTTGGAACTGGAATCGTCCCGATTCGAGTCTGAACGAACCCGAAAGATAAAGGAACTTGAGTTTGAACAGGCCACCATTGCGCTCAGGATATCACGCCGCCGCCTGGAAATCAACCAGATTGTAAACGAGAACGACATAAAGATACAGCAAATCAGGGTTGAGCAGATAAAGAAGGACATACAAATGGCATGGGAGGCCGTGCCTATGCTCACGATAAGAACCCCCATTGACGGCATACTGCAGCTTGACAGAAGGCGTGGAGGCCAGCTCATCAAAGTGGGCGACGAGGTGTGGCGCGGCAACCGCATGGCCATGGTACCCGACCTGAAGCAGATGAAGGTGCGCACTTTTGTGAACGAGAACGATTTTTTGCGTGTGCGCAAGGGACAGAAGGTAATCGTGCGCCTGGATGCGCTTCCCGAGGTTCCCTTCGAGGCCGAGGTAAGCAACATGGGGCTGTTCTGCCATCCACGAGACTATAACAATCCCCGCCAGAAGGGATTCGACGTGGAACTTAAACTTCTTGTATCGGACGAACGTCTGAAGACGGGAATGACGGTGAGTTGCGAGTTTCTGGAAGATGAATAACGAAGGAGAAAGATTTGATTCATGGATTATAGAGAAAATGTAAAAGTGGCATTAGAGGGACTTGCCGATCATAAGTTTCGCTCGTTCCTAACCATGCTGGGTATTATCTTTGGTGTGGCATCCGTTATCGCCATGCTTTCCATCGGCGAAGGCGCCAAGCGCGAGGCGATAGCCAAATACCAGGATTTGGGAGTAAACAACATCATCGTTCGTGAAAAGAACATGACCGATGAGGAATTGAACGAGGTAAGAGCCAAATTCTCTCCGGGACTTTCGCTTCGCGATGCCCAAGTGATACGCGACATTGTGCCAGAGGTGAGCAGCATTGCCTCCCAGGCGGAAATTACGGCCGACGTACGCTTTGCCAACCGTTCCGTGCGTTCTTCCATCATTGGTGTTACCCATGAATTCTATGACATTCTGAACTACACCATTGAAACGGGAAACTTCTTCTCCAAGTTGCATCATGACACAAAACAGAAGGTCTGTGTGCTGGGGGCTGGCATTGCCCGCCAACTTTTCCAGAAGGAGGAGGCCGTGGGACAAATGATAAAGATTGAAGACCAGTGGCTGGAGGTTGTGGGCGTATTGGAGTCAAAGGCCATCTTTACCGAGACGGTGGGCGAATTGGCCGCACGAGACCTCAACACAGACGTATACGTTCCCCTGAGCATGTTCCTTGACCGTTTTACGCGTGGAAACGCATTGGCCAGCGAGATACAGCAAATCACCGTACAGGTGCAAAATTCTGACCGGTTGACGGAGAGTTCCCTCCTGATAGAGGAAATTCTGCGCCGCCATCACTTCCAGAATGAGGACTATGGCATCGTCATTCCATTGGAACTGCTCAAACAGGAGGAAAAGGAACGCCAGATGTACAATTTCCTGCTTGGAGCCATTGCTGCCATTTCTCTTATTGTGGGCGGCATCGGCATTATGAACATCATGCTGGCCACGGTTATGGAGCGTACGCGTGAAATCGGTATCCGCAGGGCCATTGGCGCACGCAAGAAGGACATCATGCGCCAGTTCGTTACAGAGGCCGTGGTCATCAGTATCGCCGGCGGACTGATTGGCGTGTTCCTGGGCATATCGCTCTCTGTGTTGGTGTCTGTATTCACGGATGTAAGCACGCATATCCGTATTTACAGTATCATCATTGCCTTCGGTTTCTCTGTGATTGTGGGTATCGTGTTCGGCTACCTTCCGGCCAAGAATGCCGCCAATCTGAAACCGGTGGATTCCATCCGTTACGAATAATTTACACGCTTTATCATACTTGAATCAGGATGCTAATAGAAATCAACAACATCACAAAGCGCTATGTAATGGGCGACAATGAGGTAATGGCCCTGCGCGATGTGAATCTCTGTATAGAACGGGGGGAATACATCAGTATTATGGGACCTTCCGGATCGGGAAAGAGTACATTCATGAACATTCTCGGTTGTTTGGACACACCGTCTACCGGTGAATACAAGTTTAACGGGGTTGATGTGAGTAACCTCAACGATGACGACCTCTCTGACATGCGTAATCGCGAAATCGGCTTTGTCTTTCAGAATTTCAACCTTTTGCCCAAACTCAATGCCGTACAGAATGTAGAATTGCCCCTGGCCTATGCCGGGGTGGATGCCTCTGAACGCAGGGAAAGGGCCGTGCGTGCCCTGCAACGGGTAAAACTGGCAGACCGTATGTATCATAAGCCCAGCGAACTTTCGGGCGGACAGCGGCAACGTGTGGCCATTGCGCGTGCTTTGGTTACCAATCCCGGCATACTTCTGGCCGACGAACCCACTGGTGCGCTCGATTCCAAGACGGGAATAGAAATCATGAAACTTTTTGACGAATTGCATCAGGAGGGCAATACCATTATCCTCATTACCCACGAGCAGGAAATTGCCAACTATGCCATCCGTAACGTATACATCAAGGATGGCTCCATACATTACGACAGAATCAATACAAACAGAACCATTGTATCATGATAAGGAAATTGAGAGTATCTCTTGTGGCACTCGCACTCATAGCCACTAATGTTGTTAACGCCGATATTTATATTCTCACATTGGAACAGAGCATCAATCTGGCCAAAGAGAAGAGTTTTACCATGCGTAATCTGAAAGAGAACCTCAAGATTGCGGAATATAACCTGAAAACGGCCACCAGCCAGTTGAAGACGCATATAGACTTCAACTTGAGCTTTCCTGAGTTTAATCAGACTGTGCGTACATGGGATGACACCACCGGCGTGTCTTTCTATTCAGTGAAGCGTCTGGACTATGGCGGTACCATCACGGTTAACCAACCCTTGATTACCAATGGTAACATTTATTGGGAAACCATGTTGAACAGCTATGACAACTTCAATAATGACATCCGTTCGGCCACGCTCAACACACGCCTCAGACTACGCCAGCCCATCGATGCCATCTATGGCTATAATGCCATTCGCTCTTCGCTCAAGTCGGCACGTCTGAATTACGAACGCACCAACAAGTCGTTGCGTCGCGAGGAACTCAATCTGGAATATCAGGTGAGCAGCAGCTACTACAACCTACTGCAGCAACAAAGAAGTACAGAAATTGCCAAGCTCGACTATGAAAGGCAGGCCGAAGCAAATGAAATAGCACAAAATAAATTTGCCGCTGGATTAATCAGAGAGGTGGATGCCTTGCAGATGGAAGTGGACCTGACCGAATCACAGAACAGCTATGAACTTGCGATGATTAACCAGGAGTCCGGACTCCGCAACTTTAAGGAAATGATTGGTCTAGAACTCACAGACAGTGTGATACTTAACGACAAGTTGAAGTATTCCGTGGTGGTTATAGACCCCGACAAGGCGGTTGAGTATGCGCTCAAGAATCGTACCGAACTGCGAGACCAGGACATCGCCATAGAACAGCAGAAGATGACCATCAAACAGCTTAAAGCCGAGGGAAAGGTTCGTGGCTACGTTGATGCCTATGTGCAGAAAACCGGTACCAGCATGCAGGACAGAGGCACCGGCTATGGCAAGACGATGCAAAGCTCGTGGGAAGACTTTACAGACCGCCCCATGGACTTCGGTGTGGGATTCACTTTATCCGTGCCCTTGTTGGACTGGGGAGAGAACAAATCGCGTGTGCGTGCGGCAGAAGCACGGCAGAGACAGAATTTTATGGCGAAGGAAGATCTGGAACGCTCCATCGAAACCGAGACACGCAATGCCGTTGCCCAGCTCAACAACAACTTGAAGCGTCTGCAACTGCTGGAAAAGAATGTGAGTATAGCCGAAAAGAGTTTTGCCATCACCCTACAGCGATATACCGACGGTGACATTGACAGCCAGACACTGGCTCTGGAGCGAAACCGCCTCAACAGTGCATACCGTAACCACCTGAGCGCATACATCGCTTATCAGCTGAGTCTGGCTGACATCATGCGCAAAACGCTCTACGATTTTGAAGTGGACCAAGCTTTGTGAGTTTAATAGCTTGTGCAGACTGAATCGAAGTAAGAATAGCCTGACATAGGCTGTATCCGGTATTTGTTGCCCGGTAGGGAAAAGCAAATGATTGTCATTTTATCATAAAAATAGTACACATTGTGACAAAGGATTTTTCGGTTTCACCAATACTTTGTATCTTTGCTGCCGAATTAGGATAGTTCAATACAGTATAGACGGTGAAAAGATGTTTCCTCCTTTATATGTCATGGGTGCTTTGCGTGGCATCTTCCCTGGCTCAGTATGTGCAGGGACGGGTCACTGATGCGGCAACAGGTGAGCCTTTGCCTACTGCGTATGTGTATTACGAAGGACAAACGCACACGGCTACCCAAGCCGATTTGGAGGGGAATTACCGCATCCGTTACCGCAAGGGCCAGCTCGTTTTCTCCATGATGGGTTTTGAAACGAAGATGGTTGCAGTTTCCAAACCCCAGAAACTTGATGTGAAATTGCGCGAGTCCAGCGCTTCTCTTGATGAAGTCAGAGTTGAGGCCAAGCGTAAGAAGTATTCGCGAAAGGACAATCCTGCAGTAGAGATGATGAAGAAGGTCATTGCAGCTAAGGGAGGTGCCGATTTGCGCAATCGCGATTTCCTGTCTTTCCGCAAGTATGAGAAACTCACTTTTTCCCTGAATGAGTTTACGGAAAAGGTGTTTCAAGAAGGGCAGTTCAAGAGCATGCCTTTTCTGAAGGATCATGTAGAGGTACACCCGGAAACGGGTAAGCTTATTTTGCCGCTTACCGTCAGCGAACGTATCACCCGCACGCTCTACCGCAGGCAACCGCAGGAGGAAAAACTGCTTATTGAGGCTGAACGTAGTGAGGGCATCAATGACTTGTTCAACACAGGTGAAATTATGAATGTCTTGCTTGAAGACTGTATCACCGAGGTGGACTTTTATCAAGACCAGGTGCGCTTGCTGCAATATCCCTTTATCAGTCCGCTAAGCACCTCATCAGCCATCGGCTTTTACCGCTATTTTATTGTCGATACCCTGAATGTGGGGCATGACCGATGCTATAGGCTGAACTTCACTCCTAATAATCCTCAGGACTTCGGTTTCTCCGGTTCTCTTTATGTGCGTGCCGACTCTTCATGGCGGCTCCGCAGAGCAGAGATTGGCATCCCTACACGTAGTGATGTGAACTTTGTGGAAAAGATGGATATTGTGCAGGATTTTGACTCCTTGCCCTCGGGCGAGCAGCTTGTGGTGGAAAACAAGATGATTCTGCAGTTGAAACTCGTGGACGGAGTGCAAAAGATAATGGCCGAGCGCGTAACGCATGGCTTCGATTATGATTTCAGCCCAATCCCCGACCGCCTTTTCCGTGGAGAGACAAAGACACGTACAGAGGCTTCTGCCCGTACGCGTTCAGATGAATACTGGCAAGAGCAGCGTCCCGTACCCTTGTCCCGTAGTGAGCAGGGCATGGGAAACATGTTGCACAAGATGCAAGGGATAAGGGGATTCCGCCCCATTATTTGGATTGCTAAGGCTTTCATTGAGAATTATGTGGAGACCACTGTAAAGCCCGGTAAGCCTAACCTCGTGGATATAGGCCCAATCAACACGATGATTGGAAGCAACTGGGTGGAGGGGTTCCGACTGCGTGCCAGTGCGCAGACTACCGCAAATCTTCACAGACACCTTTTTGCCAAGGGTTATGTGAAGTACGGATTCGGCGATCAGAGATGGAAGGGGATGGGCGAGCTGACTTATTCCTTCAATGCCAAGGAATATGTGCCCAGCGAGTTTCCTGTAAACAACCTTACGTTCACGTATATGAATGATGTGGCCTCGCCGAGCGACAAGTTTCTGTCTACTGACAAGGACAATGTATTTGTGGCATGGAAATGGACACCGGTAAAGCACATGAACTATTTTGAACGCTATAACCTGATGTATGACAAGGAATGGCACAACGGCTTGCGCGCCACCGTGCAGTTCCGTCACGAACGTAATGAGGGTGCTGGCGACTTGTTCTACCAACCGCTGGACGCCGAAGGACTACCTTCCGCAGACCCTGCCTCCCATCTGAAGAGACTGGCATTTTCAGAGGCGACTTTAGGACTGCAGTTCCGCCCCAATGCCAGTTATGTGAACACCAAGCAGCGCCGTCTTGTCACCAATCTTGACGCCCCCATCTTCGGTCTGCAGCACACAATGGGCTTGAAAGGAGTCTTCGGGGGTGAGTACAGATATAACTTCACGGAAGCATCGGTTTACAAACGCTTCTGGATGCGCTCCTGGGGCAAGCTTGATGTGTTGGCAAAAGCCGGTGCGCAATGGAACAAGGTGCCGTATCCTTTCCTCATTATGCCGGCATCCAATTTGAGCTATATCATAGACACGCGTTCGTTCAGACTCATCCGTAACATGGAATTCCTGAACGACCGTTATGCCTCGGCTATTCTTAATTGGGATCTTAATGGAAAGCTCTTCAACCGCATTCCCCTGTTGCGCGAACTGAAGTGGCGTGAGAATATTGGTTGCAATGTGCTGTGGGGAACCCTGACTGACAGAAACAACCCCTATCTCCCCCAGAACGCAGGCGACAAGGATTTGTTTTATTTTCCAGGTTCCTTCACGAACGATAACGGCTTCGAATACATGACTCGTGTGATGAATCCGCACAAACCTTATGTGGAGATTGTGGCGGGCATCCATAACGTGTTCAAGATTGTGCGTTTGGAGTACGTCCACCGTCTCAACTATCATACGCCCGGCATGCAACGGTGGGGCATAAGAGGGGCTTTGGAGTTTTCCTTTTGACCCGCGCGACACATAAACATTGGTACCATCCACCCAAAAGAAAAAGACAAACATGAAGAAAATTTGTTGTATAGGCCATATCACGTTGGATAAGATTGTAACGCCCCGGCAGACAACCTATATGCCTGGCGGCACATCCTATTACTTCTCGCATGGCATTAGTTGCCTTAACGATGCAGACCGTTATGAACTGATAACAGCGTTGGCGGAGTCTGAACTCTCCGCTGTGGAGGAAATCCGCAAGAAAGGAATACTTGTAAAAGTGCTCCCCAGCCAGTTCTCTGTCTATTTCGAAAACGTTTATGGCGAGAATCAAGATAACCGAACACAGCGTGTGCTGGCCAAGGCCGACCCCTTTACCGTTGAAGGCCTAATTGACGTAGAGGCGCATATCTTCCATCTGGGTAGCCTCCTTGCCGATGATTTTTCACTTGATGTAATCCGACACCTTTCTGCAAAGGGAATCGTGTCCGTGGATGCGCAGGGCTATCTGCGCGAGGTGCGTGGAGAGAATGTTTATCCTGTGGACTGGACGGAAAAATTGGAGGCATTGCGTTATGTGGACATACTGAAGGTAAACGAGCACGAAATGGAAGTCCTTACCGGTTACGACGACCCTGAACTTGCCGCCAAGTGCCTGGCCAGTTGGGGGGTGAAGGAAGTAATCATTACCCAGGGCAGTCTGGGCTCTCTCATTTATGCCCAAGGCGAGTTCTGCCGCATTCCGGCTTACGCGCCTCGTGAAGTAGTGGATGCAACAGGTTGTGGCGACACTTACATGGCCGGTTATTTGTATATGCGCAATAAAGGGTGCTCTTGCTACGAGTCCGGTTGTTTTGCCGCCGCCATGTCCACGTTAAAGTTGGAGCATTCCGGCCCCTTCTGCGGAACGGAGGAGGATATCCAGCAGATTGTCAACAGCGGTCAACGGCCTTAAGGCAGATGCAGTTTTGCACCTTCGTCAAAACTACAATTTCGAGGCCGATGCAGCGTTGCATGAAGGTCGAAATCGCAATTTCGAGGCCGATGCAGCGCTGCACCTATGCAAAAATCCGAATTTCATCGTTCAAACAACTCTGCACCTTCGCCAAAATTACAATTTCGAGGCCGATGCAGCGTTGCGTGAAGGTCGAAATCGCAATTTCGAGACAGTTGCAGCGCTGCACCTATGTCAAAATCGTAATTTCATCGTTCAAGCAGCTTTGCACCTTCGTCAAAATTACAATTTCGAGACCGATGCAACGCTGCACCTATGTCGAAACTGCAATTTCGAAGCAGATGCAGCGCTGCACCTATGCAAAAACAGACTTTTCGCCGTTCTTCAAGACTTTTGTCGCATAAGCCCAAACCACCACATAGGAAACCAACGGTACGATGAAGGATACGGACATGTTGGTCTGGTCTGCCACAAATCCCATCAGCAGGGGACCCACAGCACCGCCGATGGGCGTCATCATCAGATAGGATGAGGCACGTTTGGTATAGTCTCCCAGTCCGCGCAGAGCGATGGCAAAGATGGTGGGGAACATGATGGCCTCGAATACGTAGATGAGAATCAATCCTACGAACGAGAACAGACCAAGGTTGAGGACAACCATTGCGGTGGTGATTACTGTGCCGATTGCGCAGTAGAACAGCACCTTTTCAGCCTTGATGTAACGCATAATCCAGCTGCCGGCAAAACGGCCGCACATGAACAGCCCAAGTCCTCCGAAAGAAAGCATGGCCGATGCTTCGCGCGCGTTCATCCATCCATCGTCCACTACATAATTAATAAAGAAGCTGTTAATGGAAATCTCGGCAATTTCGTAACAAAACAACGCCAACAGGCCGAATGTGAAAAGTTTCTGAGACCATAACCCTTTCTTCTTTTCCGGTATTGAGGAGTCATCCTTTGCGTGTGCAATTTCGGGCAGCCTTACCTTTGAGAAAATGAGTGCGACGCACAGTACCACCACTCCCATTATCGTATATGGAAGGGAAATGTTGGCGTCCTGGTCTTCTGAGAACACAATCATACCCACCAGCAACGGCGCACAGGCGCAGCCCAAACCATTGAATGACTGGGCCAGATTGAGACGGCTTGCAGCGGTTTCCCTTTCACCCAACTCTGTCATATAGGGATTGGCCGCCGTTTCAAGGAACACCAGCCCGCAGGCGATGACAAACAATGAGAACAAGAAGAAATTGAACGACATATAGTATTCCCCCGGAATGAACATGAGCGAGCCGATGCCGAACAGTAACAGGCCGAGCACTACTCCTCTGCGATAACCGTTACGGGCGATAAACAGACCAGCGGGAATGGCCATAGTAAAATAGCCCAGATAGAACATGACCTGTATCATTGCAGAATGAGCCAGACTGATGTCCAACGCTTCCTGGAAATGCTTGTTCAGTACGTCCAGAATGGCGCGGGCAAAACCCCACATAAAGAAGAGGGAAGTAACAAGTATGAAAGGAAGAAGGTACTCCTTGCGTACCAGAGCGTGTGCGTGTTTCTTTTCCATTGTCCTTCTGGGTTTATGCAAGTAAAACGGGTAGTTGTGTCATATCGGTGATGATGGCATCCGGCAAGTTGTCATCCGTCTCTTCACCTCCCCATCCTTCTCCTTTCAACCATACGGCCTGGCATCCTACGGCCTTTGCCGGCACAATGTCTTTTGAGAAGGAATCGCCTACCACCAGTACGTTTCCGGCAGGAAGCCCAATGGCGTCCACTCCCAATTGATAAATGGCAGGGTCGGGCTTGCGTACGCCCACTACAGCAGATTCAATGATGTGGCCGAAGTGTTTGGAAAGTCCGAAATCGTTTAGTATTGTTTCTATGTTTCCGTAGAAGTTGGAAACGAGTACCAACGGTAGTCGGCCAGCCAGTTGTTCCACAATGGGACGTGTGCGTTCCAGAACTTTCAGTACATATCCATAACAAAGATCTGTTACCTTTTCGGCATAGTCTTGCAGCAACGCTTCTTCTGCCAGCAGACAGCCTTTTTCTGCTAGATACTCCATTTGTATCCGGGTCTTGATGCTTAATACATCCCGGAAATTGTGCTCTGGTTTCACGTGGGGAAATTTTGCTAACGAGCGTTCGCCGTGGACGTATGCC
Source organism: Bacteroidaceae bacterium (assembly GCA_017559845.1). Taxonomy (GTDB): domain Bacteria; phylum Bacteroidota; class Bacteroidia; order Bacteroidales; family Bacteroidaceae; genus Physcousia. The sequence goes on along the minus strand of JAFYQQ010000023.1, from coordinate 29,266 downwards.
TCGCGGAATGCTTCTTTGCTGACGGGAATATCGCTCTCTCTGTATTTCTCCCACAGGACTTCTGCCCAGTGGCGGCTGTTTGTGTCTATAGTGCCACCATAGTCAAAGATGACACCTTTAATGTCTTTAAGTGTATTCATTTTTTGTTGTTGTTATGTTTGCCATTGCCCACTTTCATCAGCAGGACGCCTATGATAATCCATACAAGTTCCCGCACCCGGGTGATGAGGCTTGTATAAAGCCCAAAGGCGCTGGGGATGGACAGTCCGCCGGTGGAAAGGGCGAACCCTCCTTCGCGCGTTCCCATCTGGAGGGGCGAGAAGAAGAAAATGTTGGCAAACAGCGAGGTGAATGCCACAATGAGTATGCAGGCGGTGAAGCTGACGTTTGTGGTAAGGATGTTCATTATGAAATAGACTTCCAGGCAGCCCACAATCCGCGCCAGGAATTCCAGTCCCAAAGACGCATAGAAGGTGGTCCGCCGTTGTCTGTGCAGTTCGGCAATTTGCTGGTCCACCCGTTCTAACGTCTCTTGCTTTCTCTGGGTGAAGGGAACAGCCCATTTCTTGACGAGAGGGATGCGTCCGAGCAGGCGCAGTGTGCGCATGGCCATGCCGTTCTTATAGCCCTGCATGAAAAAGTAGATGGCAAGCAGGCAGAATGCGCCGGTTAGCGCAAGCAACGTGGCCATAGTTGCATTGATGGGGTAGAACAGAAGGTAGAGTAGGATGGAGAACAGCCAAAAGATAAAGTGGGAGAAGATGTGCATCATGGCATAGAGGATGACTGAAGATGCCGCCTTGCTTTTTCCCACATAAGGCGAAAGTTCCATGATTCTGTAAGGTTCTCCGCCCATCAGTCCCACAGGTGTGGCATAGTTCAGCGCATACCCCGATATGGTCAGTTTGTAGGTAAACCAGAAGGGGACACGGTTTGAAGCCCCGTCGCGGACAATCAGATGCCATGCGATGGCGTTCATCAGGTATATGAATGCCCATAGGATGATGATGGCGGGCAACCACAGACCGGCACGCCTTAGTCCGTTCCACAATTCGTCCGATTCCACGTCGAACGTGCATAGCATGACAATGACGGCGGCAAGGCCGATGCCCAGAAAGAGGTTTCTCAGTTTGTTTGTCATGCGTTTCTGTATTTATGATAAAGGCGTGCGCTCAGCGCTTCATGTCGGTTGTGCATGTAGAGGTAAAGGCTTGTCAGCACAGTAACCTCAAACAGGAAGTACAGCCAGGGCTGTCCAATGAGCAGACTGATGTACAGCACAATGGCACGCGTGTTAAACGTAAGGATGTTGGTGTATTTCATCAGGGGCTTGCTTGCGGCACGGAACTCGTCGCGCAGGCTTTGCGGAATGTCGTCTCCGAATTTATCCCTCACCAAGGCGTAGAAGCGTTGGAAGTTAGGAGTGGACTTCTCTTGCTTGCGTGTGTAGTTGCCATAGAAGTAGAGGAACAGTTTCCACCACACGTTTCCTTTCCATGGCAGGTTGTGGAATGCTTCACGCTGTTGCTTGAAATTGTCCAGTTCGCTGCCCGACTTCCCCTTCAGGAAGTACAGGTGTATGTTTCGGTAATAGTCTGCCAGCATACATTGGCGGGTGTGGCAGATGAGGCCTGCAATGGCGCCTAACAGCCAGATGTAGATGCCCCATTCCGTGTCGGGCAGAAAGGGGATGGGCTGAGGGGTAAGTCGCAGGCAGATGAAAAAGTAGATACTGAAAAACCAAAGGTCGCCGGCAAAACCGTCAAGCATGCGTCCCCACAAGGTCTTCTTGCCGGTCATGCGTGCCAGTTGCCCGTCTGCGCTGTCGTAATGGTTGGCCCACATCAGCAGCAGGATGCCAATGATTGTGTGCTTCATGTCGGGATAATAGAACATGACTCCTGCACTCATGCCCAGAATGATGGACAGTATGGTGACCACGTTGGGGTGTATTCCTGCCTTTGCAAATAACTTGGCCCAAACGTATCCGATGGGGCGGTTGGTGTAGATGTCTAGTAGCTCTTCTGTGTCCATGGACTTGAATGAAGCCCTGAAATCGCTTTTCTTTGTATTTGTATTCATTTTTCTTGTTTTATGGCCATGTTGTGGATGTATTCCGCTATTTTCTTTCCTGCCATGTCTCGGCAGCATGCAAAACTGGGCCAGTCGTTGAAGTCTATGATTTTTATGTCGCCGTTGGGAGTTACCACGCAGTCGCCGCCATAGACGGGAACCTCCAGAACTCTGGACGCCTTGTCGCTATATGCTTTCAACCTCTCTTCGTCAAAGCAGATGCCTTTGGCTCTGCCGTTTATCTTTTCCAGACCGAACTTGCTGTGTGCGGAAGGGTCAGGGTAGAACCAGTGGAAGAATCCGGTGTCCCGCACACCATAGAACTTTACAAGGTCGCCTTGCAGATGTTCGTTCACCACCGCTTCGGCAATGCCTCTTTGCCGGAAACTGGCAAGGATGGCGTCTGCCTCTTCGCGTGTGGCGGCATAGGATACGTCTTCTTTCAAAATGGCGTGCGAATCTCCCCGCTTTATCCAACAGGGTAAGTGCTGTCCGGAATAAGGGACAGCCGTGGAAACGATCAGACTGTCGGGGTGAGGTATATCGTGGCTTGTGAGCAACATGGTCATGGCCTTGCGTATGCAGTTGTCAATTCCGTAAGCCGAATTGATGACCACTGCGCCCTTGTCTTCCAAAATCCTTAACCTTTCCAGTGTGGCGGTGTCGCGTGCCATGCCATAGATGACGGCGCTTTCTGCACCGCTCTCTGTAAATTCTTTCTCGGTATATGTCTCTACGGTGTGCCCCATAGTGCGCAGTTCTTCGGTTACCCGGTTGAAAATGGCTGCGTCGTTTCCTATGTGGTTGGGAGAGTATTGGCTTCCTCTGCTGATACCGATGATTCTTGTACTCTTCATCCTTTACGAATCTATTCCAATCAAGAACGCCTCGGCTTTCTTTATGTCTTCCGCATGGTCCACGTCCACAATCTTGTGGAAGGGATATGCTTTCAGGTGCAATCCGTCTGCAACCAATTGCCGTTGGAAGTTCCTCATTCGGGACATGCCTGTAGCCATGCAGTACTCAAGTGTCTTTATGGCTGGCGGGGTGAGACAGTAGATGCCGCCTGATATGTATTTGCATTCCGGTGTTATGGCATCATGGAATCCGGTGATGTCCAACTTTTCATCGGTGGAAATGTAGAGGGGCTTCTCGTCGTCGATATAGTCTGTAACGGCCATGCAGCCGTCGGCATCTGATTCCTTGAAGAAGGTGATGAAACGGGAGAACTCCTCTTCGCGGAAGATGGTGTCTACGGTAGTCAGACAGAATTTGTCATCGGTAAGGAACTGGCTCAGTTCGTAAAAGCTGTGCATGGAACTGGGTGTGGTCTTAACGACCAGTTCCACCGGAATGGGCCACTCTTCCTGCAGCTTCAGCAGATGCGCTTTTGTCTGAGGCGTTTCGTTGTTGATGATGACAACTATCTTGTCTGCGCCGTTGCGAGTGAAAATCTGTATCAGACGGTCAATCATGGCTGTGCCGTTCAGACGGACAAGTGGTTTGGGTAGTGCCACTCCCTCTTGCGAGAGTCGTGAGCCTTCTCCGGCGGAAATGATTGCGAATGTCATTGTGCTTTTGCTTTATGTTGTATAACCTTGTATTATATATCCGTTTCTCTGTTTCATTTCTTTGAGGCCTTCAAGCCTTCAATCACACTGTTGCTGAAGCCGTTTCGTTCCATGGCGTTCAGGCCTTTTATGGTGATGCCTCCTGGTGTGGTCACTTTGTCTATCTCCGCCTCGGGATGCGAGTGGTTCGCTTCGAGCAGGCTTACGGCTCCTTTCAGCGTTTGTGCCACAATTTGTTGGGCTTCGTGGGCATACATGCCCAACTCTACGCCCCCTTCCGTGGCTGCCCTGATGTAGCGCATGGCATAGGCTATGCCACAGCTTGCCAGTGCCATGCCGGCATTCATCTGCCGCTCTTCAATCATCATGGCACAGCCAAGCTCGTTGAAGATGTCCAGTAGGGCATTGTCCATCGCTTTGTTTGTGCGTGCACCGGAAATGAAGGTCATGCTTTGCTGCACGGCAATGGCGGTATTGGGGATAATGTAGTAGACGGGTGGGAGAGTGCTGCCGTCATTGCGCTCAAGGCATCGGCTTACAGCTTCTGTGCCCATGCCCGCAGCCATGCTGGCTACTGCCACTTTGCTGTAGTCCAGCACATCGCGGATTTCGAGGATGACTTCCTCAATCTTCCATGGTTTCACCGCCAGGATGACCAGGTCTGCACCTTTCACACATTCGCGATTGTCCTGGGTTGTCCGTATTTGGGGAAACGCTTGTTCCAATGCGTCAAGTTTCGGACGGCTGGGGTTGCTTACAAAGATGTCTTCGTTGCGGACAATAGTGCCCTTGGCCAATCCGCGGGCAGTGGCTCCGCCCATGTTGCCGGCTCCTATAATGGCTATTTTCATTGTATCTTGCAGTTGTGGTTTCAAATTCTGATCAAGCGGCATATTTTTTCAAGCCATTCCGCGTCTGTCTCGTCAAAGGTGTCGAAGTCGCGGCTGTCTATGTCCAGCACGCCGGTTACGTTGCCGCATTCGTCGAATACCGGAACTACGATTTCACTGTTGGACAGACTGCTGCAAGCAATATGTCCGGGAAACTCATGTACGTTGGGTACTATCACTGTGCGGGCTTCGTTCCAACTGGTGCCGCATACGCCACGTCCTTTGCGGATTCGGGTACAGGCCACCGGCCCTTGGAACGGACCCAGTACCAGCTCCTCTCCAATCACCCGGTAGAAACCAGTCCACCAGAAGCCGAAACGTTCATGGATAAGTGCGGCCACGTTGGCCATGCACGCAATCTTGTCATTCTCACCCTGAATGAAGGACTTGACTTCATTCAGCAGTTCTTCGTATGCTGTACTTTTGCTCATGCGTGCAAAGTTATACAAATTTTCACAGAAATAGGGAGTTTGTCCACAATTCTGTTAAGGTTATGACTAATTTTCCATCCAAAAGCCAATAAAGGTAAAATATTTTTATTTTTGGACAGAAGTATTGAATTGGCGTCCCCCAAATGAGGGTATAAATAACAAATGACTCCTGATGTCATCCTGAACTTGTTTCAGGATCTCACTGCGAGCCAATATTAATACTTCACCGCGGACAGATGCTGAAACAAGTTCAGCATGACCATCTACTCACTACTCATAACTATATCTACAGTCTAAAAATCAACGAATATGCCATCAGATAATTAAAAAGTAGCCTTATCATTAGGCCGTTCCGAGAGAAATCGTTATTTTTGTATCTACTAACCATTATAAAGTACAAAAACATGAGAAAGCAACTCTTCACCTTAATTATGTTGCTGATGCCTTTTGGTATCAATATCCTTGCACAAAATAACGAATACAAGGATACACCGTTTGCAGCGTATATTGAACGCCTGCAAGCCTTTGGCCAGCGGATTCCACAGGAAAAGGTCTTCATACACATGGACAACACCTGTTACTTTCAGGGCGACACCATCTGGTTCTCGGCCTACACGCGGCAGACCAATACCGGACAGCCCTCGCAGATGAGCGGTGTGCTCTATGTGGAACTCTATAACCACGAGGGATACATGGTGGAGCGCAAGCTCATTGAGATGAGCAAGGGAAGGGGCGACGGATTCTTCGCCCTGAACCAGCCCGTCATGTACAGCGGCTTTTATGAGCTGAGGGCCTATACCAGATGGCAGCTCAACTGGGGCGTGTTTGAACACAAGCACAGCCGTCTGGCGGGCGAATGGTTCCTGACCAAAGCCCTGGAGAAGGAATATTACCGCGACTACCACAAGCTGTACAGCCGAGTGTTCCCCGTATATGACCGTCCCGAAGACCCCGAGAACCCCGAACGCTTCATGACCTCGCGCATCATGCGCCGTAAGTTTAAGGACGAGGACAACATAGACCCGCGCACACAGACATTGACACTCTTTCCAGAGGGCGGCAACCTTGTGGCGGGCGTTCCCTGCCGTGTGGCGTATGAGGCCACATGGAACGACGGCGAGTGGCTGGAGGGCAACCTGCAAGTGGCAGGCCAGTCCGTTCCTGTTGTACACAGGGGAAGGGGAGTGTTCACCATAACCGTAAAGGAAGGTGAAGAGGCGGAAGCCGTCTTCCAGTCCAAGGACGGGCAGAGCGTAAAGGCCAAACTGCCCCAGCCGCGCAAGGAAGGTGCGGCGCTGACGGTGTGGGAAGAGGCGGACAAGTGGAGCGTGAAGGTGGCGCTTTCTGCCGGCCTGCATCCCGACAGTGTGGGCATGACCGTCATGCACGAAGGCAATCTCTGCCACTTCCACCCAATGAAGGAAAGGGAGAATAACTTTGTCTTTGGCACACAAGAGCTGAAGCCCGGCGTGAATCAGGTGACCGTGTTCGACACGAAGGGCGGCATTCTTGCCGACCGTCTGTTCTTTGTCAGAGGCGGAGGCATGGACAAGCCCGTTCTTTCCATGAAGACGGAGAAGGAAGAGTACAAACCGTATGAGAAGATAAATCTGGCGATTGAATCGCCGGCTGCGGGAACTCCCATATCCGTAGCGGTGCGCGACGGATATCAGATGGACTATCTGCATGACAACGGCAACATCATGACGGAGATGTTGCTGGCAAGCGAGATAAAAGGCTTCATCCCCGAACCGGGCTGGTACTTCCATAAGGATGACAAGGAACACCGCCAGGCACTGGACCTTCTGATGATGACACAGGGATGGCGCAGGTTCGAATGGAAGGACATGGCGCTGACAGGGGAATGGGAACTTACGCAGCCGGCAGAGAAAGCCCCCATCATCATGGGTTCTGTGTTCGACTTTGATGTGGAACATATGCATAATAGAATTGAAAGAATTAGAGAGGAAAAGAAAGAGCAAGACCGAAAAATCGAACGTGCGCCCGAATCCCCTTATAGAGCAAAAGATGAATCCGTAAGTCTGCAAAAAAATGGATCTGTGGATGAAAGCGTAGCGGAAGAAGCAACTGAAAAAGTAGAAGAGTCTATTCGCTCGGAAGTAGATTCATGGAAGGCGTATAAACAGGAATACGGTTTGAAAACGAAACTGGAACGTGAAGTAAGGGTGCATGCAGAGTTGATACATCCGCAGGAAGATAAAGCCATTGTGGGTGAAACGGAAACTCGTCAAGGATTGTTCCGAATTCAACTTCCACGCTTCTATGGTCAAGGAGTGTTCTTTCTGTCTGCTGCAGATACCTCAAAATGGAAGCCCGAAGAGGAATATATGTGGATACAGATGCTGACAAATGCTGCAGATTTGCCTGAGAACAAAAAGAGAAAATTTAGAACTGAAACTGCAGACAATTTTGTCAGGGTATCATTTCCTTACCCGAACTTCGTTAAAAATTACAACTTTTATCAGGAAAATATTTCAGTGCACGGAAAGGCTGAGGGGGCAAAAAGAATAGAAATAAATGATAGTACAACGCAGATAGAAGAAGTATATGTGCAAGGTAAACGCATTAGAGGATTGAGGGAATTTAAAGAATCGCAACCGGCATATCTGATAGATGCTTATGAAGCAAAAAACCGCCACTATGATTCGGGAATGTTATTTGCCCCTGTTACAAGAATCTTTGTAGGGGATTACGGTCTTGATGCCCCATATTGTGCTGTTGATCCAGAAGCGGACGGCAACAGAGAGAGATTATATGAGATTTATGGGTATGATCGTGTTACCAAATTACAAGAAAACATTTCCGTTCCTGAAGATTCTGCCTATCACCCGAAATATCTGAAAGTTTACTTCCAGAAGAACTTACAATTAGGAAGAAAGCTGACATATCTTTCCTACATGCAGGATATGGTAAATGACAGAGAAGATTTTGCTATAGATAAATATGGTTTATATACAGATTATTGTCCGCGTCTTGAAGGTAGCAACCGATACAAGGGTTCCAATCTGCCGGAAACGTATTTGGCCAAGTTTCCTCATCCCAACGAGGACCATCGTGTAATCTATCGTGACCGCCGATACATTCTCCCTGGCTTTGCCTATCCCGCCGAATGCTACAGTCCCGACTATAGCAAACAGACACCGCCGGACAGCGTGAAAGACTACCGTCGCACGCTCTATTGGAATCCTAACGTAATGTTGGACCAGGACGGAAAGGCCACTATTACCTTATATAATAACGCGCGCACGACACAAATCAGCGTGGATGCCGCAGGACAGGCTGCGGACGGAACTTTGTTGTGGGGGGATTGAGCAATGAGTAATGAGTAATGAGTTGTGAGTGATGAGTTGTGAACCACAAATGTCATCCTGCCCATACCTCATACTAAAATAAAAGACGCAATGCGGTGCGTAGACAAAGACAATGCGGTGCGTGAGCAAAGTCAATGCATTGCATAGGCCATTGCAACGCATTGCGTTTTTCTGTATTGAAGTGTCAAATATGTGGTGCGGAGTGTTTGCATATATGTTTTTTATTTGTATCTTTGCACTTGCTACAAACAGACATTCTATAGAAAATGGCTCCAAAGATAAGACGATCCCTCTGCGCTTTCGTAATTGCAGCCCATTCCCTCTTGTTGTGCACTTGTATGTGGGCACCGGGGAATGGTGGCGGTTCGGATGATGAACAGACCGATTCTTTTTGTCTTTTGGTGGATACGGTAGCCTTTCTTGAACCGGAAATCCCGTCTTTTTCAGATTCTGTGCTGGCTGATGTGTCTCTTTGTTTGGCTGCGCATGACAGTGCGGGTGTGGTGGCATTGTTGGATTCGGCATGTGCCAGACTGACCGTTCCGGCTCAGGCGGATTCTTCCTTTATGGCCGAAGAATACTCGCAGGAGGTCATCGCTTTTATGGATTCTAACAGATATGAGTTTAATTTGCTTAAAGTTGATATTGAACGATTTAGACGTTCGTTAAGACAAATGTTCCCTTAAGCTAACTCATTAGTTTGAAGATGTATGTTCGATTGTGAAGAACATCCTTGAAGGATAAGAAAAACACAGGCTTATGTTAAATAATGTTAAATATTGCTAAAAACATTATTTTTCTTGAAATTGAACAGCTTGAAATATACATTATTATAGAAAAAAATCGTACCTTTGCACCCCAGATTGGGCATATTATGTCCTCTCTGCTCATGAAATAGAAAATATAAATATAATATAATAATTTAAAAATCAAACAAATGCCTACAATTCAACAATTAGTTCGCAAAGGCCGTACGGCTATGGTGGACAAGAGCAAGAGCCCTGCGCTGGACAGCTGTCCTCAGCGTCGTGGTGTTTGCGTTCGTGTGTACACCACCACGCCCAAGAAGCCTAACTCTGCGATGCGTAAAGTCGCACGTGTTCGTCTTACAAACTCTAAGGAAGTGAACAGCTACATTCCTGGAGAAGGTCACAACTTGCAGGAGCACAGCATCGTATTGGTGCGTGGTGGTCGTGTGAAGGACCTCCCTGGTGTTCGCTACCACATCGTTCGTGGTACTCTGGATACCGCCGGTGTTGCAAACAGAACACAGCGCCGCAGTAAGTATGGTGCCAAGCGTCCCAAGGCCGCAAAGAAGTAATTCTAAGGACAAATTAAACAAAAGTTTGGTTGTATATGCTTAAGGTTGAGTAAAGTTTCTGGCGAGAGACTTGAAGAACAAAGATTGCAGCCTATTTTAATCAAAATCAAACAAAACAAAAATGCGTAAAGCAAAACCAAAAAAGCGTGTTATCCTTCCCGATCCCGTTTTCGGTGATGTGAAGGTGTCTAAGTTCGTAAATCACCTGATGTACGATGGTAAGAAGAGCATTTCTTACGAAATTTTCTACAATGCTCTTGAGATTGTGAAGACCAAGATGGCTAACGAGGAGAAGGAGTCACTTCAGATTTGGAAAGAGGCTCTGGACAAGATCACTCCTCAGGTTGAGGTAAAGAGCCGCCGTATCGGTGGTGCTACCTTCCAGGTTCCCACAGAAATCCGTCCCGACCGCAAGGAGAGCGTTTCAATGAAGAACATGATTCTTTATGCTCGCAAGCGCGGTGGTAAGACCATGGCAGACAAGCTGGCTGCTGAGATTATGGATGCTTACAACGAGCAGGGTGGTGCATTCAAGCGTAAGGAGGATATGCACCGTATGGCTGAGGCCAACCGTGCTTTTGCACATTTCCGTTTCTAATCACTGTTAAACGAAAATAACAATGGCAAAGCAAGATCTTCTCTTGACACGTAATATCGGTATTATGGCTCACATCGATGCCGGTAAGACAACAACTTCAGAGCGTATTCTTTTCTACACCGGTAAGACTCACAAGATCGGTGAAACCCATGACGGTTCTGCAACAATGGACTGGATGGCTCAGGAGCAGGAGCGTGGTATCACCATTACCTCTGCTGCTACAACTGCGTTCTGGACATGGAATGGTAACAAGTACAAGTTCAACCTGATTGACACTCCGGGACACGTTGACTTTACCGCTGAGGTAGAACGTTCACTGCGTGTGCTCGACGGTGCAGTTGCAACATATTGTGCTGTGGGTGGTGTTGAACCTCAGTCTGAAACCGTATGGCGCCAGGCTGACAAGTACAATGTTCCCCGTATCGGTTATGTAAACAAGATGGACCGTTCTGGTGCTGACTTCTTCGAGGTTGTACGCCAGATGAAGGAAATCTTGGGCGCTACTCCCTGTGTTGTGGCAGTGCCCATCGGTGCTGAAGAAAACTTCAAGGGTATCGTAGACCTGATTAAGATGAAGGCTATCCTGTGGCACGATGAGACTATGGGTGCAGAATACAGCGTAGAGGATATTCCTGCAGACATGGCTGATGAGTGTGAAGAGTGGCGCGGCAAGATGATTGAGCTGGCTGCAGAGCAGGACGACACGCTGATGGAGAAGTACTTCGAGGATCCCGACAGCTTGACTGAAGAGGAAATCGTAGCTGCTATCCGTAAGGGTACCCTGGCACTCGATATCGTTCCCATGACCTGTGGATCTTCTTTCAAGAACAAGGGTGTACAGACTCTGCTTGACTATGTTTGTATGTTCTTGCCTTCTCCTCTGGATACTCCCAATATCATCGGTACAAATCCCGATACAGGCGAGGATGAGGAGCGTAAGCCCAGTGAGGATGAAAAGACTTCTGCTCTTGCGTTCAAGATTGCAACCGATCCATATGTTGGCCGTCTGACCTTCTTCCGTGTTTACTCTGGTAAGATTGCTGCCGGTTCATATACATTCAATGTCCGTTCTGGTAAGAAGGAGCGTGTAAGCCGTCTGTTCCAGATGCACTCTAACCACCAGAATCCCGTAGAGGAAATCACAGCTGGTGATATCGGTGCAGGTGTAGGTTTCAAGGATATCCGTACCGGCGATACCCTCTGTGATGAGGATGCACCCATCGTACTGGAGTCTATGGACTTCCCCGATCCCGTTATTGGTATCGCAGTAGAGCCCAAGACTCAGAAGGACCTCGACAAGCTGTCTAACGGCTTGGCTAAGTTGGCTGAAGAAGATCCCACCTTTACAGTTAAGACTGATGAGCAGAGCGGTCAGACCGTTATCTCAGGTATGGGTGAGCTTCACTTGGATATTATCATCGACCGTCTGAAGCGTGAATTCAAGGTTGAATGTAACCAGGGTAAGCCCCAGGTTAACTATAAGGAAGCTATCACCGCCACTGTTAACCACCGTGAGGTTTACAAGAAGCAGTCTGGTGGTCGCGGTAAGTTCGCTGATATTATTGTTAACGTAGGTCCCCGCGATGAGGATTATAACGAAACTCCCTTGCAGTTCATCAACAGCGTTACCGGTGGTAACATTCCTAAGGAATTTATCCCCAGCGTACAGAAGGGATTTGATGCCGCTATGAAGAACGGTGTTCTCGGTGGATTCCCCATGGACAGCCTGAAGGTTGAGCTCGTTGATGGTTCATTCCACCCCGTAGACTCTGACCAGTTGTCATTTGAAATCGCAGCCCAGATGGCTTACAAGGCTTGCTGCGCCAAGGCTAAGCCCGTTTTGATGGAGCCCATAATGAAGTTGGAGGTTGTTACTCCCGAAGAAAACATGGGTGACGTTATCGGTGACTTGAACAAGCGTCGTGGACAGGTAGAAGGTATGGATACCACTCGTACTGGTGCCCGTCTGGTTAAGGCAATGGTTCCCCTGGCCGAGATGTTCGGTTATGTAACTGCATTGCGTACCATCACTTCTGGTCGTGCAACATCTTCAATGACCTACGATCACCATGCTCCCGTTAGCTCTGGTATCGCCAAGGCAGTATTGGAGGAAATCAAGGGCCGCGTAGACCTCGTATAATAAAAATAAACGATAGTGAAAGGGCCGTTCTCTAGCAAACGACTCTTAGGGAACGTTCCTTTCCTATTATAAACAATATTAATATAAAAAATAACATGAGTCAAAAAATTAGAATTAAGCTGAAGTCTTATGACCACAATCTGGTGGACAAGTCTGCAGAGAAAATTGTAAAGACAGTAAAGTTGTCTGGTGCTATCGTTAGCGGTCCTATACCCTTGCCCACCCGCAAGCGTATCTTTACCGTTAACCGTTCTACTTTCGTTAACAAGAAGAGCCGTGAACAGTTTGAACTGTCTTCTTACAAGCGTCTTATCGACATTTACAGCTCAACAGAGAAGACTATTGACGCTCTGATGAAGTTGGAATTGCCCAGCGGCGTGGAAGTTGAGATCAAGGTTTAATACTATTAATTAATTTGTTTTTTAAATTTATCTGAAATGCCAGGATTATTAGGAAAGAAAATCGGAATGACTTCCGTATTCAGTGCCGAGGGTAAGAATGTACCATGCACTGTTATCGAATTGGGTCCTTGTGTTGTTACTCAGGTCAAGAGTGTAGAGAAGGATGGTTATAGCGCCATTCAGCTCGGTTTCCAGGAAGCTAAGGAGAAGAATACTACCGCAGCTTTGATGGGTCACTTTAAGAAGGCTGGTGTAACACCCAAGAGACACTTGGCCGAGTTCACAGGCTTCGACAAGGAATTGAACCTTGGCGACACCGTAACCGTTGAAATGTTTGAGGGCTGCGAGTATGTTGATGTAATCGGTACATCAAAGGGTCGCGGTTTCCAGGGTGTAATGAAGCGTCATGGCTTTGGTGGTGTAGGTCAGACTACTCACGGTCAGGATGACCGTCAGCGTAAGCCCGGTTCAATCGGCGCATGTTCTTACCCCGCAAAGGTATTCAAAGGTTTGCGCATGGGCGGCCAGATGGGTTGTGACCGTGTAACTACTCACAATCTGCAAGTGTTAAAGGTAATCCCCGAACATAACCTTCTTTTGATCAAGGGTAGTGTTCCTGGATACAATGGTTCAATTGTTAGCGTTTTGAAGTAATGGAAATCAGTGTATTAAATATTAAGGGCGAGGATACCGGTCGTAAGGTTGTCCTCAATGATGATATCTATGCAATCGAACCCAATGATCATGCAATCTATCTTGATGTAAAGCTCTATTTGGCTAACCAGCGTCAGGGTACTGCAAAGTCAAAGGAAAGAAGCGAAGTAAGTGGTTCAACACGCAAGCTCGGTCGCCAGAAGGGTGGCGGTGGCGCTCGCCGTGGTGATATCAACTCTCCCGTATTGGTAGGTGGTGGTCGTGTATTCGGCCCCAAGCCCCGCGATTACGGTTTCAAGTTGAACAAGAAACTTCGTCTGTTGGCACGTAAGTCTGCTCTTGCATATAAGGCAAAAGAAAATGCAATCATTGTAATTGAAGACTTCAATTTTGAGGCTCCTAAGACCAAATCTATGGTAGAAATCATAAATAATCTTAAAGTTTCAGAAAAGAAGAGCCTTTTTGTTTTGCCAGGTGCAAATAAAGTAGTATATTTGTCGGCTCGTAATATCGAACGTGTCAATGTTATGCCTGCCGAAGCGTTGAATACCTACAAAGTATTGGATGCTCAGGTAATGGTTGTGACTGAAGGCGCGTTGAACGTAATTGAAGGAAACTTAATAAAATAAGATAAAGAGTCATAACTATTATGGGATATATCATTAAGCCTATCATCACAGAGAAGATGACCCAAATCACCGAGAAGCAGAACAAGTTCGGCTTCATCGTGCGTCCTGAGGCAAACAAAATAGAGATTAAGAAGGAAGTTGAGGCTCTCTATAATGTCACTGTAACCGCAGTGAATACTTGCAATTATGCAGGTAAGAACAAAAGCCGCTATACAAAGTCTGGCCTGATTAAGGGCCGCACAAACGCCTTCAAGAAGGCAATCGTGACTTTGAAGGAAGGCGATGTTATTGATTTTTATAGCAACATTTAATTTATAAGATGGCAGTACGTAAATTTAAGCCCACAACACCGGGCCAAAGACACAAAGTTATAGGTACCTTCGAGGAAATTACTGCATCGGTACCTGAAAAGTCTCTCGTTTACGGAAAGCGTTCAACTGGTGGTCGCAACAACGTCGGTAAGATGACCATGCGCTACCTTGGCGGTGGCCATAAGAAGCTTTTCCGTTTCATTGACTTCAAACGAGAGAAAGATGGTGTGCCCGCAGTGGTTAAAACAATTGAATACGATCCCAACCGTTCGGCTCGTATCGCTCTGTTGTTTTACGCTGACGGTGAAAAACGTTATATTATTGCTCCCAACGGTTTGAAGGTGGGTACCACTGTGATGAGTGGCGCCGAAGCAGCTCCCGAAGTTGGAAACTGTCTGCCCTTGCAGAACATTCCCGTCGGTACTGTAATCCACAACATCGAGCTTCGTCCTGGTCAGGGCGCTCTGCTCGTGCGTTCCGCTGGTAATTTCGCTCAGTTGACTTCTCGTGATGGTCGTTACTGTGTTATCAAGTTGCCTTCTGGTGAGACTCGTCTGATTCTCAACACCTGCAAGGCTACTATCGGTAGTGTAGGTAACAGCGATCACGCGTTGGAATGCTCAGGTAAGGCCGGTCGTTCTCGCTGGTTGGGTCGTCGTCCCCACAACCGTGGTGTCGTTATGAACCCCCACGATCACCCCATGGGTGGTGGTGAAGGACGTCAGTCTGGAGGTCATCCTCGTTCACGTAAGGGCTTGTATGCTAAGGGTCTCAAGACACGTGCACCTAAGAAGCAGTCCAACAAGTATATTATCGAAAGATGTAAAAAGTAATCAAGTTAACTAGAGTAAAGTATGAGTCGTTCATTAAAGAAAGGTCCGTATATTGAAGTTAGTCTGGAGAAAAAGATTCTTGCCATGAATGAGAGTGGCAAGAAGAATGTCGTAAAGACATGGTCTCGTGCTTCAATGATTTCTCCTGACTTCGTTGGTCATACGGTAGCCGTTCATAACGGAAATAAGTTTATTCCTGTTTACGTTACTGAAAACATGGTTGGACACAAGTTGGGTGAGTTTGCTCCCACACGTAAGTTCGGTGGCCATGCTGGTAACAAGAAGAAGTAAGCAGGTCGTTTAAAGATAATAAAAGAGTAATAATATAATGGGAAAAAGAAAAAGATTAGCTGCTGATGCAAGAAAGGCAGCCCTCAAAACCCAATATTTTGCTAAGTTGCGCAATGTGCCTTCTTCTCCCCGCAAGATGAGATATGTGGTTGATTTGGTTCGCGGCATGGAAGTTAACCGAGCACTTGCAACTTTGAAGTTCTGCGCTAAGGCAGCTTCAGCCGATGTTGAGAAGCTTCTCCGTTCGGCTATTGCAAACTGGGAACAAAAAAATGAGCGTAAGGCAGAGGATGGCGAGCTCTATATCACAAAGATTTTTGTAGATTGTGGTGCTACCCTCAAGCGAATGAGACCTGCTCCTCAGGGCCGTGGTTATAGAATCCGTAAGCGTTCTAACCATGTTACTTTGTTCGTCGACACTAAGAATGATTAATGATTAAGTAAAAGTATGGGACAGAAAGTTAATCCTATAAGCAATCGCTTAGGTATTGTACGCGGTTGGGACTCTAATTGGTATGGTGGCAAAGACTTCGGAGATTCTATCCTTGAGGATAGCAAGATTCGCAAGTATCTTAACGCTCGTCTGGGCGATGCCAGTATTTCCCGTATTGTCATCGAACGCACACTTAAGATGGTAACCATTACCGTATGTACTGCCCGTCCAGGACTTATCATTGGTAAGGGTGGCGAAAAAGTTGACAATCTGAAGGAAGAATTGAAGAAGTTGACTCAGAAGGAAATTCAGATCAACATCTTCGAGGTTAAGAAGCCTGAGCTGGATGCTGTGATAGTAGCCAACAATATTGCTCGTCAGGTTGAAGGTAAGATTTCTTACCGTCGTGCCATCAAGATGGCTGTAGCAAATTCAATGCGCGCCGGTGCAGAAGGTATCAAGGTTCAAATCTGTGGTCGCCTTAACGGTGCTGAAATGGCTCGTTCAGAGATGTTCAAGGAAGGTCGTACTCCATTGCACACACTTCGTGCCGATATCGACTATTGCCACGCAGAAGCGCTGACAAAGGTTGGTATCTTGGGCATCAAGGTTTGGATTTGCCGTGGTGAGGTATATGGCAAGAAGGATTTGTCACCCAACTTCACTCAGCAGAAGGAGAGTGGACGTAACTTTAACGGCAACGGTGGTAAGAACTTCCGTCGTAAGAAGAACAACAATCGCTAAATTTCAGAATTATCATGTTACAACCAAAAAGAACAAAATATAGAAGACCACAAAAAGGTCGTTGCAAAGGCAATGCCATGCGTGGAAATCAGCTGGCTTTCGGATCTTTTGGTATCAAGTCTTTGGATACACATTGGATTACCGCTCGTCAGATTGAAGCAGCCCGTGTTGCCATGACACGTTATATGCAGCGTGAGGGTCAGAGTTGGATTCGTATTTTCCCCGACAAGCCTGTTACCAAGAAACCTGCAGACGTACGTATGGGTAAGGGTAAGGGAGATCCAGTAGGATATGTATTCCCCATTACCCCCGGACGTATCATTTTCGAGATTGAAGGTGTATCTTATGAGATTGCTAAGGAAGCTCTTCGTCTTGCAGCTCAGAAGTTGCCTGTAACCACAAAGTTTGTAGTTAGAAGAGATTACGATAAAAACGCATAATTATGAAGATAGCTGAAATTAAGGAGATGACCGCTGCCGAATTGGCAGAGCGTATCCAGACAGAGCAGGCAAACTACAACCAGATGTTGTTGAACCATGCCGTTTCTCCCCTCGAGAACAACTCTCAGATTAAGATTGCGCGTCGTAACATAGCTCGTTTGAAGACTGTACTCCGTCAGAAAGAGCTTAACAAGTAATAATGGTCCAAACATGGAAGCAAGAAATTTAAGAAAGACTAGAACGGGTGTTGTAGTAAGCGATAAGATGGATAAGACCATTGTTGTGGCTGCAAAATTCAAGGAGAAGCACCCTATTTATGGTAAGTTTGTCGCAAAGACAAAGAAGTACCATGCTCATGACGAGAAGAACGAATGTCACAAGGGTGACACCGTTCTGATTATGGAAACTCGTCCTTTGAGCAAGACAAAGAGATGGAGAGTAGTAGAAATCGTTGAAAGAGCTAAGTAATTATGATACAATCCGAATCTAGATTGGTTGTTGCAGACAATAGCGGTGCCAAGGAATGTCTTTGCATTCGTGTTTTGGGCGGTACTCGTCGTCGTTATGCGTCTGTAGGTGATGTAATCGTCGTTTCTGTGAAGAGCGTCATTCCATCCAGTGATATTAAGAAAGGTGCCGTATCAAAGGCCTTGATTGTACGCACAAAGAAGGAAGTTCGTCGTCCCGATGGTTCATATATCCGTTTTGATGACAATGCTTGTGTATTGCTCAATAACTCTGGTGAGTTGCGCGGTAGCCGTATTTTCGGTCCCGTTGCCCGTGAGTTGCGTACTGTAAATATGAAGGTCGTATCTTTGGCACCTGAGGTTCTTTAATCCTTTAACTAAGTATAAGTAATGAGTAAATTACATATTAAGAAAGGCGATACCGTATACGTAAACTCTGGTGCCAGCAAGGGCCAGCAAGGTAAGGTATTGAAGGTGTTCGTAAAAGAACAGCGTGCCGTTGTAGAGGGTGTGAACATGGTGTCCAAGAGCCAGAAACCCAGTGCCAAGAACCCTCAGGGTGGCATTGTAAAGCAGGAGGCTCCTATTCATATTTCTAAGTTGAATCCCATTGTAAATGGCCAGGCCACCCGTTCTAACGGTAAGGCCATGAAGGTAACCATAAAATAAAAAGGAGATTTAAGTAATGGCAAATACTGCAAGCCTTAAGAAAGAATATGCAGAGCGTATAGCTCCTGCTTTGATGAAGCAATTCAACTACACTTCTCCTATGCAGATTCCTGTATTGAAGAAGATCGTTATCAACGAAGGCCTTGGTATGGCTACTGCCGATAAGAAGATTATCGAGGTTGCCATCAATGAACTTACTGCTATCACCGGTCAGAAGGCTGTTGCTACTGTTTCTAAGAAGGACGTGGCAAACTTCAAGCTTCGTAAGAAGATGCCTATCGGTGTACGCGTAACACTTCGTCGTGAGAGAATGTACGAGTTCTTGGAGAGACTCGTGCGTGTAGCTCTTCCTCGTATCCGTGACTTTAAGGGTATCGAGAGCAAGTTGGATGGTCGTGGAAATTACACTCTTGGTATTCAGGAGCAGATTATTTTCCCCGAAATCAATATCGATGCTATTGACCGTATTTTGGGTATGAACATTACCTTCGTAACCACTGCACAGACAGACGAAGAGGGATATGCTCTGCTGAAGGAATTTGGTCTTCCCTTTAAGAACGCAAAAAACGATAAATAAGATATGGCAAAAGAATCCATGAAGGCACGCGAGGTAAAGCGTGCCAAACTCGTAGCTAAGTATGCAGAGAAGCGTGCAGCGTTGAAGAAGATTGTTAACACTGGTGACCCAGTTGAAGCATTTGAAGCAGCTCAGAAGTTGCAGTCAATTCCTCGCAACGCAAACCCCATTCGTCTGCACAACCGTTGCAAGTTGACCGGTCGTCCCAAGGGATATATGCGCTTCTTCGGCCTTTCACGTATTCAGTTCCGTGAGATGGCTTCAAGTGGTTTGATCCCTGGCGTAAAGAAGGCAAGCTGGTAATTTTTATTTTTTAATATTGTCGGGAGAGCCCCGATTAATTAAATTTTTTATAACATGACAGATCCAATAGCAGATTATTTGACAAGATTGCGCAACGCAATCATGGCTAAGCACAGAATTGTGGAAGTGCCTGCGTCAAATTTGAAGAAGGAAATCACCAAGATTCTCTTCGAAAAGGGTTACATCTTGAACTACAAGTTCGTAGAGGATGGACCTCAAGGTACAATCAAGATTGCCTTGAAGTATGACACCGTTAACAAGGTGAATGCTATCAAGAAGTTGATCAGAATATCCACTCCCGGTATGCGTAAGTACACTGGTTATAAGGATATGCCGAGAGTAATTAATGGATTGGGTATTGCTATTTTATCCACTTCCAAGGGTGTAATGACTAACAAAGAAGCTGCCGAGCTGAAGATCGGTGGTGAAGTTCTTTGTTATGTATATTAATTGAGGAGGATTTATTTATGTCAAGAATTGGTAAATTGCCCATTAGCATCCCTGCAGGCGTAACCGTTAGCGTTGATGCAGACAATGTTGTTACCGTAAAAGGTAAGAAAGGTGAATTGAGCCAGGCTGTAAACCCCTCAATTATTGTTAAGGTTTCTGAAGCTGAAGTAGTTCTGGAGATTGACGAAGCAACTGATATCGTAGAGCAGAAGCAGAAGCAGGCATTCCACGGCCTTTATCGTGCTCTCTTGAACAACATGGTTGTTGGTGTGTCAGAAGGATACAAGAAGGAACTCGAACTAGTTGGTGTAGGTTTCCGCGTATCTAACCAGGGTAATCTTTTGGATTTCGCTCTGGGTTACACTCACCCCATTATGTTCATGCTTCCCGATGAAATCAAAGTTGAGACCAAGTCTGAGAGAAATCAGAATCCTCTCATCACATTGGAGTCTTGCGACAAACAACTTTTAGGACAAGTATGTGCAAAGATTCGTTCTTTCCGTAAGCCTGAACCTTATAAGGGTAAGGGTGTTTTGTTCGTTGGCGAGCAGATTCGTAGAAAGTCTGGTAAGTCAGCTGGTGCTAAGTAATAACTTTAAAACACAGTTAAGATCATGACAACAAAAATAGAAAGACGAATTAAGATTAAATACAGAGTTCGTAATAAGATTTCTGGTACAGCAGAACGCCCCCGTATGTCTGTATTCAGAAGCAACAAGCAAATTTACGTGCAGATCATCAATGACCAGACTGGTACAACTCTCGTAGCAGCTTCATCTCTTGGAATGGAAGCATGTCCTAAGAAGGAGCAGGCTGCAAAGGTTGGCGCTCTCATTGCTAAGAAAGCTCTTGAGGCTGGCATCACTACTATCGTGTTCGATCGTAATGGTTATCTGTATCATGGACGTGTTAAGGAGGTAGCTGATGCTGCACGTAACGGTGGACTTAAATTCTAAAGATTATGGCAATTAATAAGGTTAAGTTAAGTAGCGATATCGAATTGAAGGATAGATTGGTTGCTATCAATCGCGTTACCAAGGTTACCAAAGGTGGACGTACCTTCACTTTTTCTGCCATTGTTGTGGTAGGTAATGAGAATGGTATCATTGGATGGGGACTTGGTAAGGCAGGTGAAGTAACAGCTGCTATTGCCAAGGGCGTTGAGTCTGCCAAGAAGAACTTGGTTAAGGTTCCCGTAATCAAGGGTACAGTTCCTCATGAGGCCACAGCTCACTTCGGTGGTGCAGAGGTTTTGATCATGCCCGCATCTGCCGGTACCGGAGTGGTAGCAGGTGGAGCTATGCGTGCAGTAATGGAGAGTGTTGGTATTACCGACTGTTTGGCCAAGTCAAAGGGTTCTTCTAACCCTCACAACCTTGTAAAGGCAACTATTGCAGCATTGTGCGAAATGCGTGATGCAAAGACTGTTGCTGCCAATCGCGGAATCAGTATTGACAAAGTATTTAGAGGTTAAGAAGGAATATGGCAACAATTAAAGTACAACAAGTAAGGAGCCGCATACATGCTCCTCGCAATCAGAAGGCAACTCTTGACACCTTAGGTCTGAAGAAGATGAATCAGGTTGTTGAGATTGAAGATACTCCTTCAAACCGTGGTTTGATTAATACAGTTCATCACCTTGTAAAGGTTGTTGACTGATAAAGTTTCAACATGTAAATAAGAACAACGTTATGAAATTACATAATTTGAAACCTGCTTGTGGATCAACACATAGCCGCAGAAGAATTGGTCGTGGTCCTGGTTCTGGCCTGGGTGGCACTTCTACCCGTGGTCACAAGGGAGCCAAGGCTCGTTCAGGATACAAGAAGAAGATTGGTTTCGAGGGTGGTCAGATGCCCTTACAGCGTCGTCTTCCTAAGTTTGGCTTCAAGAATATCAACCGTGTAGAATATCAGCCCATCAACCTCTCTTCTCTGCAGAAGTTGGCTGAGGCTAATATCACTACCATTGGTATTGAGGAAATGATTGCAGCAGGATTGGCCAAGAAGGGTCAGTTGGTAAAGGTTTTGAGCAATGGTGAACTCACTGCCAAGATTGATGTAACCGCCAATGCTTTCTCTAAATCAGCTGAAGCTGCTATCCAAGCCGTTGGTGGAACTGCTACAAAACTGTAATTCTGATGAAGAAGTTTATTGAAACATTAAAGAACATATGGCGTATTGAGGATCTTAGATCAAGAATCCTCATTACGCTTGGTTTCGCAGCTATCTATCGTTTCGGATCATTCATTGTCCTTCCTGGCATTAATCCCGAGGCGCTTACCGCATTGCGTGCGCAGACCGATACAGGACTTATGTCTTTGTTGAATATGTTCTCTGGTGGCGCTTTCTCAAATGCATCTGTTTTTGCTTTGGGAATCATGCCTTACATTTCTGCTTCTATCGTTATTCAGTTGTTTGCGTTTGTGGTACCTTATTTCCAGAAAATGCAGCGTGAAGGAGAGAGTGGTAGAAGAAAGATTAATCAGTATACCCGTTATCTGACTATCTTGATTCTCCTTTTCCAAGCTCCTTTCTATTTGCTCAATCTGCGTGCTCAGGCAGCAGGTGCATTAAATCCCGCTCTGGACTGGAATATGTTCATGATTGCCAGTACATTTATCCTTGCTGCTGGTAGTATGTTCACCCTTTGGGTCGGCGAGCGCATCACTGATAAAGGAATCGGTAATGGTGTTTCTTTGATCATTATGTTGGGTATTGTCGCACGATTGCCCCAAGCATTTGGTCAAGAAGTAGTGTCACGATTGAATAATTTGTCTGGTGGTGGACTTGTTATGTTCCTCATTGAGATTTTGCTGCTCTTTGTTGTAATTCTTGGAGCGATACTCTTGGTACAAGGAACTCGCAAGGTGCCTGTACAATATGCTAAGCGTATGTATGGAGGTCAGCAGGTTGGTGGTGTGCGTCAGTACATTCCTCTCAAGGTTTTTGCTGCTAACGTTATGCCTATTATTTTTGCTCAGGCGATCATGTTTATCCCTGTTACTTTGGTAACAATGATTGCCGGTGGTGAAAATGCATCACCTGTCTTGATGACACTGTCAGATCACACTAGCCTTGGTTATAATTTATTGTTCGCTGTATTGATTATAGCATTCACATATTTCTATACTGCCATTACTTTGAACCCTGTTCAGATGGCAGAGGATATGAAGCGTAATAATGGATTTATCCCAGGTGTTCGCCCCGGAAAGGATACAAGTGCTTACCTTGATGGTATTATAGAGCGCATTACTTTCCCCGGCTCTCTGTTCTTGGCTCTTATTGCCTGTATGCCCGCATTTGCCGGTCTGATGAATGTTCAGCCCGAGTTCGCACAATTCTTCGGAGGTACTTCTCTGTTGATTCTTGTCGGTGTGGTTTTGGATACATTGCAGCAAATCGAGAGCCACTTGTTGATGCGCCATTATGACGGCTTGCTCAGCTCTGGCCGCATTCATGGACGTTCTGGAATGTCAGCTCAATAAGAAATTCAGTTATGATTTTTCTTAAGACTGAGGATGAAATTGAATTGATGCGAGTTGCCAATTTGTTGGTTGGAAAGACCCTGGCAGAGGTCGGTAAAAACGTTCTTCCAGGCGTCACCACCAATCAATTGAATAAGGTAGCTGAAGAATATATAAGAGACCACGGGGCTACTCCAACATTTTTAGGATTCCCTAATCCTTATGGCGAGCCTTTCCCTGCTGCAATCTGTGCGTCTGTCAACGATCAGGTTGTCCATGGAGTCCCAAATGATGAACCATTAAAAGATGGAGATATCGTATCGGTTGATTGTGGTGTTCTCTTAAATGGATTCAATGGTGATTCTTGTTACACCTTCTGTGTAGGAGAGGTCTCTGATGAAGTTTCCGCATTCTTGCAAACAGTTAAGGAGTCTCTGTATAGCGGTATAGAGAAAGCCGTAGCAGGCAACAGAATCGGAGATATCAGCAATGCAGTTCAACTGCACAACGAATCAAAAGGTTATGGTATAGTTCGTGAGTTTGTAGGTCATGGAATTGGTCGTAAGATGCACGAAGATCCTCAAGTTCCCAATTATGGCCGTCGTGGAAATGGCCCCATGTTGAAAAATGGCATGTGTTTGGCTATTGAACCAATGGTCACAATGGGAAAGCCTCAGATTTACATGATGCCGGACAAATGGACAATTCGTACCCGTGATGGCAAACTTGCTGCACATTATGAGCACACAATAGCCATTCACAACGGCAAGGCTGATATCCTTTCAAGTTTTAAGGAAATTGAAGAATTATTGAAATATTAAAGAGCATGGCAAAACAAGCGGTAATTGAACAGGATGGTATTATAGTGGAGTCACTCTCCAATGCGATGTTCCGAGTAGAACTGGAAATCGGTGCAAAAATCATTTGTAATATCTCAGGAAAAATGAGAATGCACTACATCAAGATTCTCCCCGGTGATAAAGTAAAGGTAGAGATGAGTCCTTACGACTTAACAAAAGGTCGCATCGTATTTAGATACAAATAAACACATCAATATGAAAACAAGAGCTTCTTTAAAGAAACGTACCCCCGACTGCAAGATTGTACGCCGTAAGGGTCGTCTGTATGTGATTAACAAGAAAAACCCCAAGTACAAGACACGTCAGGGTTAAAAATTATTGCAAAAGAAATATTAATAGTATATGGCAATTAGAATTGTTGGTGTAGATTTGCCTCAGAACAAGAGAGGTGAAATCGCCTTGACCTATATTTTTGGAATAGGTCGCAGTAGCTCAGCCAAAATCCTGGAAAAAGCAGGCGTAGACAAGGATAAGAAGGTTTGCGACTGGACTGATGACGAGGCTGGTAAGATTCGTGAGATTATCGGTGCAGAGTACAAGGTAGAAGGTGATCTGCGCAGTGAGATTTCACTCAACATTAAGCGACTGATGGATATCGGTTGTTATCGTGGAGTTCGTCATCGTCATGGTCTTCCCGTTCGTGGTCAGAGCACCAAGAACAACGCCCGTACACGTAAGGGTAAGAAGAAGACTGTTGCTAACAAGAAAAAGGCTACTAAATAATAATTGATATGGCAAAGAAAACAGTTGCAGCAAAGAAAAGAGTGGTAAAGGTTGACGCTAACGGTCAGCTTCATGTACACAGCTCTTTCAATAATATTATCGTAACATTGACCAATTCAGAAGGACAGGTTATTTCTTGGTCTTCTGCTGGTAAGATGGGATTCCGTGGTTCTAAGAAGAACACTCCCTATGCTGCCCAGATGGCAGCTCAGGATTGCGCCAAGGTCGCTTTCGACTTGGGTTTGCGCAAGGTAAAGGCTTATGTCAAGGGTCCCGGTAATGGTCGTGAATCAGCTATCCGTACCGTACACGGTGCAGGTATTGAGGTAACAGAAATCGTGGATGTAACTCCCCTGCCTCACAACGGCTGTCGTCCTCCCAAGAGAAGAAGAGTATAATCATTTACCAGTACCTTTTTAAATTTAGATATAAGTTATGGCAAGATATATTGGACCTAAGTCAAGAATCGCTCGTCGTTTCGGAGAGGCTATTTTCGGTGCAGACAAAGTGCTTTCAAAGAGAAACTTCCCTCCCGGTCAACACGGTAATTCTCGCAGAAGAAAGACTTCTGAGTACGGTATCATGTTAGCTGAGAAGCAGAAGGCTAAGTATACATATGGTTTGTTGGAGAAGCAGTTCCGCAACATGTTTGAGAAGGCAGCACGTACCAGCGGTATTACCGGTGAGATCCTGTTGCAGAACCTCGAGTGTCGTCTGGACAACGTTGTTTTCCGTTTGGGTATTGCTCCTACCCGTGCAGCTGCACGTCAGCTTGTTAACCACAAGCATATCGTAGTTGATGGCAAGGTTGTAGGCATTGCATCTTACTCAGTTAAGCCTGGTCAGATTGTAGGTGTTCGCGAGCGTTCAAAGAGCCTCGAAGTTATCCAGAACTGTCTGGCTGGTTTCAACCACAGCAAGTATCCCTGGCTGGAGTGGGATGAGAACCAGAAGGCCGGTAAGCTTTTGCACAAGCCCGAACGTGCAGATATTCCCGAGAATATCAAGGAGCAGTTGATCGTTGAGTTGTACTCTAAATAATAATTAAGGATGGCGATATTAGCATTTCAAAAACCCGATAAGGTGATAATGTTGGAGGCGGACAACCAATATGGTAAATTTGAGTTTCGTCCCCTCGAAGGTGGCTTTGGTACTACCATTGGTAATGCTTTGCGCCGCATTCTACTGTCCTCTTTGGATGGCTTTGCTATCAATACCGTTTCAATTTCCGGAGTAGAGCATGAATTTGCTTCTATTCCCGGAGTGAAAGAGGATGTAACCAACATTATCTTGAATTTGAAGCAAGTTCGATTCAAGCAATTAGTAGACGAATTCGAGAACGAGAAAGTTAGCGTTGTTGTCGAGAATACTACTGTGTTCAAGGCTGGCGACTTCAATAAGTATCTGACTGGATTTGAAGTGTTAAACCCTGAATTAGTTATTTGCCATTTAGATGCCAAAGCAACGATGCGTATAGAGATTTCCATTAACAAGGGTCGTGGTTATGTTCCTGCAGAGGAAAACCGCGAATATTGCACCGATGTTAATGTTATCCCTGTCGATTCAATTTACACTCCTATCAGAAATGTAAAGTACAATGTAGAAAACTTCCGCGTAGAGCAGAAGACTGACTACGAAAAACTTGTACTCGAAATTTCTACTGATGGTTCCATTCACCCGAAGGATGCCCTGAAGGAAGCCGCTAAGATTCTTATCCACCACTTCATGTTGTTCTCTGATGACAAAATCACACTGGAGAACTCAGATTTGGAAGGTAATGAAGAATTTGACGAGGAAGTACTTCACATGCGTCAGCTTCTTAAGACCAAACTTGTCGATATGGATCTTTCAGTTCGTGCCCTCAATTGTTTGAAGGCCGCTGATGTAGAAACACTCGGTGATTTGGTTCAGTTCAATAAAACTGATCTTTTGAAGTTCAGAAACTTCGGTAAGAAATCGCTCACTGAGCTTGATGATTTGCTAGAGAGTCTGAATCTTTCGTTTGGAACTGATATTACAAAATATAGATTAGATAAAGATTAAATCAAATGAGACATAATAAGAAATTTAACCATTTGAGTCGTACTGCATCTCACAGAGCAGCTATGTTGTCAAACATGGCAATCTCTCTGATTATGCACAAAAGAATCACTACGACTCTGGCCAAGGCTAAGGCTTTGAAGAAGTATGTTGAGCCCCTGATTACAAAATCTAAGCAGGACACCACAAATTCACGTCGTGTTGTGTTCAGCTACCTTCAGGACAAAAAGGCCATCACTGAGCTGTTTACCACCATTTCTACCAAGATAGGCGACCGTCCCGGTGGTTACACTCGTATTATCAAGACTGGTTACCGTGCAAATGACAACGCAGCAATGTGTTTCATTGAATTGGTAGATTTTGATGAGAACATGGCAAAGACCGAGAAGAAGGCTAAGCGTACCCGTCGCTCTTCAAAGAAGGCTGCTGAGGCTGTTGCAGAAGCTCCTGCGACTGAAGCTCCTGTAGCAACTGAAAATGCTACTGAAACAGCAGAATAATTCTATATTGCAATAATTGAATCGCCCAGTGTCTGTGAAAGATACTGGGCGATTTCCTATTTTACCTTCATTGAATTAAGATTATGGCTTCATCTCGAAGAAAACGTTGTTTTTGTCTATGCAGCCATATGCAGATATCTTAGCCTTAGGGTGCGCGTTGATGGGGGTGTCTGCTTTATATCCGTGCATCCGACAGTTGGCCAATGATATGGTTGCTTCCCCTGTTACAGTCATGTAATCCCATGAGGCTCCTTTATTTGTTAGTGCTCCATTCTCCCCGGAAAATGCTTCCACGTTAGTTATTGAGGTGTGCCCGATGCCCTCTATTAAAATCGGGTGTATGTCTTCCAACTTTTCTCCCACATTTGCAATGATTGATCCCTGTGCTATTTGCCAGTTCCTGTTTTTCCATTGGCTCCCCAGTTTGTGTATGCCAATAGATACGCAGTCAAAATTAAAGTTCGTCAATTGGCCGTATGTTTCTGAACCCAAGTAAATGCCCCCATGTACCCCAAAGGTAAACAAATCCATTAATTGGGCATTGTCAGTATGATCTATCCAGTAGGTATATGTCTTTTGTTTTACAACTGAATCTATTACGGATTTATGAAAACTCCTTCCAAATTCTCTCATGTTTGCAGGGTTCACGTGGCAATGTAAAATGCGTGGGACATCATAACATCGGTCAATAGCGATGAATTGTCCGCTTAACGGATAACCGTAGCAGTGTTCAAAAAGGATTTGTTCGCACACTTGAGGCTCTTTCCCCCTGAAGTCCATAGCAATATACTCACCATAGAAGGTAAGACATGATAGCGCCACTCCTTGCACCGCATTTTGTTGTGACATTTGTATCGTAGCAGGGTAGGGTATGATGCCTTCAGGTTTGTTAAATGCTTGTTCTGGGTAATAGAATTGAATGCCCTTTATTTGTGTGGCGGATTCCACCGTAATAAAAGGCTTTTCTTTGTCCCGTATGACAAAAAGCGATCCAGTTGGCTTTGTCCGGTCGTTTGTGGCCGTTCCGCGTCCTGTGGGGCCGTGTACGCCAACAAGTGTGACATTTCTTCTTAGTGTCAATCCGCCGTCAATTGGGTATCCGCCCTCTGTTGGTTCTACAAAAAGTGCGCCTCCCCTGTTTGCCATACTGTCTATGGCTTTTTGTAGGCATTTGGCGTTTTCTGCTGCCGTATTGTTAGGCTGTACACCAAATTCTTGAATGGAAACCCATCCTTGTGCCAAAATGCGTGAGCAGAGCATGAACCACATGGTCATGCATAAGAATCTGTTCTTCATGTTTGTGCGAATTTTAGGTTATGGATTGATGGTTGTTCCTGTGCTATTTCTTTTTTCCCGTAACGACATTCTTTTTGGCAATTACGCTGTCGTCCTTCCATGCAGGGTCTGGATAAATGGCAATAGGGGAATACTCAATGTTAAGTTCAGGAATTTCTGGAAGTTCCTGTTTAAGCTTGTAAGGCACTTTCTGCGGGATGTACGGTGTAATCTCTACCATGGCCCACCCGCGGTGAATCAGGCCCAATTCTTTGGCTGCGGCTCTGCTAAGATCCACAATGTATCTTTTGGAATATGGGCCTCTGTCCGTAACGGTAACGATTACTTCTTTGTCGTTTATGGGATTCTTTACCTTCAGCATGGTGCCGAACGGGAATTTCAGATGGGCACACGTCATGCTGTCGCGGTGGTATGGCCTGCCGTTGCTCATTGTTCGTCCGTGTAATTTGTCAGAGTAATATGATGCTTTACCGATAATTGTATCCTGTTCTTCGGCAAAGACATGCGTGTTTGCACCTAATAATAGAAGGAGCATGATAGAGAGACAATTTCTCATAGTGCTCAATATTTGTAGTCGGAAAGAGGAGACTCGAACTCCCGACCCCTACGTCCCGAACGTAGTACGCTACCAACTGCGCTACTTTCCGAATGCTTGTTAGCAAGTGCAAAGGTAAGACAAACCTTGCTAATATGCAAACTTTTTGTATTTTTTAAGAGAAAAATTTGGCAGAAAAGAAAAAAACACCTATCTTTGCAACCGCATTCAAGAAAATGATGGTGCCATAGCTCAGTTGGTAGAGCAAAGGACTGACAATCCTTGTGT
>JAFYQQ010000022.1 GCA_017559845.1 Bacteroidaceae bacterium | reverse complement strand
GGCAGATATACTGCATGGGCCGATGCAGATATACTGCAACGGCTGTAGAAGATATCTTAAACGGGCAACGCAGTACTACTGCTATGGGAATTGAGATTTGCGTGAGTAAAAACCTCGGACGCTGCACGCAGGAGAGCACTGAAAAAGTCGGCCACTTCATCTTATTGACATCTTTTAGTTGACAATTTCACATCTAAGTCAGGCTTGTTATGTTAAATTTTAGCTTAAAAAATAAAAGACACACACTTTTTCAGTGCTCTCTGCACGCAGACGTCCCTACTCTCACTACTCATCGCTCATCGCTCAAGACCCAAAAACCTGTTTCTTCTGTTCTTATGTCAAATCTCATCGCTCACAACTCATTGCTCATAACTCAAAAATCTGTCGCATTGGCGTCATCTGCGTGCCATTATTAAACGGCGAGCGGTGAAGAGGTAGGGACGTCTGCGTGCAGCGTCCGAAGATTCTTTTCTCACGCTAACCCCACGAATACCACGGAATAAGAAGCATTGGAGAGATTAATGTAAGGAAAGACTTCGTTACTGCTCGTTTAAAGGTGATTCTAAAAAACCGTCGCCCCAAATTTCTGAATGGGGCGACGGTTTTTTAGTTCTATTTGTACGGATAAGAGCGATTATCCCTGGATAAGCTCTACTATCTTGTCCACCGCGCTGGAAAGTCCATCGGGGTTCTTGCCTCCGGCTGTGGCGAAATGCGCCTGGCCACCGCCGCCACCCTGGATGAGCTTGCCTGCCTCGCGCACCATCTTGCCTGCGTTCTGACCTTCGGCCACCAAATCATCGCTGAAGCACACGGTAAGACTGGGCTTTCCATCGGCATGGCAACCCAATACCACAGCAAGGCGCTCGGTAAACTGGGCACGCAACTGGAAGGCAATGTCCTTGGCTCCTTGTGCGTCAAGGGGAAGCACGGCGGCAATAACCTTGATGCCGTTTACATCCTTTGCCTTTTCAGCCAGTTCCTTGCGGATTTCCACCACCTTCTGTGCCTTGAATTCGTCTACCTGCTTCTTCAGTTCGGCATTGTCCTCGATGGCCTTCTGGATGGCAGTCTTCAAGTTGGGAGTGTTGTTGAAGAGCGCCTTGAGGTCGGTGAGCAGGTCCTGCATCTTGTCCATCATTCCTTCCACTCCCTTTCCGGTTACGGCCTCGATACGACGGATTCCGGCAGCAATACTGCTTTCGCTGATGATGCGCACCATTCCCAGACAGCCAGTGCTGCTGGCATGACAACCGCCACAGAACTCTACGCTGCTGCCGAACTGCACCACGCGTACCTTGTCGCCGTACTTCTCGCCGAAGAGGGCGATTGCGCCCAGTTCCTTGGCTTCCTCGATGGGCAGTTCACG
Organism: Bacteroidaceae bacterium; assembly: GCA_017559845.1. Taxonomy (GTDB): domain Bacteria; phylum Bacteroidota; class Bacteroidia; order Bacteroidales; family Bacteroidaceae; genus Physcousia. The sequence continues at coordinate 6,978 of JAFYQQ010000022.1, read as the reverse complement.
ATACTCCTGCAAGGGGATGTTCTGGCGGATCTTCTCGTTTACAAGGTGTTCCACCTGACGCAACTGCTCGGGCGTAACCTTTTCGAAGTGGCTGAAGTCGAAGCGCAAAGAATCGGCCGTCACCAAAGAGCCCTTCTGCTCTACGTGTGTGCCCAGCACCTCGCGCAAAGCCTCATCAATCAAGTGGGTACAGGTGTGGTTTGCCTCCACGGCACGACGCATGTCCACATCCACACAAGCCATAAATTCGGCTGTGGGGTCGGCAGGAATACGGTCTACAATGTGGACAGACACACCGTTCTCCTTCTTGGTGTCAAGCACACGTATGGTCTCAGCCTCGTTCACCAGTTCGCCCTGGTCACCCACTTCGCCACCCATCTCGCCATAGAAAGGAGTCTGGTCCAGAATCACTTCATATACAACGCCCTTCTTCTGCTTCACCTCACGGTACTTCAGAATATGGCAAGAATATTCTGTAAAGTCATATCCGACAAACTGGGTCTCCCCTTCTGCCAGAACGGTCCAGTCGCCCATTTCCACCTGAGCGGCGTTGCGGGCACGAGCTTTCTGCTTCTCCATCTCCACATTGAAACCTTCCACATCCACCGTCATGCCGTTCTCGCGGCAAATCAGTTCTGTGAGGTCCAAGGGGAAGCCGAAGGTGTCGAAAAGCGTAAATGCCTTGTCGCCGGCAATTACGGTCTTTCCTGCTGCACGGGTCTCCTCCATCACGCCGTTGAGCAGACGGATACCGTTCTCCAAGGTGCGCAGGAAGCTGTCCTCCTCTTCCTTCATCACCTTCATGATAAGTTCCTTCTGAGCCTCCAGTTCGGGATAGGAAGAACCCATCTCCTGGATGAGGGCGGGAACCAAGCTGTACATGAAGGCCTGCTTCTGTCCCAGGAAGGTATAGCCGTAACGTACGGCACGACGCAGAATGCGGCGGATAACGTAACCAGCCTTGGCATTGCCGGGCAACTGGCCATCGGCAATACTGAACGCAATGGCACGCAAGTGGTCCACGATAACGCGCATGGCCACATCGGTTTCTTCCGCGTCACCATATTTGATGCCAGCCTTCTGGGCCATCACCTGAATCAGCGGCTGGAAGATGTCTGTATCATAGTTCGAGTTCTTGCCCTGGATGGAACGCACCAGACGCTCAAAGCCCATACCGGTGTCAATCACGTTCATGGAAAGATTTTCCAAAGAACCGTCGGCCTTGCGGTTGAACTGCATGAAGACGATATTCCAGATTTCAATCACCTGGGGGTTATCCTTGTTCACCAGTTCACGACCGGGCACCTGTGCCTTCTCCTCGGCAGAACGGCTGTCCAGGTGAATCTCGGAACAAGGTCCGCAAGGACCGGTATCACCCATTTCCCAGAAGTTGTCATGCTTGTTGCCGTTGATGATATGGTCGGCAGGAACATGCTTCAGCCAATAAGAAGCCGCCTCGTCATCGCGGCTCAGGCCTTCCTCCTGGCTTCCCTCAAACACGGTTACATACAGGTCCTCAGGATTCAGTTTGAGCACATTAACCAGATATTCCCAAGCCATATCAATGGCACCTTCCTTGAAGTAGTCGCCAAAGCTCCAGTTGCCAAGCATCTCGAACATGGTATGGTGGTAGGTGTCATGGCCCACCTCTTCCAGGTCGTTGTGCTTGCCGCTTACGCGCAGACACTTCTGCGAATTGGCACGGCAACGGGGTTCGGGGTCGCGGGCGCCCAGAATGATGTCCTTCCACTGGTTCATACCGGCATTGGTAAACATCAGTGTGGGGTCGTCCTTAATCACCATGGGCGCTGAAGGGGTAATCAGATGCCCTTTAGACTCGAAAAATTTCTTGAACGAGTCACGTATTTCATTTGCTGTCATGATTTTATCTTAATTTTTTATTCGCTTTCTATTGAAAAATTGTTGCAAAGGTAATTTGTTTTGTGTACTTTTGCAAAGAAATTGCTTACAAAAGGGCGATTAGACTGAAAATATGGCACATAACACCCCCAAAAACCTGAAGTTGTATTACTCTATCAGCGAGGTAGCGGCACAGTTTGGCGTGGCCGAATCCCTGCTGCGCTATTGGGAAAAGGAATTTCCCAGCATCAAGCCCAAAAAGACCAACCGCCAAGTACGTCAATATTCCGCCCAAGACATTGAGGAAATAGACCTTATATATAATTTAGTAAAGGTTAGGGGCATGAAGCTCTCTGCTGCCAGAGAGGTTTTGAAGAAGAACCGCGAAGGCGTTGCCCGCAACACCGAACTGATCAACACCCTGGAAGGCGTAAGGAACGAACTGCTGAGTTTGCGAAGGGAATTGGAAGACCTTTAACCTCGCCCTTTCAAAAAACACTTATACTCCATAATATGGGCAAAAAAGCCAACATTAAAAAGAAGAGACAAGCCACCAAAGTTTCCTATCACTATAAACCGGAAAACCTTTCGTTGGAGCAATGGCAGATAGCCTTGCGACAACAAGCTGCCGAGAAAGAAAACTTTACCATTTCCGAGGATAAAGCCACTGACGGACCTGGCTATTATACCGTATCAAATCTTGTAACAAGAAACCATTACCGTGTGGTGTTCCGCGGCAAAGAAAGCGAGTGGAACTATTGTTCTTGTATGGATTTCAAGACAAGCCGTTTGGGAACATGCAAGCACCTTGAAGCCGTAAAGCAATGGATAAAGGCGCACCGTAAACGGATTCACCGCGAACGTCCGGCATATAGTTCTTTGTATCTTTCTTATCGCAGCAAGCGGCAAGTTTGTCTCCGTATCGGCACCAACAACGAAGAGGAATTCCGCAAACTGGCAGAACCTTACTTCACCCCTGATGGAGTGATGCGCCCTGGTGCAGAAAATCACATCTTTGATTTCTTAACCGCTGCCACCCACCTGGACGACACATTCCGTTGGTATCCCGACGCGCTCAGCTATATTGCGGAAAAACGTGATCAGAAAACCAGGGTTTCTGTAATACAATCCACTTCGGATGAGGATTTGGATGCTTTGCTTAAAGTCTCCCTTTACCCCTATCAGAAAGAAGGCATCCGCTTTGCCTATCAGGCCGGCAAGTCGATTATTGCCGACGAAATGGGCTTGGGAAAGACCATTCAAGCCATCGGCACGGCTGAACTGATGAAGAGAAACAAACTGATCGGTTCGGTCTTGGTTGTATGTCCTACCTCCCTGAAATACCAGTGGAAGAAGGAGATAGAGAAGTTTACCAACTCCACTGCAATTGTGATAGAAGGCAATCATCTTCAACGTAAAAAAATGTACGAGGCCGATGAGTTCTACAAGATTGTTTCATACAACAGCATGAGCAACGATGTCAAGATTCTACGTTCGCTCCATACAGATTTCCTCATCATGGACGAGGTGCAGCGCCTGAAGAACTGGAAAACACAGATATCACAATCAGCCCGTCACATTGATGCGGATTATGCCGTAGTACTTTCTGGCACGCCACTGGAAAACAAACTGGAGGAACTTTATTCCGTAATGCAGTTTGTTGACCAATATTGTCTGGACCCCTACTATCAGTTTATGGACCAAACCGTAATCACCAACGAAACCGGAAAGGTTATTGCCTACAAGAATCTGAATGAAGTGGGAGAACGGCTGAAGTCTGTGCTTATCCGCAGAAGGAAACGAGATGTGGCTTTGCAACTTCCGGAACGCCAGGACAAAATTCTGTTTGTGCCGTTGACAACAGAACAGCGTGATATGCACGATGAGTACCAGGCACAAGTCAGCCAGTTGGTGCAAAAGTGGAATCGGAACCGTTTCCTAAGCGAGAAAGACCGCAAACGTCTGCTGCTGTTCCTTAGTGAGATGAGGATGGTGTGTGACAGCACTTACATCCTTGACCAAAAGAGTCGTTACGACACCAAGGTTGAAGAAACGATGAACATCCTTCGCAACGTTTTTGATAATGGCGATGAAAAGGTTGTCATATTCAGCCAATGGGAGAGGATGACCAGATTAATTGCGGCAGAACTGGACAAGATTGGTATAGAATACGAATACCTGCACGGAGGTGTTCCTTCTGAGAAGCGAAAGGATTTGATGGTGAACTTTACGGAAAACCCCGCAAGCCGCGTGTTCATTTCAACAGACGCTGGAAGTACAGGTTTGAATCTGCAAGTCGCCTCCATACTTATCAATATAGACTTGCCATGGAATCCGGCCGTGCTGGAACAGCGTATCGCCCGAATCTACCGCCTCGGACAGCAACGCAACATTCAAGTCATCAACATGGTAGCCAGTCAGACAATTGAGGAACGGATGCTTAGTACCTTGAATTTCAAATCCTCCCTGTTTGAAGGTATTTTGGACAACGGTGCAGATTCCATTTTCTTGGAAGACAGCAAACTTGACAAAATCATGGATTCTATCAAGGATGTGGTTGAAACGGTGGATGGCGAAGGGAAAGAGCCCCAGGCTGGCATTTCAACAGACGATACGGAAGAAATGGCTGTCCGCGTTGACTCATCTTCTCCCAATGAATCTTCAAGCGTACTAAACGAACAGGTTCTTCCGTATGATGACATCCCATTGGAACAAAGCAGCGAACCTTCTGAAGAAAAAGGGAAAGGAGGAGAACCTCATCCACAAGAACTGCTTCAACAAGGTTTTTCTTTCTTCAATGGCTTGGCCAAAACATTGCAATCGCCCGAAGCGACAAAGCAGTTGGTGGACGCAATCGTGAAAGTGGATGAACAGACTGGCGAAACCTCATTGCATATTCCCGTCCCCGACAAGGACAGCGTGGCAAACGTTTTGAGCATGCTTGGTAAATTGTTTTGGGAAAAAACAGTATGAGGACAAAATATGAAAGCATAATTGAAGCGGTTGCATGTGCAATGGAAGACCATTCGTACAATAGTCGCTGGTATTTTGATTTTGACGAGCAAGACACGGTTCCTTTAATAGAAGAATCTGAATGCCACCCCAAAGAAGGACACCGTCTTCTTTATATAGAGCCAATGGAATCACGGGAAAGTTTCAAACTTATGGAAGATTTCATTGAAACAGTGCCAAACAAGGCAGACCAGGACAAACTATGGTCTGCTTTGCGACAACGGCGTCCCTTCTCTGCTTTTAAGAACATGTTACATTATACAGGCCAACGCGAAAAATGGTTTGCATTTCATGATGACCAAATGAGGGAAATTGTGGAGAAATGGTTGGAACATGAAGAGATTATTTACGAAAATGGCGTCTTTACTTGCAACAGCGACTATGTCTTTGAATATTTTAATGAGGATAACTGAAACATGGGGGGTGACATTATTGGTGCCCGTTAAAAATGTTTGGTGTTTCGTTTAGCATATTACAATGACATTTTCGTTGTAGAGTCTTTATATATCAGCCATTATCTCAAAAGACATTGTTAGAAAATCCGTACCAATTCAGCAAATCCGTCCAAAGATTTCCATTAAGGTCTCTTTGGACGGATTTGTTTTTTTGTATGAGATTGCGCTCAAAAAACACCCATTTTTTACTTCCCGATGAAAGCGCACTTACATCCCGATGTAATTTCATTTACGCTTAAGAGTAAATAGAACCACCCTAATTTGAAACAAAAATCCTCCTTCACTCATCCCGAATGGGGGGGAGGAAGGAGGAAAGAATACTTTATTGTTCAAAATTATTTCACTACATCTTTACTTTGTTGCGGGGGGGAAGGTGCGGATATGCATGTAGCGGTATTCAAATTCTTCCTCATAATATAATATATGTCCTTAGCTTAAAATTATGCCACTGATTATTAATCACTTAACGGGTGGGATAATCTGAATCTGCATGTAGCGGTACATTTGCATACTGCTTTCATAAATCCATTCCAATTCAGCAGGATAATTGTCCATTTCAAAACACATAAAACTGTCCAGAATCCAACCTTCGTATAGCTCACCTATTACGAACTTTGATTTGGCTGCTGCATCATCACGTAGGTCGAAAGGTTTGGCATACCAGTCATGTCCATTAAACTTCATATCAGACAACATCGTGTTCCAGTTCGCTTCATTTGCGTTTATTTTATCGACCACCTTCTGTGCTTCCACCTCAGTAGGGAGATATGGCAAAGCAATTCTATACCATTTCATAATCGGATGGGAGTAATAATTATAGTCGTCTGGGCTGAGATACACCAAGATACCTTCCCTGCCATTGGTATTGCCTTGCAAACAATAGAAAGGAAGAAGTTTCTTTTCAACGTGGAAATCAGTGATATAGCCCTCACCTTCGGTCCATTTCAATTCGTAGTCCTCCAAATAATAGATCTTGCGTTTTTCCACCCTTAGGTAAGCATTATTCTCGGGCCAGAGGTCGGCATCGATAAACTGAACCTCAGTAACCTGTTTGAGGTCGGTACCCGGTGCCACAGTCATGCGTGCAAAGACGCCAGCCTCGCCCTCTACGGCAAGGAACGAAACACCACCCTGGGCCTTGCCCTCGACATCGGTCAGGTTGTAGTCGTAACCGCCATCAACCTTGGTTGCTTCCTTACCGGGAGCCACCCAACCAAGGAATATGTTTTCTGCTACTTCATAGTCTGCAACCGGCACAGAAATCACAGTTGGCTGCGATGCGTCCAGGGGCTTGCCATAGACTCTACGGATGACATTATTGTTGTCATCCACTATTACGAGGCATTTCTGAAGCCACGCCAAAGCATCGAATGCCGTAACCGGCTTCACTTCTTCTTTAGACTCTTTGTCGTACAGCTGCTCTTCGTTGGGCTTAACCTCGTCATCGTCGTTACTACAAGAAGTCAACGGCATCGCCGCGATGGCCATCGACAGGAAAATATAAATCCAATTCTTTTTCATACGTAAATTATTAAGCGTCCTACATTGCTGTAGAACATTGTTTATATTCAATTCAACTATTTGAGTTTTTCGAAAGACAAGAAAGAATAGCACTCATAGTATTACAAGTGCGGCTATTGTTCCATAAAAT
>JAFYQQ010000021.1 GCA_017559845.1 Bacteroidaceae bacterium | reverse complement strand
TTGAGGATTCTTTTGCGCCTTATCTGCTGGTGGATACCATGGTCTAAATCCGCATTTGGAGGAGGTATTGCTGTATCACAAAATCTTGCGTGCGCGTATGTGAGAACTTTTTAAGGGTTGACTATATAATAATATATATATTAATATTAGTCAATACTATTCACTAATATAATAAGGTGTTGGGGGTCTTGGGGTTTAAAAAAAAAAATGAATTTGCAAAATGCAAAAATGCAAAAACCGTTTTTCTGGCAACGGATAACGGAGAACCTGCCCCCTACTCTTCAAAGAGGGCTTTCCAGTTGTAGACGCGGAAGAAATAGGGACGGTAGAAGTCGGCGGAACCGACGGTGTTGAAATTGTCAGCCCACTCCTTACAGTCGGTATTGGTGGAGAAGACCAGTTCGCCTTGACGCGAGAGCGACTGATGAAGATGGGGCATGTAGAAATGCTGATAGGTGCGCGTGCCAAGTTTGTCAAGCTCGTGGGGCATTGACCACAGATGGCGGCAATCCTCAAAGGGTCCCCAGGGGGTGCGGCTTCGCATGATATAGACTTCCTTGGCAAAGACAAATCCCTGTGCCGTCATGTAGTACCAGTCGCCGTCCTTGAAGACCCAGGGTGTGGCCACGCTCTTGCTGCTGATAGCGGAACGTCTTGCTTCCTCGGGCGTGGGATATGTGTTTTGCCAATGGAACTTCCCAGAGGCATCCGCCACGTAATATTCCCAGGGCGAACGGAGGTCGTGAGTGCGGGAACGTGCCACCACGGGCGAAGAGGCGTTTAGCAGGTCGCCCGCGTTCTTGCGGAACTGATAGCAGGAATAGAGGTAGGTATGCCCGTCCTCGTCTTCCCAAAGCGTGCTGCCATAGCCTATGGGGTCATGCACAATGAAGTTGTGGTCCACGCTGAGCAGTTTCAGGTATTCCTGGCTTCCGGGCTTGCCTTCAAGCGAATAGACGGCAAGGGCGCGGTTGCGGGGCTGCATGAGGTTCTGCGTGCCGTTGTAGACTCCAGCCCAAAGCATTTGCAGGCAGCCATCCACCACGGTGGCGTCACCGGCCCAATAGAGCCAGGTCTGGTCAATCTCGCCCTGGCGAATCTGCGCTTCGGTCTTCTCGCCATTGGGGTGGCGCAGATGTGTGCGGCAATGGTAATAGCCTTCGGCTGTGGAATCCTCGCGCTGCACCCAGTCGGCCAGCCACACAAAGTTGGTGTTTTCCGCTCCGGGCAGTCCGTCTTCTCCAGGTGTCTGCACCATCAGGCTGTTGCGGGGAAAGTTGCTCGAACGGCGGATTCGGCTCGACGCATCTGTGGCACGGCCATAGAAGCTGTCGTTGAAGCTCCAAAATACGTTTCCACCGGGCAGCAGTGTTGTCTGCACGCCGTCCCCGCCATTCCATCCCAGCGTGCGGGTAAAGAGGGCATCGTAGCGCTTGTCCTTATAGACGTACACATTGGGGTTAGCGTTGTTGTGCGGCATGCGCTCCAGTCCCCATTCGGCTGGGAGTTGTGGCTCGGCCCATTGTTGTTGGCCGTTCTGCGCCACAGTCCCTGCAAAATGGAGCAGACAGCACGCTATGAGTATCGTGTATCGCATTGCGCTATTATCTATTCAAAATTATGCCTACGACATGCTCTCCACTCATTCCTTGTGGTCTGCGACGCCGTCTGTCCGCTCCATAAGCCTCTTCATTCGGAGCAGCGCCTCCACATAGTAATAGTCGGCATAGGTGAGCGGCACATCCACTTCCGACTTGCCGGGCAAATGCCCCACTCCATGCATCAGCACGAATCCGCCATTCTCGCCTTCCTTGGCCAAATAAGCGTCCGTGGTGAGCGAGCGGAGCTGTTCCTGGGCAAAGGAGAGGCAAAGGGCAGCATCCTTGGAGGGGTCGAGCTGGCTCAGCTCTATCAATGCCGAGGCCATTATGGCGGCAGCAGAGGCGTCGCGCTTGGCATTGGGAATATCGGGTGCGTTATAGTCCCAATAAGGAACCTTGTCTTTTGGCATATTGGGATGGTTCACGAGAAAGGACGCTATGGCCCTGGCCTGCTTCAGATAGGCCTTCTTCCCTGTCTCGCGATACATCATCGTGTAGCCATAGAGCCCCCATGCCTGACCTCTCGCCCAGGCACTCTCATCGGCATAGCCCTGATGTGTGTTCTTGACATGGGGCTTTCCGCTAATGGTGTCGTAGGACACAACATGATAGGTGCTGTAATCCTTGCGGAAATGGTTCTTGATGGTGGTGTTGGCATGGGTACACGCAATCTTCTCAAAAGAGCGGTCACCGGTGTGCTTGCTCATATAGCACAGCATTTCCAGGTTCATCATATTGTCAATGATGACAGGAAACTGCCACTTCTTGTTGAAGTCCCACGAGCGCATTACGCCCAGTTTGGGATTCCAGCGTGTGAGCAGGCTGTGGGTTCCTTCTTCAATCACCTGCTGGTAATGTTCGTTGCCGGTGAGACGGTAACCGTGGCCAAAGCTGCAATAGAGCATGAAGCCGAGGTCATGGGTGTTGGTCATCCGTTTGGCGGGTTCCACCCGGGATGTGAACAATTCGGCCTGCCTGCGCAGTTCCTCATCGCCATAATGTTCATAAAGCATCCACAACACGCCGGGGAAGAAGCCCGACACCCAGTTGTTGTACTTGCAGGTTACGAGTTTGCCCTTCTCAAAGGTGCGCGGAAGGGCATCGGGGGTGTTTTCCAGCGTGTTGGCCATAAACTGTGCCTGATGCTTTGCGCGGGAAAGTCCCCGCTCCACAACCGCCGTCATGGGCTCTTGCGCCTGCACGGAAAACAGAGCAAGGAAGACAGAGGTCAAGAGGGAAAGATGGGTTCGTTTCATTGTTTTCTGGGGAAAGAGGGTTCATTTCATTTTTTCTCGCCACATTCGGCTCATATCCTCAAGCTTCATCCCCTTGGTCTCGGGAACCATTCGCCACACAAAGACGGCGGCAATGATGCACACAATACCATAGTGGCCATAGGTGAACCAGTGGCCGAAATCGTCGCCTGTGGTGAGGTACATGTTGAACATGGGCACAAAGCTGCTGCTGACAATCCAGTTGAAAATCCACTGGAACGCCACGGCCACAGCCACGGCCTTGCCGCGGATGGTGTTGGGAAAAATCTCCGCAATGAGCACCCAGCAGATGAGACCCCAAGACATCATGAACGATGCGCTGTAGAGCATGGTGAGGGTGGAATAGGCATCGTTGCCGAAAGGCTGGGACGCCCCAACCTTTCGAGATTAAACGATGTATTACTGATGCTGTTCGCGCAACAGGTCGTTCACGGTCTTCACCGGATTGAAGGTGCTCAGAGGCACTTCCACAAAGATGGTGCTCCAGTCGCTCATGGCACCGTTCCACAGACCTGGAAGTTCCAGAGCCTTCAGCTCGCGACCGTTCTTGCTCTTGTTGGAGATAAAGCCCGTTGCGGGATCCACAAACTTAAGCAAATCGAAACGGTTGCCGTTGTAGTCCTTCAAGGCGCAGACCAAATCCACGGGATTGAAGTGGGTGCCCTCGGTGAACATCTTCATGTATTCGGGATTGTTCTTGTCAATCTGGCTGCTTTCCAAAATCTGAAGGCTCACGCTTCCGTCAGGATTGAAAGCCATGAAGGGGCCACCGCCAGGTTCGCCCACATTCTTCACCACACCACAGACACGGATGGGGCGGTTGAGTTTTGTGCGCAGGAAGTCGCGCAAGTCGTCATCGGAAAGATCCTTCAGTCCGGGCACATTGCAGTGCAACTGGTGACGTACAAAACGAATCATGTCCTCAAGGTCGGAACGGTTGTACTCTCCGCTATCCAGCAAGCGGAGGTAAGAGAAGGCCTGACGCTGAACGTCCACCAACACACCGGCAATGACCTGTTTCCAAAGCACGGTATCGGCCTTCAGGCTGTCGGGCACCACGTTGTCGATATTCTTGACAAAGACTACATCGCTCTGCAAGTCGTTGAGGTTCTGGATGAGTGCGCCATGACCTCCGGGACGGAAAAGCAACTTGCCGTCATCGGTACGGAACGGTGTGTTGTCCGCATTGGCGGCCACGGTGTCAGTGCTGGGTTTCTGCTCGCTGAAGGACACATTATAGTTAATGCTGTACTCGTCCTGGTAAAGAGGAAGAACACGCTCCACCAGTTTTTCGAACAAGGCTTTGTGCTCGGTGCTTACGGTGAAGTGGACTTCCGTCTCGCCCTGCGAACTAGCATACAACGCAGCCTCCACCAAATGCTCTTCGAGCGGAGTGCGCGCACCGTTAGGATAAGTGTGGAACTTCAAGAGACCCTTGGGAAGCTGTCCGTAATTGAGGCCCTTGTCCTTCAGCATATTGGCCACTACGGCCTTGTACTGTCCGTCAGCAATGAGCTGGCCCACGCCCTTGCCCTCGTTCTTGCGACATGCATAGTCCAGATCCTGGAAGAAGGCGAAGCTATGGATATCCTTGAAATAGGCTTTTTCAAACGGTGTAGTGGGCTCTTCGTAGGGAGCGTCAAGGAACTCAAACATATCCTTAAACATACGGCTGGCCGCACCGCTGGCAGGCACAAACTTGGTGATGACATGTCCCTGTCGCTTGTATTCTTCCCATGCCTGCAGATAATTGTCCACATCATGGCTTGCGGGAGCCATAATGTCTTCGCCTATGGCAGCTGCGCCCTGCAATTTCAAATAGGGGAAACCAGTCTCGAAACTTTTCAGTTGAGCAAGCAACTGTTCTTCAGTTATTCCTTTTTCCTGTAACTGAATTTTGTCTTGTGAAGTTAGCATTATTTTTGGTATTATTTATATGGTTTTTCTTCTTTTTCGATACAAATATAAACAAAAACTTTGAAACTGGACAAAAAATGCAAAAAAAATGAGTAACTTTGTATTGTGTAACACAACTCAGAGGTAATCAGACTCTATTTTGTTTAAAAACAACAAGATTAAAACGAAATGGATAAGACTAAAAGCGACAAGTTCAGCCCGGAAGAAATAGATAAGGTAAAAGGTCTTGACCAGGAATTGTCCCGACTTGCAGAAAAAGCGCTGCAGCCGGGCGATTATGACATGGTGAGAACCTATCTGAAACGGGCTGCGGAAAGCGGTTGCATGCAGCGTGACACCTTTGGTTTCCATCCTCTATTGAACGATCTGGAAACGGCCGTGCTTGTAGTGCAGGAAATTGGCCTTTCGCGCGGTTCCGTTATCGGTGTCATGATCAGCACCCCCGTCAAGTGTGGTTCGGTAACCATAGAGCAGGTGAAGAAAGATTTTGGCGAAGATGTGGCGCACATCATCAAAGGCCTTTTGCGCATTCGCGACCTTTACAAGAAGAGTGCCGCTGTGGAGAGCGAGAATTTCCGCAGCCTGCTGGTTACGTTTGCTGAAGACATGCGCGTAATTCTCATCATGCTGGCAAACCGAGTGAACACCATGCGCAAGATCAAAGATACGCCACAGGTGGAAGCACAACGCAAGGTGTCCATGGAAGCGGCATATCTTTATGCTCCGCTGGCTCACAAACTGGGTCTGTACAAGCTGAAAAGCGAGTTGGAGGACCTGAGTCTCAAATATCTGGAACACGATGCCTACTACCATATCAAGGAAAAGCTGAACGAAACCAAAAGAAGCCGCGACGCCTACATTGCCGACTTCATTGACCCCATTGAGAAAAAGTTGCGCGAAGCCGGACTGAAATTCCACATGAAAGGACGCACAAAAAGCATCCACAGCATCTGGCAAAAGATGAAAAAGCAGCATGTAGGCGTGGATGGCGTATATGACCTTTTTGCCATCCGCATCATCCTGGACAGCGAAGCGGAAAAAGAAAAGATGGACTGCTGGCAGACCTTCAGCATCATCACCGACATGTACCAGAGCAACCCCAAAAGAATGCGCGACTGGCTGAGCGTTCCCAAGAGCAACGGTTACGAGAGTCTGCACATTACTGTACTGGGGCCCAAACAGAAATGGGTGGAGGTGCAGATTCGCACGGAACGAATGGACGATATTGCCGAACACGGACTTGCCGCCCACTGGAGATACAAAGGCATCAGGGGCGGACAAAGCGGTGTGGACGAATGGCTGGCCAACGTGCGCAGCGTGCTGGAAACCGGCGACGACATGCAATTGATGGACCAGTTCAAGCAGGATTTGGTTGAAGACGAAGTGTTTGTGTTCACCCCCAAAGGCGACTTGTTCAAACTGCCCATGGGAGCCACCGTTCTGGATTTTGCTTACAGCATCCACACCAAGGTGGGCGACCAGTGTATCGGAGCCAAAATCGGCAACAAGAACGTGACCATCAGACAAAAACTGCAAAGCGGCGACCAAGTGGAAATCCTGACCAGCAAGAACCAGACGCCAAAGCAAGACTGGCTGAACATTGTCATTACTGGAAAGGCGCGCACCAAGATTCGCCAGAGCATAAAGGAATTGGAGAGCAAACAGGCCAGCATGGCCAAGGAGGTGCTCGAACGCAAGATGAACAACCGCAAGATTGATTATGACGAAGCGGTGTTCATGCACACCATTACCAAAATGGGCTACAAGTCGGTAACGGATTTCTATGCCGACATAGCCAACGACACACTGGACATCAATCAAGTGCTGGAGACCTATGCCGCCGCGCTGAAGCATGCAAGAGGCGAAGCCGAACATACCCTACCCACCCAAAGTGCCAAAGACTTTGTCATGCAGCCCGAAGCGGAACGGAAGCTCTATGCCAACAATGACGACGTAATGGTCATTGACGAAAACCTGAAGGGCATTGAATTCCAAATGGCCAAGTGTTGCCAACCCGTTTACGGCGATGATGTCTTCGGATTTGTAACGAATGGTAGCGGAATCAAGATTCACCGCACCGACTGCCCAAACGCACCCCAGCTTCGCCAACGTTTCGGCTACCGCATCGTCAAGGCACGCTGGGCAGGAAAGCGCGGCACCCAATACCCCATCACACTGCACGTTGTGGGCAACGATGACCTGGGAATTGTCAACAACATCACCAGCGTCATCTCCAAAGAGGAAAAAATCATACTGCGAAGCATCAGCATAGACAGTTTTGACGGACTCTTCAGCGGAAGACTCACCGTGATGCTGGAAGACACAAGCAAATTGCAAAAACTTATCAAAAAACTGAAAACCATAAAAGGAATTAAAAATGTATCCAGAAGTTAAGAAAACGCTGCTGGCGCTGTTTGCCGCCGCCGCAATCCCCGCTATGGCCATTGATGTGGACACACTGAAAGTGGCTGGTCCCTATTGCATGAACACCCCCATCCAAACCGATACGGCAGACGTGTGGGGAAAGGCTTTTGACTTTGACAAGATGTTAATGGACAAGACCATTGTGCCACAAATGTGGAAACAGGGAAAGGCTAGCGCTGACGGCATTCTGCCCGCACAAAACACATCGGCCGTAAGCCTGGCCGGCTTCCAGTTGGAAAACTCACTCTTCGCCAAGTGCAAGATTGTGGTCAAGGGAGCCGGAAACCACAAAGTATACATCAACGGCAAAGAAGGTGCGGAGCAGAACCTTACGCCCGGAAGACATGACATTGTGGTGAAAGTGTTGCAAAAGGCGAACAAGGCCGACACCTTGAAAATCAGCGTTGAATCTGCACAAGAAAAATACATCACCATCAATCCCACCGGCAAGCGCCTGTATGCTTTGGAAGACTATCTGCACGGCGAACGCGCCAGCACCACCAGTCTGAGCAGTTCGGGCCGATACATGCTGCTCAACACCTACACCACCCGTTCTGACGGCAAAACAGAATGGAGCAAGAAACTGGTTGACCTGAAAGACAACCGCGAACTGCCAATCGAAGGCTTCAAGCAATGGGCAAGCACCGGCGACCGCTACATCCGAAGCCGTAAAGGCAGTGACATGGGAACCATATACGAATATGTAAACCCGGAAAACGGTGAGGTAACTCCCCTCTTTACTGACTACAGCGGAAAGAGCGGACAGTTCCTTCCCGGAGAACAACTGATGCTCATCAGCGACGTGACAGAAGGTCCCAAGGAAGACAAGAAGGTGCATCAAATCCTGGAACCCGATGACCGCATAGCTGGATGGAGAAACCGCTACAATGCCATGGTAATGGACGTCAAGACCGGACAGATTCTCCCCCTGACCACAGGACAAAAGAACACCAGTGCCAATGTGTCGGATGATGGCAGCAAAATCCTGCTTACCATCAATGAGAACTGTATCACCGAACGTCCGTTCAGCTTCTCCACCATCCTATTGGTAGACCGCAGCACTCTAAAGGTAGACACTCTGGTGAAAAGAGATGGTTTCGTGAACGAGGCACGCTTCTCTCCCGACGGAAAACAAGTGGTCATGAGCGGTAGCCCCGAAGCGTTGAATGGCATTGGCAAGAACGACCCGACTGGAAAGATTCCAAGCATGACCCAGACCGAACTGTATCTGATGAATCTGGACACTCGTGAAATCAAGCCCATCACATTTGACTTTAACCCCAGCGTGGAGCAATGGAGATGGAACCGTGCAGACGGAAATATCTATGCACTCTGCGAGAATCACGACCGCAAGGACCTGTTCCGTCTGAACATGAAGAGTTTGAAATGGGAACAGCTCAAACTAAGCGAAAACTCCATTGCAAGCTTTGATTT
Organism: Bacteroidaceae bacterium; assembly: GCA_017559845.1. GTDB lineage: Bacteria > Bacteroidota > Bacteroidia > Bacteroidales > Bacteroidaceae > Physcousia. The sequence continues at coordinate 6,824 of JAFYQQ010000021.1, read as the reverse complement.
GGCTGAAGAAAAGCCTTTGCTCACCTATACCGGACAAAGCGAAAGCAACAGTGACCGTGTATATAAGGTTGATCTGAAGAACGATCGCGAAACCCTGCTTTACGACTTTGACAAGCCCCGAATGGGCGACATCGCATTGGGCAAATGCCAGGAGTGGAATTTTCAGAGCAGCCGTGGCGACAGCATCTACGGAAGATTCTATCTGCCTCCCCACTTCGACGCCAACAAAAAATACCCCATGCTGGTCTACTACTACGGAGGCTGCTCTCCCGTTGGACGCAACCTTGACAGCTACTACAACTTCCACGGTTGGGCATCAATGAACTATGTGGTATATGTAATACAGCCAAGCGGTTGCACTGGATTCGGCCAGGAGTTTGCCGCACGCCACGTAAACGCCTACGGAAAATACACCGCCGACGACATCATTGAGGGAACCAAGAAGTTCTGTCAGGAGCATCCTTATGTAAATGACAAGAAGATTGGTTGCTTGGGAGCTTCCTACGGCGGATTCATGACAATGTATCTGCAGACCCAAACTGACATCTTTGCCGCAGCAATGAGCCATGCCGGCATCTCCAATCCTGCCAGCTACTGGGGATTCGGATATTGGGGTTATAGTTACAACGCCATCTGTGCCGCCCACAGCTATCCTTGGAACAACGCCGAACTGATGAGCGGAAACTCTCCCCTCTTCAACGCCGACAAGATCCACACCCCCATCCTCTTTCTTCACGGAGAAGCCGACACCAACGTACCCATCAACGAAAGCATCCAGCTATTCAATGCTTTGAAGATTCTCGGACGCGAATGTGCCTTTGTGGCAGTAGAGGGCCAGAACCACCACATTCTGGACTACGAAAAACGTATCAAATGGGTACATACCTTCTACGCGTGGTTTGCCAAGTGGTTGCAGGATGACCCCACTTGGTGGGATACCATGTACCCCAAAAAGAATCTTAAGTAATGCTATATCCCAAAAACTTTGAACAAAAGGTAGGGTTCGACGAGATTCGAGCCCTACTGCATAGTTACTGCCTCAGCAACATGGGCAGGGAGCGCGTTGACGCCATGCAGTACGCCAGCCATCCCGCCCTTATACGCCAGCTGCACAACCAAGTGGCGGAATTCAGGCTGATTATGTCTGAAGAGACCGAATTGCCCGAACAGGATTTCTTTGATTTACGAGAAACCATAAAGCACATCAGCATTGAAGGAACTCACATGGAAGAGAAGGACATGTGGGACCTCTATCGCTCGCTATGCACGCTGCATTCATGGATACAAATCATACGCACAAACGACGAGGAACAGCACATCAAGTTCCCGGCTTTGGAACAGGTGGCAGAAGGAGTTTTCACCTTTTATGCCGTAACCAAACGCATTGAACAAATCCTGGACAAATACGGCCACATCAAAGACGAAGCCAGTGCCGACCTTTTTTCCATCCGCAGGGAACTACAACGCACAGAAAGCGGCATCAGCCACACATTGCACAGCATATTGCGTTCTGCCCAGGCACAAGGTTTGGTGGACAAGGACGTGTCTCCCACCATCCGTGACGGACGTCTTGTCATTCCCGTAGCGCCAGCAATGAAACGTCGTCTGCGTGGAATTGTACACGATGAAAGTGCCACCGGAAAGACGGTCTACATAGAACCAGCCGATGTGGTGGAAGCCAATAACCGCATTCGTGAACTCAAGGCCGACGAAAGGCGCGAAATCATCCGCATTCTTAGAGATTTTGCCGCCATGCTCCGTCCCAATGTAAAGGAACTGCTTCGCGGTTTCGCCTTCTTGGCAGACATAGAATTCATCCGTGCCAAGGCACATCTGGCCGACCGCATACAGGGCATCACACCTGAGATTTCCGATGCGCCGGTTATAGACTGGGTGCAGGCTCGTCACCCTTTGTTGGAAATAAACCTCACCAAACAAGGAAAGAAGGTTGTTCCGCTAGACCTGCAACTGCATCGCAAACAACGCATCCTCATCATCAGTGGTCCGAATGCCGGTGGAAAGAGCGTCTGTTTGAAAACCGTAGGACTGTTGCAATACATGTTCCAGTGTGGCATACCCGTCCCTATGCGCGAGAATTCCCGCATAGGCATCTTCCAACATCTCTTCATTGACATCGGAGACGAGCAGAGCATAGAAGACGACTTGAGTACCTACAGCAGCCATCTGCTGAACATGAAGAACATGATGCGCAGCGCCAATCCTTCCAGCCTGCTACTGATTGACGAGTTCGGAAGCGGAACAGAGCCCACCATCGGAGGAGCCTTTGCCGAGTCGGTACTGAAACGCTATGTGCAACGTGGCGCATTTGGAGTGATCACCACACACTATCAAAACCTTAAACATTACGCCGAGAACACGCCCGGCGTTGTAAACGGCGCCATGCTCTATGACCGCCAGCACATGCAAGCCTTGTTCCAACTGCAGATTGGAAACCCCGGCAGCAGCTTTGCCGTGGAAATTGCACGCAAAATAGGCATTCCAGAAGAAGTGATAGCAGATGCCACGGAACTGGTCGGACGCGAATATGTCAATGCAGACAAGTATCTGTTGGACATCACCCGTGACAAGCGCTATTGGGAAGGTAAACGCCAGACCATACACACACAGGAAAAGCAAATGGTGCAGACCATTGAAAAGTATGAACGGGAAATAACGGAATTGCAACAAAAGCGGAAAGAGATTATCCGCGAAGCCAAAGCACAAGCCGACCAGATTATCCGTGAAGCCAATGCAAGAGTGGAAAACACCATCCGCGAAATACGCGAGGCACAGGCTGAAAAGGAACGTACCCGCGATGTACGCCAGCAACTGGAAGAGTTCCGCGAGCGGCTTGAAGAAGAACAGAAGCACGAGCGCAACGAGATGATTGAGCGCAAAATGCAGCAAATTGAGCAACGCCACAAGCGGAAGGAAGAGCGTAAGCGCAAGAAAAGTGAAGAGAAAGACAAACAGACATCTGTAGTCAAGCCCACCCCCAAGCAGGAAATTCCGCTTGAAGCCGGTGACCACTGCCGTATAAAAGGCCAGACCAGCGTTGGCATCATTGAACGGGTTGACGGCCAAAAAGCAACGGTAACCTTTGGAATGATGAAGACCGTCGTGGACTACAAGCGCCTGGAACGTGCATCAGTCAAGGAAAAACAGGAGACCTCTCCCACCGTAAATTTCCTGAGCAGAGAGACACAGAACCAAGTGCGTAAAAAGCATCTTGAATTCAGCCAGGAAATAGATGTACGAGGTATGCGAGGCGATGAGGCACTACAGGCCGTTTCTTATTTTATGGATGACGCACTGATGGTCAGTGCCAGACAGGTACGAATCCTTCATGGAACCGGAAACGGCATCTTGCGCCAGCTCATCCGCCAATATCTCAGCACCCTTCCTTTTGTACGCAATGCCCGTGATGAGCATGTACAATTCGGCGGTGCCGGAATCACTGTTGTGGAGATGAAGTAACCTGTTTCATCTCCACATTTATTTAAGAAACTTCTTATGGGATGTTCTAAAAATTATGTCGAGTTGATTTTCGTTCTTCTTTTGTGTGTGCTTTTGTAAGTTGAAGAAGGAACATAGTGGACTATGTGACTGATGAGACTTGACAAAATGACACCGGAAAAAGATGAAAAACGACCGAAACGGAGAACACCAGAAAAGGTAAAAACCTAAATTCAGAATTTTTAGAACGTCCCTTAAACCTCCAGAACAAATTCGTTCAATGCCTTGGTGATACGCAGTATCTCATCATCTGTCAGTTGGTGGGACACAGGCAAGGACAACTCTTCGCGATGGATTCGTTCCGAGATGGGATACGAATCTTCGTTCCATTCCCTGTAAGCTGCCTGTCGATGAGGTGGTATAGGATAATGAATCATTGTCTGCACACCTTTCTCAGACAGATAGGCCTGCAATTTGTTACGGTCGGGACAACGGACAGCATAAACATGGAACACATGCTCTCTGATGTCGGCCGGGATGTTGGGCTTTATAATCAATGGATTCTTTATTTCCCTGTCATAAATCTGAGCAATCTGTCTTCTGCGTTCGTTCTCCTCATCCAACTGGGGAAGCTTTACCCTGAGTACGGCAGCTTGAATTTCATCCATACGACTGTTGTAACCCTTCACTTCGTTGACGTATTTCACATTGCTGCCATAATTGGCCATCATACGCACCAATGAGGCCAACTGCTCATCGTCTGTTGTTATACATCCGGCATCGCCAAGGGCACCAAGATTCTTTCCTGGATAAAAACTGAAAGCCGAGGCGTCGCATAAACTTCCGGCACGTTTGCCGCGATACATGGCTCCGTGCGCCTGTGCCACATCATCCACAACCTTCAGCCCGTGCTCCTTGGCAAATGAGTTGATGGCATCCATGTTGCAGACACGGCCATAAAGATGTACCGGCAATATGGCCCGCGTTTTGGGAGTCAAGGCCGATTGCAATCGAAGCGGATCTATAAGATAGGTCTCCATTGAAGGCTCCACCAATACAGGTTTCAGCCCCGCATGGCTGACCGCCAATATAGTGGCAATATATGTATTTGAGGGAACAATGACCTCATCACCGTCTTCCCATTGGCCAATATGCTTATAGGCACTCAGTATCAGCAGCAAAGCCTCCAGTCCGTTACCCACCGCCACACAATGCCTCGTGCCCACATAGGCGGAAAAGTCCTTTTCAAAAGCTTTGTTCTCTTCTCCCAGCAAGAACCAACCCCGTTCCACCACATCGCGAATGGCGTCCGTAAGTTCCGGCTGATAAGTATGCGTAATGGATTTCAAGTCAAGATACTTTATGCGTTCTGCCACCTCATCCATCTTGTCACCGCTCATCTGCAGCAAGATGTTATGGTTCAGTCGTACCTCGTAAGTGTCGTAGCACACGGCCCTGCCACCAAATCCTTCCTTCTGGAAAATCAGACCTTCGTTCAGCACATAGCCGCCGTGCTCGTTTGAGGTACCAAAATCGATATATTCCATCTGCTTGTAACGTTCGTTTATAAGATGGCGGAACAAAAGATCGAGCGCACCAAACTGCCTGCCCTCTTCGCCAGAGGCGATATATTGCACATGAGCCACTTGTTTGGACTCAAACACAACCGTTCCCGCCACAATCTTTTCGTCCGAGCGCACCAGATAAAGACGGATATCCTTGGGAAAACGCCCCATCAGCAACTGCATCTCTTCCAACGTATGCACCGGTTTGGAATTGTGATACGTCTTCAGCACATGCTCCAGCAAGGCCCAGTATTCTGCCAAGGTATCCCATTCGCCTTCAATCATGCGGTCAATGTAAAACCCATGATCCACCGCCTTGCGCGACTGGCGCAAACGCAGTGTACGGATGCGCAAGGGATGGCGCTGATCCACCACCGTGCTGACCAATCTACGGCTCAACTGCCCTCCTGCACGGAACAAGGCATACAAGTCTTCGCCAGACGGATACGCACTATATATATAAGGTATAGGCTTGTACACGATTCTCACCGCACGCAGATAGTTCTCATAATACAGGAAAATCAGCTGCATCATTTGCAACATCTCTTTCTGCGTCACATCTTCGCGCACAATCAGTCCGCCATAGGTCAGCCCCTGGTGCGAGTAGACGCAGTGCTCCTCCTCCACCCAGTTGGCGGGAAACACCGCCTTCACACTGTCCACGTCCTGCAACGCACTGCGCTCTTCGTCCATGATACCCGAGCCGTCAAGTATCAGTACGGAACAATCAAGGAAACGGTTGGCATGATAATCCATAAAGCCCCGCTGAATCAGAAAGGTGCCATTCTTGGATGTTTTCACAAACTCATCCCACACCTCTCTGTAATTGATGGAATACGGAACAACGGTCATAAGCTTACAAATTTAAGGAATTCATCATAATCGTGAATATAATCTTCCGCCTCGTAAGGATGCGAAGCCAGACACACGCTGGCCGCTTCCGGTGTGAAGTCAAACAAACGGCACCACACGCCCGGAGGCACCAACAGACCCACATGAGGGTCTTCCATGTGCAAGGTGCAGCGGAAAGTCCCGTCGTCCAGTTCAATCTTGTAACTTCCCCCCACAGGGAAAAGCACCATGGAGCACGTGCGGTGGGCGTGGTTTCCGCGCGTTTGTCCCTCTTTAACACGGTAAGTCCAGAAAATTCTTTTTATCTCAAAAGGGATATGCTTGTTTCCTTCCACAAAAGTCAGCATTCCCCTGTCATCCACCACGTTAGGCAAATGTATCAGGTCGCATCCCTTGGGCAATCGTATATCTTTCATCATGGATTATCATCAAAATTTAGTACAAAGATAGAAAAAAACACTGAAAAACTTGCACAATTCGCAAAAAACGTCTACCTTTGCATCGCATTTGAGAAGGATGCCCTTCGGAAAGCATCTTAAAAGAGTGCAAAAGGAAGTTTGGGTGAGTGGCTGAAACCACCAGTTTGCTAAACTGACGTACGGGTTACCGTACCGGGGGTTCGAATCCCCCAGCTTCCGCAAGCGTATCCAACTCAATGCAAATGGCGCTTTCGTCTAGCGGCTAGGACACATGCCTCTCACGCATGGAACACGGGTTCGATTCCCGTAGGCGCTACAAACAGGTTGGTGGTTACCAACCTGTTTTCTTTTTACCACCTAAAAAAGGTTCTGTTTAGTCAGAATATAGCAGTGCAGTGCGTAGCCCAATGCATGGCTCAGTAGAAATTTACTGTGGATAAGCATAAAGTTTTGCCACTCTGAATAGAAAGAACTTTTTATCCGCTACTCCTCTAAGGTTAGCTCTAAAGAGTTTTATTTTCGCATTGAATGA
>JAFYQQ010000020.1 GCA_017559845.1 Bacteroidaceae bacterium | reverse complement strand
CGTATATCTGTATAAATCCAGCTGGAAAGTCGAAAGTGCCCAGTTGGAAAATTTTTATTTCCCAGTTGGAAAATTATTTTTTCTCAGTTGGAAAATCAAAATTTCGCAGTAGGGCAAAATAGGACGACTATTTAGGTTTGATTTTGAACTGTTTTAAGCGATTTTTGTTCATTTTGAAACCAATATGCGGTTTGTGGACAAAAGTAAAAATGTTTGACAATGGGCGATAAGCGGTGAACGGTGAACGGTGAACGATGAGCGGTGAGCGATGAGCGGTGAACGTTGAACGTTGAACGATGAGCGATGAGCGTTGAACGAATATCGCTTGATAAATCTACGTTGCCGATTCTCGTCTTCCAGACGCCATTTATATGGATATTATTAAAAGAGGATGTGCCTATTTTGACACACCCTCCTATTGATATTCCCGTCTTCTAAACGGCTCACAACTCACAACTCACCGCTCATCACTCATGGAGCGGTGATGAACTTCTTGCCGTTCTGCACATAGATGGTGGCAAGGAGAAGGTCGGTTACACGACGGCCGTTGAGGTCGTAAACCGGAGCGTTCTTCAACACATCCTGGGGCTTGTACTCGGGCAGCTCGACGGATGTGACGTGGCCGTAATCGTCAAGGTCGCCCACCAGAGTGCCAAGATCGTTCCATGGAGATGCCTTATATGCTGCAAGCGATTTGGCATAGACGTGGATGATGGGGTTGCTGCTAAAGAGATAGGCGGCTATGGTGGGAGGATTCTTTGCCATTACGAAGGCTTCCTTTACAGCGGAATTGTAGAACACGCCTTGTTCCATATTCCTTACCTTTGAGCCGATGATGACGCGGTTGAGCTGGGGACAGTCGGCAAAGGCGGCGTTGCCGACAGAGGAAACCTTCTCGGGGATGGTTACTTCTCTGAGTCCTGTGTAGGAAAAGGCCTTTGCGTCAATCTTGGTGATTGTATTGGGCATGCGGACGCTTACCAGACTCTTGCATTCATAGAACATGTGGCTGGCCATTGTATTGGACACTCCCTTGTAGGTCTGGAAGAAGGGCAGTCCGCCGCTGACCATGCGGGCATCGGTGAGGTCGATGGACTGGAGGTTGTTCTCGTTGATAAGCTGGCGCATATAGCGGATGTCCGTTCCGTTGATTGGACCACTGATGACGGCCTTGATGGCGTTGGTGGTGAGGCTGTCTTCGAGGGTTCCTATCTTGGTCAAATTCACCATCTCGGTGCCGGAACCGCCAATGGTTACGGGCTGCAGCGTGCCGTCCGCGTCTACAGAATAGATGGTGTAGTCGTTTTCCACTCTGGAGGGGATGCAGAACTTCAGTGAGTTGGAGGCATAGCGCAGTTTCTCATCGGGAGAAAGCATGATGAAGCCAACACCGCCGGTTCCGTTCATCACATAGAGTGAGTCTGACTGGATGCAGGTATAACTTGAAGGTTCAACCTTTGCTCCGGGCTGGTAGTCGGTAAACTGACCCAGGTCTCCGCACTGGCCCACCAGATGGGAGTCGCGGCGTTCCTTGCCGGGCAGCGCGAAGTAGCCTTCTCGGGGCACATAGTCCACACGGTCTTCAACGAAGAGAATTTCGCGGTTCTTGCGGGGGTACTTGGCAATGGCGGCCTTTGTGCGGTTGATATCGGAAATCTTTACGGTCATGGTATAGTTACCATAGTCGCTAATCTTTAGGTTGCTGCATAATTTAAAGAATCCCCAGGCCTCAAAGAAGTCGGTGAGGTCTTCCTGGGCAATCTCGCAAACCTTGCGCACGAACTTGAGCGAACTGTTGTTCGTGTTCTTGTAATGGTCGGTAAGGGGATCTCTGCGCAGTTCCTTGAACAGTTCGGGGAAGAAGGATGTGTTGCGCTGTCCCAGATGATAGTAGAGATAGAGCTGGTAGTACATGCGCATCAGGCCTCCGCGTTTGGCAAAGGGAATGTCATGGGCATACTCGTACATGGTATTGGAGAATGCTTCGCCCGAAGAGGTTACGTTTCCGGTGAGGAAGCGGCAGAAGTTGGAAAAGAGGTTGTTGGACTTCTCGGTTCCGCCCTCCAGGTTTATGACGCCCTGGTTGTTGTGGCCAGCCTCGTGACCCACGCACCAATCGTCGTGGTCCTGGCGTGTGACGTCGAGACAGCTGGCAATACATCCCAATGAATTGTAGCATGTACGGTAGGTTGAGGAGTTGGCATATCCGCCATCTGACTCGTTGCCCTGGATGGCAAAGTTGGGGTTGTTGTAATAGGTGGGGAAGATGTCCTCACCACCGGTCATGCAGTAGGGGTAATGCGCACGCTTTCCATTGACAACCGCCTCGCTCATGCCCATGAGCTCCTTTTGCCACACAGCCATGCTGTCAAACCAGCAGATGCTGCGGTCTATGCTCTTGGGCCATACCTGCTTGTAGGTGTTGCGCTGGAAGTGGAAAAGCGACTCCTTGCCCTTGATGGTGAACAATTCGTGTGAGGCTTTGCTCAGCAGCGCCAGGTAGTCCTTGTCGGTATGGCGAGAAGAATCGTAGTATCCGTTCACTTTTCCGCCCTGGATGTGAATCTTGATGGCGGGCCATTCGCTCAGTTTCTTGGTCTTGGATTCGGTGTTGGCGGTGTATAGTACATAGTACAGCGCGCCTTTTGCTCCGTCTACGATATTCAGACCTTTGGAGAGTTTTTTTCCTGACTTGGCGTTACTGATGAGGTCGTTTCCACTGCATCCGGCAAAGTATAGTGTGGCATTCTCCGGTATGTCACAGTCCACAAATACATAAAGAGGGCTGAGGTCATTACAGTAGATACCGGTGGGGTTGCCCATGTAAGAACCTCCGCTGCTGTTCATCTTCTTATTCCAATAGTTGGCATCGCTGTAGGCTGTGTAGCTATGAATGCGGAATTCCTGTTCGTATGCAGCCCACTTATTGTTCTTTACCTTAATGGCAATCTCAATCATGAAAGAAGGCATTCCGCCCTCGCTCATGGCCTTGGTGAGTTCCTCATCGCTCATGGCCTGGTATTCGGCTTTCAGCTGGGTGCAGGCGGCATCTTCGAAGTAGGTGCCCAAATGCTCATTTACTATAGCGCTCGAATCTGTTTCCTGGGGATGGTACTTCTCCAGATTGCCTACAAGGGTTCCATAGTTATTCCAGTCGCTCTGCTTATAGTCTTTCAAAGAACTGGTGTAGACACGAATGGTGGGGCTTGAGGAAAAGTAATAGGGGGATGTGGTTGGAGGTGTCTCGGGTTTGACAAATGCTGTCTTTACGGGGGAGTTGTAGAAAACACCCTGGTGCATTCTGGATACACGTCTGCCGATGACAACCGTATTCAGAAAACTGCAATCGGCAAAGACGTGGTCCTCCAATACGGATACTGTGTTGGGAATGTCTACCTCCTTCAGTCCGGTTGCGGCAAAAGCCTGGGAACGAATGGCTGTGATGGTTGCGGGAAGTTCAACGCTGCGGAGATTTGTGAAGTTCTTGAACATGGTTGGACCGATGATATCGTCCTCGGTTTTGTTGGTTCCGTCATAAGCAGAACCACCTTTTACGATTCTGACCCCTGACAAGTCCAACGAGTTTACACTTCCTTCACTGATGAGTTTGCGAAGGTGCTTTACATCGGTGCCATTGATGGAACCGGTAATTTTGAGTGTGCTTTCGCTTGTCGGCAACAAGGAAGGAAGCGTACCCGCCTTTTCTACGTGGATCTCACTCTGTGCCCATACACTCATAAAAACACAGCTGAAGACAATGGTCAACAGCATTTTTAATGTGTTTGAAAAGTAGTTCTTTCTCATGTGATTTTGTTTAATTTACCTATAATGACAACAAAGGTACAGAATCTCTTTTGTAGGCCAAAGAAAATGGATGTTTTTAACCTCTAAAAGTTGCAGTTATAAAGTAGGTGTTTCCAAAAAACGGAACTTCTTGTCAAATATGGTCGTTTGTCTTTGCAAGATTGCTGGAGAAGAGAAGGGGCTGAACCTTTGTGTGGATTCAGCCCCTTGGTCTTATTCAGTTATGTATTCTTGCGTGAATCAGGGTGCGGTGATGAACTTCTTTCCGTTCTGCACATAGATGGTGGCAGGGAGCAGGCGGTTCACGCGGCGGCCGTAGAGGTCGTAGATGGGAGCATCCTTTTTGCCGGTATTGGCTTCTGGAAGTTGTATTGATGTAATGTTATGATAGTCGTCCAGGTCGCCCACTAGCGTTCCGAATCCGTTCCATGAAGAAGATTTGAACCTTGTGTAGGATGAAGCATATACATGGATGATGGGATTGCTGGAGAAGAGGTAAGACGAAATCGTTGGCGGAGTCTTAACCTTTACAAAGGCTTCTTTGACAGACGAACTGTAGAATACGCCCTGGGCCATGGTTCTCACCTTGCTGCCAATCACAACTTGTGAGAGCTGCGGACAGTAGGCAAAGGCGTCTCCTCCCACGGTGGTTACTGCATCGGGGATCACGATTTCGCGCAGACCGCTGTTGGCAAAGGCGTTCGCGTCAATCTTGGTCGTGGTTTCGGGCAGGCGGATTGAGATGAGGTTCTTGCAGTTGTAGAACATCTTGCTGCCAATGACGTTGATTGAAGTGCGGTATGATTCATAGTATTTGTCGCCGCCGGAAACAATCTTTGCGGCAGAGAGGTCAATGTTCTGCAGACTGCCTTCGTCCACCAACTGGCGCAGATACTTGACGTCGGTACCGTTGATGGGACCACTGATGATGGCCTTGATGGCGTTGGCAGACAACGAGTCGGCCAGTGTTCCGGCTTGTGTCAGGTTCACAATCTCAGTGGCGTCGCCTGACTTCACGACCTCGTGCAATGTTCCGTCTGCATCAACCGAGTAGATGGTAAAGTCGTCCTCAACGGCAGAGGGAATGCAGAAGTTCAGTGAGTTGGCAGCATAGCGCAGTACGCTGTCCTTGGTCAGCATGATAAAGCCCACACCACCGGTTCCCGACATGGCGTACATCGAGTCGGACTGCACATAAGTATAAGAAGAACGCTTGATTTCGGCGTCGGGCATATAATCGGTATATTGTCCCAGATCGCCGCATTGGCCCACCAATTCTGAGTTGCGGCGCTTCTTGCCGGCGGTTGTGAAGAAACCGTTGGTCAGCACATAGTCCACGCGGTCCTCAATGAACAGGATCTCGCGGTTCTTGCGGGGATACTTGGCAATCTCGGCCTTCGTTTTGTTAATGTCAAGAAGGCGTGCTGTCATTTTGTGCTGGCCATAGTCCTCGATGCTCAGGTTACTACAGGTTTCAAAGAAACCCCATGCCTCAAAGAAATCGGTAAGGTCTTCGTTGGCAATCTTGCACACCGTACGCACAAACTTCAGTGAACTGGTGTTTGTGTTGCTCCCCCACAGTACCAGCGGGTCTTCGCGCAGAGCCTTGAACAGTTCGGGATAGAATGAGGTGTTGCGTTGTCCCTGGTGATAATACAGGTAAAGCTGGTAGTACATACGCAACATGCCGTTTATGTTACGCTTGGAATACGGCAGGTTGCGGGGGTATTCATACATGGATTCGGCCAACGTTTCTCCTGATGAGGTGCATACTCCGGTAAGGAAGCGGCATACATTGGAGAACAGGTTGTTTGAAACCTCTGTTCCACCTTCCAGGTTGATGGCCTTCTGGTTGTTGTGGCCCACCTCGTGTCCCACGCACCATTCGTCGTGTTCATAACGGTTCACGTCAAACGAGTTTCTGATACACTCCACAGAGTTGTAGCAGGTGCGGTAAGAGGATGAATTGGCATATCCTGCACTGTTCTCGTTGCCCTGGATGGCAAAGTTGGGGTTGTTGTAATAGGTGGGGAAGATGTCCTCTCCGCCTGTCAGACAATGCGGAGCTGCGGCACGTTTTCCCGAAACCACAGAGGCACTGTATCCCATAAGTTCCTTCTGCCAAACGGCCATGCTGTCAAACCAGCAGATACTGCGGTCAATGTTGTCGGGCCACACCTGTGAGTAGCTTGCTCTCTTGAAGTTGAACAGCGACTGTTCTCCCTTTACGGTAAAGATGTTGTGGGTAGCTCTATTCAGCAGGGCCTTGTAGTCCGAACTCTTGTGGCGGCTGATGTCATAATAGCCGTTTACCACACCACCCTGGATGTGGATCTTCATTTCGGGCCACTCGCTGACTTTCTTGGTCTTCGATTGGGTGTCGGCCGTATAGACAACATAATAAAGCGCATCTTTCGAACCGTCCACGATGTTCAATCCTTTCTTTAGCTTTGTTCCGCTTTTTGCGTTGGAGATAAGGTCGTCGCCCACGCATCCGGCCAGATAGAGTGTAGCATCCGATGGGATGTCCTGGTCTACAAATACATAGATGGGAGCATTGTCCTTGCTGTATATACCGGTGGGGTTACCCATGTACGAACCGCCGGAACTCATCATCTTGTCGTTCCAGTAGTTGGCGTCGCTGTATGCCTTGTAGCTGTGGATGCGGAAGTCCTTTTCGTATGTTCCCCAATTCTCATTCTTCAGTTTGATGGCAATATCCACCATGAAGGAAGGCATGCCTCCTTCGGTCATCGCCTTTGTCAGGTCCTCATCGGTCATTGCCTTGAATTCGGCCTTCAGCTGTGTGCAGGCTGCATCTTCAAAGTACGTTCCGCACAGGTTGTTCACCACTGTGCTGGAATCCGCTTCCTGGGGATAAGTGGCCTCCAGGTTGCCGTAGATTGTACCATACTTCTTCCAGTCCGAATTCTTATAGTCGGCCAATACCTCTGAATAGACATAAATCCTTGGGTTTGAGGAGAAGAAATATGCCGGTGTTGAAGGAGGTGTAATGGGTTTTGCATATACTTTGCTTACGCTTGAGCTGTAGAACACGCCTTGGTCCAACTTGGCAACTCGGCGGCCAATGACCACAGTGCCCAACGAACTGCAATAGGCAAAGGCATCACCGCCCAGACGCGAAACGCTGTTGGGGATGTCCACTTTCTGCAGGCCGCTTCTTGCAAATGCATTGGACAGGATAGCTGTCACCGTGGTGGGGAGTTCGATGGAGCGCAGCTTTGCACACTCGAAAAACATCTTTTCGCCGATAACGTCGTTCTCGGTCTTGTAGCTCTCGTAATAAGCCACACCTCCCGAAACGATTTTCGCTTCAGACAGGTCCAGCTGCGTTACGGTTCCCTTGGTAATCAGTTCGCGCAGGTACTTCACGTCCGATCCGTTGATGGAACCTTTCACCTTCAGCTGTTTTTCACTGGTGGGTAACAAGGAAGAAAGCGTTCCGGCCTTCTCCACGTTCACTTCGCTCTGTGCCCACAGGTTGGCTGCCGCACCAAACAGCATTACGGTCAGCAGCGCTCTGTAAAACTTCTTCAAGTAATTTGTTTTCATTTATTTATATTTTTCTTTTACTTTCGCAACAAAGATACATATTATTCGTCCAACCGACAAGGTTTTCCGTAAATTTAACTTTTTCTTTTCTGCAATGTGCCTATTCCTTGCCGTCCAGCATGCCTTGGCGCTTCATTTCTTCCACGGTTGCCTCCAATTCTGCATACCATTCTTCGCCAAAACGGCGCACCAGCGGGTCGCGCAGGAACTTGTACACCGGCATCTTCAGTCGCGTGCCTAGTTCCACTGCCTCCTGGCATACGTCCCAGCGGTGGTAGTTCAGTCCCACCATTGCGCCCAGCTTTTTCTCGCGGACGGGGTAGAGGTAACAGCTTATGGGCTTGGACCATTTTGTCTTGCCCTCGCGGAAAGCGCTTTCAAGGGCACAAAGGCAACAGTTGTGTGCCGTACGTCCGTCGGAAAGCGGAAGGTCGCGGTAGCAGGTGAAGACGCAGTCCTTTCCGTTCACGATACTGGTAACAAGGTCGCCTTCCTCATCTACATACGAAACGCCGTTCTTGTCAATCTCGGCTTGGGCCGAAGCGCTGAGCTGCGGCCATACGGTGTCAAGGACATTCTCTATTTCCGCCACCTCTTCCATGGTGACGGGCGCACCGGCATCGCCTTCAATGCAGCACCGGCCTTTGCATGCCTCAAGGTCGCAGCAGAAATACTCGGTTACAACGTCAAGGTGGACGATGACATCGTCCACCATCAGGATATTACCAAAGGATGGGTTGTTTGCCATGTTGAATCAGATATTCGTTACACAAAATGAAATGGCGGTTACCGAAGAATCCCCGGTAACTGCTGAGGGGGCTGGGATGGGCACTGGTAAGGACCAGATGGCGTGTGCGGTCGATGAGGGCGCCTTTCTTGATGGCATAGGAACCCCACAGCAGGAAGACCAGATGCTCGCGGCCTTCGTTCAGCCGGCTGATGACGGCATCGGTGAACTGTTCCCAGCCGTGTCCCTGATGGCTGCCGGCCTGGTGGGCACGGACGGTGAGCAGGGAGTTGAGCAACAGCACGCCCTGATGTGCCCAACGGGTGAGGTTGCCGCTGGCCGGGATGGGCGCACCGGTCTCCTGTTGGATCTCCTTGAAGATGTTTTGAAGGGAAGGGGGGAAGGCCACGCCGTCATTTACCGAAAAGCATAGGCCGTGGGCCTGACCCTCATCGTGATAGGGGTCCTGTCCCAGTATGACCACTTTTACATTCTCAAAGGGTGTGGCATGAAAGGCATTGAAGATGAGGCTGCCCGGAGGGTAGCAGGTTCCGGCGGCATATTCCGCACGCACAAACTGTACCAGTTGTTGGAAGTAGGGCTGCTCAAACTGAGAAGAGAGCTGTGTCTTCCAGCTCTCTTCTATCTTTACGTCCATATTATATATTATAATAAGGTGTGAACATTCATCAGTCCTTAATCAGGTTCTTACCGGTCATCTCGGCAGGCTGTGACAGTCCCATAATGTGCAGGATGCTGGGAGCCACGTCGGCAAGTACTCCGTTCTCAACGGTTGCGGCCTTGTTCTCTGTTACATAGATGAAGGGTACGGGGTTGAGCGAGTGGGCGGTGTTGGCGCTGCCGTCCGCGTTGATGGCGTTGTCTGCATTGCCGTGGTCGGCGATGATGATGGTTTCGTAACCGGTTGCGCTGGCTGCGTCCACAACCTCGCCTACGCAATCGTCAACAGCCTTTACAGCCTTTTCAATGGCTTCGTAGATGCCGGTGTGGCCCACCATGTCGCCGTTGGCAAAGTTAACCACGATGAAGTCGTACTTGTCTTCTTTGATGGCTGCCACCAGCTTGTCCTTTACTTCGTATGCGCTCATCTCGGGCTTGAGGTCGTAAGTGGCAACCTTGGGGCTGGCCACCAGGATGCGCTCTTCGCCTTCGTAGGGAGTCTCGCGTCCGCCATTGAAGAAGAAGGTAACGTGGGCATACTTTTCGGTTTCTGCGGTGTGGAGCTGCTTCAGACCCTTGCTGCTGATGTATTCGCCCAGGGTATTCATTACGTTCTCCTTGGGGAACAGGATGTGTACGCCGGTGAAGCTGGCGTCATAGGGAGTCATGCAGCAATAGTGCAGGCCGGGGATGGTTTGCATTCCCTGTTCGGGCATATCCTGCTGGGTGAGTACGATGGTGAGTTCCTTTGCGCGGTCGTTGCGGTAGTTGAAGAAGATCACCACATCGCCTTCCTTGATGCTTCCGTCCACGGTGCTGTTGTGGATGGGCTTAACGAACTCGTCAGTAACGCCCTCGTCATAGCTTTCCTGCATGGCGGCTACCATGTCGGCAGTGTCCTTGCCCTGTCCGTTTACCAACAGGTCGTAGGCTTCCTTCACACGTTCCCAACGCTTGTCGCGGTCCATTGCGTAGAAGCGTCCCACAATGCTGGCAATTGCAGCTCCGGGAACCTGTGCGCATTTGGCGGTGAGTTCTTCAATGAATCCCTTTCCGCTCTTGGGGTCGGTGTCGCGACCGTCCATGAAACAGTGTACAAAGGTCTGTTTGATATCGTACTTGCCGGAAATGTCAATCAGCGTGAACAGATGTTCCAGGCTGCTGTGCACACCACCGTCGCTGGTGAGTCCCATCAGGTGGACATTCTTTCCGTTGGCTTTGGCATATTCATAAGCTGCAACAATCTCGGGGTTCTGCATGATGCTGCCGTCTGCGCAGGCACGGTTAATCTTAACCAAGTCCTGATAAACGATACGGCCGGCTCCGATGTTGAGGTGTCCCACCTCCGAGTTGCCCATCTGTCCGTCGGGCAGACCCACATTTTCGCCGCTGGCGAGCAGTTCGCTACAAGGATTTTCCTGTTGCAAACGGTCCATATTGGGAGTGGGGGTGTTGAAGATAACGTCTCCCTTGCCGTGAGCGCCTACGCCCCATCCGTCCAGGATCATCAAAAGTGCTTTCTTTGCCATAATTCTTTCTTTTTTAAGTGTATTCTTTAAATCTTTTGCAAAATTACAAATAATGTGGCACGCCCACAACCTTTGCCAAATCTTTTTTTGCTTTGTAGGGAAAAGTCCGTCACTTTTCACAATTACTAAAGGGTGGTTCTAAAAATTCTGGATTTAAGTTTTTACCTATTCTGGTGTTCTCCTTTTCGGCCGCTTTTCGCCCCTTTCGTTGTCATTTTGTCAAGTCTCATCAGTCACATAGCCCGCTATGCTCCTTCTTCAACTTACAAAAGCACATCCGAAAAAAGAACGAAAATCAACGCGACATAATTTTTAGAACCACCCTAAAACTTAGGCGCCGGCAGAAAAAGTTTTCGGAAAAGGCTCGCAGAACCGGTGTGTTGAGCCAAAAACAGCTGTAAACGAGCCGTCCGACCGGTCAGCCGTGCCAAAAACTGCGGTAAACGAGTTGTCCGACCGGTCAGCCACGTCGAAAACTGCTGTAAACGAGCCGTCCGACCGGTCAGCCACGTCGAAAACTGCGGTAAACGAGCTGTCCGACCGGTCAGCCGCACCAAAAACCGCGGTAAATGAGTCGTCCGACCGGTCGGACAGACTAAAGGGTGGTTCTAAAAATTCTGGATTTAAGTTTTTACCGATTCTGATGTTCTCAATTTCGGCCGATTTTCGACTTTTTCGGTGTCATTTTGTCAAGTCTCATCAGTCACATAGCCCGCTATGCTCCTTCTTCAACTTACAAAAGCACACACGACAATAGAACGAAAATCAACTCGACATAATTTTTAGAACCACCCTAAAAACTGTGGTGGAAGGACTGATTAAGTGTTAGAAATCGAACTCCAGCTGGGGCGAAGTGCCCAAAAGGTTGAAGCTGGTGCGGTGATAATCGGTTGCACCATGCAAGCGGATGGCCTCGCGGTGTGCCTTTGTGGGGTAACCCTTGTTCTTGTTCCATTGGTACATGGGGAACTCCTGGTGCAGGCTGTCCATGTAGTCGTCTCTGTAGGTCTTGGCCAAAATGCTTGCCGCGGCTATGCTCATATACTTTCCGTCTCCCTTGACAATGGTGGTATATGGCACGTCATGATAGGGATGGAAACGATTGCCGTCGACAATGATTTCCTGTGGCCTCACCTTCAGCTGGTCCAACGCCCGGTGCATGCCCAGAATGCTGGCACGCAGGATGTTGATGGAGTCAATCTCGTGGTTGTCCACAACACCCACTGCCCATGCCAGTGCCTCGCGCTCTATGATGTCGCGCAACAAATAGCGTTTCTTCTCGGTAAGTTGCTTGGAGTCGTTGAGCAGTTCGTTGTGAAAATCGGGCGGAAGGATGACTGCGGCCGCATATACCGGTCCGGCCAGACAGCCGCGTCCGGCCTCGTCGCATCCGGCTTCAATGATTCCGTTATGGTAAAAGGGTTGCAACATATTGGTCAGGCAAACATTTTACAAACCCGTTCAATGGAAGAGACAAGCACGTCAATTTCTGCGCGGGTATTGTAGAGACCGAAACTGGCCCTTACCGTTCCGTCCACTCCCAGACGATGCATCAGGGGTTCGGCGCAATGGTGTCCGGTACGTACTGCCACACCCAAACGGTCTAACAATGTGCCCATGTCCAGATGGTGGATTCCTTCAACGTTGAAAGACAGTGGGCCGGCTCCTTCTGCTCCGTATGCCATCGGGCCATACAGGTGCATTCCGGGAATCTGCTGCAGTCTGCTTACGGCATATTGCGCAAGGTCGCGTTCGTGTGCCTCAATGTTGTCCATGCCTAACTGGCCGACGTAATCAATGGCCTGTGCCAGTCCGGTGGTGGCGATATAGTCCGGTGTGCCGGCCTCGAATTTGTATGGAAGTTCGTTGAAGGTGGTCTGCTCAAAGGAAACCCGCTTTATCATCTCGCCTCCTCCCATATAGGGCGGCAGGCGGTCGAGCCATTTCTCGCGGCCATACAACACTCCAACGCCAGTGGGGCCATACATCTTATGTCCGCTGAAAGCAAAGAAATCACAGTCTAACTGCTGTACATCCACCGCCATGTGAGGGGTGCTTTGGGCACCGTCAATCAATACGGGAACGCCGTGGGCGTGTGCGATTTCTATCATCTCCTTGACCGGGTTGATTGTTCCGAGCACATTGCTGACATGGGCTACCGAAACAATTCGGGTGCGGTTGGTGAACAGCTTTTCGTATTCGTCCAGGCAAATGTTCCCTTCATCGGTTATGGGGATGACGCGGAGCTTGATGCCCTTTCGGTTTTGAGCCAGTTGCCAGGGTACAATGTTGGAGTGATGCTCCAGGGTGCTGATGATGACTTCGTCGCCCTCCTGCATGAATGCCTCGGAGAAACAACTGGCCACCAAGTTCATGCTTTCTGTTGTACCGCGGGTGAAAATGATTTCATTGACCGAATTTGCATTGAGAAAACGACGAACGGTTTCGCGGCTTTGCTCATGCAAATCGGTAGCCTTCTGGCTTAGGAAATGGACGCCGCGATGCACGTTTGCATTCACATTATAATATTCTTCGGTCATGGCCTCCACCACACAGCGGGGCTTTTGTGTGGTGGCCCCATTGTCCAGGTAGACCAGCGGACGTCCGTAGACCTGGCGCTGGAGAATGGGGAAATCTTGACGTATCTGTTCTAAATCGTATGACATGACTTTTATTTACACAATTTGCAGTCCTTGCATTTGCTCAGTTCTCCGCGGAAACGCTTTTCCACCAGATGATGGAGACGGTCGCGCAGAGACTCCAGACGGATTGAGTCAAGGACTTCTCCGACAAAGGCGTATTTGAGCAGCAGGCGGGCTTCGTCTTCGGGGATACCGCGTTGGCGCATATAGAACAAGGCGGCATCGCCCAACTGTCCGACAGTGCTTCCGTGGCTACATTTGACATCGTCTGCATAGATTTCCAGCATGGGTTGTGCATACATTCGGGCTGTGCGGCTGGCGCACAGGTTGGCGTTCGTCTCCTTTGAAACCGTATGCTGGGCACCTTCGCGCACAAGTATTCTTCCGGCAAAAGCGCCTACCGCCTCATCGTCCAGAACGTACTTATAAAGTTCGTGGCTCTGGCAATGCGGTGCGGCGTGGTCGATAAGTGTGTTGTTGTCTACATGCTGTTTCTGGTCTGCAATGACACATCCGTTCATGTGTACCTCTGCTCCTTCTCCGGCCAACTGTACATCGGTTCGGTTGCGTGTCTGTCCGTTTTGCAAGGTAATGTTGTCAAGCACAGCCGTGCTGTTGGCCTGCATCTGTACATACATGTTGGACATACGGTGGCATTTGACGTGCGTCTCTTCCAGTTCATATAGTTCCAAATGGGCATTCTCTCCCACGAAAACCTCAGAAACCTGTGTGGCAAGGAAATTGCGGTCGTCAAGGGCGTGGTCGCACACCAGAATACGCGCTTGCGCTCCCTCTTCCAGCACAATCAGCACACGGCGGTTCACCATCAGGTCCACATCGGAACGAAGGATGTTTATGACCTGTATAGTACGGTCTACGACCAATCCGCGTGGCACATAAATGAATAACCCGTCCTGCGCCAGCATTGTGTTGAGCGCATTGATGGCATCTTTGCCCGAGCGGGCCAGCTGTCCGTAGCAGCGTTTCACCACATCGGGAAACTCTTCGCAGGCTTTTCCTAACGAGGAAATGATTACGCCCTCGGGAAGCGTTGCTTTTGGCAGTGCCTTGTCATAGAACAAGTCGTTCAAGACAAAATACAGTGATGTGCTGAGATTGGGCACGTCGCAGCGGAACACTTCATAGGGATTGACCGGGATGTCTATGCGTCCCAGGTTAAGTCCGTAATCAGGTGCGAAAATCTGGGCGACATCTGTATATTTGTATCGTTCCACCTGCTTGCTTGGGAATCCCAATCGCTGAAATGCCTCCAATGCCTCCTGCCGGTGAGCATTCATCAGCGGTGCTGAATGGCGGCAGATAAGGTCGTTGGCCTGATGGTAAAGATCGATGTATTGTTGTTCGCTGTTCATTACTGCTCTTCCTTAATCCAATCAAAACCTCGTTTCTCGATTTCAAAAGCCAGTTCCGGGCCGGCAGTCTTTACGATGCGGCCGGCCAGCAGTACGTGTACGACATCGGGTTTCAGATAATCCAACAGACGCTGGTAGTGGGTGATGACAATGGCACTGGTCTGCGGAGTGCGAAGTTTGTTGAAACCTTCGGCCACAATACGAAGCGCATCCACATCAAGGCCAGAGTCTGTCTCGTCAAGGATACTCAATGTGGGTTCCAACATGGCCATCTGGAAAATCTCGTTACGCTTCTTCTCTCCTCCGCTGAAACCTTCGTTCACGCTGCGGTTGGCCAGTTTGTTGTCCAACTCCACGATACGGCGCTTCTCGCGCATCAGTTTCAGGAAGTCTCCGGCAGACAAAGGTTCAAGCCCCTGATATTTGCGTTTTGCATTCAAGGCGGCACGCATGAAATTGACCATGCTTACTCCAGGGATTTCCACTGGTTGCTGAAAACTCAGGAAAATTCCTTCGTGTGCTCTGTCTTCCGGCTTCAATTCCAAGAGGTCCTTACCGTTAAACAGGATTTTTCCTTGTGTAACCTCATAAGAAGGGTGGCCAACGATGACATTGCTCAATGTGCTTTTTCCTGCTCCGTTCTGTCCCATCAAAGCATGGACCTCGCCTTCGCGCACGGTAAGGTTGATTCCCTTCAATATCTCTTTGCCATTGATGCTGGCATGCAAATCTATGATTTCTAACATAATCTTTTTTCCGAATATATTAAATTATCCAACAGAACCTTCAAGACTGACGCCCAGGAGTTTCTGTGCTTCCACGGCGAACTCCATGGGCAACTTGTTGATTACATCCTTGGCATAACCGTTCACAATCAGTCCCACGGCATCTTCTGTATCGATACCTCGCTGGTTGCAGTAGAAAAGCTGGTCTTCGCTGATTTTGCTGGTTGTGGCTTCATGTTCAATGATTGCGCTCTCGTTCTGTATATCCATGTAAGGGAAGGTGTGCGCACCGCATGAACTGCCAAGAAGCAAAGAGTCGCAACAGCTGTAGTTTCTTGCATTCTCGGCTGTTGGGACCACGCGAACCAGGCCGCGGTAAGAGTTTTGGCTTTTTCCTGCAGAGATTCCTTTGCTGATAATCGTGCTTTTTGTGTTTTTGCCGATATGAATCATCTTGGTTCCCGTATCAGCCTGCTGAAAATTGTTGGTCACAGCCACACTGTAAAATTCTGCCTGGCTTCCGTCTCCGGAAAGTACACAACTGGGGTATTTCCAAGTTACGGCACTGCCAGTCTCCACCTGTGTCCAGCTCAGACGGCTGTTCTCTCCGCGAAGATGTCCTCTTTTGGTTACAAGGTTCAGCACGCCGCCTTTTCCTTCTGAATCTCCGGGATACCAGTTCTGTACCGTACTGTATTTTACTTCGGCATTCTTCATAACCACAATCTCTACAATGGCGGCATGAAGCTGGTTCTCGTCGCGCATAGGCGCAGTACAGCCTTCCAGATAAGAAACATAGGCGTCATCGTCGCAGACAATCAGTGTGCGTTCAAACTGTCCTGTGCCACGGGCATTGATGCGGAAATATGTACTCAGTTCCATGGGGCATCGTACGCCCTTGGGAATATAGACAAAACTTCCGTCGCTGAACACCGCGGAATTCAACGCGGCAAAGTAATTGTCGCGATAGGGGACAACCGTGCCCAGATACTGGCGTACCAGTTCGGGGTGGTTTTTCACTGCTTCGCTTATGCTGCAAAAGATAATGCCTTTTTCCTGCAACTTCTCGGTAAAGGTCGTTTTCACACTGACGGAATCCATGACTGCATCTACAGCCATGCCGCTCAGTGCCATCCTTTCTTCCAATGGGATTCCCAACTTGTCAAAGGTTTTCATCAGCTCCGGGTCTATTTCCTTGGGCGCGTCTTGATTCTTCTTTACAGTTGGGTCTGCATAATAAGAGATGTCTTGATAGTCTATTTCCGGCATTTTCAGATGTCCCCATGTCGGAGCTTCTTGCGTCTGCCAGTAGCGGAAAGCCTTCAGACGGAATTCCAGAAGCCAGTCCGGTTCGTCTTTTTTCCGGGAAATCAGTCGGACAACATCCTCAGACAATCCCTTCTCTATTATTTCTGTCTGTACATCGGTCGTAAAGCCGAATTCGTACTTCTTTTCAGCAACCTGACGTACAAAGCTGTTTTTGTCTTCCATTTTCAATCAATGCTGTGTACAATGCCTCGGGCACTGCTTTAAGTGGCTTACACAAGACAGACTGCTGCATGGTGGCCTCTCCAATTATTTTTGTGGCGCCTAGCACCCATATCAGGGAACCGATGATGAGTTGGAACTTTATCAGTCCCAGCAAAGCGCCCAAAACACTGTTTACTGTACCCAGGACAAACAATTTGTCAAGCACGGTGGTGACCAATTCGCCCAAAAGTCCCAAAATGGCGGGAACGGCAATCCAGATGAGGATAAAAGCCAATATTTGGGCCAAGGTGGTCTGATTTCCCAGATGAGGAGCCAATGCATCGCCAACCATTGCATAGCACAATTTGGCAATCAAGAGTCCGGCAACCAAGCCACCGATTGAAATGATCTGTTTTACCAGTCCTGTGCGCCAGCCTCTGAAAACGCCCAGTAACAGCAATATCAGTATTATCCAATCTATTATAAGCATCTGTCTACATTAAAAACATTCCGGGAAGTCTTCTACCAGCGGTCATCACATATCCTTCCGAACAAGACTTTTGGAGTCTTGGGAAGGATACGGATGCCCTTCTGGATAAATCTGACCGTTCCCGGAAACGTTGAACTTTAAAGTTTTGCCTTGATTTCTATTTCGGCAAATGTTTCTATGATATCGCCTTCGCGCAAATCGTTGTAGTTGACAAGTGACAGACCACACTCGAAGTTGGTAGACACTTCTTTCACGTCGTCCTTGAAACGCTTCAGCGCATTTATCTCTCCGGTGAACACTACAATGCCATCACGAACCACACGTGCCTTGTCGCTGCGGTGAACCTTTCCGTCGATAACGTAAGCACCGGCAACAGTTCCCACCTTGCTGATGTGGTAAACCTGGCGTACTTCAACCTGTGCGGTAACCTCTTCCTTGATTTCGGGAGAAAGCATGCCTTCCATCGCATCCTTGACTTCTTCTATCGCGTCATAGATTACACTGTAGGTGCGGATGTCCACTCCTTCCTGCTCGGCCAGTCTGCGTGCAGCGGCTGAAGGACGTACCTGGAAGGCAACGATGATGGCATCTGATGCTGCAGCCAGGTTTACGTCGTTTTCTGAGATCTGACCCACGGCCTTCTGGATGACATTGACCTGAATCTTCTCTGTAGAAAGTTTGATCAGTGAGTCGCTGAGTGCCTCGATTGAACCGTCCACGTCTCCCTTGACAATCAAGTTCAACTCCTTGAAGTCGCCCAATGCGATACGGCGTCCGATTTCGTTCAAGTCCACACGCTTCAGTGTGCGAAGTCCCTGTTCACGGGCCAGGTGTTCGCGCTTGCTGGCAATTTCTCTTGCTTCCTGGTCAGAATCCATGATATGGAAAGCGTCACCGGCTTGTGGCGCACCGTTAAGACCCAGAATGGTGGCAGCCTGTGCGGGGCCAATTTCTTTTACGCGGCGTCCGCGTTCGTCCAACATAGCTTTCACACGTCCGTAATGAGTGCCGGCCAGCATTACATCGCCTACACGGAGCGTTCCGTTGCTTACAAGCACGGTGGCCACGTAACCACGGCCTTTGTCCAATGAGGACTCAATGATGGTACCCATAGCCTTGCGGTTGGGGTTGGCCTTCAGATCGAGCATTTCCGCTTCGAGCAAAACTTTCTCCAGCAACTCTTCCACGCCGATTCCCTTCTTGGCACTGATGTCCTGGCTCTGGTATTTACCTCCCCAGTCTTCCACCAGGAAGTTCATTTGTGCCAGTCCTTCCTTAATCTTTTCAGGGTTGGCGGTAGGCTTGTCCACCTTGTTAATGGCAAACACAATGGGCACATTGGCTGCCACGGCATGGTTGATGGCCTCCTTGGTCTGGGGCATGATGCTGTCGTCGGCAGCAATGATAATGATGGCAATGTCCGTTACCTGTGCACCGCGGGCACGCATGGCGGTAAACGCTTCGTGACCGGGAGTGTCGAGGAATGTAACGTGGCGTCCATCCTGCAGTTCCACGTTGTACGCACCGATGTGCTGTGTAATACCTCCGGCTTCACCGGCAATCACGTTGGTCTGGCGGATGTAGTCCAGCAAAGAGGTCTTACCATGGTCTACGTGACCCATAACCGTTACAATAGGAGCGCGGGGCAACAGGTCTTCCTCGTCGTCTTCAACCACATTAACGGCCTCGCTAACCTCGGTGCTGACATATTCTGTCTGGAAGCCGAACTCCTCAGCGACAATGTTAATGGTTTCGGCGTCCATACGCTGGTTGATGCTGACCATGATACCAATGCTCATGCAAGTGGCGATAACCTGTGTTACAGGCACATTCATCATGGTGGCCAATTCGTTGGCAGTAACAAATTCTGTAAGTTTCAGAATCTTGCTTTCTGCTGCTTCTGCCTGTATTTCCTCTTCGATTCCGGCGCGGATGGCATCACGCTTTTCGCGGCGATACTTGGCGCCCTTGCCCATCTTGTTGTTCTTGTTTGTGAGACGAGCCAGGGTTTCGCGTACCTGCTTTGCTACTTCCTCATCACTAACTTCCGCCTGAACAGGAGCCTGCTTGGGCTGGTTCTTTTGGCGTTGCTTGTTCTTTCCGCCATTGTTGTTGGCGTTTGCATGGTTGTTGTTGGCGTTGTTGTTCTTCTTCTGTCCGCCACTATTGCCATTATTGTTTTGAATCTGGTTGGCTACGGCATTTACGTCAACGCGCTCTTTTCCAATGCGTGTTCTCTTCTTGCGGTCTCCTTGTCCCTGCTGGCCGTTGGGTCGGTTCTTTTCCTCGCGTTCACGGCGCTTTTCCTCCTTACTCTTCTTCTTGGGGCGGGTGCTCTGGTTCAGAGCCGACAAGTCAATGTGACCCTTTACGGTAAGGCCAGGGCCAGCCTGGGGAGCGGGATTCAGACGGAATACACCATCCACCTCTGTGCCGATTGCCGGTTTTTCAGCCTTTGGTGCAGTGGTTTCTGCGGTGGCTGTTTCGGGTTTCTGTACAGTTTGTTCCTTTACGGTTTCGGGTGTTGCTGCCACAGCCTCCTGCTTCGCGGTTTCTTGCGCGGGTTTTTCCTTGGGCTTCTTGGCTGCATCCAAGTCAATGTGTCCCAACACTTTGGGACCGTCAACTTTTTTCACTTCAACCTTGATCATCTCCGGCTTCTTCTGTTGCTTGGCAGAGCGTGAAGAGGCTTTTTTGCTCTCTTTGTTCTCCTGGCGCTGCTGGCTCAGCTTTTCCGCTTGAGTGCGCAGACCTTTGTCTGGAGAGAATTCTTTGAGCAGCAATTCATATTGCTCTTCGGAAATCTTGGAGTTTGGGGATGCTTCCACGTCTCCGAAGCCCTTCTTCTGAAGGAACTCCACAACGGTCTGCAATCCCACGTTGCATTCTTTGGTTACTTTACTTAATCTGATACTCATCTATTCCCTCCTCCTTTTTTAAAGTTGTTCCTCTGTTTCTGTATTCTCTTCAGCAGTTCCGCTTTCAGTGGCTTCTTCTTCGCCTTCTGCGATTTTTTCTTCACCTTCTACGGCTTCTTCATTCTCGCTGTCAAGCATTTCTTCGTTGAACTCGGCTGCAAGGATGGTCAATACGTCATCAATGGTTTCTTCTTCAACGTCAACGCGGCTGATCAACTCTTCACGGCTTACAGAAAGTACTTCGCGTGCGGTGCCAAAACCGGCTTTCTTGAATTCTTCGATAACCCATTCGTCTATTACGTCTGCAAACTCTTCCAGGTTCACGTCGTCGATGGTCTCGTCATTGTCGCGGAATACGTCGATGGTGTATTCGGTCAGCATACTTGCCAGCTTGATGTTAAGACCGCTCTTTCCGATGGCCAGTGAAACCTGTTCGGGATCCAGGTAGACTTCCGCTCTGCGCTCGTCTTCGTATAATACGACGTTGTTCACCTGGGCGGGGCTTAACGCGCGGGCAATGAGCAACTGTGTATTGTTGGTCCAGTTGATTACGTCAATGTTCTCCTTGTGCAGCTCACGCACAATACCGTGTACACGGCTTCCCTTCACACCCACACATGCACCTACGGGATCCACACGGTCGTCGTAGCTCTCAACTGCAATCTTGGCACGCTCGCCGGGAATGCGGGCAACCTTGTGAATGGTAATCAGGCCATCCTGGATTTCGGGTACTTCGGCCTCCAGCAAGCGCTGCAGGAACAGGGGAGAGGTACGGCTCAGGATAATCTTTGGCGCACCATTGGTGTTGTCTACGCGCAGGATTACGGCACGGGCGTTTTCTCCCTTGCGGAAGTGGTCACCCGGAATTTGTTCTGTCTTGGGCAGAATCAGTTCGTTGTTTGCCTCGTCAACCAACAGCGCCTCGCGCTTCCATGACTGGTACACTTCTGCGCTGATGACTTCGCCTACGCGGTCCTTGTATTGGTTGTACAAAGAGTCGTGTTCCAACTCCAGGATGCGGCTGGCCAGGGTCTGCCTCAGGGTAAGGATGGCGCGGCGGCCGAATTCGGCAAATTGTACCAACTGGCTTACTTCTTCACCCACTTCATAGTCGTCGTCAATGCTGCGTGCTTCAGAGAGAGAAATCTCCATGTTGGAGTCCTTCACCTCACCGTCGGGTACAACTGTGCGGTTACGGTAGATCTCAAAGTCGCCCTTGTCGGGGTTCACAATCACGTCGTAGTTTTCGTCGCTGCCATAGGTCTTTGCTATGACACTGCGGAAACATTCCTCCAGCACGCTCATCAGAGTGGCACGGTCAATGTTCTTGTTTTCCTTAAATTCCGCGAACGAGTCAATCAGATTCACGGGGCCGTTTGTCTTTGTTGCCATATATGTCTTTTTTATTTTTTATACTTTGATAAGATATTTGGTGAAGGCCACTTCGCTGAAGCTGAGGCGCACTGGAACTTCTTTCATTTCCGGGCGCTTCTTGCCCTCTTCCTTTACTTTCTGCATAACGCCGATTTCAAAGCCTTCGTCGTCCACAGATAACAATGTCCCATGATACTTGTGTCCGTCAAGAGTCTGTGATTCTATAGGCTTGCCCACGTGAATCTCGTACTGGCGGTGTACGCGGAAAGGCTGTCCCAGTCCGGCACTGCCCACTTCCAGTTCATAGTCCTCATCATCTCTGTTGAGATGGGATTCGATAAAGCGGCTCAGGTCTGCACAGTCCTCTATCCACACGCCATCAGCATGGTCAATTACCACAACGACACGGTCGTCTGCACTCACACTCAAGTCAACAAGAAAATACTCTTTTCCTGCCAGCCATTCATTTACGGCCTCTTGTACTGCGTTCTTACTAATCATGTTTTATTAACAGTGTTATAAAGAAAAGTGAGGAACTTTTCGAGCCCCTCACTTCATCACGATGCAAAGTTAGTGATTATTTACGAATTAAGGGGTATGTGAACCCGCTTTTTTTCGCAGAATTGGCAAAAAAGTTATTTTTGGGGCAAAGATGCCGACAGGAACAGGTAAACCAAGACCAAAACAGCCATGGCCATCACCATTACGCCCCACATGAATTTCTGATTCGATTTTCTGATGTTTCTTCTCATTTTTTACTTCGTTTTATGATTATGGCGTTTATTTCTCCTGTACTTTTTGCCACATGGTCTTGGGGTCGGATAGCAGTTCCAGCGCACGTTCTGTGCAGGGATCCTTCACCAGCATTTGTCTGATGCTTCCTTTCTGGTAGTAATAACGGCGCATCAGCTCGTCACATACATAAGGCTCAATCTTTTCGCGGAAACGCAAAAGGTCGGCACGTAGGTCTGTGCTCAGCTTTGATCTCAGTGCTTTTAGATCGTTTTCAATCGCTTCCAGATAGCCTTCTCGCTTGGCGACGTCATGGAACAGGTCCAGCACATTGTCGCTTCTGCGGTTATATTTGAAACCGGATGCGCAGACAAAGTCCGTGAACTTGGCGTAGTCCTCGTCTGAAAGGGCGAACTCTCCCGGCTGGGCAATGGTTTCATGCTCCAACACGTATTGGGTGGCAAAGTCAAAAAAAGCGTCGCTTGATACCAGATCATAGATGAGCGTGGGCAGGCTGTCCGGCTTTATTTCCATATCTGGTTTTATACCGCCTCCGTCGCGCACTTCTCTTCCCGAGGCTGTATGGAATACTTTTGTCAGGCTGTCGGGTATCGTGCCCACTGAACCATCCGGATTCAGATGTCGGTAGTCATAGGCTTGGATGCAGCGTCCGCTGGGAATGTAGTATCTGCTGGTTGTGATTTTCAGGTTGCCGCCGTAGGGGAGGTCGCGTATCATCTGAACCAGTCCTTTGCCGAAGGTTCGTGTTCCTATTATCATCGCACGGTCCATATCTTGAAGGCTTCCGCTAACGATTTCGGCAGAGGAGGCCGTCCCGCCATCTACCATTACAACCAACGGCATTACGGTGTCTACCGGTTCCACAGCGGTGTAGAAGTCGCGGTTGGTGCTGGCCATTTTTCCTTTGGTATATACCACTTTCTTCCCTTTGGGGATGAACAGGTTGGCGATATCTACAGATTCGTCCAGAGAGCCTCCTGGATTGTCACGCAAGTCCAGGATCAGTCTGTCCGCTCCCTGTTTTTTCAGTTCCAAAAGTGCTTGCCTCATCTCCTTGCCTGCGCCGTCGGCAAAACCGGTCAGGCAGATATATCCCACACCGGGTTGCAGCAAGCCATAGTAGGGCACTTGCGGCACCCTGATAGTTTCGCGTGTAATCTTGAAGGAAAGCGGCTTTTTCTCTCCGGTACGTTTTACTTTCAACTCAAAGGTGGTGCCGGCTTCGCCACGTAGCATATTGCTTACCTTGTCCACTGGCATTCCTTTTACGTCTTTCTTGTCAATGGACAGGATTACGTCACCGGCTTTTACTCCGGCCTTTTGGCTCGGCGAGTCCCAGTACGGCTCGCTGATGACCACACGGTCTTCCTTTTTATGGAAACGCACCACGCTGCCTATGCCGGCATATTTTCCTGTGGACATTGTGCGCAGTTCCTCGTCATCCTGAGGGTAATATCCGGTGTAGGGGTCCACTTTGCGCAACATGCCGTCAATGCACCATTGCATCACCGTGTCCGCATTCAGAGAGTCCACATAAAACAATTCCAGCTGTTTGTACAGGTCGTTGAAGATTTCCAGGTTTCTACTCACAGCCGACAAATGTCCCTCTTTTTTCTGAGCATGCGCATTTGCGCCTATCAGCACAAGACCGACCAAACAGATTAACTTTTTCATCCTTGTCCGTAATGTCATTTTATCGTTCTTATATTCCTTAACTTATATTAATATATTGCACAGCAACCGTTTTTCCGCTAAGCCACGCTTTTGTGGGAATGTGGTGGTTTTGCTGTTTCTTTGTGCAAAATTCGGTAAAAATATGCGTTGTCGCATTGCAAAAACCAATTATTTTGCCATTTTTCAGTATTTTTTTTGCAAAGATATTGCATATTTCGCAAAAAAGCTCTAATTTTGCAGCGCAATTGAGGAAAAACTCAAAAAAGTTGCTTCAGTAGCTCAGTTGGTTAGAGCACATGACTGTTAATCATGGGGTCGTTGGTTCAAGCCCATCCTGAAGCGCAGCACAGAAAAGGAATTACTTCGGTAATTCCTTTTTGTGTTTTAAGTCGGTTTCTTTCCGCTTTATACATTATATATTTTATATACCGACTTCGTTCTGCCGAATTTGCAATTCGGCAGCTATGAGCATAAGCATTTGTAATGCGTTTAACAATTAAAATCTTATGACCTCAACATTCAGCAGTCCTTTTTCTCCCGCATAGTCCAGTCCCGAACTATATAG
Source organism: Bacteroidaceae bacterium (assembly GCA_017559845.1). Taxonomy (GTDB): domain Bacteria; phylum Bacteroidota; class Bacteroidia; order Bacteroidales; family Bacteroidaceae; genus Physcousia. The sequence goes on along the minus strand of JAFYQQ010000020.1, from coordinate 58,117 downwards.
GTAATCCTCTGGCCTAGCCACTATCTCGGCTCTTACTGGATTCTGATGGATGTAGTTAATTTTTTGCCGCAGGAACTCTGGTGTATAAATATCCTCCACGTAGTTGCCTTCTCGCCAGAAACGGTAATTTGTAATCTTTTTATCGTTCGCACCAGCAAAGCGGAAACGGTCGAGCATCCACGTCCGTCGGCTTTCGTTTTCGTCTTCTTCCAGTGTCTTCAATATTTTCTTGTTCGTAAATTTTTTGAAATCGCACAGAATTTCACCGATAGTTTGTTCTCCCTCCGTACTTACTACCATGTGTAGGTGGTTCGACATTAGTGCCCAAGCGTAAATCTTAAGCCCCTTTACCTGCTGGCAATAGGAGGGCGAATCAACAACAATATGGCGATAACTGGCACGAGTGAAGATGTCTACCCAGTCAATGACGGTAGATGTTGTGAAGTATAGGTGTTTTGTGAGGGTTGCCATTTGAATTTATGTTTTGAACATTCTTCTTTGAATTGTTTTTTTCTCGAATTGTAAATTCTTATACTCACGGCAGGCGAATTTCGAAATTCGCCTGAACGAGCGCGAAAACATTTTCAGTCTTTCACAAGACAAAGATATTCTTTTTCCATGAGAATATAGCCGTTTTCTGTAATTCGTACCATAAATTCTGATTAGATATAAAAATATGTGGTTTAAATGGTTCGTTTTCATATTTTATCATTATTTTTGCACAAAATATTTTGCGTAAACACATCATGAGAAAACTTTGTTCCTGCGTCTGCTTTTGGATGTTTTCGTTTTTCTTCCTTCGTGCTGCCGAACCGGTTTGGGTTAACGACAGTTTGCTTTTGGGCGATGACAAAACTGAATCATATCTGCCTTTGTTACAAGGGAAAAGGGTTGCGGTGTTCAGCAACCAGACCGGCCGTTTGAGCGACGGAACGCATATTCTTGATGTGTTGGTAAAGGAAAAGGTGGAGGTCACCACTCTCTTCTCGCCCGAACACGGCTTCCGTGGCAATGCCGATGCCGGCGAACGGGTGGCAAGTAGTGTGGATCCAGACACAGGAATCCCTATTCTTTCCCTTTATGACGGCAAACGTCCCGGCCCAAGCGATGAGGCCATGAGAAGGTTTGATGTGCTTGTGGTGGATATCCAGGATGTAGGGCTTCGTTTCTATACCTATTATGTAACCATGCTGCAACTGATGCGTAGATGCAGCCAGTCGGGTGCACAAGTTGTCATATTGGACCGTCCCAATCCCAATGGCCATTTTGTTGATGGCCCCATATTGGACATGAGTCTGAAAAGCGGCGTTGGTGCCCTGCCCATCCCCATTGTCCATGGCATGACGCTGGGCGAACTGGCCTTTATGGCAACCGGCGAAGGCTGGGTGCCGCCTTGCGGACTTACAGTTATACCATGTTCGGGCTATAGTCATCAGTCTTTTTATAAATTGCCTGTTGCGCCCAGTCCCAATCTTCCAAACATGGCATCAATCTATCTCTATCCCAGTACCTGCTATTTCGAGGGAACCTGCGTTTCTCTGGGTAGGGGTACCGACCATCCCTTCCAGATTTACGGCCATCCCGATATGCAGGGGTGTACCTATTCTTTCGTGCCCGAAAGCAGGCCTGGGGCCAAGAAGCCGCCGCTCTTGGGGGAACAGTGTAATGGAGTGGATTTGACTGGCATCAGCCTTTTCCAGCTGCAAAAACTTTCCCGTATAGACCTCAGCTATGTGGTGGATGCCTACCGGCGCATGAAGGATAAGGAGCAGTTTTTTCTCAAGAACAAATTCTTTGACCTGCTTACCGGGCAGCGGAATATCCGTCAAATGATTCTGGACGGCCATTCCGCACAAGAGATAGAAGCAACCTGGAAAGAGGATACTGCCCGTTTCAGAGAACAACGTCGGAAGTACCTTATATATCCTGAATAAATCTTTACATATAAATCTCTTCCATTGCTCCCAAAAGATTACTTTGGGCTGAAAAATTCCCTGATTGCCTGTGTGTCTGCTGGGGCAGTACGCTGACCGCGAATTTACATTTCAGTGTAAGTGGATTTACATCGTTGTGTAAATGCATTTACCTAACTATGTAAACGCATTTACACAACGATGTAAACACGTTTACATTTCAATGAAAATAAATTGTAAATGTAATACGCTGTTTCTCAGTGCTTAATGTATTTTGTTACATTTGCGTACACTTTTGCGTTTTTGTCGGTTTTGTTTTACAGATGGTGCCAAATTGTCAAATGGGAGAGTGCTTATGGAATACCGTTTGGCATTTTGTGGATGTTTTTGTTTGATTTTCATTTATTTTTACATTTTGTGGTTTTTCGGTCAAAATGAAGATAACGGGCCTACGCTTAATATGTGTAATTTTTCTGTCTTTTAGACGTTTATCGGCAAAAAATATTTGGGGGAATGTGGTTTTTTTGCTAATTTTGCATACTTATACAAGTTTTACACCCGAATTAGGTACATTTAATGATACATAAAACTGCGCAAGTCATTAAAACCTTATTGGTTACGATATGCTTTGCATGCTCTCAAATCGTCAGTGCACAAAACGACCGACTTGAGGGTACGCCTATTGGTTCCTACCCTTACTTCGACTTCAAGACCAGCAGCACGACATCGACAAAGAACGACCCTTCGTGCGCATTCGACGGTAACGAAGAGACCTATTATGCCTCTTCACACCAAAGCATGGGCTGGGTGGGTTTGGATTTGGGCGAAGCACATGTCATCACCAAGATTGGCGTGCTGCCCCGCAACACATCCTCTTCAAACACCAACATGCTATTAGGTGTGCTGGAAGGCGCCAACGACCCCACCTTCATTGATGCCGTTCCGCTGTATGTCATCCAGGAATCGCCCATCAAGGATTTTGTAACCTATTATAATATAGAAGTAAGCCGCGGCGTACGCTATGTACGTTATGTGGGACCGGACAAGGCCCGCTCCGCCATTGCCGAACTCAGCTTCTATGGTTATAAAGGATCAGGAGACGACAGCCGCTTCTATCAGGTGACCAACTTGCCCACCGTCAGCATCCACGTCCAGGACGACAAGGTGCCGCAAAACAAGAAGCAGGACTTCAATGCCCGTATCTTCCTGACGTGCGACCAAGGAACACTCGTCCAGGAATGGCCCATCAAGGTGCGTGTCAGAGGAAACTTCTCGGCCTCGCACGAAAACAAGCCTTACCGTTTCAAGATTGACGACGGAAAGAGCCACCGTCTCTTCAAGGGAAGCAAGAAGTACGAATCGCCGGCAAAGGCAAAGAAATGGACCCTAATCAACAACTTTGGCGACAAAACCCTCATCCGCAACAACGTGGCCTACGAAGTGAGCCATCGTGTAGGGATGAAGTTCTCTCCTTATTGTCGCAACGTGGACCTGTTGCTCAACGGCGAATACCGCGGAACCTATCAGCTGACTGACTGGGTGGGAATAGACCCCAACCGCATTGACATAACCGAGATGATGCCGTCTGACATCGAAGGCGACCTGCTGACCGGCGGATACCTTTTCGAAATGAACGGTTATGCCACCCAAGACCCCGTACACTTCACCTCGGGACACGGTAACCCCGTTACCATCCACGAGCCCGAAGACGGCGACATCCAGCCCGAACAGTTCAACTACATTACATCCTATTTCAACGAGATGGAGAACCGTCTGTTCGGCCAGAACTACACAAGCGAAACCCTTGGTTACCGCACCCATCTTGACACCGAATCCTTCCTCAAGTATTTCCTTGCCAACGAATTCAGCGGAAACACGGACATGTTCTGGCAAGTCTATATGTGGAAGCAGCGCATAGACCCGCTCATCTATACTGGTCCTGTGTGGGACAACGACCTCTCCCTGGACAACGACCACAACGTATACCCCGGCAACGAGCGCGACGAATGGACGTACAAGGTGCGTTGTGCCGGAAAGTGGAACAAGGTGATGGACCGTGTCCTCTCCGACCCCGCGGCCTGGGAACAACTGCGCAGCATCTGGGCAGAGCTGAGAGACGCCGGCCGTTTCAACCCCGAAGACATTGCGGGCTATGTGGATTCGCTCCGCGCCGAGGTGAACGCCTCGCAACGGCTCAACTTCATCCGCTGGCCTTACCTGCTGCAAAAGGTACACTGCAACCCCAAGGTATGGGGAACATGGGATGCCGAGGTGGACGTTGTCCGCGATTACGTGGCAGGCCGCGTCCTCTGGATGGACAAGAAGTTGGGATATAACCAGCCCGTCTTTGCCGACGGAGCCTATCAGGTGGCAACCGCACGCGAACTGGCTGCGGTGAGCCGTTTGGTTGCAGCCGGCGAGGGCAACATCAACATCGCACTGAAGGCTGACATTGACATGGCCCAGGAAGAGGGCTTCCAGCCTATCGGCAACCTGGACAACCAGTTCTCTGGCACATTCGACGGCAAGGGGTACACCATACGCAACCTCTCGCTTGAAGGTTCCAACTTTGTGGGCCTCTTCGGTGTGGCATCCAACGGAGCCAAATTCAGCAACGTGTTGATTGACTCCAGCTGCACTTTCAAGGGTACAAAATACGTTGGCGGACTGGTGGGAGCTGCTCGTGGCACCGGCATCGAAATCCAGAACTGCGGATTTGGCGGAACCGTCGAAGGCACAGACAGTTACTGCGGCGGACTAGTAGGAGCTGCTCCAAGTTCAAGTGTCAAGATGACAAACTGTTACAACACTGGCAGTATACAGAGCAAGAAGCAAGCTGGCGCACTGCTAGGTTTTGCCAAGCAGGCAACCATCCTGAACAGTTACAACATCGGTACCTGCACGAACAATGGTAACGAATATGCCATGGCCAATGCCACCACACTCGAAATTGACAACTGTTACGACCTGCTGCCGGGCGCCGGCATTCAGGTGGACGACAGTCAGGTGAGCGGAGGCGAGCTGTGCTGGCTGCTCAACGGCGAAGCCATCGGCACCTGGCGTCAGAATCTTTGGGGTAACGCCCAGGGGCTGGCTGTGGACGAATGGCCCGTGCCATTCTCCTCACACGCAAAGGTATACAGCGGAAAGGACGGACTATTCACCAACACCAATCCCAACATTGCTAAATACCGCTATTATATGTGGGTTGTCGAGAGCCTGACCGACGGCAGCACCGCCCAGATTTCAGAGTTCGACCTGTTGGATCAGAACGGAGAAGAAGTCAGCAAGCTCAGCGTCACCAAGGGTGTTTGCCAGTATTACAATGGCGAGAGCTGGACAAACCTGTGCGACAACAAGACCAGCACCAAGTGGTGCGGACAGTTCACAGGCACGGCCTACTTCATCTTTGACGCCAAGGCTTCCATCAACGCCTCGGGCTACCGTCTTTACACCGCCAACGACACCGAAAAGCATCCCGGGCGCAACCCCAACAAGTGGAAGCTCTACGGCAGCGTGACGGCTGTCACAGACCCCAATGATGTCCGCTGGAAGCTCATTGACGAACGCGAAGGCGACGACCTCTTGGGTGCAACCAATTATACGCCCTATGACTTCTATTTCGAAGGAGTCAGTGTGGACATCGCCGATATCCCTGAAGACAAGGTTGAAAACGCTTCGGACAAGCAGCAGCAAATTTACGACCTGCAGGGCCGTCCCGTACAGCATCCCGTCCGTGGCATCTACATAAAGAACGGAAAGAAAATATACATTAAATAACTTTTATTCAATTAATTATTCACCAAAAACAAAAAGCAATGAAGAAAATTACTTCACTCGTGAAAAGTACTTTCCGCACCATCGTTGCCGCCGTTGCACTTACATTTGCAACAGGCTTGACGGCGCAGAATGTTTCTTTGACAGCGCTGTCCGGTACTGCCGGATATGCAAACGAGGACTTTGATGCATTGGTTGACGGTAAGCCCGAAACCAAGTGGTGTGTAGGCAGCTTTGAAGAAGCCTACATCGTGTTCAAGGCCTCAGAGGCAATCGTGCCCACCAACTACTATCTGATTACCGGTGGTGACACCGGCAAGTTCCCCGACCGTAACTGGAAGAACTGGAGCATCTATGCTGCAAACTTCAGCAACGACGCCGATGCTACCCGTGAATCAAGCGAATGGGTGCTGATTGACAAGAAGGAGAAAGCCAATGACTGGCTTCCCGCTGCCAACACCACTCCTGCTGACTTCACTTTCTCTGAGAATCCCACAACTGCCTACACTCACTTCAAGATTGAGGTTGAGGAAATCGCAGCCATTGAAACTTCTGCCATGCAGATGGGTGAATTCGCATTCGGCACCAGCGCAGACAGCCGTATCATCTCTTACACTCCGCTGGCAACCATCCCCGGCCACGACCTGACCGCAGGTGAAGGTGCATCACGCCTTATCGACGCCGTTCTGACCACAAAGTGGGGTTCTGGTACGCTTCCCACTTGGTTGATCTTCAAGACCAGCGTAGGCATCCAGCCCACTTACTACCGCCTTGTTACCGGTAACGACAATGAGAAGAATGCCGGCCGTAACTGGAAGGATTGGGAAATCTACGGTGCAAACTTCGACAATGATGAAGACGCAACTTACGAGTCAGAAGCTTGGGTTTTGTTGGACAAGAAGGAGAACATCGGTACTGACATCCTTCCCAACAAGAACTACTACCACGTTTACCTGACTCCCTCTGAAACCGTTACAGAAGAGTACAAGTACTTCAAGCTCGTTGTAAACAGCATCAACGGAGCCGGTTTCATGCAGATGGGTGAATTCACCTGGGGTGACAAGTACACCTTCGTTAACATGCGCAATGACAGCTATAAGAACTATAGCGCATTCAACCTGAACGTGGTTGCCCAGAAGTCACTCATTGAGGAGTACAAGACTGCTTTGACAGAAATCGTTACCTGTGAAGAGTTGGACAAGTTGTTCGAAATTCAGGGTACATTGGATGCACTGCAGACCAAGATCAACAACTCAGCTAACGCCTATGCCACATACGTCAGCATGGTGAACAACGTACAGAAGTATCTGGACGAACACCCCGACATGAACGCTGAAGGCCGTGCGCTGATCGAGTCTTACATCCAGACCACAATCGAGCCCAACGGAACTTTCGTCAATGGTTCTTATCCCTACATCATGGCAAACTGCCAGCTCGACGACGAGGAAATTCTCAAGGAAGGTGCTTATATCACCAGTTTGATGGAGCAGTATGCCGAAGGCTTGACCGAGGGTGCAATCGAGACCACTTACACCGTTCTTTCAGGTACTTCTGGTTTCAACACCAACGAAGATCCCTTGGCCATGTTCGACGGTGTTGAAGGAACCAAGTGGTGTGCTTTGGGCAAGACCGGTTTCTGTGTATTCAAGACCGAAGAGCCCATCATGCCCACATTCTACAAGTTCATTACCGGTAATGACACCGGCAATAACCCCAGCCGCAACTTCAAGTCATGGAGACTGTACGGAGCAAACTTCGAAAGCGACGAAGCTGCTACACGCGAAGCTGAAGGTTGGGTTGAAATTGACGTGAAGACCAACATCGGTCAGGACCAGTTGCCCGCTGCCAACTACGCAACCGCTTACTTCTACCTGTCTAACGTAGTTGCTGAAAGCTATCAGTACTACAAGCTGGAGATTGAAGAGTTGTACAATAACGGTGATCGCTTCCAGATGGCAGAAATGGCTCTGCTCAACCAGGCCAACTTCTACACCATGCGTCAGCAGTACACCGAAGAGTTTGAGGCATTCAACCTTGACGTGGTTGCATACCAGACATTGATTGACGAATACAACCAGGTATTGCGCGATTTGCGCTCTGCAACCAACGTTTCTACGCTGGCCACTGCTTCAAGCCGCTTGACTGCCCTTCAGTCTGAAATCAATACTTCTGTTGAAGCTTATGTAAACTATGAGGCACAGGTTGCCCTGCTGTTGGAAAACATTGGCAACATGGGCGATAACCTGGATGCATACTTCAACAGCTACGTTGAAGAGAATGAAGCTCCCGGCAACAAGTTCATCAACGGTTCTTTCCCCTACATCATGGAGAACCGTAATCTCTCTACCAGCCAGTTGAACGCTGAAATCCAGTACCTGCAGATCAGCATCGACGGTGCTTTGGCCGACGGTCTTATCTTCCTGCACGGTTCATCTGGTTACACCAACGAAGGTCCTGAAAAGTTGTTCGACCGTGACCCCGCTACCAAGTGGTGTGGTAAGTACACTGCCGATGGCTTGTATCTCGTATTCAAGGCTTGCGACATTGTTTCTCCCTACTTCTATACCCTCGTAACCGGTGGTGACACCCAGAGATTCCCCGAACGTAACTGGGGTACCTGGAAGATTTACGGTGCCAACTTCGAAGGTGACGGTGCTGCCAAGCGCGATGCAGAAGCATGGACTCTCATTGACGAGAAGAACGACGTGGGCCAGAACCGTCTGAACCCCGCCAACAATACCGCTTCTTACTTCGGTATGAGCACCGGTCTTGTTACTTACCAGTACTATAAGGTTGAGCTTATCAGCAACTACCAGGGTAGAACTGATGTTACTCACCAGATGACCGAAATGACCTTCGGTTCTGAAGAAGACTTCCAGGATGTACTTATCGGCTATGTTGAAGAAGCCAACAACTTCGACACCGACGTTGTTGCCGAGCAGGCTCTGCTTGACCAGTACGACGGAGTTGTAGAAGCATTGGACGGTGCCGTTGAAATGGAAGACCTCTTTGCTAAGCACGATGCTGTTGTTGTGCTGCAGAACCAGATCACCGAATCTGTAAATGCATACGAAGCCTACAAGCAGAAGATTGAGGAAATCCGCGAATTCCTTGCCAGCAACAACATTGCTGAGACTGAGGCAAGAATCTTCCTCGAGACTTACATGAACGCTGAAGAGGCAGAAGAAGGTGTTTATCCCAACGGTGTGTTCACCACCATCTATGAGGAGCATGTTCTTCCCGCAGAAACAATCATTGCCGAGACTGAATATGTAGAGACATTGCGCGTTAACGCCCTTCGTGAAGGTTACCTCCCCGGAGCTGACGTAACCATGCTGATGCAGAACCCCGACTTCAGCAAGGGTGTAACAGGTTGGGAAGGCAAGAGCTACAACAGCCTGCAGTACAGCAACAGCTATGGTGCAGAGTTCTACAATGAAGGAACTGGTCTGAACGCTTACGGCATCAGCCAGACTATTACCGGTTTGAAGAACGGTATCTATGAGATTACCATCACTGCCGGTAACCGTCCCAGCGGATTGGAAGGCACCAGCACCAACTACAGTTCTATGATCTATGCCAACGGCATCAACAACTATGTGATGTCAGTATATGAAGGCATGGTTTCTGTTGACGAGGCTGAAGACGGTGTAAACTGCCACTTGAGCGGTGATGTTGTTGACATCGCAGTTACTGACGAATTGGGCGACACCATCGGTTACGTTCTTCACGGTATCCAGAGTACTTGTGTAGCCATCGAGGCTGGCCGTCACATCAACAAGGTGCTTGCCGTTGTTGAGGATGGTACCTTGACATTCGGTATCAAGGATCTCGGTACAGGTGTTGCCGGTGACTGGACCGGTTTCGGTAACGTGAAGTTGACTTACGCAGGTACTGTTGAAGAGGCAACTGCTTCTATGGACAACGTATTGGAAAGCCAGAGCGCTCGCGCCAAGACTCTGTTGGCCTACAACCCCGACATCGTTGACTACATGAAGTATCCCAACTTCGGTAACGACCTCCGTGCAGAGTTGACCGCAACCATCGAGGCTATGGCCACTGCAACTGACGGTGCATCAAAGAAGGCTCTGATTGAGAAGTTCTCTGAAATCTTCGTTGAAATCTACGATGCCAAGAGAACTTACCTTGACCTTGTAAACATTGCTGAGAAGTATTACGAAATCTGGTCTACCAACATGGCCATGACTCCCGAAGAAAAGGATGAATACCTTACTTTCCATGAGGATATCTGGATTGGTTTCATGGAGGGTCTCTACAGCATTGAAGATGCTATTGCCAAGATTGAAGAGTTGAAGACCAAGTATCCTGCATACCTGTATCCCAAGGAAGAATACGGCAACAACATCACTGTTACAGAAACCGCAGCCTTCACATACCACGTAGAAGGAACCGGTGAAGAAAGCTACTTCGGACTTATGGGTCTGATTGAGGCTCTCGGAAACGAAGAGTATGTTCTCGCATTCGAATACAAGTTGGATCGTGAGGTTACCGACGGTAAAGTATACTTCGGTACTCCCAGTCTGAGCAGCCAGCACTACAACGCTTATGGCACAATGGCTGCAGCCGGCGAATGGACTCCCTACTACATCGACCTCCGTCAGGCTCGTTCTGAATGGAAGTGGGGTAATGGTACCGACCACTGGTTGCGTTGGGATGTAACAAACGGCGGTGCATTCTCTATGGACGTACGCCACATCCGTGTTATCACCTACGCAGAAATGGAAGCAAACGGCGGTACTGTCGGCATCGAAGGCATCGTTGCTGGCGAAAGCACTGCAACTGGCGTTGCTAACGGTATCTTCAACCTTTCCGGACAGCGTGTAAGCAAGCCCACTAAGGGTCTCTACATCATCAATGGAAAGAAAGTGTTGGTGAAGTAATATTCGCTATACATCTCTAAAATTCTGGACAGACCTTGGGCAAAAGCCTCTTACGGGGTTTGCCGGGTCTGTCCGGAATTCCTAATTTTCATTTATATTCTTATGAAAAAGTTTCTGCTTTCAATAACAGGTGCTCTGCTTCTGCTCTCAGCCTGCAAGGAAACCATCGACACCTCTGCGCGTTATGTCTTTACGGACAATACGGTAGTCAGCTATCTGGAACATTTCGATGAATACAGCGAGTATGTGGAGTTGCTTAAACAGGTGCCGGTGAGCCCGCGTAGTGAGTCAAGCGTCTATCAGCTGATGGCGGCGCGTGGTAACTATACCTGTTTTGCCTATACCAACGAGACTATCCGTGAGTATCTGCAGACTGTGGTGGAAGAGGGACTTATTGACGAACCCACTTGGGAAAGTTTTACAGACAGCACCAAACTTGACTCCATCCGCAGGGTGATTGTACATAACAGTATCATTGACGGAGGCGACCTGGCTTCCCAGCGCTTTGAGATTTCAGAATTTCCTCTTCAGAACAATGCCGAGTTCCCAATCGCGAATATGGCCGAGAACAAGTATACGGTATATTGGTCTGAAACGAATCCTGACAGTGTCAGCATCAATACAGACTGCGCTGTGGATATTAAAAACAGAGACATCCTCGTGACCAACGGTGTGATTCACCGCTTGAGCAAGGTTGTCGCACCCAATCCCATAACGGCATCCAAATTCATACAACGCATTCTTGACAATGGTGAAGAAGGACTGCTGGTCATTTCCCGAGCAATCCAGGCAGCCGGTCTGATGGATACGCTTTCTGTGGTTCGTGATGAAGTGTACGAAGAGAAGTACCAGACTGGTCAGATTCCAGACTTGAAGGACTTCCTTTCATTGGGTTTTGTGGACCCTCGTGTAAACAAGGGAACTGATGCCTACGCGCCTCCTCACCGACTGATTGGTTTCACCATCTTTGCAGAGACGGACGACTATTGGCGCGCGCAGGGACTGGATCCCCACAGCCCCAATCTGTTGGAAGAACTTACGCAGTGGATTCTGAAGAACCGTCAGTATTCGGAAGATGATGTGTTCAAGACTTCCGGTGTAAGCTACGATTCGCCCCAGCATCTGCTTTACCAGTGGGTAACCTATCACATCCTGCCCATGCGCATTCCTGCGAACCGTCTGCTCATACACGCCAACGAATACGGCTATTCACCCTATAACCCAACCAAATATACCATTCCCGTTGTGGAATACTATACCACAATGGGTAAGCGACGTCTCTTGAAACTGTACGAAAGCGGAGCGTCAAACGGTGTCTACCTGAACCGTTTCCCCATCTTGGATGACGGACGTAGAGGAACAGGCCTGGAGATTGGATGCGATGCGGACAAGGCAGGTTGTTACGTTGTACGTGACGGCGAACTGACCAATGTGCAGGGAATTGTGAACGCCTGTATCTATCCCATTGACAAACCTTTGTCGTACAACGATGATGTGCGCAACCATCTGATGAAAGACCATATCCGTTTTGACGGTTTCGCCATCTTCCCCGAGGCCATGACCAACGAACTGCGCCGCAAGGAGTCTAAGGAAGACAAGCACATGCACATCTACATTCCGCCAAGCAGCGTGTATCAGTACTTTGACAACATGACGCTGAATGATGACTGTATGTATGTCTACTTCAATGGTTGGGGATACAACTGGTGTAATTATTCTTGTGATGAAATTAAAGCTCTGGGACGCTATGACGTTACAATGAAACTTCCTCCCGTTCCACGCAAGGGAATCTATGAGCTGCGTTACAAGATTCTTGCCAACAGCGTGCGCGGAACCTGTCAGATGTATTTCGGTTCAGACCCCAACAACCTGCCTGTAACCGGTATTCCCGTAGACCTTACCATTCCGGTGAACCACATTTCAACCGGTTGGGAACGCGATACGGAAGATGACAGCTACAACGCCGAGGTGGACAAACGTATGCGTAACAATATGATCATGAAGGGTATAAAGAGCGTAAACGATGAAGTGGCTCCCCGTACCGAGCGCGAAAAGGAAAACTGTTCACGCCGCATCGTTACACGCCAGATGATGGATCCCGACAAGACATATTACATCCGTTTCAAATCCGTACTGGACAGCGACCGTAAGGAGCTTTATATGGACTACATGGAATTTGTGTCAAAGGAAATCTTCGACAACCCCGAAAAACCGGAAAATATCTGGTAAACCCCTCGTTTGTAGTGGTCTGTTTCCTGACACTATAAATTGGTAGAAAAAAGAGGAACATTGTTTAGAGAAGCATGCTGAAATGTGCCAAACAGCATGCTTCTCTTGTTTTAACAGCATGCTTACTTTGCACGTCTCTATAATTGTGTACACCACAGAACTTTGCCAATTGTAAATATTTTTCAAATCTGCATATTTTTGCCTCACTTTCAAAATCAACAAAAACAAGGGTAAAAACGTACAAAAACACACCAAAAAGGGCATTCAGAATTGCCCAACTGGAAAAAAATAATTATCCAACTGAGAAAATATTTTTTTCCAACTGAGAAAAAATATTTTCCCAACTGGGCATTTTCCGCCCATCAACTGGATTTTTACGAAAAACTACGCTGTAAAGATTTTTTATGACGTTCCGCCGAATTTACAGATGTCCCCACAATAATACTGATTTCCATGCACTGTTGGCCGTTTCAGAATCTGTTTTGATTTTATTTCGAGTTTGTTTGAGAATCTTTCCTGGGCGTGAACAGCTTTCCAACCTACAGCTTCATTGAGCGCAATGGCCGGAAGACCTTCTCTTTTCAGATTCTCTTGCGTTTTCTTGCCCTCATTTCCATTTCTTTGTTGTATCTTTGTACAAAATAGTACTATTTCATCAACTTCAATTCTATAAAACCTATGAAACTACAACATTTAACCAAGTGGTGCGCCGCATTGGCGGGAGCTTTAGTGCTGAATGCCTTTTCGCTGCGTGCAGAAATCAACCCCAAGCCCTTTGTCATTCCCGAACTGACATCGTGGACCGGTGCAGAGGGAATGTTCGTCCCCTCGGGTCGCGTGGCCGTGAAGGGCGGAAACAAGGAGCTCATGCGCATTGCGCAGGAATTTGCAGCCGACTACAAACTGCTTACGGGAAAGGAACTTTCCGTTGTGAAGGGCGGTGGAAAGGCCGGCGACTTTGTGCTGGAAGTGAACAAGAAGCAGACCGCCCTGGGGGCAGAAGGCTATAACCTGGAGATTGGCGAGAAGGCCGTAATGAGCGCCGCCACCCTGCAAGGTGCATTCTGGGCCACCCGTACCGTACTGCAGCTGTCCGAACAGAACGAGACCTGCCAGTTGCCCAAGGGAAAGACCACCGATGTGCCCAACTATGCCATGCGCGGATTCATGATTGACGTGGCCCGCAAGTACATCCCCATGGATTACCTGCGCAACCTGGTGAAGATTATGGCCTACTACAAGATGAACACCCTGCAGGTGCACCTGAACGACAACGGATTCCGTCAGTACTTCGGCGACGACTGGGCCAAGACGCAGTCGGCCTTCCGTCTGGAGAGCGAAACCTATCCCGGCCTGACCGCCAAGGACGGTTCGTACACCAAGCAGGAGTTCATTGACATGCAGATTCTGGCAGAGCAGAACTATGTGGAGGTGATTCCTGAGATTGACGCGCCCGCCCACTCACTGGCCTTCACACACTACAAGCCCGAAATTGCATCGAAGGAATACGGAATGGACCACCTGGACCTGTTCAACCCCGAAACCTACAAGTTTATGGACGGACTGTTCAAGGAGTACATCGAAGGAGAGAACCCGGTGTTCCGCGGTCCGCGTGTCCACATCGGAACGGACGAGTACTCCAACGCCAAGAAGGAAGTGGTTGAGGCATTCCGCGCCTTTACCGACCACTACATCAAGTACGTGGAAAGCTTTGGCAAGCAGGCCATGGTATGGGGCGCACTGACCCATGCCAAGGGCGACACCCCCGTAAAGGCAGAGAACGTTATCATGAACTGCTGGTACAACGGATATGCCGACCCCACAGAAATGAAGAAGCAGGGATACAAGCTGGTAAGCATCCCCGACGGACTGGTCTACATCGTTCCGGCATCGGGATATTACTATGACTACCTGAACTGCAACAACCTGTACAACAACTGGACACCGGCCATCATCGGCAACCAGAAATTCGAGGAGAAGGACCCCGCCATTCTGGGCGGTATGTTTGCCGTGTGGAACGACCACGTGAACGGCATTTCCACAAAGGACATACACCACCGCGTATTCCCCGCCCTGCAGACTCTGGCCGTGAAGTGCTGGACGGCAAAAGAAACCACTCTACCTTATGCCGACTTTAACAAAAAGCGCCTTGAACTGTCCGAAGCCCCCGGCGTGAACGAACTGGCCCTGTATGGTACAGAGCAGAAACTCGTCCTGGAAGATGCCGAGGTGAAGGCCGGCGAAGAGCTGCCCATCATGGAAATCGGCTACGACTATTCGGTCAACTTCACCGTGGAGGGAGCCGAAGAGGCCAACGGAACGGAGCTGTTCAAGTCGAAGAACGCCACTGTCTACATTGCCGACCCCAAAACCGGACGCCTGGGCTTCTGGCGCGACGGCTTCCTGGCCCAGTTCAACTACCGCATCCCCGTGGGCCAGAAGGTGGACATTGCCATTCAAGGCAACAACAAGAAGACCGCCCTTTACATCAACGGAAAGCACCGCGAAACGCTGGACGTAAAGACAATCTACGTTGTCAAGCCCCAAAACCAGGTACATGTGATGTACAACGCAGAGAATTCGGCCGAACCCATCATGTATGATACCGATGGTGCCAAGATGTTCCTACAGAGAACCCTTGTCTTCCCATTGCAGAAAGCCGGAAACTTCAAGAGCAAGGTTACGAACCTGAAGGTTTATAACTACTGGACGCTGAAGTAAGATAGTCCCGACACATAAGATACAGCGCTGCACCTATGCCGAAACTAATTTTGGAGGCAAGATGCAGCGCTGTTTTTTTTGCCAAAAGCATTTATTCTGCCGGGAACATCAGCATCAGGGCCGGCAGTCCGCTGGCGGGATAGACCTCGGTCTTGTCCTCCACCACGGACGGAACGGAGAAGCGGCCGTCGGAAACGGACGTCTTGCGGTCCCGGTTCTTCCAACCCTGGGCTATGTTGCTGCGGATGTAGGAAAGGTATTGCTTCTGCTGGCAGTCATAGACCAGCATACGCATGTATTGGGCAAAGATGGCACAATAGACGCCCTGTTCGGGACCCGTTTCCAAGGGCAGTATGCCGTCGCAGCACATGCGCTCGAAAACATAGTTTGCACCCAGGACGGCATTGCGCAGATAGTCGCGCTCGCCCGTCAGTTTGTAGAGCAGGCACGAGGCGCCTATGTAGGTGGCCTGGTTGTAGAGATGATCGTTGAACTCGGGACCGCCGCCGTGGATACCGTCGGCCACACGGCCGTCCTGCACCAGGGTTTCGTGTGCCCAGCGGTACACCTCCTTTGCCGTTTGCAGATAGAACGCTCGTGTCTGCTCCGAGGGGTGCGTCTCTTCGGCAGGGACCTGACGGTCTTCGGGTACCAGCTGACTCAGCAGACAGGCGGCCACCACCGTGGGGAAGTTAATGCAGGCCGAGCGGAAATCGCCGGGACGGTGCGGCTTGGGTTTGTCTATGGGTTGCCATTCCCAGAACATACCGCCGCCCAGTCCGCGTTTGGGGTCGGCATAACTGCCGTCATCGCCCACGCGCTTGGAACCGTAATAGGTGCGGCAAAAGCTTTTCTCGGCCAAGACCAGGGACTGCTCGTCGCCCAGGAAGGCATGCATACGGGCCAGAGCAATGGTCCACCACATGATGTCGTCGTAGACAAACCATCCGGTATTGATATTGCAGTCGTCAAAGTCGAATCCTGCATACTGGCCGATGTTGCCCTGCATCAGCCTCATCGCATGGCGGCAGGCCTGGCCGTATCGATCGGCGTCGCCCTCGGTCTTGGCACGCTGACAGGCGGCAAGCGCCATCTCGTAGAAATGTGCCTGGCACCAGATGGCGGCCGCACCGTTCCATCGGTCCACGGCATTGCGGCGCTGCACGTTGTCCTTGTAGATATACTTGGCCGAATCCAGGAACACGCGGTTGAAGGCGTCATAGGCCGCCCAGTCGTCTGCCCGGGATATAGAAACGCTTTGTGCCGGAGAATGTCCGGCACAAAGTATAAGGGTCAAAAGCAATAAGACGTTACGCATGTTCGCTTACTTTGCATTCAGTTCCTTTGAGAATGAATAGGGGGCAGCGTCGGCCGAAGTTCCGCGCTTGGTGTTGGGCTTGTCGTCCATCACATAGTCCAGGGTTGCGCCCTTCAGCAGGTCGGCGTGCTTGATGTAGTTCTTGTCATAAGTCTTTCCGCCCATCTTCAGCTGCTTCACATAGCGGTTCTTGTCGCTGTTCTCGGGAGCGTTGATCACCACCTTCTTGCCGTTTTCAAGCGTCAGGGTCATCTTCTGGAAATAGGGGGCGCCCATTACGTACTCGTCCGCTCCGGGGCATACGGGATAGAATCCCAGTGCGGTGAACACATACCATGCGCTGGTCTGTCCGTTGTCCTCGTCGCCGCAGTATCCGTCGGGGTTGGGGTTGTACATGCGGTTCATGGTTTCGCGCAGCCAGTGCTGTGCCTTCCAGGGTTCGCCGCTGTAGTTATACAGATAGATCATGTGCTGGATGGGCTGGTTGCCGTGGGCATAGTTACCCATGTTCATGATCTGCATCTCGCGGATTTCGTGGATAACACCGCCGTAATAGCTGTCATCAAAGATGGGAGGAAGGATGAATACGGTATCCAGCATGGCATTGAATTCCTTGTTTCCGCCCATCAGATCGATAAGTCCCTGGGGATCGTGGAAGACGCTCCATGTATAGTGCAGGCTGTTGCCCTCGGTAAAGGCGTCGCCCCACTTGAAGGGGTTGAAATTGGGAACCCACTGTCCGTTCTCCAACTTTCCGCGCATCAGTTTGTGCTCGGGGTCGTACAGATTCTTGTAGTTCATGGCACGTTCGCCATACACCTTAATCTCTGATTCGGGCTTGCCCAGCGCTTTACCCAGCTTGTAGATGCTCCAGTCGTTGAACGCATACTCCAGGGTGCGGGCTGCACTCTCGCGAATCTTGTCGTAAGGCACGTAGCCCAGACGGTTGTAGGCTTCCCACTGGTCGCGACCGCTTGACGTGCGGGGCATATCGGCATTGGCACCGTGGATAACGGCTTGCCACAGCGATTCGATGTCATATCCGCGGATACCCTTCAGATAAGCGTCAGCCACCACACTGGCCGAGTTGTTGCCCACCATACAGTCGCGGTGGCCGGGCGAACTCCATTCGGGCAGGAAGCCGCTCTCCTTGTACCAGTTGGCCCAACCTTCCTGCATCTTCTGTGCCATGCTGGGATAAACCAGGTTCACCAAGGGGAACAGGCAACGGAAAGTATCCCAGAAACCGGTGTCGGTAAAGAAGTATCCGGGCAGCACCTGTCCGTTGCAGGGGCTATAGTGTACGGGCTTGCCGTTGGCGTCAATCTCGTAGAAGCTGCGGGGGAAGAGAACCGAACGGTACAGACAGCTGTAGAATGTACGTACGCGGTCCTGATCGCTCATGTCCTGTACGTCAAAGCGTCCCAACACCTCGTTCCATTCGTCGCGGGCCTTCTGTGCCACCTTTTCAAAGGAGTCCTTGCCCACTTCGCGCAGGTTCAGTTCGGCCTGTTCGTGGCTGATGAAGGAAGAAGCCACACGCACGTTCACCTGCTCGCCGCGCTTGGTGCTGAAACCGATGATACCACCGGAGTGCTTGCTCTCCGACTCCAACGAACCGGTGCTGATGTTGCCTTCGGTCACAGAAGCCGTATAGGTAAAGGGCTTGTCAAACTTCAGCACAAAATAATTGCGGAAATTCCGGGGCACACCACCGCTGTTACGGGTGGTATAGCCGATGATTTTCTGCTCTTCGGGAATGATTTTCACGTAAGAACCGCGGTCATAGGCATCCACAACGATGTAGCTTCCCTCGCTCTCGGGGAAGGTGAAGCGGAACACGGCCGCACGGCTTGTGGGGGTGATTTCCGTGGTCACATCGTGGTCGGCCAGATATACCTTATAATAATAGGGAGTGGCGGTCTCTGCCTTGTGCGAGAACCAGCTGGCACGCTTGTCCTGGTCAAAGACGGGTTCGCCGCAAACGGGCATAATGGCGAATGTTCCGTAATCGTTGATCCAGGGGCTGGGCTGGTGGGTCTGCTTGAAGCCGCGGATTTTCTCGGCATCGTAGGTGTATGCCCATCCGTCACCCATCTTTCCGGTTTGCGGAGTCCAGAAGTTCATACCCCAAGGGGTGGCAATTGCCGGATAAGTGTTACCGGTGGAGAGTGCAAAAGAAGAGTGCGTTCCGACCAGCGTATTCACGTAGTCTACGGCATTGTCAATGGCCGATGTGCTGGTCCATGACATACATAAGGCACACAGTGCCAGGGATGCTTTTTTTATCATTTCTTGTTTGTTTATAGGTATTTATAACGATTATGGGTGTAAATATACGTTATTTTTTTCATACACAAGCATAAAAGCATACTTTTTTTTAAGCGTGGAATAACAGTAGTACTGCATTGCGCGATTAAGATATACTTCTACGGCCGATGCAGTATATCTTCGTTTGCACTTGCAGTATATCTGCTCTGAAAAGCCACTATTTCTTCTCCAAAAAGACAAAGCATTGACCGGAGCAAGTCAATGCTTTGATATGGCTCACGCAATGCATTGTCTTAACCGATACAATGCATCGCCTTTACTTTGCCAACGAATCGCCTTTCATCCCGCAATGAATCGCCTTTACTTTGCGAAGAAAGCGCCTTTCATTTTTTAATGGCACGCGGATGAGTAGTGAGTGATGAGCAGTGAGTGATGAGGGGGTAGGGACGTCTGCGTGCAGCGTCCGAAGTTTTTTACTCACGCCAATCTCGCCAAAGGTTTAGAGCTATAATATAATTTTGTGAGATTCGTGAGCGTGCGATTATAACCCAATGTGCTTTCCGGATGCTGCACGCAGACGTCCCTACCCCCGTCACTACTCTGTTACGGCGAATATGTTATTCGCTGTTTCTGAGTATAAGGGTCTGTGACCCGAAAACGAAAAACATGTTCTTATGTTCTTCTGTCAAAGGAATAAATCTGCGATCATCTGTCGTATCTGTGTTATCTGTGTGCCATCATCTTCTTTTTGTCAAAAAACAAGAAAATCGGATTTTAGAGTGATGAAGTAAAATAGAGGACAATGCAACCTTCTTATAGTCAGGCGGATGCGAATCTGAAGAATTACCTCCTAAAACACACGAAAAAAAGACTTAAGTGTTTCTGGAGTTTCACTTAAGTCTTTTTGGAAAAACACTTAACTGTTACGGAAGAAACACTTAAGTGTTATTTTTATGCCATTTTTATGTAAAGATTTTTCTTAAAATGTGTTTCCGCTTCTTTCGTTGTATGCCTTCTTCACCTCTTCATAGAAATTGACCATGGCTGCGCTGTAGAAAGGAGCAATCCAGAAGTAGGCGATACCCAGTGTGAGGATGCCCAATAGGCATAGACCGAAGTACTTGAGCTGCAAGATGAACAATTCCAGCTTGTATCCCTGCATCATGGCCATGCTCAGTTCTATTGGCTGGTTGTTTTTGAGTTCGGGATAGTCCTTCAGTATGTAAGGTGTAAGTGCATAAGAGAGACTTTTGATGATTCCGGGCACAATGAGCAGAAGCGTCCACAGTATGGTGTAAAGTGTTTGAAGGAATAGGGTGGTGAAGATGCGTGAGAAATCTTTGTTGTATCCCACGAACAAGTTCTTTATGTTAAACGGGTCGTTGAACGGGTCGTTTTCGCCGCGATGACACTCAAGGAAGGTCATGGACCAACCCCAAGACAAAGGCAGCAGGAGCAATGATGAAAAGGTTCTTAATCCCTTATAAATGAGATCAAGTCCGCCGCCTACAATGCCAGAGACTAAAATGGTAATCAGCATTAAGACAAATGTCAGTAAAGCAGCTTCAAGCCAACGGCCTTTCAAGTCTTTCTTACCGGCTTTCCAACACTCGCTTTCTTTCACAATAAATTTTGTTTCCATAATAATATTTTTTTTTAATTTGGTGGGACTCCACACCGTATTTGTTAATTTTACTTTTTCAAAGTATAGACCATTGTTAAAAACGTGAAGCCCTTTCATCGCTCGCTTCACGGTCTTTGGCGCCTGAGAATTGCCAATCAATGTTGAAACGAACAACTTCAGACTCCACGCCGATATGGATAAACAGTCCCAATATACACTTATGTGGGCAGGCATGGAATGCCAGCGGCACATCTGTGGTATGGGGCAGATATAAACATACCTAAACGCGCGTCTTCCGTTGCTTTGCTTTTAACATTGATGAAATTTTCTCAGGACTTCAGACCGTCAAAGCCAAAGCGCGTGAATACGCCTTTACCAAAATGTCTGCCCTCGCAGCCTTTTGGGGCATTGAAGACAATGCAAATTTATGATTTTTTCTGTAAACTGATGCACGCAAAGCCAGTAAATTTGTTTGTGGATGGTATTTTTCATGGGTAGACTGACTGTGGACAATAAGAAATGGCCTGCCAAATCAATGACAGACCATTTTTTCATCATTTATGGGTTGTTCTCAATTGGTGGGTTAATCGTCTATTTTGTAAGCCTTGAAGTTGTTGTCGAACTTGACTTCTACTCCGTTGCTGAGTTCTACATCGTAACCTCTTCTGTCGTGGTCAATCTCCTTTATGCTTGTTCCAGGGAAAGCCTGGCTGATGTGTTGTGTTATGGCGGTGGGAACGATGTGCTGAGGTACGCTGGCATGTCTGCACTCGATGTTTTCCCAGTTGCCCTTGCTGTCAAACTCAATCTTGTCACCGTTGGCAAAAACTACGTTGTATTCCTGGTCCATAATGAGCCAGTCGCGCTCTGAAGTTACCATGGCAATTTTGCTGTCCTTGAAGTGCTTGTTCAGGAATGTCTGTGCCAGTTGGGGCAGTTGGCTGGTTTGTACGGGGCGGTCGTTGTCTGCAGAAAGAGTAGAGAAACTAACGGTTACTGCTATCAGGGTCATCATAATCTTCTTCATATTCTTATTCTTTTAAAGGGTTATTATTGATTTTACTATTTATTCATTCTTTCTTTTGTATTGTGCTTTTTGGGCGCCTTCATTTGTATAGACGCAAGAAAGAAAAATTGGTTTAATTACAAATAATGGATTTAACTCCTTTTAAGATTAGTTTTGTTTTTGTTACAAAATATGAAGAGGAAACTTTCGGGTATATATAAGAAATAGGCTGAATTCTATATTGGAAACCAGCCTATTACATTAGGGCGTGTCAACTTCTCTGATTATTCTCCAGCTCCCTTGTTCTTAAAACATTCCGCCACGGTTACAGCTAATGAAACAGCCAAGCCGAAAATACAGGCAGGAATTAGCGATTTCTGGAACATTGGAAATGTGTTGGCAAAAAGACTTTCGCCGATAATATATACGCCTGCCAACATGAAGAATCGTTGCAGAAAGTGAAATGCGTGTCTGATGGTATTCAGAATATCCGGGGATTTAAAAGAAAACCCCGAATGCGGAAGGCATCCGGGGTTATACCTTATTTATATAATATAAGACTTTTTACTCTTCGGCCTTGTTCTGGTCGGGACGGAGACGACGCTCGCGACGCTCTCCGCGTTCGGGGCGGGGACGGCGTTCACGTTCTACATATCCCTCGGGCTTCTCCAGCAGTACTCGGCGAGAAAGCTTGAACTTACCAGTCTTGGGGTCAATGTCAAGCAGCTTAACCTGCAGCTTGTCATCTTCCTTGATGCCGGCTTCTTCAACGGTCTCCAGACGCTTCCAGTCGATTTCGCTGATGTGGAGCAAGCCGTCCTTTCCGGGCATGAACTCCACGAAGCAGCCGTAAGGCATGATGGAGCGTACAGTTCCTTCGTATACCTGACCCACCTCGGGTACAGCAACGATGGCACGAATCTTGCTCATGGCAGCATCGATGACGTCCTTGTTGGGGCCAGAAACCTGTACCTTGCCTACGCCGTCAACTTCCTCGATGGCAATGGTGGCACCAGTCTCTTCCTGCATACCCTGGATAATCTTTCCGCCGGGGCCGATGACAGCGCCGATGAATTCCTTGGGAATGATGATCTGCTCAATACGGGGAACGTGGGGCTTGAGTTCGGGACGGGGAGCATTCAGGGTCTTCATCATTTCGCCCAGGATGTGCTCGCGGCCAGCCTTGGCCTGCATAAGAGCCTTTTCCAGAATCTCGAAGCTGAGTCCGTCGCACTTGATGTCCATCTGGGTGGCGGTAAGTCCGTTGGGTGTACCGGTGGTCTTGAAGTCCATGTCGCCCAGGTGGTCCTCATCGCCCAGAATATCGCTCAATACAGCATACTTGTCTTCTCCTGGGTTCTTGATGAGACCCATAGCGATACCGCTCACAGGGCTTGTCATGGGCACGCCGGCATCCATCAGGCTGAGGCAGCCCGCACAAACGGTGGCCATTGAGCTGGAACCGTTACTTTCCAGAATATCTGATACTACACGTACGGTGTAGGGGTAGTCGGCAGGAATCTGTCCCTTCAGACCGCGCCATGCCAAATGGCCGTGGCCGATTTCGCGGCGGCCTACACCACGCTGTGCTTTGGCTTCACCGGTTGAGAAGGGAGGGAAGTTATAGTGGAGGAGGAAGCGCATGTAGCTCTTGTCCAGCACATCGTCTACCATCTTCTCGTCCATCTTTGTGCCCAGGGTGGTGGTGCTCAAAGACTGGGTCTCACCACGGGTGAAGATGGCTGAACCGTGAGGTCCGGGCAGGGGATCAACCTCGCACCAGATGGGGCGGATGTCTGTGGTCTTGCGGCCGTCCAGGCGAATACCTTCGTCCAGGATGCAACGGCGCATGGCGTCCTTTTCCACATCGTGGTAGTAGCGGTCGATCAGGCCGTTCTTCTCTTCCAGTTCTTCGGGGGTGAGGTCGGTATGTGCTTCGGCATAACGTACCTTGAAGTCTTCGCGAATCTTCTCGAACGCTTCGGCACGGGCGTGCTTTTCCAAAGCCTGCTTGGTTACATCGTAAGCTGCCTGGTAGCATTCGTCGTGGGTCTGCTGGCGCAGTTCCTCATCGTTTACCTCATGGCAGTATTCGCGCTTTACATCCTTGCCCAGTTCCTTGGCAAGCTCTTTCTGCAGACGGCACATGGGCTTGATGGCTTCGTGAGCAACCTTGAGGGCTTCCAGCAAATCCTGCTCGCTCACTTCCTTCATTTCGCCTTCCACCATCATGATGTTCTCTTCGGTGGCGCCCACCATCAGGTCCATATCGGCTTTTTCAAGCTGTTCGAAGGTGGGGTTGATTACGTACTGACCGTCAATACGAGCCACACGAACCTCTGAAATGGGTCCGTCGAAAGGAATGTCGCTGACAGACAGGGCGGCAGAAGCAGCAAAACCTGCCAGAGCGTCGGGCATGTCCACACCATCGGCAGAGAAAAGAATAACATTTACATACACCTCAGCATGATAATCGCTGGGGAAAAGGGGGCGCAATGCGCGGTCCACGAGTCGGCAGGTCAGAATCTCATTATCACCAGCCTTGCCCTCACGCTTTGTGAATCCTCCGGGGAAACGGCCGGCAGCGGCATATTTCTCGCGGTACTCTACTTGCAGGGGCATAAAATCTGTTCCAGGTACGGCATCCTTGGCAGCACATACTGTGGCAAGCAGCATCGTATTGTTCATACGAAGCATTACAGAGCCATCAGCCTGCTTGGCCAACTTTCCGGTCTCGATGCTGATGGTTCTTCCATCAGGCAGCTCGACAGTCTTTGTAATTACGTTCATCTTGTTGATATAAAATATATTGCGTCAAAAAATCGCACAAAGGTATAAAAAAACATCAAGAATTTGCGTCATACGTCTCATTATTCCTGTTCAAAAGGCGTATTTTTGTATTTTTTTATTAAATAAGGTGGTTTTTCGGGGAAATATCGTACCTTTGCAAGCCTAAATTAACGAAAAGAAACGAATGAAAAGATTTTTTTATCTGTTTGTTGCGATAGTGTTGGCAAGTTGCGCACAGAAGGACCGTTTTCATGTGGACGGGTCCATTACGGGAGCGGCAGACACCACCTTGTATCTGGAACATATTACATTGGGTGACGGTATTGTTGTGGTGGACTCAGTGCGCTTGGGCAAGGACGGAGCTTTCGTGCTGAGCGGTGAGGCGCCTTTGAATCCGGAACTTTATCGTCTGCGTATCGGGGGGCAAGGTATAAACCTGGCCATAGACAGCACGGAAACCGTAACGGTCAAGGCTGACTTGGGGAATATGTCCTTCGGCTATACGGTGGAAGGAAGCGGAACCTGTGACACCATCAGAATCCTCAGCCAAAAACTGGCCGAACTGGAAAAGCAGGTGCGCCAGGTGGCGGAAGACCGCAACTTTACCATACAGGAACGCGACGAAAAGATTGATACGCTGGTGGCGAGGTACAAGAGCGACGTGAAGATGAATTTTATTCGCAACCGCTATGGAAGTACCGCAAGCTATTTCGCCTGTTTTCAGATTCTGGGTTCGGTAAGACTCTTTGACCCCATGCAGGATAAAAGTGACCTGACGTGGTTACGGGCTGTTGCCAATGCGTGGAACGAACAGTATCCAGGATGTCCGCGCAGTGAGAATCTGGCGAACATAGTGGCTCAGGGACGCAGGAATCTGGCAAAACCCAAGGAAATAGTTCTGGACTTGGACAACAGCAAGGTGCGCGAACTGGGTATCATTGACATTACGCTGCCCGACATAAACGGAAAAGAACGCACGCTGAGCGATTTGCGTGGCAAGGTGGTTTTGCTGGACTTCACAAGCTTTGCTTTGGAAGGCAGTCATGAACGCACCATGCAGTTGCGCGAATTGTATAACAAATATCATGACAGAGGATTGGAAATCTATCAAGTGAGCCTGGATGGCAACCGCAACTTCTGGACCCAGAGATGCGAGCATTTGCCTTGGGTGAGTGTCTTCTGTGAAGAAGGTGCAGGAAGCGCATTCATCAATTTGTATCAAGTGTACACGTTGCCCTACTATTTCCTGATTGACCGCAACTGTGACCTGCAGGCGCGCATGGAGAATATAGAAGATTTGAGTAAGGCAATTGAGAAGCTGCTTTGAGTCGCGGTGAATTAAAAATCATTAAAAAGTTTGGGGATTCGGACTTTAATCCCTAACTTTGCAGCGATAATTAGCAGAAACATTGTAAAAAAGCAAAAAGGGTTCCGGCTTTTCAGCTGGGATTCTTTAGTTTTTTATGTGTGTTGAAAGAGCTGGAGATAAGCAATATTGAATAGTAAAAACAAAAAATAAAACAAAACATTATGGCATACATGTCTCAAAAAGGCTACGACAAACTGGTAGCCGAACTGCAGCATCTGGAAAGCGTGGAGCGCCCCGCCGCAAGTGCTGCCATAGCTGAAGCCCGCGATAAGGGTGACTTGAGCGAGAACGCAGAATACGATGCAGCCAAGGAGTGGCAGGGTAAGCTGGAAACAAAGATTGCCTTGCTGAAGCAGACTATCCTTGAGGCCAAGATTATTGACACAACGCACATGGATACCAGCAGTGTGCAGATTCTGTGTACCGTGGAACTGCGTAACGTGAAGAATAACATGAAGATGAAATACCGCATCGTAAGTGAGTCTGAAGCGAACCTGCGCGAAGGCAAGATTTCTGTGGGAACTCCCATCGCACAGGGTCTGCTTGGCAAGAAGGTGGGCGATGTGGCTTCAATCAAGGTTCCCCAGGGTATGATTGAACTGGAGGTTGTCAGCATCTGTTTTGAAGAGTAAACAAGTCATGACTATTTTCAGCAGAATCATTGCAGGAGAGATTCCCTGCTACAAGGTGGCAGAGGATGACAATTACTTTGCGTTCCTTGATATCAGCCCTTTGGCAAAAGGTCATACGCTTGTAATTCCCAAGCGCGAGGTGGACTATATCTTTGACTTGACGGACGAGGAAATTGCTGGTATGCAAGTCTTTGCAAAGAAGGTGGCAATCGCCATCAAGAAGGCAATTCCTTGTGTGAAAGTGGGTCAGTGTGTGTTGGGACTTGAGGTTCCCCATGCCCACATCCATTTGGTTCCCATGCAGTCGGAGGCTGATTTGCGCTTCACCAACCCACGCGTGGAACTCACCAAGGACGAGTTTGAAGAAATAGCAAAAAGCATCAGAGAAAACCTCTGATGCTTTTTTGTTAGGAACGAGGAAAGAGGGTAAAGATAAATGCTTTTAGCTTAATCTTTACCCTCTTTCTTATTTCGTATGTATCTGCTTGTTATGCGTCGATGTTGGCGAATGTGGCATTCTTTTCAATAAATTCGCGGCGGGGGCCGACATCTTCACCCATAAGCATGGAGAACACGTAGTCTGCACCGGCAGCATCTTCAATTGTGACTTGCTTTAGCAGGCGGGTCTCTGGGTTCATGGTGGTTTCCCACAACTGGGTGGGGTTCATTTCACCAAGACCTTTGTATCGCTGTGTGGTCACACCATCCTCACGTCCGTTGTTGTACTGCTGCAGGAAACGCAGACGGTCAGATTCGGTGTAGCAATATTCTTCCACTTTACCGGCCTTGCAGCGATAGAGCGGGGGAGTGGCAATGTAGAGGTGGCCATTTTGGATGAGTTCGGGCATATAACGGAAGAAAAGGGTCATGAGAAGGGTGTCGATGTGAGAACCATCGACGTCGGCATCGGTCATGATGATTACTTTGTAATAACGCAATTTCTCATAGTTGGCTTCCTTGCTGTCTTCTCCCATTCCAAAGCGTACGCCCAGGGCCTGAATAATGTTGTTTACTTCTTCGTGTTCGAAAGCCTTGTGCCACATTACACGCTCAACGTTGAAAATCTTACCGCGAATGGGGAGGATGGCTTGGTATTGGCGGCTACGGCCTTGCTTGGCTGAACCACCGGCAGAGTCTCCCTCGACAATGAAGAGTTCGCAGTTGGCTGCATCTTTATCACTACAGTCAGCCAATTTGCCGGGCAAACCGCCTCCGGCCATTGGGCTCTTGCGCTGTACGCTTTCGCGGGCTTTGCGTGCGGCTACGCGTGCAGTTGCGGCCAAGATAACCTTGTCTACAATGAGTTTGGCTTCTTGTGGGTGCTCTTCCAGGTACATGGTTAGCGCTTCGCCTACGGCCTGCTGTACCGCTCCTGCCACTTCGCTGTTTCCAAGTTTGGTTTTGGTCTGTCCTTCAAACTGTGGCTCGGCAACCTTGATGCTTATGACTGCCGTAAGTCCTTCGCGGAAGTCCTCACCGCTGATCTCAACGTGGTTTTTCGCCAATTTTTCCATTTCCTTGGCGAACTGTTCCTCTGCATACTTTTTGAGTACGCGGGTCAGTGCCATGCGGAATCCTTGGAGATGGGTTCCACCTTCTATGGTGTTGATGTTGTTAACGTATGAGTGGAGGTTCTCACTGTAGCCTGTATTGTACATGATGGCCACTTCGATGGGTGTGCCTTGCTTTTCAGTGTTAAGATAGATAACATCGTTGAAAAGGTGTGTACGGCTGCTGTCAATGTAGCGTACAAAATCCTTGAGTCCGCCTTGGCTGTAGAACTTCTCGGTGCGAGTGTTGCCTTCTGCGTCGGGGCGAAGGTCTGTAAGTGTTATTGTGATGCCCGCGTTGAGGTATGCGAGTTCGCGCATACGGTTGGCCAGGATGTCATATTTGTAGATGGTGGTGGTGAAAATGTCTCCATCGGGCCAAAACTGCTGTCTGGTGCCGCGGCGTTCTGTCTCGCCTACGATTTCTACGCCAGTGACGGGCTTTCCGCAAGTGTATTCCTGTCGGTAGATTTTACCATCACGGAAGACTTGGGAAATCATTTTATGGCTGAGCGCGTTTACGCAGGATACACCCACACCATGGAGACCGCCGCTCACCTTGTAGCTACCCTTATCGAATTTTCCGCCGGCATGCAGTACGGTCATTACGACTTCCAGGGCGCTCTTGTGCTCCTTTTCGTGCATGTCTACAGGAATGCCTCGACCGTTGTCCTGTACGGTGATGCTGTTGTCCTCGTTGATTGTGACTTCTATTTCTGTGCAATATCCAGCCAGCGCTTCATCAATGGAGTTGTCTACGGTTTCATACACAAGATGGTGCAAACCCTTTTCGCTGATGTCGCCAATATACATGGCGGGACGCTTGCGCACGGCTTCAAGACCTTCCAATACTTGGATATTGGATGCGCTATACTCAGAATTGTTCTGTTGAAGATTTTCCATTTTAAGTGGTGTCTTGTATTTGGGTACAAATTTACAAAAAAAAACTGAAATGGAGAAAGATAAAGGGTATAAAAAAACGACTACTTTAAAGTAGTCGTTTTAATTCGTATCCGCTATGGTAAATATTGTCTTTATTAGCTGAGCTTATTGATGTAAAGCGCCAACTTAGACTTGAGATTAGCAGCCTTGTTCTTGTGGATGATATTGGTCTTAGCCAACTTGTCCAAAGCCTTCTGTACGCTGGGGTACAACTGCAAAGCCTCTTCCTTTTCCTTTGTGGCACGCAGTTTGCGTACTGCATTACGCATAGTCTTGGCGTAATATCTGTTGTGGAGTCTTCTCTTCTGCTCCTGGCGGATTCTCTTTTCTGATGATTTGTGGTTAGCCATCTTAGTATTTCTGATATTATTTATTTTGTAGTCCCTAGGAGAGTCGAACTCCTCTTTAGAGAATGAAAATCTCTCGTCCTAACCGATAGACGAAGGGACCAAACCTTCGGCTTTTTCAGCCCTTGCTTTTAAGTGTCTTGCCTTAATTGCGCTGCAAAGGTATGGCAATTTCTGAAACTGACAAAATATTTTAAAGAAAAAATGATAAAACTTTGTCATTTTTGTGAATTTTCATGATTAAAATGTCTTTTTTTCATAACTTAGCATTAAAAATTCAAGAAATGGAGGAAACGACAAGAGCTGTGGTCTTACATCTGCAAAAGTGTGGTGAAGATAAGGCTGTGGTGTGGCTTTATACAGAAAATAGAGGTGCAATGTCTTTTATGGCAAGAATGCCAAAACAACGACGTGCTGGAACGTATGCTACCCTTTTGCGGACACTTAATATTTTGGATATCTCATATGATTATCGCCCAAAGAGCAAATTCCAGAAATTTGGGGAGGTAAGGGTGTCTGAACCCTTCAAGACCTTACCCTATGATCCAATGAAAGCAACTTTAGCTCTTTTTCTTGGAGAGGTATTATATTATGTGTTGAGAAATGAGGTGAGAAATGAACCTTTATTTCAATATTTGTGTTATGGACTGGCATGGTTGGATAATTGTCAAAGGGCTGTGGCAAACTTTCACCTTGTCTTTTTGATGCGACTGACACGATTTTTAGGTTTCTGGCCAAATGCAGAAGATTGGTTCCCTGGTGCCAGCTATGATCTTCAGTCTTGTAAATTTACAAAAATGCAGCCCCCACCAGGTGCTTCCCTTGTCCCGGAGGAGGCTGCGATATTGCCTGTTATGTTACGAATGAACTTTAATTCCATGCATCTGTTTCGCTTTAACCGTATGCAGCGTCAGCAATTTATAGATGCAGTAATGCGTTATTATCGTTTACATTTGCCTGATTTTCCCGAACCCAAATCTTCCCAGGTATTACGTGAGGTGTTGGGGTGATCAAGCGAGGAGTTCTTTTACCGTAGCGCTGATGACACGTCCCTCGGCCTTTCCCGCCAATTGTTTACTGGCTAATCCCATGACGCGACCCATATCTTTTGCACTAGTCGCACCAACTTCTTGAATGATGGCGGAAAGGGCTGTTCGGAGTTCTTCCGCACTAAGGGGTTTGGGTAAGTATTCTTCGATGATTCGCACTTGTTTCATCTCTTCTTCTGCAAGGTCCGCACGGTTTTGGCTCTCATACACCGAGGCGGTATCTTTTCCTTGTTTAGCCAGCTTTGCCAGAATTTTCATGGCATCTTCGTCAGAGAGCTCATCATTGGCACCAGGGGCGGTTTTTGATTCAATGAAAT
The DNA here is from genome assembly GCA_017559845.1 of Bacteroidaceae bacterium. Classification (GTDB taxonomy): domain Bacteria; phylum Bacteroidota; class Bacteroidia; order Bacteroidales; family Bacteroidaceae; genus Physcousia. Next base: position 27,361 of record JAFYQQ010000020.1, on the reverse strand, counting down.
ATTTTTTCACGTTTCTAAGAGCCATCAGACGTACTTTGTCTTTGGCTTTCATTGCAGACACAATGTCTGCGCTTATCTGTTCAAATAGCATAAACTGAATCTTTTTGTCTGTTAAAGTTAGGGTTGGTTAATAATGAAACCTCCATCTTCCAAAGGACTTGGAGCAGTAGTCGCAGCCTCTTTTTCGCGGATACGTTTCACTTCGTCTCGAGTGCGCTTATATGTGGGGCGCACATCTATTTCGGCAATGACATCTTCGTTGTCAAGATCATCATCAGTGAAAATGAAAATGTTGTGCAGGCGTTTGCGAGGTGCTTGTGTGATTTCGTCATAATAACGTGCAATGCGTTCTCCTTCACGTACCAGACGGTCATCGTTTTCGGCTTCGTCAATAATGTCTTTTTCTTTTTTGACTTGTTCGATGCCAGGAACATTAAGCAGATTGAAACCGGTGGCCAATAATGTAATCTTCACTTTTCCGCCAAGACTGCTGTCTGTAGCGAGTCCCCATTTGGTTTCTACGTCCTGACTGAATCGACTCATGAAATCGTTCACCTCGTTCATCTCTTCCATCATGAGGCTATTCTGTTCGTTGTCGCCACAGAAATTGATGTTGATGAGAACTTTCTTGCTGTCGAAAATGTCACGGTTGTTCAGCAGGGGGCTGTTGAGCGCTTGCTCAATAGCTTTTGTTACACGATTCTCTCCTTCACCATATCCGGTACTCATGATTGCCACACCGCCATCTTTAAGTACAGTGGTAACATCCTGGAAGTCGAGGTTCATTATACCGTGCATGGTGATGATCTCTGCAATACTGCGTGCAGCAATACTTAAAGTGTCATCTGCTTTGGCGAAAGCATTGAGAACAGTCAGGTCTGGGTAAATTTCGCGTAGGCGCTCGTTGTTGATCACCAACAAGGCATCTACGTGTTTGGAGATTTCATCCACTCCGTCAAGTGCCTGGTTTATTTTTTTCATACCCTCAAACTTGAAAGGGATGGTCACGATGCCAACGGTGAGAATTCCGGCATCTTTGGCGCATTGTGCAATAATTGGGGCGGCTCCAGTTCCGGTTCCACCACCCATACCGGCAGTGATGAACACCATTCGGGTTCCATCATTCAGCATTTCTTTAATTTCATCCAGACTCTCCAAGGCAGCCTGTTTGCCGCGCTCTGGCCGGTTGCCGGCACCCAGTCCGTCGCGTCCCAATTGTAAATGCGTTGGAACTGGTGAGTCACTAAGCGCTTTTTTATCCGTGTTACACATGACATAGGTTACGTCATGTATTCCTTCGCGGTACATGTGGTTTACGGCATTTCCGCCTCCTCCTCCCACACCAATAACCTTGATTATACTGGGGCTTGCTTCGGGGAGATTGAAGGAGAGACCGCCAGAGTTATTATGATTGTCAGACATTGTATCTTGTTTTGTAAGGGTTCGTATAAAGTGTTATTATATATTATAATGTACGCACGTTAGGCTCATTCATCTTCGGGTTCCGAAAGCATTTCATTAATTTTATCCCAAGCCTTCTTGCATTTTTCTGCAAATGAGATTGACTTCTTGCGTTCTTTCTTTTGCTTTTCTTCCTCTTTGTCCTGTGTCTCTGTTTCTTCGGGCTCTTCAATAGGCGTTTGAATGTCTGTGTTATCCTTTTCTTGCTCGATGGCGAAATCTATCTCAGCCTGTACGGGTTCAGGTTCTGTTGGAGGATCACCTGCGCATACGGGTTCTCCACAAATGGCCAAGGCCATAAGTGTATATAATGTGTCCTGTGTATCTATTCGAACATCATTTGCGATGGAAATGCTGGTTGGCAATCCTTTGGCAATGCGAATTTGATGTTCGAAGTTCGTGAGTTTTTCAAATGCCTCTTTTAAATTTGCAATACGTGAAGCACCTCCGGTAAAGGTGATGCCTGAAAGCAGTTTGTCGCTATATTCTTTTATGCGACTCCATGCGTTGAGCAGAATCTCTTCGTAGCGTGCCTCAATGATGTCTTGCAGAAGATGTTCGTCAATCTGACGGCCATGGCTGATGGTAATAGGATTGTTTTGTTTGTTCTCATCTTCTTCGTGCAATGCGCTTCCGTATTTTAGTTTCAGCTCTTCAGCCTCATCGAGTTCAATGTTCTGACTGGCGATGTCGCTTGTCACATTGCTTCCTCCCAGAGGAATGACAGTAAGACTGCGCATGATGTTGTTGGTGTAGATGACAATGGTGGTGGTGTCTGCACCGATGTCAACCAAAGCGCAACCAGAACGCTTGTCGTTGTTTTGCAGCAATGCTTCGGATAGGCAGATTGGAGAGATGAAAATATCGGCAACTTCCAAAGATGCATTCTGTACACACCGCTCAATATTTTCGCTGAGGCTCGTTCGTGCGATGACATTGGCAAAGCATGCTTCAAGCACATTGCTTTGCAGACCTACGGGGTCGGAAGTGGTACGGTAACCCACATTGTATTCTTGGGGTATGGCTTCAAACATCTTGGCATCAGGATAAATGGTGCCTTTATTGATGTCTTTCAGCGACTCAATCATGCTGTTGGTAATGAGCGTCTTTGTTTCAAAACTGCGGATTACCGTATTCTTAACTGTGTGTAACGATTGTCCCGAAAGTCCGATATATATCTTTTTCGTTTGAATGTTTAACTTGTCGTCAAGTTGTTTTATGACACGAGAGATGGCTGAAGACGTCTTGTCAAGATTGTCTATAATACCATTGCGGATACAATTGTTGTTTTCTTCTTGTGATACTGCCAGAATTTGCAGTGTCCCGTCCGGCTGGCGTTTGCCGGCAATAGCCCGGATGGCGGAAGAACCCAATTCCACGGCTACGATAATGTCTTTTGCTGCTCCCATATCTATTTGTTTTTGTTATTGCGTTTTTTGCAGACAATTTGTCCTTTATATGCTAAATTTATGCTTTCATACCGGTTCCATCCCACTTGTGGGAGTCCTTTCTCATAAAAGAGAAGCATACGGTTGAGCTTGTCTTCAAAGTTCCTGGAGTCTCCTAATACAATGGTGTGATTTCCGACTCTGGGGTATAGTGTTATGTTGTCTTGAGAAAAGACGTGGATCTGTTCAATTTGTTCACTCCAGAAAGGGCTACCATAAATATAATAGGCAAGGGGAAGTAGATGCTGTTTGGCAAACTGTGGTGTGATGTTGCCTGTAGCCACACACAATTGCAGGTTGAATTTGTCGAGTGGCATGGTCGCTCCTTCTTTGTCCAGATAGTATTGCTCGCCGTTTTCAGCCATTACCATCAGGATAGGCTTTTGTGGTGTGACATTGATGCAGAGTGTACCACGGTCTGAGTGATAACATTCGGCACTGTCAATATAAGGATTATCTTCCAGACAATTTTCTATCTCTTCAAGATTGATATTGCCCAGCTTTTCTCCTTCAAGTGAAATCTTTTCTTTTTTCAAAACAGATTGCACATAGTCACTGTCCACAAAATCATATGTGGAGTTGTTGTCTATGCTGATGTTCAATGCGGAGCAGACTCGTTCTTCTGCCGGACTATGTAGTTTGGTGACGGCAAAGACGAGATAGCCCATGAAAAGACCTATAAGCAGAATTTTGATGATTGTTTTCATACTTTTTTATTCACTATTTCCTGTATGCGTGTGGCATAGTCTTCAATATCTCCGGCTCCAAGAGTGACAAGCACGTCAAAAGTGCTGTTCTCAATGAGGGCAGGCAGGTCTTCCTTGTGGCACATCTGACGTTTTATGCCAGGCTTCAGATTGTTGAATATAAGTTCACTGCTAACTCCGGGAATGGGAAGTTCGCGGGCAGGGTAGATGTCCAGTATTACAACATCATCGAGAAGTGAAAGCGCGTCGGCGAATTCCTGATAGAAATCCCGAGTGCGTGTATACAGATGAGGCTGGAAAATGGCCTTTATATGTTTGTCTTTATAAAGTTCCTTGATGCTCAGTATGCTTTGGCGAATCTCGACTGGATGATGGGCATAGTCGCTTAAGTATGCTATACGGTCTGTTTTGACATGGAAATCGAATCTGCGACCAACTCCGTTAAAAGTGGCCATTCCTGTCAGGATTTCTTCTGTGGTGGCTCCGGCAATTTGAGCCAACGCCATTGCTGCAATTCCATTTTCAATGTTGATGCTTAACGGAACCCCCAGACGTATATTCGGAATATTACCCAAAGGTGAAACTAAATCAAAGGTGATTTCACCATTTCCAATTTGAATGTTTTCAGCGTGGAAATCGCCATCCTCACGACCATAAGTGTAGGTGGTTACACCTTCTTGGGTGTCAGGCTTCATCTTAAGCCCTGTGTGAAGGATTAAAAAACCATCAGGGCGAATAAGGCTTGTATAATGGCGGAAACTTTCCAGGTATGCTTCTTCTGATTCATATATGTCAAGATGGTCTGCATCAGTAGATGTAATGACGGTAGCATATGGCGAAAGCCAGTGATATGAACGGTCAAATTCATCTGCTTCGATAACGACATATGGGCTTTTTGTGCTGAGGATGTAGTTGGTGCCATAGTTTTTGGTAATGCCTCCCAAAAAAGCGTTACAGTCAACATGGCTTTGGTGTAGAAGGTGAGCCGCCATGCTGCTTGTTGTTGTTTTTCCGTGTGTGCCGGCAACACAAAGTCCATGCAGAGACTGAGTAAGTGTACCTAATACCTGTGCCCTTTTTTGAATGGTAAAGCCATTTTCTTGAAAATATATCAATTCTTGATGACAAGAAGGAATGGCGGGAGTATAAATAACGAGACAATTTTCTGCATTCTTGCAGATTTCAGGAATTAGAGATACGTTCTCTTCGTAATGAATCAGCGCTCCCTCTTCTTGTAATTTCCGTGTGAGTTCGCTTGGGGTCTTGTCGTATCCGCCCACTGTTGCACCTCTATGCAAGAAATAACGGGCAATGGCGCTCATGCCAATACCTCCAATACCCACGAAATATACCGCCTTTATATCTTTTAACTTCATCCTTTACCCTTTTTTATTTGTTGTTCTCTTGTGCCAATTTTATCACTTCTTTTGCGATTGTCAATGCCGAATCTTTGTATGCCATTTTGCTGGCATTTTGTCCAAGCGTGCAGAGTAATGTGTTGTTCTGCAAAGTCTCCAAGGCAATTGCAACCAGTTTTTGGTTGGCTTCAACATCGCGTACCATTAAAGCTGCATTTTGATTGACCAATGCCATGGCGTTATGCGTTTGATGGTCTTCTGCCACATTAGGACTTGGAACTAATATGGATGGTTTGCCCAAAAGGCATAGTTCGCTAATACTACTTGCTCCGGCTCTGGAGACGACAAGATCCGCAGCTTTATATGCTTGATCCATATTGGAAATGAAATCTTTTACCACAATGTTAGAGGCAGGAGATTTTTTGCTGATTTCCTTTTTTATATGTTCGTAATAGTAACCACCGGTTTGCCAAATGACTTGAATAGGAGCCTGTGAAATCTCTTCATAATGAGAAAGTATGCTCTCATTGATTGTGCGCGCTCCCAGGCTTCCGCCAATAATCAAAAGCGTTGGTAACTCAGGGCTGAGTCCAAAGTTTTTACGGCATTCTTCAACAATAAGGTTCCCATTGAGTAAATTCTGACGCACTGGATTGCCCGTGAGCATGATGTTCTCTTTTGGAAAGAAACGATCCATTCCTTCGTAGGCCACACATATTTTTTTAGCCTTTTGTGCCAATGATTTGTTGGTAAGCCCAGCAAAGCTGTTTTGCTCTTGTATTAGACAAGGAATTCCTAATTCGTATGCAGCATTTAATGTTGCAGAACTGGCATAACCTCCAACACCAACGGCTACATTTGGTCGGAACTTTTTGATGTATTTCTTTGCCAAATGTTTACTTTTGATGAAATCGAACAAAATGCCGATATTGCCAGGTTTCCATAACGGACGTATAAGTCCGCGAATCGGTAAGCCGACAATGTCGTAACCGGCAGCCGGAATGCGTTGCATTTCCATGCGGTCTTTGGCTCCGATAAAAAGAATCTGCGTGTTAGGGCGCAATTCTTTTAAAGCATTGGCTATGCTGATAGCAGGGAAAATGTGACCTCCCGTGCCTCCTCCACTTATGATGACTCGCAGTTCTTGCATTATGATTATTCCTATTATAACTTTTGTTTTTCTTCTACTAAAATAACAGCCTCTGTTTGTTCAGCTTCATTTGGCATGACGGGATTGTCTTTCCTTTTCTTCTTCTTTTTGCCGTAATGGCTGACGCTAAGTATCATTCCGATGTATGCACAATTAACAAATGTCGATGTTCCTCCACGGCTAATCAATGGAAGGGGCTGTCCTGTTACTGGAAATGCACCAACGGCAACAGCCATGTTAATCATGGCTTGTACAACCATCATTAAAGCTAGCCCCATGACCAGATAGGCGGCAAAAAGAGACTTGCTGTTTTTGGCGATTTTCATGGCTCGCCACATAAGTAGCAGGTATAATGACATCACGAAAACACCCAAGAATATACCACCTTCCTCAATGATGATGGCATAGATGAAATCGGAATAGGCTTGTGGAAGATAGTCGCGCTCTACTGAATTTCCAGGCCCTTTTCCTGTTATCCCACAAGTGGCAATTGCAATTTTTGCATGGGTAACCTGAAGATTGTCGTGTATGTTGTAATCTTTTGGGTCTGCTGGACGTTCATACCCTTTTACTCGGTTTACCCAAGTGGGGACACGGTGGAGTATGGGATTTTCAGACACATCCATTTTCGCTAATGCTTCATCGTTGATAAGCGTCAGTGCTGTAGCAATAGCAATACCGCCAGCCAGCATCGCACCAACAATCCAAGCTAGATATTTTTTAGGCGCTTGTGCATAGAACAATATGCCTAACATCACTAAAAATATAATGCCAGCTGTTGATGCGTTTTCTGTTACAATGAGACAGAGTGTTACCAGTATTTCCAAAGCAACAAGCCTGAATGCCTTTTCGCTGACACCTTTCTCATTGCGGAAACTGGCAAGAACAAATGCGACAAACCCAACAAGCGCAATTTTTGCAAACTCAGAAGGCTGAATGGTTTTTCCACCAATGGTAACCCATCTGCCCGCGTCATTGATCTTTGCAGTAAAAAGAGCCATGACCAATAACGGGTATGCAAAGAAATGTAGTCCTAAGACAGAAAGGATTTTGAAATGCCTGAAAGGAATGAGGTGTATGACCCATGTTAAGATAAAACCCATTAATACATAGGCTCCGTGTTCTACGACTGGTGCCCAATATCTTCCGGATTCATAGCTCATGGTGCTACAAGCACTGTACACTTCGATGATGGAAGTGAGACAGAGGAATATGAATATCATCCATACTACCGTATCGCCTTGTAGTATTCCTTTTTCGGCAAATGTTTGTCGGCTGAATGTCATATTTGTTTTCTTATGCTGTTTTCTTAATATTTATAACTTTCTAACCAAATCTTTAAACTGCTCACCTCGGTCTTCCATGTTTTTGAATAAGTCGAAGCTGGCACAGCAAGGGCTTAATAATACATTGTATCCAGGCTTTGCCATTTGTCGGCAGGCTTCTATACACTCTTCCATGCTGTGTGTATCCGCAACGGGAATTTCTAATTTGTCAAATGTGGCATGGAGTTTGCTATTGTCTGCTCCCAAATATACAAGTCCGGCGCATTTTTCTTTTATAAGCGGAATAATTGCATCGTAATCGTTCCCTTTGTCCAGACCACCTATAATAAGAATGGTTGGAGAAGTCATGCTATCAAGAGCATACCAGCATGCATCTACATTGGTAGCCTTGGAGTCATTTATATATTGTACGCCACCCACACGGGCAACTTTTTCCAAGCGGTGTTCAACACCCTCAAAACTACTCAGGCTTTTACGTAACGATTCGTCTTTGATGCCGCTGATATGTGCAGCTATGCCGGCAGCAAGGCTATTGTATAAGTTATGTTTGCCGGTTAGACTCAATTCTTCCTGTTCCATGTTGAAAGGAGTGGGGCGTTCAATGACGTATTGTTTGTCCTCAATATAGCCAATCATCCCATTTTTTTCTAAAATGCTGAATGGGCATTTTTGAGCCTTGATACCATATTTCTCCAATTCCTTCTTGATAATGGGGTCATCTGCCCAGTAGACGAGGGTGTCGTCTTCTGTCTGGTTTTGCAAAATGCGCATTTTGGAATCAGTATAGTTCTGCATGTCATAGTCATAACGGTCCAAATGGTCGGGCGTTATGTTAAGCAAAATGGCAATGTTTGCCCGGAACTCATACATGTTATCCAGTTGGAAACTGCTAAGCTCTATGATGTAGTAGTCGTAATCTCTACCCTCTGCTATTTGTAGTGCCAAACTATGCCCGATGTTTCCGGCAAGTCCGACATTGTAACCAGCATTTTTAAAGATGTGGTAAATGAGGCTTGTTGTGGTGGTCTTTCCGTTTGAGCCGGTGATACAAATCATTTTGGCATTCGTATATCGTCCGGCAAGTTCAATTTCGCTGATAATAGGGATTCCTGCCGCTTTTATTTCAACGATTATGGGGGATTTGTCTGGAATACCCGGACTTTTTACCACTTCATCGGCATTCAGAATGTATTCGCGAGTGTGTTGCTTTTCTTCCCACGTAATGCCATGCTGGTTAAGCATGTCTTTATATCGGGGTTTAATGGGGCCCATGTCGCTGACAAAAACATCAAATCCTTTCTTTAAGGACAAGATGGCTGCGCCCACTCCACTTTCTCCGGCACCTAAAACGACGATTCTCTTCTTCATATATCTTGTTATCTTATTTTCAGTGTTACAATAGCCAATGCCGCAAGCATGATGGTGATTATCCAAAATCGTGTTGTGATCTTTGATTCCAACCAACATCCTTGTGGCCAATTTATGAGAATTTTGAAGTCAGCGGGAAGTTGGCCTGGTTTTATTCTGAAAGCATCATGAATGGGTGCCCGTTTGAATACACGCCATTTTTGCCCACGTTTGTTTCCCATTTTCGCATATTGGGTTTGCAGGATAACGCTGACACTTTCAATAAAGAACACAAAACAGAGAATTGGGAGCATCAGTTCTTTGTGTATGATGATTGCCACAACGGCGATAATGCCACCAATGGTAAGGCTTCCAGTGTCGCCCATGAAGACTTGAGCAGGGTAGGCGTTGTACCAAAGAAAACCGATGAGGGCTCCGACAAACGCACACAAGAAGATTACAAGCTCTTCTGAACCGGGTATAAACATGATGTTGAGGTAGCTGGCCATTTGGATGTGGCTACTTACATAAGCGAGTATTCCTAAGGCTAATGCGATGATTGCAGAGTTCCCGGCACACATTCCGTCCATTCCGTCATTCATGTTACTTCCGTTGCTCACCGCCATCACAACGAATGTAGTGACAAAGACAAACAGAATCCACCCTGCGGCATTCTTGTACTTGCCGCAGAAACTCATAATGTTGGCATAACTGAGATTGTTGTTCTTGACAAACGGAATTGTTGTTATGGTGCTCTTTACGGGTTCGCTTTTGTGAACGACAACTTCTGTGCCGGCCACTTTCTTTGTCGTGATGTTTTCTCGGATAACCGCATCTGGACTAAGCCAAAGCGTAAGTCCGACCACGAGGCCTAAAATGGCCTGTCCTGCCAGCTTGAATATGGGGCGTAGGCCGTCTTTGGTCTTTTTCATCTTGATGTAATCATCCATGAAACCGATAAAGGCCAGCCAAAGTGTAGTTACCAGCATGATGAGCATGTAGATGTTGCGGAGTCGCCCTAATAAAAGACAGGGTACTACAGTTGCTACCACAATGATAATTCCTCCCATTGTGGGCACACCTTTTTTCTCTACACCATAAGGATCAATGCTTGCGTCGCGCTGGGCTTCGTTTCCTCCATGCGCTTTCATCCAGCGTATAAATCGTTCGCCGAACCACATGGATATGAGCAAACTCAATATGAGCGTGAGTAAAGAACGGAACGAAATGTATTGCCACATTCCGCTTCCGGGAATTCCAAATTCTTCGAGATATCTAAAAAGATAGTATAGCATGTTGGTGAATGTTACAAATTAAAAGCCTCGCAAATAACTTCGTGGTCATCAAAATGATATTTTGTACCTTGTATGATTTGATAATCTTCGTGGCCTTTTCCTGCCACAAGAATCACATCGCCGGGTTTTGCCATCATGCAGGCAGTGCGTATGGCTTCTTTTCGGTCTACGATGGAAATCACATGACGACGTTGCTCTTTGTCAAGTCCTTCAAGCATGTCATTGATAATATCTTGTGGATCTTCAAATCTTGGATTGTCGCTTGTTATGATGACATGGTCGCTATGCTTGTATGTTTCTTGTGCCATTAACGGGCGTTTCCCTTTATCTCGATTTCCGCCAGCGCCGCATACTGTCCAACATTTTCCGCGGTTCCGCAGTACTTCATTTATTGTAGAAAGCACATTGGCTAACGCATCAGGGGTATGTGCGTAATCAACGATGGCCGTAACGCCCTCTTTGGAACGTATCGCTTCAAAACGTCCGTTAACAGGAGTTGCGGCACTGAGCTGTATCAAAGCCTCTCGGGGTTCTATGCCTAACTGGCATAAAGCACCGTATGCGGCAAGAAGGTTGCTGGCATTGAATCGGCCAACAAATTGGACAAAAACCTCTTGCCCGTCAATTTCCAAACTCATGCCCTCAAAACTTTCTTCAAGGATTTTTGCCTTGTAATCAGAAGCATTTTTCAACGAATAGGTTTTTATTCTAGCCTTTGTGTTTTGCGTCATGAACAACCCGTTTTTGTCATCGGTGTTGGTTATGGCGAAAGCGTTTGCCGGCAGTGAATCGAAGAATGCTTTTTTGGCGTCACGATAGTTCTCGAATGTCTGGTGGTAGTCCAAGTGGTCTTGTGTCAGATTTGTAAAAATACCACCAGCAAAAGTCAAACCTCCAATACGATGTTGTGAGACGCTATGGCTGCTGACTTCGATGAATGCGTATTCGCATCCCTCATCGGCCATTCTTCCCAGTAGGGCATTCAGTGTAATGGGGTCAGGGGTAGTACATTCTGTGGGAATCGGTGCGCCGTCAATGTAATTGCATACGGTGCTGCACAGACCGCATTTATATCCTAATCTTCTGAAAATCTGATATAGAAGAGTGGCAATGGTGGTTTTTCCATTTGTGCCAGTTACGCCAACTAATTTGATTTTAGAAGTGGGGTTTCCATAAAAGTTTGTGGCCAGTTGTCCAACAACTTCTTCAGTTGACTGGTATTGTATATATACGACATTGTCTGACAAAACAGATGGAAGTTGTTCACAGACAATAGCCGTGGCTCCTAACTCAATGGCTTTGGAAATGAAGTTGTGGCCGTCTGTTTGGGTTCCTCGGATTGCAACGAATGCTTTGCCCGGAAGAATTTTTCGGGAATCTATCTCGAGACCGTTAATCTCAATGTCGGCTTGCCCTATAATTGATAGCGGTTTGCTCTTTGTTATCAGTTGTTCAATGTTCATATATACCTTATTTATATATTATATAATATGACTCTTACGTCTTTTTGATTATTCGAGTTTCAGACTAATGGTTTGTCCGGCTTTGAAAGTGCTGCCTGCGGCCATACTTTGTGAAACGACCTTTCCGGTGCCTTTCACCTTCACATTAAGTTTTTTTGCTCTGAGCGCATGAATGGCGCTTTTTGCTCCCATGCCAATAACATTAGGAACTTCGTTTGCCTTGACTGAATCCGATACCTCTGTAAGGGCATTCTTTTCATTTAAATTCAGATGTTCTACCAACAATCTTGCACCTTCTTCATTGCCGGGAGCTATGTCTGCTGTGAATACAGAGGTGCTGTCCGCTGCGTCTTTCGGGTCGCGAAGCACACCTTTTGACATGACATATTGTGATATTTCGCTGAAAACGGGGCCGCAATGCAGACCACCCGATGCAGGCAGGCCTTTTTTGACAATACAAACAATGGTACTGTATTTAGGCGCTTCGGAAGGATAATATCCGCAAAAGCTGACCATATATCTGGGCGTTCCGCTATGATAGCCTTTTCCTCCAGCTTGCGCCATCTGTGCCGTACCGGTTTTTCCGCTCACTTTGAATAGTTTACCACCATTTCCAGCTCTTTTACCCAGACCTTTGCTTACGACTTTCTCCAGAATGTCATGGATGTCATCCAATGTGTGCTGGCTGCACATTTTTTCCCTGATGACTTCTGTCGGGAATTCGCGGACTATGATACCATTGTCTTTTTCCGCTTTAACAAAACGGGGTTTTACCATACGCCCGTTATTGGCAATGCCATTATAGAAAGTAAGGGTATGTATTGGGGTAAGTTGGGTAACATATCCGATACTCATCCATGCCAGGTCGGTTTTGCTCCAATATCTTTTTTTGCTGTTTGGCTGTGGGATGATGGGCTCTCCTTTTCCTACAAATGGGAGGTCTAATGGAACTCCAACGCCAAGGTCTTTCAGACCGTCGACATATTTTTGTGGAGAATTGTGGTAGGCCCTGTCAATCAGACGACTGACACCGATGTTGGAACTTTGCTCCAAAATCTCGCTTACAGTCAAGGTGCCATATCCGCCTTTTCGCCAGTTGTGGTCCCTCATGGTCCTTCCATGCATGGGGTAGGTTCCTCCAGTACAATCAACTGTTTCGTTCTTTTTTATTTTTCCGTCTTCAAGTCCAACCATTATACTTGCCGTCTTGAAGGTTGAGCCCGGTTCCATGAGGTCGCTGACGGCGTTGTTCTTCATTTCATAGAATTTACCGTCGTTGGATCTGCTTAGGTTCACAATGGCTTTTATGTCTCCGGTGGCAACTTCCATAACCATTGCTATACCGATTTCTGTGCCGTCAAGGCTGGTCAGCATCTTTCGCATGGCTTTTTCTGCCACGTCTTGAATGTTAACATCAATTGTGGTCACCAGGTCGTGGCCGTTTTGAGGCTCTCTGTCAATAAAACGGATTCTTCTGTTGCGCACTTTTGTGCTATGGCCAATGCCGGGCTTTCCTCGCAAAATGCTGTCGAAACTTAACTCCAGTCCGCATTTGGCACCATTGGAATCTCGCCAGAGATCACCAATGGTTCGTGAGGCTAAGGAGCCGAAAGGCTTTTTGCGTTGGATGATTTCTTCCGTGTAGAAACCGCCTTTTAGGCTTGTCTCTCGCAGTAACGGCAACTTCTTACATTCTTGCAATTGAATGTAGGTCGCGTTTTTTGGGTAAATGCGCCAGGCGTGGCTTTTCCGCTTTTTGCCCTCTTCCAATTTGTCCCTGAACCATTTTTTGCTTTTGTCGGGGAAAATTTTTGCCAGTCCAGTTGCTATGCTGTCAAGGTCATGTTTGAAAGCCGAGTCTCTCCAATGCTGGGCTTTGGCACGGGCAACGCTATCAGCATCAATGATAACGTAGTCCATGTACAGGCGGAACTCGGGGATGGAACCAGCCAACAATTGCCCGTCACTCGCCAAAAGGTTGCCTCTATTGGCTGGTATGGGCAAGTTCTCCTTTGTGAATCGCTTGCCAACAGATACCCAATAGTCCTTTTGTGGCGACAACATGGTCTGCAAGGCTGTCCCTAAAATATAGCAGGCAGCCAGGCATATTATAATGAAGAGAAACCGGTATCTGCCGGTAGAGTTGTTGTCGGGCTTCATGTTTTAATCGTTCTTCTTGATGATGAATGGCGCTTCATTGGTTGGCAGCAAGGTGCTGTCTCCCAAGTTTTTGAGCTGGTGCTCTAATTTGCTTTGTCTTGTTTTGAGTGTGAGTTCGCTGCTTCGTGTCAGCACACGGAACTTCATGTCTTTTAACTCGTTTTGCAGTTGGACAAGTTCTATGATGTCCTTTTGCGCTTGATAGCGGTTTGTGATGTAGAAAATGATACCTCCGACAATAAGCAGAATCAGGACAATCTGTCGGCGGACCCATTGTCCGTCAATGATTAACAGGTCTTTCCAACGGTAATTCCGCAGTTCAGTTTCCCCTTCCTCGTCATTGAGAAGGGAACTGATGATTTTGGCCTTACGGTTTTCGGCGGAATCAATGTTTGCCGGTTGGGCCGTGTTGGCGTCAAGGCCTTCTGTCAAAGGCTGGTTGTCAATCTTCTTTTCAGTCATTTGCTTTTTCCGCGATTCTTAATTTTGCCGACCTGCTTCTCGGGTTGGCGGTAAGTTCTTCTTCACTTGGGGTGATTACTCCACGATGGACGGCTTTCAGGGGGGCATGGTTGTGTCCGAAGATGTCGGTTTCGTTCTTTCCCTCAATGTTGCCGGTCCGTATGATGTTTTTGACCATTCTGTCCTCAAGGGAGTGATAGGTCAGTATGGCCAGTCTTCCGCTGGGCCGCAACAGTTCCGATGCTGCATATAGCATTTGCCGCAATGCGTTCATCTCTCCGTTTACCTCAATTCGCAACGCCTGGAAAACCCGTGCCAGATCTTTTTTCTCATGTGCGGCATTTAAAAGCGGGGTCAGGATGTCAGCAAGCTGACCGGTGGTCTGAATGCGTTGCGTATTCCGGTTTTTTATGATTGCGGCAGCAAGTTTTCTGCTGCTCTTAAGCTCTCCATAGAGGAAAAGGATGTTTGCCAGTTGTTCTTCCGGATATTCGTTCAGCACCTTTTCGGCGGTAAGGCTCGCTTTCTGATTCATTCTCATGTCGAGCGGAGCGTCATATCTGAAGCTGAAGCCTCGGTCTTCTGTGTCAAGGTGGTGGCTGCTGACGCCCAAGTCGGCCAAAATGCCGTCAACCTCATCTATGCCGTAGTACATCATCCAGTTTTTGACGAAACGGAAGTTACTTCTGACAAATTGGAATCTGGTGTCTTCGAATGCGCCTTCCATTGCATCCAGGTCTTGGTCAAAAGAGAATAGGCGTCCGTTTGCTCCCAATTTTTCCAGGATGGCCCGGCTATGTCCGCCCCCTCCAAATGTCAAATCCACATAGACACCATCTGGGCGGATGTTGAGACCGTCAATGGTCTCATTCAATAAAACGGGGATATGATAAGTCGCACAGTTCATAACAATCACTAAAAGTTAAATTAAGCATTTTCACCATTCATCATGGTTTCCAGTGTGTTGCCTAAAATGTCATAATCATTCAGCAACTCTTCGGCAGCATGTTTGCTCCAAATTTCTATGGTGTTGTCCACGCCGATAAAACGGACGTCGTTTTTTATTCCGGCTTCCTTGAGCAGCCTTTTGGGGAGAAGGATGCGCCCGCCGCTGTCCATAGAAACATTTTCTGCTCCTGCCACAAATTTTCTCAAGGCATCACGCCCTTCACGGCTAAACATGTTTGTCCGTGCTGTAATGGCATCCACTTGAGCATCCCAGACGTTGATTGGGAAGAGTACCAGGCATCGTTGGAAGATATCCCTGCGCAAAATGAGCCCGTCAACTTCCTCCTTCTGCAAAATTTTGCGGAAGTTGCTGGGGACGAAAACACGACCTTTTTCGTCAACTTTTGCGTCTGTAGAACCGGTGAACCTCATTCTCAAATACTTGTCTTTTCTATTTTGGGTTCAAAGGTACGAAATTCTCCACAATTCCCCACACTTTTTTCAAACTTTTTTTTCTGGCTTTTGTTGATAATGTTTTGCTCGGGGCAATGCGGCGGTGCGCTTGGGGGTGATAATCCCCGATGAAATGGCATATTTTATTTGTTTTCAGGTTGTAAGAAAATTTGTTGATAACTTTTTTCAGCCCTTTTAATCTTGGTGGGGAATTTTTCCTTGTTTTTTCTCTCTCTGCTTCCATTTCGTGAAAATAGTCTGTGTTTGATGGGTTGAAAAGAACTATGTTGTGAACGGATTCTGTTTGCGAAACTTGAGCAATGTTTTGGATGGTATCTGATTTTTTTGTAAGTTTGCAGAAAATATATAACAATTGAATATATGCCGATAAGAAAGATTTTATGTTTGTTGTTCTTTGCTGTCCTGTTGTCTTCTGGCGTGGAGGCGAAGAAGAAGGACAAGCGGTCTATCGTCAGAATTGAGACTAATGCAGGAGTGATGAGGGTTGCCTTGTTTGACGACACTCCTTTGCATCGTGATAATTTCTTGAAGCTGGCAGAAAGCAAGTTTTATGACGGTTTGCTGTTTCATCGTGTCATAAAGGATTTTATGATACAGGCGGGAGACCCCACTTCCCGTAATGCAGGAAAAGACGTAAAGTTGGGAGAGGGAAACAATGGCTATGTCATATACCCAGAGTTTGACCTTCCTTATTTATATCATTGGCGGGGGGCTTTGGCTGCGGCCCGCGAGCCGGATGCGGTGAATCCGGATCAGTATAGCAGCGGATGCCAATTCTATATTGTTTGGGGAAAGAAATACAGGCCGGCGGCAATGGATAAGGTGCTGTTCCAGCTGGCCGAAAAAGGAATCGGCTTGAGCCAACAGATGATTGATGATTATGAAATGCGCGGAGGCACTCCACATTTGGATGGGTCGTATACGGTTTTCGGAGAGATTGTAGAGGGCTTGGAGATTGTGGAGAAGATTCAGGGCGTTCAAACAGATGAAAGAGACCGGCCTCTGGAAGATGTAGTGATTACACGCATGGTCGTGGAGAAGAAAAGTAAAAACAGCCGATGAAACTGCGCTTTTTTATTTTCCTCGGGAGGTAGTAAAATTTTCCTCGGGAGGAAAAAAAGGTAAGGCGGTGAAATTCTCCCCAAAAGTTGGGGCCTGATAATGAAATAAAGTTTATTTTTGCAAGAAAATCTACCTGATGGAACAAATTGTCCTACTTGTTTTAGCATGCTGCACAACGGTTCATTTTGTGCTTGCTTGTGTGATGTCCATATATTCTCGTCATAAGATACAGTATTTGTGTCTGGCATGGGTCAATGGCTTGTTTTTTGCCATGTTTCTGCTTGCCGCTTTCTTCTCGGCACGTATTGCAAATGGGCAGCCGGGAGTCTTGCACCCGATGATGTTGGTCTCGTTGGTGGTGGCTTGTTTCTTGCAGAGTATCTATCCGCTGAGCATTCCTATGCCGGCTTATTTGCAATGGGGCCGAATGTGGAAATATGCGGCTCCGGCCATTGTGCTGATTGTCATTTACATTCCGATTTTTCTCTTTGTGGATGAATTGCTGATTGTTCCGTCCGTCAAAGATTTGGCTGCCAATTTCTATAAGACAGACTTGATTCTTCGTTTTGCGGCTCTTGGGTTGTGTATATATTACATTGTTAATATCTTCCGCCTTCCGCACTCGTTGGCTAAAAGTGCCGATGTGCCGAACTATCTGTTCGGATATTGTACAGTGCTTGGTGTCATCGTTTTGTACTATATGTTTGTGTCCATCTATTATGACCCGATGCATCTGATGGTGTATGTGGTCATGTTCACGTTTGCCAATATGTATTTGACATTCCGTGTGTTGGAGACAATGGCTGTCAATCTGCCAAAGCCGGTAATTGAAGCTGTTGAGTCGGAACCATCGGAGGAAGAAATAAAGAAGGCGGAACGAGAGGATTTCAACGAGGCGAACATACAGCGTTTCCATCGTATCCAATATTGGATGCAGACACATAAAGAGGAGTGGACCGACAATACTTTTGGACGCGACCGCTTGTGCGAGGCGGTTGGCTTTAACCGTCATCTGGTTCTGCAAAGTGTGCGCAGTCAAGGGTTTAACAATGTCCATGATTATATCAACAGCTATAGGATTGCAGAGCTGAAGCATCTTGTGCAAACGGGAAAGGCAACCACGGTGAATGAATGTCTTGCTGCCGGTTTTGGAACGTCAAAGACTGTCCGCTCTTGTTTCCAGAAGATAGAAGACATGTCTTTAGACGAATTTTTGGATAATCAGAAAACGCAGCGGCAGTAAAGGAGTGGTGGAAACGCTTGCAAATGGTGTTAAAAAAGTAAAAAAATGATTTTTTTCTTTGTGCAGTTGTAACTATTTTCTAATTTTGCAGAAAATACATCTAAATCTGAAGACTAATGTTGTTTGAACGCAAAAAAACACTAAGTGTCGTGTGCTTTGTACTGGCAGTTTCCGCCAGCGCAGGCATACATAGTGCGGATGGTCCGCAGAAGCGTTTGCGTGGCAGTGTGGTTTCGGATACGCTCGCTTTGCGTGATAGGAATTCAGAGTTCGGTCATCATCACAAGATGAACATATCGGTCTATCCGGTACAGATGACCGTAACCCGTCGTTCTCTTCGTGTATACAGCGACCATAATCAGATATTGCCCATATATCGCCAAAATGGAACGTTCTATATGGTCATGCGCCTTAATAAAGGAGTGAATTGGATAAATGGCCTCCCCAGCGGGCAATATTTCATCAATAATAAACCGATAGTTATCAAATAGTGCTTTTTATCCTAAAAAAGTTGAAAAATTGAAAAACTTGTCGTATTTTTGCATTACATAAGAGTGTATAAATTATGCAAGTAAGCGAACAGTCTGTAACTTCTATTGATATCGGTTCAATCATACGTGCCCGTGCCAAAGGGAAAGCGCGTTATATCCCTTCTTTTTTGATAAAGTTTTTAGAAAGGTTCATTCATCAGGATTTTATTAACGCTTATTTGAAGCGGGGGCTTGTGGGTGTGCCTTTCTGTAAGGGCGTATTGGAGTACCTTAACGTAACGGTGGATGTGGAAGGACTGGAAAATTTGCCTGCGGGAGATTGTAAATGTACTTTTGTCAGTAATCATCCCTTGGGCGCTATTGATGGCGTAACCTTGGGGTGGGTGATTGGCGAACACTATGACGGCAAGATAAAATATCTGGTAAATGATTTGTTGATGAATCTCAAAGGATTGGCTCCCTTGTGCTTGCCTATCAATAAATTGGGAAAGCAGTCCCGGAATTTTCCGGCAATGGTTGATGAGGCTTTCGGTGGAGACAATCATGTGATAATGTTCCCGGCTGGTCTGTGCAGTCGCAGGCAAAAGGATGGTACAATACGGGACATTCCCTGGAACAAGGCTTTCTTGAAAAAGAGCATACAGACAAAGCGGGATATCGTTCCCGTTCATTTTATCGGTTATAACAGCAACCGTTTTTACAATGTGGCGCAATGGTGTAAACGCTTGCACTTGCCCAACTTTGCCATGGCGCTGCTTCCGGATGAAATGTACCGCAGCCAAGGCGGTCATTACACCGTTCGTTTTGGCAAGCCTATTTCTTGGCAGACATTTGATAAGTCAAAAACCATGGTGGAATGGGCACGTTGGGTCCAGGATACTGTATATAAAGTATAACGAATTTTATGGAAGAAATCATACCAAGGATTCCGCGTGAATTGTTATTGTCAGAGTTGACTCCCGAGAAGAAACTCAGGACAACAAATAAGAGTGGCAATGAGATTTATATTGTTACGTGGCAGGATTCGCCAAATGTTGTCCGCGAGTTGGGACGTCTTCGCGAGATTGCTTTCCGCGCTGCCGGAGGCGGAACCGGATTGTCCATGGATCTGGATGAGTTTGATACCATGGAGAATCCTTACAAACAACTCCTCGTATGGGATCCCGAGGCTCAGGAAATATTGGGAGGCTATCGTTATCTTCTTGGAAGCGAGGTGAAATTGGATGAGAATGGCCAGCCGATTTTGGCCACAAGCCACATGTTCCGTTTTTCCGAAAAGTTTGTCCGGGAATACCTGCCTTATACCATAGAGCTGGGCCGAAGCTTTGTTACGTTGGAGTATCAGAGCAGCCGAATGGGAACAAAGGGACTCTTCGCTTTGGACAACTTGTGGGACGGTTTGGGCGCACTTACCGTGATAATGCCCGATGTGCGTTATTTCTTTGGCAAGTTCACCATGTATCCCAGTTATGACCGTTTGGCCAGAGACATGATACTCTATTTCCTCAAAGTGTATTTCTCTGATCCGGATTCGTTGATTCTGCCCATGAAACCACTTAGCCTGTGGCATGACGAATGTGTTTTCGAGAAACTTTTTGCAGGAAATGACTTCAAGCAGGATTACCGTGTACTAAACCGCGAGGTACGCAATCTGGGTTATAACATTCCTCCTTTGGTCAACGCCTACATGGGACTTTCGCCCACAATGAAGCTTTTCGGTACGGCAATCAATGATGAGTTTGGCGATGTGGAAGAAACCGGCATCCTGATTGCAGTAGATGAGATTCTTGAGGAAAAACGTGTGCGCCATATCGATTCTTTTGCCGAAGAACATCCCGAATTGGTACAGATAACCAGTGGTGCCAACAAATTGATATATAAGTCAAAGTAAAAGGTTTTGAAGATGAAGATGAATTGGGAGCAGCTCTTGTCCAACAAGCGTCTGGGGCAGGAAAACCAGCCGCAGAGCAAGGATGACCGTACAGAATTTCAGCGCGATTATGACCGTATTATCTTTTCTGCCCCTTTCAGACGTCTTCAGAACAAGACCCAGGTTTTCCCTTTGCCCGGCAGCATTTTTGTCCATAACCGTTTGACGCATAGTCTGGAAGTCAGCAGCGTGGGGCGTAGTCTGGGTAATGATGTAAGCCGCAAACTGCTTGCGCTTCATCCCCACTTGGCGGACACCCATTTGTCTGAACTTGGAAGCATTGTCAGTACGGCCTGTTTGGCTCATGATTTGGGAAACCCTCCTTTCGGACATAGTGGAGAACGGGCAATTGGTACATATTTCAGCGAAGGAAAAGGATTGTATCTGCGTGATTACGTTTGCCCGGAAACCGGAGACAGGCTGACGCCCGAGCAATGGAGCGACTTGATCAATTTTGAGGGAAATGCCAATGCGTTCCGTCTTCTTGCACATCACTTCTTGGGTCGCCGTCCCGGTGGTTTTGTCATGACTTACAGTACGTTGGCAAGCATTGTGAAGTATCCTTATACATCCGATCTTTCTAAAGACAAGCACAAGTTCGGGTTCTTTCGTGATGATGTGGAAATCTTTAAACGCATTGCAAACGAATTAGGCATAATCCCGTTGGAATCCCCTGAAGGTTCGTATCGTTATGTGCGCTATCCTTTGGTCTATCTGGTTGAGGCAGCGGATGATATCTGTTATCAGGTTATGGACATTGAAGACGCGCATAAGCTCAAGATTCTCACCACAGAAGAGACCAAGCGCCTGTTGCTGGATTTCTTCAGCGCAGAGGAACAGCATCACATCAATGAACGTATGTCCATGCTCGATGACATCAACGAGCAGATTGTATATCTGCGCTCTTGTGTCATCAATTGCTTGGAAAACGAATGCGTGCAGGTCTTTGTCCGCAATGAGGAAGCCATCCTTTTTGGTACATTCGAGGGTTGTCTCATCCGCCATATCAGCGATACACCCCGAAAGGCTTATGAGAAGTGCTGTCAGGTGGCCGTTGCCAAGATCTACCATTGCAAGGAAGTTGTGGACATTGAGATTGCCGGTTTCCAGGTCATGCTTGCCTTGGTAGATATGATGGTGCACGCCGTAACACATTCCAACAAAGCCTTCTCCCAGTTGCTGATAAACAGAGTCAGTCCGCAGTATGACATCAAGGCTCCCACGCTATATGGCCGCCTGATGGCTGTGCTGGATTATATTTCCGGTATGACCGATGTCTATGCCATGGACATGTATCGCAAAGTCAACGGAATGAGCATTCCCACATTATAATATATAATAAGGTATAATTCTTAAACACCCTTCAATATGAAAATCAAGATAGTCAATACCAGTCATCATCCCCTTCCAGAGTATGCCACCCCCATGTCTGCCGGTTTGGATTTGAGAGCCAATCTGGACGCTCCCCTCAAACTGCAGCCCATGCAGCGCTGCCTTGTCCCCACCGGTTTGCGCATAGCTCTTCCGCAGGGTTACGAGGCCCAGGTTCGCCCCCGAAGCGGATTGGCATTGAAGCGCGGCATCACGGTTCTCAACGCTCCTGGCACAATTGATGCGGATTATCGCGGCGAGATTGGAGTCATCCTGATCAACTTGTCTCAGGATAGTTTTGTCATCAATGATGGCGAGCGCATTGCCCAGCTGGTGATTGCAGCCTACGAACAGGCCGAATTTGAAGCGGTTGAAAGTCTTGACCAGACAGAACGTGGCGAAGGCGGATTCGGTCACAGCGGAATGCAATAAACGGTGATGGGGGTTGCAATGATATGGAGAACCTTCCTGCTGGCAGTCTTGATGTGTGTGCCGGCACTTGTTTCGGCACAGACCAAATTGGATTATTTCTATACCGAAGCGGAAAAGTGCCGTCTTAGTGGCGATTATGCTTCGGCAATGGAACTTTACCGTCATTGTCTGAGTATTCAGAAGGAATCCTCCTCTGTCCTTTACAATTTGGGCGTGTCCTATCTGCATCTGCGGGAAGACAGCATTGGCTTGTCTTTGTTGCAGCAGGCGGCAGAAAAGGAATCGGGCAATCCGTGGCTCTATGAATATCTGGCCGCCATTTATCTGGAGCGCAATGATGTCCCCAATTCCGTAAAGACATTGGAACGTCTTGCTTCCCTCCAGACCAAGCGTTCAGATGTGCTTTCCCAACTGTTCTCCTTGTATAAGTCTATGGGGAACACGGACGCGGCTCTTGCTTCCCTTTCCCGCATAGAAACGCTTGAGGGCAACAGCCCGCAACTCGCAGCCCAGAAGTTTTCCTTGCTGATGGATATGGAACGCCAGGATGAGGCTTTCTCCGAACTTCGCAAGCTTTGCGAGGAGTTTCCTTATGACCAGAATTGCAAACTCCTCATGGCCAACCAGTATTTGCTGGTGGGCGACTCCCTTCAGGCCAAGGCTTTGTTTGACGAGGTGGCCCGTGTCGAACCCGCCAACATGAACCTTCAGCTTTCTTTGGTCGCATATTACAAGGCCCAGCCCGACAAAGCATATTATCATTTTCTGCGAGATTCTCTTTTGTTTTCCGAGTCTTCTTCCGTTCAGTTGCAGGAAACCCTGCTTTCCGATTATATAGTGGAGGCGCAGTCCGACAGTTCTCTGCGTCAGAACGTACTGAAGGCGTTTGACCGCATTCTGGCAACTCCGCAAAAAACAGCCAACATTCTGGAACTTAAGGCGGCCTATCTGATAAAGAACAATGCCCCCGATGAGGAAATTGCGCAGGCTTTGCAGAATGTGTTGCAGGTGGAGCCGGATGACCGTATGGCCATGTCAATGCTGATTCAGTATTATGCCAGCGGCAATGATTACCGGGCAATAGAGAACCTTTGCCGTCAGGCTGTCAATTATTATCCCGACAACCTTACCTATCATTTCTATTTGGGGCTTTCCTTGTACCAGCAGAGCCGAAAGACAGAAGCCATTGACGCCTTCAACCAGGGTGTACGCATCAAGGGGGACAATGTCAATCCGGACGAGGTGTCCGAGATGTTCTCCATCCTTGGCGACCTTTATTATGAGCAGGGAAGAGCAGAAGACGCGTTTGCCGCTTATGATTCTTCTTTGGTCTACAAGGAAGACAACCTTTCCTGTCTCAACAATTATGCCTATTATCTGTCCTTGCGCAACGAGCGTCTGGACCAGGCAGAGGAAATGAGCTACCGCACCGTAAAGAAAGAACCCGCCAACCGCACATACCTGGACACCTATGCATGGATCTTGTTCAAGAAAGGCGACTATAACGGCGCGCGCATCTACATTGACCGTGTGGTCAGTCCCGAGAGCGACGAGGACGAACTCATGAACAACAAGGACTTGCAGGGCAATGTCATAGAACACGCCGGCGACATCTATTTCATGACCGGTGACCGCCAGACTGCGGTTTGGCTTTGGAACATCGCTTTGATGAAAGCCGACGATACCACCACAGAGCGGCTTCCCAAGAAAATACGAAAGAAGAAATACATCAAATAGCATAGAAACTCATATACGACATGAAGTACAGCAAGATATGGATTCTCATCATGGTGCTTGTGGCCTTGACCGGTTGCCGCAAGGCACGCAAGACGGCTCAGCTGGACAGCAATTTCCCTTCTGATGCCGTGCCCACCGACATTCGAATCGTAGACCAGACCAATGCACAGCGCCTGCTGGCGGAAAGTGTCTCTTCCAAGATAAACCTTACCCTCACGATGGGTGATAAGGAAGCCTCTGTAAGCGGTAATCTCAGGATGAAGCGCAACGATGTGGTGCAGATTTCTCTGGTGGCCTTGGGCTTGCTCGAGGTGGGCCGTCTGGAACTCACCCCGGAATATTTCCTTGTGCTGGACCGCATGAACAACCGTTATGTAAAGAAAACCTATGATGAAGTGGACTTTTTCCGCACTTCAGGCATAGATTTTTATACCTTCCAGTCCTTGTTCTGGAACGAACTCTTTCTCTTTGGCGATAAGGGTGAGGCTCCTTCCGAATCTGACTTCAAGGCCGCGCAGCAGGATGACCGCATTCTTCTCCTCAATGACTACTCCGACCGCATGCTGCTCACGTTTGTGGTCAATGCCCAGGATGCGCTTGTCGGTCACACCCGTGTCTCTCCATTGTCCGGCACAGACAATAAGGTGATGGACTGGACCTATTCCAACTTCCGGAAGTTCGAGGAAGGAATGTTTCCCGGTAAAATGGAAATGGCCTTTCATTTTACCTCCAAGCCCATTACCCTTTCCCTCATGTTGAACAATCTCAAGCAGAGCGACGGATGGGAAACTCGTACCCGATTGAACGACAAGTACCAGGAGATTCCCCTGGATTTGATTCTGAATAAGATAATGACCCTTGCCGAATGATGCAGTCCCCTTTTCTGAAGAACAGGTTGCTCCTTTTGCTCTTGCTTCTGTGTCCCCTTTTTGTCATGGGACAGGAAAGCAAGAAGGTAAAGGCACTCAAACGTCAGAAGACGGAACTCCAGAAAAGCCTTAAGAAATCACAGCAAGACCTCCAGGCCACAAAAAAACAGGTCAAGACCGGTCAGCAAGACCTTCAAGAGATAGGCAAACAGCTTGAAGACCGTGTGGCGCACATCCATAAGTTGGAGGGCGAGATTGATAAATTGGCTGTGCGGATAGAAAAGCTCCAGGCCGACATCGCACGCATGAACCGCCGACTGCAGGAAAAGAAGGAACGCTTCCGCATGTCTGTCCGTTATATGCGTAACCACAGGCAGAAGACCAGTCCCCTGCTCTTTATACTTTCTTCCGAAACCTTCATGCAGATGTTCCGCCGTGCGCGATATGCCAAGGACTATGCCGTTTACCAGAAGAACCTGGGCGAGCAGATACTCCAACGCCAGGTGGAAGTGCTTGAGGCGCAGAACAAACTGCTTGATGCCAAGAGCCGCATGAACACCCTTTTGCAAGAAGTGATGAAACAGCGCAAGGAACTGAACATGCAGCAGATTCAGAAGCAGAAGGACGTGGACGGACTCAAGAAGAAGGAGAAAGGCCTGGCCGGGAAGGTGGCAGACCAGCAGAAACAACTGGCTTCCTTGGACAAGCAGATTGATGCGCTCATCGCCTACGAGATTGAGCAGGCACGCAAACGAGCCGAGGAAGAGGCACGCAAGAAGGCTGCTGCGCAAAAGAAACAGAACAAGGGAAAGACCGGTGAAACCGCCAAAAATGAGACATCCTCCAAATCCCCTGTGCCCAAGGACGGCAAGTCATGGCTTACGGCCCAGGACCGCAAGCTGAACGGCTCCTTCGTGCAGAATAAGGGACGCTTGCCCGTACCCATCACCGGTCCCTATATGATTGGCAACCATTTCGGCACCTATCAGGTCAGCGGTCTCAAGAATGTCCGTCTTGACAACAAGGGCACCAACTTTGTCGGTCAGGCTGGGGCGCGGGCACGTTGTGTGTTCGACGGTCAGGTCACGGCGGTGTTCCAGTTTGGTGGCACCCAGAACGTGCTCATCCGTCATGGCAGCTACATTTCGGTCTATTGCAACCTCTCTTCCGTAACGGTGCGCAAGGGGGAGACCGTCAGCGCCCGCGACATAGTGGGCACCGTGGCCAATGACGGGCAGGGCAACTATGTCCTCCACTTCCAGTTGCGTAAGGAAACCGCCAAGCTGAACCCCGAACATTGGATTGGAAGATGATGTCCCGTTGTCAGCTCCGCATAATTGGTCAAATCATAAACACAAAGTCATCATGAAACATTTCACCTTATTACTGCTCTTTTCCATCGTCTTCATGTCCTGCTACAATGAACCGGAATATGCCGATCCGGAAGCGCATGAGAAGACAGAACAGCTGCAGCAACGCTATGCCCCGCTTCTTGCCGGCACTTGGCATGTCGAACAGTTGGGCGAAAAGTTGCGCTATTTCGAATGTCTCACGTTCCAGCCCGATGGCAAGCTGAGTGGAATGAGAAAGTTGCATACCCGACGGCTTGTCACCATTGATGGCGTAGAGCGTTATACCGACTGGGAGGAAGTGGAAGAATTCAATGGTACGTTTTCCGGCACATGGCGTCTGCGTTGGGAGCGGGACGAACAGGGCGTCGGCCATGACAGAATCATCCTTTATGCTGGATATGAGGGTAATGGCAGCCAGTACACCGCCTATAGCCACAATGCCCTTTTCAACTTTGTCAATGAAAACCGTCTTCGCATCTTTGGCCTCATGCTCAGCAACAATGATGGTTGGACGGAATATCAGAAAGGCGCTGCCGAACCCAGTTTCTGAGCAATGAACCGTGAGTTTTTTCGAAAGAAGAACATATCTTCTGTTGTTGGGCCACAGACACTTATACTCAGAAATAGCGAATACATATTCGCCGTAACAGAGCGATTAGGGGGTAGGGACGTTGCGTGCAGCGTCCGAAGAGAGCACATGGGGTTATAACCTCACGCGAATCCCGCGAATCTCACGAATTTGTTCTAAGCCTTTGGCGGGATTGGCAGTAGTACTGCGTTGCCCGTTTAGATATCTTCTACAGCCGTTGCAGTATATCTGCATCGGCCCATGCAGTATATCTGCTCTGAAAAGCCAATGCGGTGTCTGGATAAAGTCACCGCATTGCATCCGTTCACGCACCGCATTGTCTTTGCCCACGCACAGCATTGCGTTTTTTCGTTCACCGCTCTCCGTTTAATAATGGCACGCAGATGACACCAATGCGACAGATTTTGAGTTATGAGCAATGAGTTGTGAGCGATGAGATTTGACATAAGAACAGTTTTTGGGGCAGTGAGTAATGAGTGATGAGTAGTGAGGGGGTAGGGACGTCTGCGTGCAGCGTCCGGAGATAACACATGGGATTATAGTCTCACGCGAATCCCACGAATCTCACGAAATTGTTCTAAACCTTTGGCGGGATTGGCGAGATTTGCGTGAGAAAAGAATCTTCAGTTCTAACTCATCTCTCACAACTCATTGCTCACAACTCATCTTTCAAGTCTCCCCATAGAGGGGGCGAACTTGGCCGTAGAAGAAGCACTAAATGTGTTT
>JAFYQQ010000019.1 GCA_017559845.1 Bacteroidaceae bacterium | reverse complement strand
GGGAGCGTATCATAGCCAATTCCAACTGACTAAACACACCCGCCATCTGTAAGAAAGCCTCGCTCATAGGGTCGGCCTGTCCGTTCCGGCAGTCCAATGTGATGGAACCCACAATGACCAGACGCAGATGCTTCTCCCGCACGGTTTCGATTATCTCACAGAGCTGCTGTGTGCTTCTGGCGAGACGGGAGACCTCCAACACAATGATGCTGTCGCCTGCCTGCGCCTGGGCGAACATCTGGGCCTGTTGGGACTTCACCTTGGCATCTCCATGTTCATACTCCATAAAGATTTCCGTGGCTCCTGCGGCCCGCAGTTCCCGCACCTGGCGATTGATGTCCTGCTTGGTTTCATTGGTGGAGCATCGTCCGTATCCATAGGTCATTGTTTCTTCCTCCTTCTGGGTAGGGCGGGGCTGTTGCCCCGCCCGTTATACGCTGATGGTAAAGCGTCGGCTGGCGGTCTGCTTGGTGTATGCCTTGTAGAGTTCCGGCATGACCTTCTTGAAAGCGGTGCTATCAAAGCGGTTGGAGAGAACGGAGGTGTAGCGGACAATATACTGACCTGCGATAAGTTCTTCCACCTCACGGACTTCCATCTCTGCCTTGATGGAGTTGCGAACCTTGTCGGCTTCGGCCTTGATTTCCTCCATCATAGTTTCGTAGCGGTTCAGCAGTTCGATCTTGGCGAGCAGTTCGATTTTAGACATTTTACATTTCTCCTTTTGGTTGTTTGATTTAGTGTGCCGTCTTTCCGTGCTGTCAAGGCTCCTTTGTGTTTGATGTAGGACTTACAACAGGCCTTGTTGAAATTGAGCTGTCCTTCATTGCTCCTTTATTATAGCACGAATAGTCGTGCAAGTCCATTGACAAAATGCACGAATAATCGTGTCAAATGTTAGTAATATTTTGCACTTGATTTCGTGCAATCTCTGTGATAGAATAAGGATGGTAGAAAAGGAGGCGCAGTATCTATGCCGTTGAAGTATAAGATTGATGTCCTGTCCGCCTTGAAGGAGAAGGGCTACAACACGAATAAAATCCGCACAGAAGGCTTATTGAGCCAATCCACCTTACAGAAGTTCCGCCAAAAGCAAGGTGTATCCTGGGAGAACCTTGAAACCCTGTGCCGACTTCTGGACTGCCAGCCCGCAGACCTTATTGAATACGAACGGGAGGCGGATGTCAGCGAAAAGGGGTAAGCACTTTCCTGGACAGATTTGGCGGATTTTCGGGCGGTTATAACCCCTGTTTTCTCAATCCAAAAGTGTCCATGAAAACATCTGTTTTATTGAACACCCCCCCGGCACCCATTACGGGATAATAAAAACCGTTTTATCCAAAAGCGGTATAGTGTGGCTCACTGTCCCATCAAGAGTGATTTTTATTCTGGAAGACGGTTTTTATGGCTGTCTGCGGCAGTAGCAGCAAAACGCCGCCCGGCGGCTATAAACGACAAAAACGGCAAGCAGCCCATTACGGGTCGCTTGCCGTTTTTTTATTTCCATCCCTTAAACAAATCCTTCATAGCTGCATCCAGAGCTGCTTTCATACTCTTTTCCATCATCTGCAAAATAAAGGCTTCCATCATTGCCTATTGTTTTTTCTAACGCTTCTTATCATCATCTTTCCTCTGGCTCATTTTACTGTCACCACGCTTCTAAAAGTCATACTTGGAATAACCAATTCTGGTTCCGCATTTACCTCTGCTTCCTGTTCTTTCTTCCGGGCCATGTAATCATTATACATCTACTTGCGTTTGGCGTTCATAATCTCCTCGGGTGTGTAGCCATCAAGATACATTGAATCATAGTATTCCGGGACTTGTTTATATAGTTCTGATAAAGTCATAGATATTCTCCTTCGTCGTAATAATACAAAAAATTAGCCGTTTTTCCATGAGCATAGCCGACGAAGGAGGCGTATGCGGTTTATGGAAATAACGACTAATCATTTGTTCATTATTACTTGATGGATGGGGCCTTGTGTTTAACCCAATTTGGTTAAGCAGCCCCTTTATATATGCTATATCTATTCCCCACTTTCTCTTATTATATATTTCTATAAACCTCTGCGGCGGCTCTGCAACGGGGGCCGCAGAAGGGAACGCCTCCCGCTTCAAAAAACGCAAGCCGTTTCCGCTGTTTTTTTCTCTTTTGGTATCTCATAGAAATCATATCTATTACTCGTTTCACTTCTACGAACAAGATACCCTTTATTTACCAGAACCTTAAACTGGTCTCGGCAAGTTGATTCCGGCAACCCCATTTCATTGTGGATTGCTTTTGGAGAGAACGCAAGGTCAAATCCATCCTTGTTCCCGGCAAGGTAAAGATACAGACACAATGCAGTTGCGTTCAAATCCCGGTAGGCTGCATACAGGTTATCTTTCTTGATAAGAAGGAAATTTCCTTCGTTATCTTTTGGCATATCCCGGTGAACCAGAACTCTTCTCTGGTTCTCAACAGTATAAGGCATCTGTTTTACCTCCATTTTCGTCCGCATTGTTCTTCTGCCGTTCGATGCTATTCTGCTCCTTCTGGATGCAGCCATAAATACGACGAATTTCGCTTTCGTCCTTGGGAACAATTAAATCAGCGTGGGCGGGAGTATGCCTCCGCTCTACATAATGAGCCACGCATACCGCACGCATTTCTTCAACAGTAATCTCCATAATATACCTATCCTCTTTTACTGACCGGAAGCCGCGGGCAGATTAGTGATATTAGCAGCAGGCTTGGTGGTGTTCTTCTTAACAACCTTATACTTTGCCTTGACGTTACCCAGACGATGCTTCTGGATGTCCTTCTTGGCCTTTTCAACATTGAACTTAGGAAACAGGTCAAGGAACCAACTCTTCATTGTAGCAAACGCAGTGCCATCTGCTTTCATCTGCTGGAACTGCTTCATCATTTCATCAGTGCCGAAGCAGTCAATGTAATCATACATAAGCTCACGCTTCAAGCCCTTGTAGCTTTTCTTTTCCTTGGTGGGCTTGATAACCTTGAAATCGTAGTTAGGATGCTCTTTGATACGGCACATCAGTTCCTTGTCCTGCTCGGAGCCGGGAACGCCAGACTTCTTAAAATTCAGTTCAGTGCCGATAATCTTACGGTCAATGTGGTCAAAGGTAAAGAAGGTAGTGGAAACGGAAGCCTTAACATTCTCATTCATCATCTGTGCGCTCATACTCTATTTCCTTTCTTTTGGCTTGTTAGCCTCGGCGGTAGGTCGCAACCCTAATTTTTGATTGGGGAGGTGTTGCCTCCTTGTTTCTGAGGCCATTATAGCAACGATACAAGGAAACTGAGCTTCCTTTAAAAAATTAAATAGAATATTTTTCAAAGATTTTTTACAGAGATGATGGGAAGATGATGCTCGGTTGATGATAGATGATGATGAGGTGTTCGCAGATGTTCAATGATGTAGAAAGTTGATGAAAAGTTGTCCAATTTAGTTCAAAGGTCTTGTTTCTTGAACAATGGATGTTATATAATCATTCCAACACAAGCATGAGGTCTGGCTGACCAGCAACCAAAAGTGTCAGCACAGATGCGCAATGTCGAAAAAGGGTTGGTCTGTAAGGCTTTTGGCAGTTGGTGGCTTAGAAATAGCGACGTGCGAAGCCACGGCGCTATTTCACACGCATGAGGTCACAGGTTCGAGTCCTGTTGTCTCCACCATATAGAG
>JAFYQQ010000018.1 GCA_017559845.1 Bacteroidaceae bacterium | reverse complement strand
TTATAGCATGTCAGATCCTTTGCGTGCCAGTCACCCTTGTACTTCTTCACCAGTTTATCGAACTGATAGCGAGGTATGAAATCGATGACCTGAGCGAAGATATATTTGCCAAAATTCATAATTCTGCAGTTTTGGCTGCAAGATTACTCAATCAATTTCAAATCAAAAAAATAAAGATTGCTTATAAGTTGTTAAATCTTAAGCATATAAATATAGTTAAGCGAATTTTATCGCATCACTAGTATTTTTGAATTTTAACTGCGAAATGGGGCGCCACAGAAAAGGACTGCCCTCAGGGGGGAAGGCTAAAAGGGGTGTTCAATAAATGCTGGTTTTGAGTTTTTCCCAGGTCTTGCGAAGTGAGCTTCGGCCGCTTTTTGACTTTTTGGTTGTGGCTGAAAGATGTTCGAAAATCAACTCGACATAATTTATAGAACACCCCTAAACAAAAAAAATTGCCCGTACACTTGTGTAAGAGCAAGAAAAATACGAACTTTGCTTGATATAACCCCTATTTTTGATGCAGATTACACCATGCACATGAAAAAAACATTCGCATCACTTGCGGCGTTGCTGCTTGCGGCAACTGCACTTTCGGCCAAGGACAATACGTATGAAAACCCCGTCTACCCAAAGGACTGGCCCGACCCCACCGTTTGGCAGGCTGCCGATGGCAAGTTCTATTGCCTGAGCACGGGACAGAACGCAAGAAGGCCGTTGCTGTGCAGCGATGACCTTGTAAACTGGGGCTTCTCGGACATCGTTCCGCTGGACCGCAGCATCATGAAGCAGTTTCGCAGCATCGGCAGGCATGTATGGGCTCCGGACGTGGCTATGGTGAACGGAAGACGCATGGCCTACTTCACCCTCTACAACTCGCTGAAGGACGCCAGCATTGTGGCTCTGCGCGAATCGACAACGCCGGGCAAGTTTGAGTATGTGGGCGTAATCACACGCGGAAAGGAGACGGGCATTGACGACACCATTGACCCCGAGGTGGTAACCGACCCCACAACGGGAAAGGTTTGGCTCTTCTTCGGCAGCATGGGCCGCATCCACCGCATTGAGCTGAGCGAGTTCGGATCGCAGCTTGCAGAGGGTGCCAGATATGAAGTGGTGGCAGGCGTTCACGGAAGCCAGGACCCCGAGCGCGGACGGGTGTTTGAGGGGGCTTATCTACATTACCGCAAGGGTTACTGGTACATGTTTGTCAGCTCGGGACACTATTGGAACGAGACGTATCAGATTAAGGTTGGGCGCAGCCGCACGCTGGACGAAGAGTTCACCGACCGCGAGGGACGACCCATGAAAGAGGGATATGCCACAACGGTAATCCGCTCGGAAAAGGGCGACCACTTCTACGGCCCCGGACACAATGGCGAAATCTTCACGGACAAGAAGGGACACGACTGGATGCTGTATCATTGCCACAACAAGGGCATTGAGTCTGGCGCACGCCCAATGATGTTGCAGAGAATCCGTTGGGACAAGAAGGGATGGCCCTATGTAAAGGGCGGCAAACCCGTGACATCCGCCCCCAAGCCAAAATTCTAAAGGGATCCAAAAAGCCATGAGAGAGAACTACCGCGAGATACGCGACGACTGGCAACTGGCGAAGGTGCTGCACGAAGGCCAGGAAGAGATAAAGCGATGCGCTTTCCAGAATGTCAATC
The DNA here is from genome assembly GCA_017559845.1 of Bacteroidaceae bacterium. GTDB lineage: Bacteria > Bacteroidota > Bacteroidia > Bacteroidales > Bacteroidaceae > Physcousia. Next base: position 10,642 of record JAFYQQ010000018.1, on the reverse strand, counting down.
TGACATCGGAGTCGGAGCTTTCCCTGAGCCACAGCTACACCGACTGCATCTTCCTGGGATGCACCCTTCCAAGGGGCTTTAAGCAGAAGACGCGCGACTGCCTCTTCTTCCCCAAGATGGGCGAGACATTCCATTACCGCAGCCATCTGTACACGGCCGAAGAACTGTACGAAGGCTACGCCCCCAGCAAGCCGCACACGCTGAAGACGTGCTTTGACAGCCGGGTGTACAAACACTATCTGAAGATGGGAAAGATGGCGGAAAACATCAAGGAGACACTGGCACGCACCCTGCACGACCACTCCATCAGCGACAGCCTGCATGCCTATCTGAAAGCTCGCGACCCGCGCACCATTGTGGGCGTGATGGGCGGACACGGCATAGAGCGCACCGCACCGAGCTACCGGCAGATTGTCTTCCTGAGCAAACGGCTCACCGAGGGCGGAAGCCTGATGATCTCGGGAGGCGGACCCGGCGCAATGGAAGCTACACATCTGGGCGCATGGATGGCAGGAAGGGAAACGGAAGAAGTGGAAGACGCACTGGCAACGCTGTGCGAAGCGCCATGCTTCACGGATGAAAGATGGCTGGAGACCGCCATGGCCGTTAGGAAGAAATACCCCCAGCTGGACTACGAGAGCCTGGGCATGCCCACTTGGCTCTACGGACACGAACCCGCCACCCCCTTTGCCACACACATAGCCAAATACTTCGACAACAGCATTCGCGAGGACAGCATCGTCACCATTGCCGTGGGCGGCATTGTCTATACGCCCGGAAGCGCCGGCACCATGCAGGAAATCTTCCAGGAAGCCGTGCAGAACCATTACCTCAGCTTCGGCATCTCCAGCCCCATGATTTTCCTCGGCAAGGACTATTGGACAAACGAGATACCTGTGTGGCCGCTGCTGCAAGACCTTGTGGCGAGGGGAAAGTACAAGAACCTACGCCTCACACTAACCGATGACCAGGAGGAGGTGGTGGAAGTGATCACAGAATTCAGAAGCTTCACCGAACCGCTTGTCCCATGATGGGGGAAATGCGTCTGCGAGAGGAAATTTTTTTTTAGAAAAGTTTGGCCATGTTCGGCATCTTGCGTAATTTTGTAAGGTTTTTTACCAAGGTACCGACCAAGAAATATATTATATACTGAAAGATGAAAATTGGATTTGACAACGAGAAGTATGTAAACATACAATCTGAACATATCAAGGAACGCATTGCGCAATTCGGCAACAAGCTCTATCTGGAGCTGGGCGGCAAGCTCTTTGACGACCACCACGCCAGCCGTGTGCTTCCCGGTTTCAAGCCCGACAGCAAGCTGAGCATGCTCATGCAACTGAAGGACAAGGCCGAAATCGTAATCGTCATCTCCGCCTTGGACATTGAGAAGAACAAGGTTAGACAAGACCTCGGCATCACATACGACATGGACGTTCTGCGTCTGCGCACAGAATTCATCGACAAAGGTTTCATGGTGAGCAGCGTTGTCATCACCCACTATAACGGACAGAGTTCGGCCGACAACTACAGAAAGCGCCTTGAGCGCTTGGGCGTGAAGGTTTTCCTGCACTACACCATCGAAGGCTATCCCAACAACGTGGCGCTCATAGACAGCGAAGAGGGTTTCGGACGCAACGACTATGTGGAGACCACACGTCCGCTTGTAATCGTCACCGCGCCCGGCCCCGGAAGCGGAAAGATGGCGGTGTGTCTGAGCCAGCTCTATCACGAGAACAGGAGGGGCATTGAGGCCGGATATGCCAAGTTTGAGACCTTCCCCGTGTGGAACCTTCCGCTCAAACATCCCGTCAACATTGCTTACGAAGCCGCCACGGCCGACCTGAACGACATCAACATCATCGACCCCTTCCACCTTGAAGCATACGGAACTGTTGCTGTCAGCTACAACCGCGACACGGAAATTTTCCCCGTGCTGAACGCCCTTTTCGAAGGCATCTACGGCGAGAACCCCTACAAGTCGCCCACAGACATGGGAGTGAACATGATTGGCTTCTGCATCAGCGATGAAGAGGTGTGTTGCAATGCCGCTAAGGACGAAGTTGTCAGACGCTACTATACAGCCCTGAACCGCTTGGCCAACGGAGACGGAAACGACAACGAGGTGAACAAGATTTCCCTCCTCTTCAAGCAGGCCAAGATTGACACTTCATACAGACGTACCACCGTCTTTGCGCGCGAACGCCAGGATGAGACCGGCATGCCCAGCGCTGCCATGGAGCTGGAGGACGGCACCATCATCACCGGCGGAAGCTCTCCCCTTCTCGGCCCAAGCGCAGCACTCATTCTCAATGCCACAAAGCATCTTGCCGGCATCAACCATGAAGTGAAGCTCATTCCACAAAGCCTCATTGAACCCATCCAAAAGACCAAGACCGAATACCTTGGTGGACACAATCCCCGCCTGCACACGGACGAGGTGCTAGTGGCACTCAGCGTGCTCTCTTCCAAAGACGAGAACTGCCAGAAGGCACTGGAGCAGCTTCCCAAACTGAACGGATGCCAGGTTCACAGCACGGTGATGCTGAGCGAGGTGGACCGCAAGATTTTCAAGAAGCTTGGCGTGGGACTCACCTGCGACCCCACTCGCAAGAAGTCCGGACTGGCCGTGCAAAACACCCTAAGTCTGTAAACTATTCAACATAACATCTGAAACATCATGAGCAGCAAAATACAATCAGCAGTAGAAAAGAAACAAACGGGCAGATACAATTGTGCGCAGGCCGTGGCCTGTTCTTTCTGCGAACACACCCAACTGGACGAAGACACCATGCGCCAAGCCGCCCTCGGACTGGGAGCTGGAATGGGCAACATGGAAGGCACTTGCGGAGCGTTGACCGGAGCCGGATTGGTCATCGGCCTGGTGTGCAAGGAAGACAAGCCCAGAGCCATGAAGATGTCCCGCACGCTGATGAACAAATTCCACGAGCGCAACGGCGCAACCCAATGCAAATTGCTCAAGGGAACGGAAAACGGACACGTCATCCGTTCATGCGACGATTGTGTGGCCGATGCCGCAGAGTTTCTGGAAGAGATTCTGAAAACACAATAAAGTTTTCCTTCACAAATTCTTCCACAACACGCTAATGGACAGCAACCTTATATGCAAACGCTTTCAAGAACTTTCACTTGAAGAGTTGTACGAAATCCTACGTCTGCGCTCGGCTGTTTTTGTGGTCGAGCAGGATGCTGTCTACCAAGATCTGGACGATCTGGACCAAGACGCGCTTCACCTCAGACTATACAAAGACGGCCGTCTTGCAGCCTATGCCCGCATCCTGAAAGCGGGCACCTATCTGGACGAGGTGGCCATTGGACGTGTCATCGCCGTAGAGCGTGGTGTGGGTGACGGACTGGCCATTTTTACCAAAGCCATCGATATTGCGCAAGCGGAATTCGGGGCCGAGCGCATCAAGATCAGGGCGCAGCTTCAGGCGAAAGGCTTCTATGAAAAGACCGGTTTCCGATGTTGCGGAGAACCGTTCATGTACGAAGGCCTTGTCCATGTGGACATGATATGGAGCAAGGATTAAGCAGACCACATTTTATTATAAAGAATCAAATACCATGAAAAAGACCATATTCTGCCTTCTGGCAAGTGTTATCGGCATGGGCACTGCCCAGGCACAATTACAGGATGCCCTTTGGATAGGCACAAACAAGCCCTTCCTTTACGCTGATTATCTCCCCATATTCCGTTATCATTGCACCCTACAGCTGGATGCCAGGAGCCATTCTACGGACGCATCCGTGCTGATTGGTGGAAACGACCCGCGTCTGATGAACCGAAACCTGAACATCCAGGGGGTGGAATGCCAGAGGGACAGCAGCTACATTCGCATAGAATATGACATCAAACCCGTGGCATCGGGTAAAAACGCCTGCATCCATGTCTATAGGGCTGGATATACGGTAGGAGACCGACCGGACACCCCACTCAACACCTTTGAGATACCCGCCGACCTGCTCCCCGCAGATCAGGTCTACAATCCCCTTCAACTCCAGATAGAAGGCACGGCAAGCACACTCACCCTTCATGTAAACGGAAAGAGCGTGGGACAAGTCGTGGTGAATCCGCACGGAAACAGCCACGATTTCATTGGCTATCCCCAACTGGCCGAAATTGGCTATGCCATGCGTCCGGGTCAGAAAGCCGTCCTCTCCGGTGTGAAGGTTACACACCACCGCTCGCCCCAAGGCACGCTGTATGCCGAAGAGAAGACCCGACGCATTGGAGGCAAGGAGGCGCAGCTCTTTCTTGCCGACCCCAGCAATGGCGGACTTCCCACGCTCAGAAGTCGCTTCAAGATAAAGAACAAAAAGATTAAGTCGGCTACCCTTTTCGCCACAGCAAGAGGCATTTACGAAGCACAAATCAACGGGCAAAAGGTGGGCACGGAATGGTATGCCCCCGGCATCTCGCAATACAACAAGACACACTATTACCAGCGCTACGAGGTGGACTCTCTTCTGCGCCGTGACACAAACGAAATCCGCATCCAGCTGGCGGAAGGATGGTGGATGGGATACGTCACCTATAGTATGACCAATTGGAACTTCTTCGGTGACCAGTTGGCATTCCGCTCTCGCCTTGTCGTGCGCTATGAGGACGGAGATTCCACCGTACTCTGCACCCGTCCCCAAGGATGGGAAGTGTCCGTGGACGGACCCGTACAATACGCCAGCCTAATGATGGGACAGGTTACCGACGCACGCCGCAAACAGGCCAAATGGACACCCGCAGAGGAAATCACCCTCCAGGGACATCTGCCTTCCGAAGGCGGCGGAACCACGCCCAAGGTTGACGACTATTCCGCACAGCAAATGATGCAGGCACAAAGCCCCGTACAGGCCTACACACATCTCACCGCAAAAAGCATGACCGAGGTGCGCCCCGGTGTCTACATCTATGACATGGGACAGAACATGGCCGGCGTGCCACGCATTCATCTGCCTGCCCTGCCCAAGGGAACGGAAGTGCGCCTGCGGTTTGCCGAGATACTCTACCCCGACCTGCCGGCCTACAAGCCCAATGCCGGTACCATGATGCTGGAGAACATCCGTGCCGCCTTGTCGCAAGACCTCTTCATCAGCGACGGCAAGCCTTGCCTCCTGGAACCTCGTTTCACACAGCACGGCTATCGCTATCTGGAAATCACAGGCCTGCCCTCTCCCCTGCCCACGGACAGTGTCCAAAGCACCGTGGTAAGCAGCGTGCCGCGCTTCACCGCCCATTTCGAGTGTAGCAACCCCCTGGTCAACCGCCTTTGGGACAACATCCGATGGAGCACGCTCGGCAACTTCATCTCCCTTCCCACCGACTGTCCTCAGCGCAACGAACGCATGGGATGGAGCGGCGACATCAACGTATACTCCCGCACAGCCACCTTCCTCTGGGACTGCAAGGAATTCCTGCGCAAGCATCTTCAATCCATGCGCGACATCCAACTTCCCGACGGACGCTTCCCCGACGTGGCACCCATCGGAGGCGGATTCGGAGGCTTCCTCTGGGGTTCGGCAGGAATCGTTGTCCCCTGGGAACTCTGGCTCCACTATGGCGACCTCCAGGTGCTCTCTGAACACTACGATGCCATGCTGCGCTATATCAACTATGTGGAAAAGGAATACATCGACCCCGCCAGCGGACTCTTCACACAGAACAGCAGCGAGGCCAAGCTGGGCGACTGGCTCGGACTCCAGGACGGCATGAACGACAAGAGCCTGCTCTTCGAAAGCTACTACATCTACTGCCTCGACATCATGCAGAACACCGCACGCCTCCTGAACAAAAGTGCCGACGAAGCACGATTCAAAAGCACATTAGAGGCACGCAAGAAGTTCTTCATACAAACTTATCTCCACCCGCAAACCATGCGCACCATAGCCTCGGGCTTCGAGGGAAAGCAGAAGGGAACTCCCATCGACATACAAGGCAGCTACGTGCTTCCGCTCGCATTCGGCGTAACCGAGGGCGAAAACCGCACCAAGCTCTTCAACAATCTTGTGCGCACAATTGAACGCGCCAACACCACCGACACCAAGACCCAATGCCCGCCCTATTCCCTGATGACAGGCTTCATCACCACCTCGTGGATAAGCCGCGTGCTCACCGACGGCGGACGTCCCGACGTGGCCTACCGCCTGTTGCAGAACACAGCCTACCCCTCGTGGCTCTATCCCGTCACCCAGGGCGCCACAACCATCTGGGAACGCCTCAACTCCTATACGCACACCGAAGGATTCGGCGGCAACAACTCCATGAACTCCTTCAACCACTATTCCTTCGGCGCTGTGGGCCAATGGATGATAAACCGCTGCCTCGGCATTGAGCGCGACACCGAACAACCCGGATGGAAACACTTCCAACTGCGCCCCGTACCAGACCCCACAAGCGAGATGACCTTCGCACGCGGCCACTATGACAGTCCCTTCGGACGCATAGAAAGCAGCTGGACAAGGGAAAAGGACGGCACCATAACATACCGCTTCACCATTCCGCACGGCACCACCGCAACCCTGATGCTCCCCGGAAAATCCCCCCAGGAAATCAAAGCAGGACATCACGAGTTCCGCCTTTGAGCGATGAGCTTTGAGCAATGAGCCTTTGAGCGATGAGCGGTGAGCGATGAGTTGTGAGTTTTTATGTTGACAAAAGAACATTTTGAGCGGTGAGCGATGAGAAATGAGCGGTGAGTAATGAGTCGTAAGGGTTTTGACAAAAGTAAAGATAAGTTCAGAAGAGGCTCACAGCTCATTACTCACTACTCATTGCTCATTGCTCAAAGCTCTCTATCACGTCATCCTGAACTTGTTTCAGGATCTGTCCGCGGAGAAGAACTAGAAAGGCTCGCAGTGAGATGCTGAAACAAGTTCAGCATGACGTAAGACCTTATACCCTCGTCTTCCAGACGTTTTTCCGCTTATCGTTCATCGTTATTCGTTCAAAGCTCATTACCCATCGCTCAAAGCTATACATTCTCCCCATAGAGGGCGAACAAGACCTTCAGAGGATTGACTAAATGTCAATCTGTGTCGCAGTGAGGGGAGCACAGTCCTCTGTGCGACGGAGGAAGGGGGGAGGGTCCTCTCTTTACCCCGCCAATCCCCCTTCATCGTCCTCGCCCGTGTCGGGATCGGGAGTGGGTGTAGGTTCCGGATCTGGTGTGGGTTCGGGTTCCGGTGTGGTGCCTGGCTCCGTGTCGGTTGATGGCGGAGGGAGGGGCGTTTCATCGTCCTTTTTCTTGGTCTGTCCTGTGCGCTGGTTGTACAGGGCGTTGATTTCGGCGATTACGCCATTCAAGTTGGTGATGAACTGCGCGGTGATGGCGGTGGGCTTAGCCACGCTCTCGCAGAAGGCCACGGTGGTGATGTAGTCATACAGCGTGTCCAGTTCCTTGCGCAGCGTGGCGCTGTCGGCCGTCTTCGCCGCCTCGCGTTCCTTGGTGCGCTTGTCCGTAAGTTGCTCATAACGGGCGTTCACCGCCGCCAGTTCGGTTATAAACTCCTGCAGGCCGAGAGTGGCCACATGAGGTGCGTTCTTTTCCGACTGCAAGTCGTTCAGCATACCTCTCAGCATCATTGACTCCTGCTGGTTGGCAAGGCTGTAAAAACCCACATAGGGTTTCAGCACCATCCACAATGCATGGGCGGCTTCGGCCTTGGACGCGATGGGTACGTTTTGCGCGCTGCGCACATTTTCAATGATGTACTGTCCCAGTGCATCACGCTGCTTATCCAGTTCCTCCATCTCCGGTGTCTCTGCCAGCGCATAAGTGCGGGCCACCTGGTCGCACAGAAGCGCCAACAGTTGTTTGTAGCGCGCCATCACTTCCGTCTCTATTCCCAACACAGCGGCACCGGCCTCTTCAATCAGTCCATCAGTGCGCACCATAAGGTTTTCATACTCAAGATTGTTCAACTTTGTCAATCCTGGCGATTTCAATTTAATGATTGTTCTCATAAATGCTCTGTTTTTGGGTGTGTGAACATCCCGAATCCACGGCGACCCCTCGCCGGCCATTTCCGCAACGTCAAAAGCCCTCGGCGACCCCTCGCCGACCATTTCCGACAGCGTCGCAGGGCTCGGCGACCCCTCGCCGCACGCTTCCAGGCCTGCGCAGGCATGCCCCAGTCTTCGGGATGCGAAAAAAATAAAGAACTCTTTGGTGCCGCGCTACACTCCCCTGCTCCTTTCGACAGACTTGGCGGCGGGTGAAACAATTGGGTTAACGAACGCTGTTCATATTTGTGAGCAGACGGGCGGAAGGGCCCGCCTGCCCGAAAAGGGTTATTCGGTTACCGTTTTGAGTGTAGGATAGCCGCTTGTACCGGATTCCCAACTCCAACTGTAGAGGCATTTTACAGATGCCGTGCTATTATACGTTTCAATAGCTGCATTCATTGCGGTGATAGACTCCTGAGTTACAGGCGATGCACTGCCAAAGACATAACAGTCAGTGATAATGCAGCCCGATGCCTCGTTACCTACACCATTTTCAGTTGAAGAAGGTGCATTGCCATCGTTATCTGTTTCGTTGGTGTCCTGGGTCCAGGAGGCAATGACATTACCGCCATCATGACGGCCCACGATACCACCCGAATTATACGTACCATCTACCGTACCGGTGTTTCCGCAGGCAATCACTGATCCACCGTTAAAGTTAATTCCCACAATGCCGCCTGCGAAAACATCCGCACTTACCACCGCACCGCTATTGGTGCAGGCAGAGACTATACCATGGTTCTCTCCAACGATACCGCCTATACCACACGGACCTTCTACCTGTGCCGCATTGCTGCAACGGGTTATTATTCCAGTGCTATTATAACCTACGAGACCGCCTGAATCCATTGTAGTACTTTTCACGGAAGAAGTAGCAGTGGTATGGCAGTTTTCCACTGTCGAATTTTTTACCATTCGGCCTACCACAATAGCTGTATTGATTTCCCCAGTTACCTGCGCATCATTAAAGGTGAGGTTCTGCACTTTGCCGCCTTCACCGAGGTAACCCACGAAGCCCTGATTCCGATCAGTGGAATTGATTACCATGCCGGTGAGGGTATGACCAGCGCCATCAATCGTGCCAGTGTATAGACCATCTTTACCCACCGGTGTCCAGTTGCTCTCGCCATCTTTAGGTGCAGGCAGGGTGATGTCTGCAGTGAAGGTAATGTTCTGAGCCAATGGATCGTCATCATTCGTAATGTTGTTTGCACCCTCAAAAGCTACTGACCGGAAGGCTTCGGTGCTGATACCCTCCGTCATCCACTTGTTGAGGAGCATCAAGCCGTTAGGGCCGCTCACGCTGAAAGTGCTGGTGCTGACGGTATAGCTCAGTTCGGTCTTGGCTTTGGCGGCGAGGTCGTTCAGGCCATTGTCCAGCGTGGTTTCATCTTCATCCTCTCCCCAGCCCGGCTTGCCGAGGCCGTCGCCGCTCAGCGTGACAGAAGAACTGTTCGAGCTGATGTTGAGCGTGAGCGGATACATGTAGTTTTCCTCCAGGCTGATGCTGGTTTCGGTAGCGGCCTTTAGCGGGAGGTCGAGGGTGAGGACCTTCGTTGCATCATAGCCTTCATCGCCCGGCTGACCGCTCTCTGTGGTATAGAGCACGGCCTTGAAGCCGATGAGACTGATGACATCACGAGTAGCAAAGACGATGGATTGCCGGTTGTCGTTTACTTGGGTAAGGGGAAAGTACTGGGCTAAAGAATTTTCGCTATAACCAGTCTTTATCACCGCCCAAAGGGTGGCAAGGCCGGTCACTCTGTAGTCCTGACCGTTCACCAGATAAGGGTTCTGGGTATCGATGCTGATGGCCGACTCAGGCAAGCGCAACAAGGCACGGTTCTGGTGCTTGAGGGTGGCGCGCACTGCACCGAGGGTGGGACTCGTGATGTCGGTATCTACGGTGATGCGGTCGTCATTGGTTGCAGCAGCAAGACAATCGCTAAACAAACAGATATCGGCAGTCTGAATATTACCCTGCACAATGCGGAGCTGCTCAGCCACTACGGCATATCCAGCGTCAGTACCACTCATTTCTATTTCGCCAAAGCTCGATGCGATTTGCATTTCAAAATCCTCCCACTTCTCATCACTGCCAGGAACGATGGTAAGGGACTTTTTGGTATTGGTTATCTCTGTTTCCGACACCACTCTTCCTTCGGTAAAATTCCAAGCACTACCGTTGTAGTTGGCAAAGGCTAAATACTCTGTACTACCAAATGTATAACCCACCACCAGCTCATCGCCATCGGCAAACGAGTTGAGCGACTGGTTATAGGCATATTCATTGAAGCCGTACTGCTTGCCGTCATCGGCCACGGCGCGGCTCTTGACCTGCTGGCCGTCGATGCTGATGCTGGCTATGTGCAGTGTGCCGGCAGCGCCGGACTGCTGCGGCTGCGAGAAATCCTCTTCGCTACAGCCGGTCTGGAGGAAGGCTACAGAGAGCATAGCCACCGCCAGGTTCATTATCTTATTTTTCATACGTAAATTATTAAGCGTCCTACATTGCTGTAGAACATTGTTTATATTCAATTCAACTATTTGAGTTTTTCGAAAGACAAGAAAGAATAGCACTCATAGTATTACAAGTGCGGCTATTGTTCCATAAAATTA
>JAFYQQ010000001.1 GCA_017559845.1 Bacteroidaceae bacterium | reverse complement strand
GAATAAAGCGATGATCCCAGCCACTGATAAGTTCAGCTTTACCAATTTCGTGAAAATAGATCTTCCGGCTTAGATGTGTCCCTTTCTGCCAAGGTAGTTCGAATACGAGTGAGTCGCACAACTCTCTTAAGTCCGACTGCATATAGTCATTGCCTTGTAAGTAGAAGTGTACTGGCTCAAAGATATTGGCTGAGTAAGAGTTTGCAAAAGCACCTTTCACTGTCAATGTCGGAAATTCAAGATCTCTTATCTTTTGCTCATTGATTACCTTTATGAGTTTGTATTTTACATTTGAGGCATCAGCGGGCGGATTCACTAAATGCGTCTTCTCGACTTCGAGGTAATATTCCCAACCTAAACTGTGTGTAAAACCGTCAATACCATTCATTGGAATAATATCCCATGCCGTATCTTTACTCTCTTTGATTTTTAGGCCATCCAAAGGCTCTGCATCCGTAGGATGTCCCCAAGGGCGATACTCTCCTAATTCGGCATCCACATATAGTTTAACCACCTCACTCCAATCTTCTGGCGTGTCTTTATCACAACTTGTAATTATGGCTGTGACACATAACGCGCTCAGAATATAAACTATAGTCATTAATCGTTTCATATTTATACTAGCTATTAATGGTCCACAAAGTAGACCTATTATCATGGAACAAATTTAGCAATTATAACTTACATTAACGTGAGTTCGACGAATTCTAACTATCTATAAATTTGGTGATTAGCGAAAATTGTTGTACCTTTATAGTGCTCAATTACAAAGAAATACAAAACAATAATCGCTATGATCACCGGAGACAAAGTTACTGAATTATTCTGTATGGCAGATGATTTTTGTAAGTTTTTTGATAGAATGGTAGCAAAATATACGTTCAAGAGCACAGTAAAGCGTTCCTATCACCGTAATTCCACCATGTCAAAAGCCGAAATAATGCTTATCATGATATTGTTTCACGATTCCAACTATCGTTGTCTTAAACATTTCTATCAGGAGCGGGTCTGCAAACATTTGCGTCATCTATTCCCTAAGGTTGTTTCATATAACCGTTTCGTTGAGTTGGAAAGGGAAGTTGCTGTCCCACTGGCATTGTTCATCAAAAAGGTCCTTTTGGGCAAGTGTACGGGTATAAGTTTTGTGGATAGCACACCGCTTCGTGTCTGCCGCAACCAAAGAATACATATTCACAAGACATTCAAAGGCATTGCGCAAAGAGGAAAGTGTTCCATGGGATGGTTCTTTGGCTTCAAGCTACATTTGATTTGTAACGAAAAGGGAGAACTGCTAAATTTCATGATAACACCAGGTGACATAGATGATAGGGAACCATTGAAATATGAGGCCTTTATGGAGTTTATTTATGGCAAGTTGGTCGGGGATAAGGGCTACATTGGCAAGGAACTATTTCAAAGGCTCTTTGTAAATGGCATACAACTTATCACTAAACTCAAAAGCAACATGAAAGGTGCTTTAATGAGTGTATCAGACAAACTCCTACTTCGTAAGAGAGCTATAATTGAAACTGTTAATGATGAACTAAAGAATATTGCGCAGGTGGAACATTCAAGACATCGGTGTTTTGACAATTTTATCGTTAACGTGTTAGGAGCCATTGCTGCATATTGTTGTTTCCCAAAGAAACCATGCATCAATGTGGAAAGAACATTAGATACACAACTTACACTGTTTTGAATTCGTCGAACTCACGTTACATTATATAGTTTTATTATGTCTATAATTGAAATATTCTTTAATTTACACCAGTCGATTGATCTGTTGCTCTTAATGTCCTATCACGCTGCAGATTTACCTTTTGTCCTGAGCCAAACGAATATGACAGGTTTATGCCAAATGAGCGTGCAGTAATATAATTTGTCTGTGTAGTCATTATATCTGGCAAGGTAGTGGTAGAACTACTCTTTATATATTTATTGAACGGTGAATTCGCTGTTATAGATACATTTAATCTACCTTTCAAGAAACTTTTGTTTGCATAGAACGAATACATATAAATGGGGTTATTTTCAGTCCAAGGAGCAGAAGCGTTTTTGTATAAACCGCCATTCATGCCTATACGAAAATGTTTGGGTAGTAAAAAATCTAATGATGGAGCGAAGCTATAGTACCAGTCTGTTTGATTCAATCCAATATCAGCAGCCTCCAGCTTATTGATGCCAATACTCCCGTTTGCAGATAACATCAACCACTCTGCCACATTCCATCGGAGATTCGTTGTCGCGCCAATATTATGACCGACTCCCATATTGCCATAGGTGTAGATAACTTTATTCTCTTCACCCCAATAGCCGTAATTGTGGATAATATTGTTGGTGTGAGAATATGATATACTCGTATTAAGTGATAAATTATGCGGTCCATTGAAAAACCAATTCAATGCAATTTCGTGAGAATATTGAGCTTTGAGATTTGGATTTCCCTGACGAATGGTATTACTATTTGGATTACTAATAAATGGATTTAGCATCTGTACTGTAGGGCGAGTTATGCTTGTTGAGTATGTTAGATATAGCGTATTTTTATTGTTTGGGATCCAATATGCAGATGCAGATGGCATAAGGTAGAAATTATGATTGTTAAAATCATTTATACTATTATGCGGTAAGTGCATTTTGAAATCATCATAGTTAAATTGCAACGCAGCTTCCAACATAAGTCGCTGCCCAATGGTAGTCGAATATTGTATTGAACCATTAAGAATATTGTTGTGATAATTCATTGATGAAAACTCCTCAGCATCAGTCATATTAACAGAACGGGTATTTCCAATACGATAGAAATCTTTTACAGTAAATCTTGCATAGTTTTTACCGTTAATCTTCCATAAGTATGATAATAAGCCGTAGTGTTCCTGCATACCTCCATCAGTATTTTGGTAAGTTTCAGAAATGCTCATATCATCCAAATAATGGCGCTGCAATAAGTGTCTTCTATCCGGGTTGTATGTAAAATGATAACCAGCAGTAAAACGCTCAGTGTCGATATCATCAGCAGAATAATTTCGATATACCACATTAGCTTCAGCAGTTCCAACAGTAAGTTTGCTGATATTGTCTATGTGCTCCATGTTCGGCAATAGCTCGTCTGAGTTATTCCACTCCGTTCCCGTTGTGTTGGTTGCATTTATACGTCCATGAGCATCAGCATACAATGTATTAAGACTATCAATCTGCCATTTGACCATTGCACGCACTGTATGTGTATGCCAGTCTCCATTACCCAACATGTGTGTAGTCCAATGCTGAGCAGTAGTGTTTTCTGTAGCTGGTACAGAATAATCCATTACTACTGGCTGGTCTCGTTGACCATTCAGCCCATAGTCATAGGTAACAGAAGCATCTACATCTCCCTTTTTGAACATACCAAGCAGTGAACCATTTGCTTTTGGCTGAGTATTTCCTCCTGCTCCTAAATTCATGACAAAACCATCTACCACATCTTTTTTTGTTACGATGTTAATGATATATCGTTGTGCAGATGGACCCATCTTGCTTGTAGGATTGGTTATCACCTCTACTTTTGCTATCTCTGATGCAGGCAATGTCTCCAAAAATGCTTTAGGGGATGTCTGTGCCATTTCATATGGTCGACCATTCAGGTATAAGCTATATGAGGACGATCCTTGTACAGTAATACCACCGTTTGCATCTACATTCACAAGAGGAACATAACTCAAAGACTGCAGAGTGTTTTCCTCTTGAGCTCTTTCGTTTGCAGACATCTTATAACTAAAACCTTTGTCTGTGATTGAAGTTAATCGTGCATGACCAGTTACTGCTACTTCATCCAATTCAATCGCATTAGTTGGCATCAACACGGTAATAGTATTACCCTCTGGATATTTGTCTAAATAAACACTGTCAGAAACAATATCCCATATTGTAGCCCTGACATTTACAGGGAACTTTGGGGGTTTAAAATAAAACTCGCCTTTATCATTTGACACTGTTCTATCAGTTTTATCAGAATACTCAATGATGATGGTCGCAGATGGTACGACCTCTTTTGATGTTGCATCAACAACCACACCTTTGATCTCTTGTGCACTCGTATTAAAGGCACTACCTAATACTGCTATAAATAGCGTAATCAACTTCTTCATTTTTTCGCTCTCTTAATTTGAATTTGAGAGCAAAATTATGCAAACAAAAGTTTTCCAAGAAAAAACGTGAGATTTATTTACTTGATTTAACTTATTTATAATCAATAGATAAAAAATAAAAAATTTTTCTTATTCGAAAATAATGAATCTAAAAGTTTACTCTTAGCCTTTTTTGAGAAGTTTTTGCAAAAAAATTGAAAGATTAGTATCACTCTCTGCCAGTCCAAGTTTTTGTCTAACCTCACTACAGTCTTTATAATGACGACTTAGATTAGTATATGCTTTTACCTCTTTGCCTTTCATGCCAATTGCGTAGAGACAACAGAAATCAATCTCAAACTCTTTCAAACCCTTGTCGTGAAGATATGCAAAGAAATGTGGATAGTTTTCTTCTAATGTAAGGCGTGTAGATTTTATAAAAACTTCTCTATTGGCAATAAGGTTTTGTAGCTGTTCATTTGCTCGTTTATTATCAGACTCTCTATCCGAAAGATGGGAAACAACGATAGCGTTTAGCACTTCTAATCTATTACGGATAATTGTCATTGTCTCTTCTCGTACAGAGGAATTAGCAAGCATACCATTCAACGTGTCCCGCTCGGATAACACTTCTTTATACATATTCTCATAGAGAGCTTTTTCATTTTCTAAGATAATGTTTTTAGTTCGACTATCTTGCAATCTTTTCCTTACGACCTTTAGAATATGGAGTGTTATAAGAAGTGCCAGTATGGAAGAAATAATAATGACGGTTTTAGTATGCTTCTTAAGTTCTTCCCTTTCTTGTTGCAACTTTGCCGAGTTCTTTTGATGCATATATTGTATGTCATTCTCGTATAAAGAATATATAAGAGAATCTCGCTCAATAAAGAACTCTTTGCACGATTCCAACATTTCACGCCCCTCTTGCATATGTGCATTTAAGGCTGCGACAATAGCATATTGTCGTAAAATATTCTCTTTGTCGTCTGGTAATTCATTTTTAGATAGAGCTTCTGCAACCTTGTTAATATCACCCAACGCCATATAGGCATAAGCTAATGAAAGATAATGAAGATTATTCCCCGATACATTACGCAAATACTCTTGTATGGTATTTTCAACTATAGTTAAATTGTTGGTTGCAATCAAGAAGTTTAGATAGTAAGAATAATATTTACTCAGTGTCTTACTTGATATGTCTTTAATGTGATCATAGCACTCATTTAGATATTTTTCGGCATTGATAAAATCTCCTTCTTGTGTATAGCTATAGAATACATCCAACAGGGCACTTACACAATAATCTGTATTATCCAATTTAGAAAAGCAATCGGCTGCAGATAATTTGGATTTGATTGTTTCATTCCACTTGGCCAATGATTTATACACATCGCCTTGAGCATCATATACTCTTGCAATAGTGTGTATATTGGAGGGAGCATCACTTATTTTTATTGCATCACAAAAACAAGTTAATGCTTGCGCATATTGAGAGTTGATGCGATGAATCTGCCCCTGGTAAAAGAGTGTGAGCATTTGTTCTGTCGAAGAACCATTCTCCTTATAATAATCAATGGCAGGGTCCAAAATTTCAAAATCAGCCTGGCGTATTTCATTTTTATCCAATGCAATAGATAATAACAAAGCGCGTTTTCCCTTCTCCTCTTTGCTAGATAAATCACCAATTTCAATACTCTGTAGAACCGCTAACGCACTATCTGGTCTTTCCTCCATAAATGACTCTACCTGTGTCAGGGTTTCCCAATGCTTGGAGTGGTGGCTACAAGACGCCAAACAGAGAGCCGAGATGATTACTATGATATATTGTTTCATATACTTTGCTTAATTTTTCTGCAAAGGTATTGGTTTTCTTCCAAAAATAGGCTTTCAATACATTAAAACCTCTCTTTCCAAATGAATATATGCTTCATTGTATAATAAACATCATCCGTCTATCTCTTTGTCGGATGCGAAGGTAGCCAACCTTATTTGAATAAGAAAAGGTCAAGCGGTAAACCGTTTGGAGCTGTTTACTCTCCAACGGAGGAAGAAACTGCTCCAAAACCTTTTCCTATCCATCGGTTTGGCTTGAATCTGCATCCGGCAACGGAGATAAACGACTGACGAAATAGTAGAAACAAAGAACAGCATAAATAAGGTTTATCCGATAAATGCGTATTTTTGCTGTCAGATAAATCCTGACTGCATTTAAAATTCGAGCAGACGCACTACTCTATCATATTATATATAGGGCAGTGCGTCTGTTCTTTATACTGTCTTCAAAAACGCACCGCGTTGCCTTTCTGGTCAGTCATTTTCATTGCTACAATACCATACCGATGATACTGCAGTGTCAAGCCTAATACACTACAGTACCAAAGCGATGGTACTCCAGTACCACCTTATATGATACCGTCGCGGTACTGGCAAAAACTTGCTGTGAGAGGCTTAATATAACTTTGCTCTTAGCGTGCAACTGATAATTTTGAGGGAATAAGGCGTAATGAAGGGCATACGTTCAATGAAAAACGCAATGCATTGTATTGACAAAGACAATGCATTGCGTGAGCAAAGTCATAGCGTTGACCGAATCAAGTCAATGCATTGACTATTTCTCCATAATCTCAATCTTCAGTTCGCCACACTCCTGAATGATGGGGACGTACTTGGCAAACTCGGGAGTGGCCTCGTGCTTGTCCAGGGCTTCCTGGCTTTCCCAGGTCTCAATGATGGCGAACACATCGGGGCGTGTTCCGCTTTCAAACACATCGTAACCCAGACATCCTTCGTGGGTCTGTGATTTGGCCACAAGTGCAAGGGTGGCTTCCAAAGCCTGCTCATACATGCCTTCCTTGGCTTGGAAAAAACAATTGATTCGTAACATAAGCTTTTCTATTATTTAAGTGAACAAAAATGATGATTTTGGTACAAAGATAAGGAAATAATCCAAAAAATGGTTATCTTTGCCGAGAAAACATGGGCAGAATGGCATGAAAATGCGCCTGTTTCTTTCATACAGAACGCCGCCCAAGCAAAAACACAAGAAAATGAAAATGAAAAAAATGCTTTTATGCACAGTCATGTGCGGTACCATGCTGACTGCCTGCCAACAGGCCGCCAAGCAGACGGAAGAGATAAAGGAAACGGAAGTGTGCAACCCCATTCCCCTGAAGTTCGGCGACCCCTATCTGCTGTATGCGTCTGACGGACGCTATTATATGTACGGCACATCGCTGGGCGACGGCTTTGAAGCCTTTGTTTCGGACGACCTGGCCACATGGGAACCTTGCGGACAGATATACCAGGGCGGCGACACAAGCCAATGGAATGTGGACTGCTTCTGGGCACCGGAGGTATATGAGCGCAACGGAAAATACTATCTCTTCTACAGCGCAAACTACCGTGTGAACCCCACAAACGAGGGCGAGAACTTCAAGATTGGCGTTGCGGTGAGCGACAGCCCTGCCGGCCCGTTCAAGGATCTGATGAACCGTCCCATCTTTAATCCCGAATATCCCATCATCGACGCCAATGTGTACTTTGATGACGAAAACGGGAAGTGCTACCTCTACTACAGCCGCTGCTGCTACAAGCACAGCGTGGAGAGCGAGATTGCCGACTCGTTGCGCAAAGCTGGCTCATTCAGCGAGATTGAGGAGAGCTGGGTATATGGTGTGGAGCTGAAACCCGATTTTAGTGGTATCATAGGTGAGCCAAAACTGTTGTTGGCTCCACCCACCAAACTGGACGACGCACAGGCCGAATGGGAAAGCCGCAGTGCCGTGAACGGCGACGTGAACCGCCGCTGGACCGAGGGCAGCTATCTGATAAAGGAGGGCGATACATATTATATAATGTATAGCGCCAACTCTTATGAAGGCAAATATTATGCCGTGGGCTATGCCACCGCTGACAATCCGCTCGGTCCCTTCAAGAAGGCTGCGCACAATCCTGTACTGCAGGAAAACGTAAGCCAGGGCGGAACAGTAATGGGCACCGGACACAACATGATCATCACCATGCCCGACGGAAACCGCTATACGGTGTACCACGGACGTCTGAGCAGCAACCCGGGCGAACGCGTGGTCTTCATTGACCCCCTGCACATTGACAAGGACGGCAAACTGACAGTTGACGGTCCTTCCACCACTCCGCAAACCATCAACATCACCCAAACAAAATAATAGACTGGTATGTATCACACGTACTTCCTTTTGGCCATGAAGATTATGGCGCTGATGGGCCTGGTGGTCTTTGTGGCGCTGTACTTTGTGGATGCCGGATACGGGAAATTCCGTAGCGACAAATGGGGATACAGTATCGGCAACAAGTTGGGGTGGTTCCTGATGGAATTTCCTGCGCTGGTACCTGTCATCGCATTCCTGTCCGGTTTGGCGGGCAAGCCCGGAACGGTACAGACACTTTTCCTCTGCCTTTATGCCCTGCACTATACCTATCGCAGCTTCATCTTCCCCCGTTTGCTGAAAGGGAAAAGCCAAATGCCCCTGGCCATCATACTGATGGGCATGGTATTCAATCTGGTGAACAGCACGTTGATAGGCGCCTTTACCATGTGGTTTCCCAAACCGGAATATGCGGACTTTGCCTCTTATGCCGAACAATGGAATTTTGTACCAGGCATTGCACTCTTCTTTACCGGCATGTACACCCACATGAAGTCTGACCACATCATCCGCAATCTGAGGAAGCCCGGCGACACCAACCATTACCTGCCCAAGGGAGGCATGTTCAACTATGTGACCAGCGCGAACTACCTGGGCGAGTTGATGGAATGGACCGGATTCGCCATTCTGCTAGGCAATCCCGCAGGCTGGATGTTTGTGTGGTGGACCGCAGCCAATCTGGTTCCCAGGGCACACGCCATACACCGGAAGTACAGGGATGAGTTCGGCAACGAAGCCGTAGGCCGCAGAAAACGCATCATTCCCTTCCTATACTAAACACAGCACAACATGGAGAACAGAATATTCCAAGAGGCACACATCGGCCCCTTGACATTGAGAAACCGCACCATTCGCAGTGCAGCCTTTGAAAGCATGTGTCCGGGACACGAACCGAGCCAGATGCTGTATGACTACCATACGAGCGTGGCACGAGGCGGTGTGGGCATGACGACCATAGCATATGCGGCAGTGGAGGAAAGCGGTCTGAGCTTTGACCGCCAGTTGGTTATGCGACCGGAAATCATTCCTGGACTGCGCAGACTGACCGAAGGCATTCACAAGGAAGGAGCCGCAGCCGGCATTCAGTTGGGGCATTGCGGCAACATGAGCCACAAGGAAATCTGCGGTTGCATACCAGTAGGTGCCAGCACGGGTTTCAACCTGTACTCGCCCACCCTTGTCAGGGGTTTGCGGCGTGATGAGCTTCCCGCTCTTGCCAAAAACTTCGGGAGGGCGGTGAATCTGGCACGCGAGGCAGGATTTGACAGTGTGGAAATCCATTGCGGCCACGGCTATCTCATTGACCAGTTCCTAAACACATATTTCAACCGCAGACGCGACGAATACGGCGGTCCGTTGGAAAACCGGATGCGGTTCATGACCATGTGCATGGAAGAGGTGATGAAGGCTGCAGGAAACGACATGGCCGTGGTGGTCAAGATGAATATGCGTGACGGCCTGAAGCGTCCCGGCACCACAATTGAAGAGAGCATTGAAATTGCCAAACGTCTGCAACAATTGGGCACACACGCCATTGTATTGAGCGGTGGTCTGGTCAGTGCCACACCAATGTATGTGATGCGCGGCGAAATGCCCATACACACCATGACCCATTATATGGACAAGGCCTGGCTCAAGTATGGTGTGCGGGCTTGTGGCAAGATGATGGTTCCCACGGTTCCCTATCAGGAGGCCTTTTTCCTGGAAGACGCGCTCCGCTTCCGCCAAGCCATGCCGGACATGAAGTTCATCTACGTGGGCGGGCTTGTGGCAGGAGACAAGATAAACGAAGTGCTTTCGCACGGCTTTGAAGCGGTGCAGATGGCACGCAGTCTGCTGAACGAACCGGACTTTGTAAACCGTCTGAAGGAAGACCCTCACCACCGATGCGGATGCAGACACAGCAACTACTGCATAGCCCGTATGTACAGCGTGGACATGGCATGTCACCAACATCTGGAAGAACCGCTGACGCCTGCCATTGTGCGCGAAATAGAACGTATAGAAAAAGAACAGGACACACAGAAACGATGAAACTTGCAATTATAACCGGAGCCGACGGCGGAATGGGTTTCGAGGAAACCCGTGCCGTGGCACAAGCTGGATACCACACCATTATGGCCTGCTACAGCCCCCGACTGGCAGAAGAGAAGTGCAGGCAACTCATCGCCGAAACGGGCAACAAGGACATTGAGGTAATAGGTCTTGACCTGGCGAACCTTCAGAGCGTGCGCCAGTTTGCCGACACAATTAAAGAACGCTTTAGCGAGGTGAATCTGCTCATGAACAATGCCGGTACAATGGAGACGGGCAGACACATCACGGTGGACGGACTGGAAAGGACAATCAGTGTAAACTATGTGGGGCCCTATCTGCTTACACGCTTGTTGCTGCCCATGATGAATGCCGGAGCACGCATTGTGAACATGGCATCCTGTGTCTACCTGCTGGGCAAACTGGACTTCCCAGATTTCTTCGAGAAAGGCAGGAAAGGCTCCTTCTGGCGCATACCGGTTTACAGCAACTCCAAACTGGCCATGACACTTTTCAGCCTGTCGCTGGCAAAACTCGTCAAAGAGAGAGGCATTACGGTAAATGCCGTAGACCCGGGCATTGTGGACACCGGCATCATCCGCATGCAGATGTTCTTCGACCCGATTACAGACCTTGTATTCCGCCCACTCATCAGAACACCCAGGCAGGGGGCAGACACAGCTATCCATCTGCTGTTGGACAAGGAAGCGGAAGGGCAGACCGGCACATTCAACCGTTCAAGGAAAATCATCAACATTGGAAAGAAATACACAAGCCACAGACAAATGGAAGAGCTGTGGAAACGTACAGAGCAAATTGTGCTGCCATTCCTGGGGAAATAGGCTGTTTTGCGTCTAAACGGGCCAACAGAAACAATCCGACACGAAAGACCAGCGTAATCCGTTGGAAATCGGAGAACTTCTTACTTCGGTGCCTGGCATTAAGGAATACACGACGCTTTTCAAAGGACTTTGCAACGAAAAATTTTTTATTGGTTTTACTGAAAAAAAATAATATTTCCTTTGCCGCTATATACATTTTGCTTTATATTTGCACCGCAAAATTTGGTATAAGCATAACGACATACGAGAATGGACGCAAAACAAACTCTGATTATAGCTCTTAACGCACTGGTTGAGGTGAAAGACGCCTTACCGAAAAATACATTCGTTGACCTGCTCATGGGCAAGGGCAACAAGGAAATTGAAGAAAACGGCTGGGATGAAGCAGAAGCCTTTGGCGCAGGCGAAGGCCGCGACGAGGAATTTTGGCATAATCTGCTTGAAAAAGCCATTGAAGCCGGTTATATAAAAATAAAGGCCGTAAAAAGCCAAAGCATCAGCATTACACCAGCGGGAAAGAAATATCTGAAAAAGCCAGAACCCTTTGAAATAAAAGAAGAAGAGGAGTTCAGCGAGGACATAAAGGAAGACGGCATTGACGACATTGTAAATTCTGCATTGAAAGAGAAGAACCAATCTGCACAGAAATCTTCATCGTCACCCCGTACACGCCAGCAGATAAAGATCATCCAAGCCATTGACCGCAAGATAGCGCTTGATGACTTTGCCGAGAATGAGGGCATAGACCTGAACGACATTCTGGATGAGCTGGAAGAGCTGATACAGATGAAGATGCACATAGACATCACATATTTCACAAACGAAGTGTTGGGCGAAAGTTGCGTAGACGAATTGGTGGAATACTTCTTGGAGAGCGAAAGTGACTCCATTGATGACGCAATGGCTGAATATGGCGATGTGTATAACGCAGAAGAAATCCGACTGGCAAGAATCGTATACAGAAGCAATAAAATTTAATCAATCTTATGGAAATCATCAAATTCTATCCCATCCACAAACCCACCATCTGGGGTTCAGAGACATGGATCGCCTCGGCAGTAAAAGGTGACGAATCTATCGTAAGCGAAGGCTGTTACAAAGGCATGAGCCTTACCGAAATAGTAGAACGCTTCGGAAGCGCTTTTCTTGGAGAAGCCAATTCCGCTCGTTTCGGCAAAGACTTCCCCCTGCTGTTCAAAATGATTGACGCACAACAGGACCTTTCCATCCAGGTACATCCCGACGACAAGCTTTCAGCGGAAAGACATGGCAAGATGGGTAAGAACGAGATGTGGTACATCGTGGACGCTGACCACGGATGCCAGCTCATTGCCGGTTTCAAGCACCATTTGGACAAGAAAGACTATGCCAAGAAGATTTCAGACGGCAGCATCGAAGAGGATCTGGGCAAAGTGGATGTGGCTCCCGGTGACTGCATTTATATTCCGGCTGGACGCGTACACAGCATCGGCGCCGGCATGAAGATTGCCGAAATTCAGCAGAGCAGCGATGTGACATACCGCTTGTATGATTTCATGAGAAAGGACGCCAATGGAAATACCCGCGAGCTCCACACCGAACTGGCGTTGGATGCCATTGACTTCGATGACATTGTAGAAGATCCCAAAACAAAATATACAGACGAGAGAAACACGGTGGTGACTTTGGTGGAATCTCCCTTCTTCAACACAAACAAACTTACACTGACCGCCCAGTATGAAAGAGAGTTCCAGGAGGATTCCTTCCACACCTACATGTGTCTGGACGGAAGTTGCTGTTTCATTGCGCCCGACGGAAAAGGTATTTTCCTTCATCAGGGAGAGGCGCTGATTGTCCCCGCAGAAATGAAGCAAATCACCATCATCCCCGACCAGATGGCAAAACTGCTAGAGAGCTGTGTCATCTAAACTCTGTTTGGTCTAATTTTTAGAACATCTCTTAAAAACAACAGCCATGGTTTGACTTTCCCTCAAATATTCGGGAGTCGTTCAAACCATGGCTGTATATGTTTTCTCTAATACCAGAAACGGGATGATTATTCGATTCCCATTTCCTGCAATTTTCTGCGGATAAGGAACAAGTGTGCAAGATAGCCACTGAAGCAGACATCCAAGCGGGGGCGCTTAGTCAATGCCAGCAAGGTCTGGACCGTCTTCTGAAGATTGTCCGTTTTTGTGGATTCATTGATAACCAATTCAGAAGGCAGTTTGTCCATACGTCCTTCGAACCATTCTGCAATCTCATTCAACTCTTCTTGTGAATATATTTCCTTAAACGTGTCCATAATTCGGATAATTAGGTGTATTTTTATACAAAGATAGGCATTTTTCAAAATAAAATAAGTAAATTTGCAGATATTTGTAACTCATAACTAATAAATTGACATGCTTTTTGATAAGAATATTTACATTGAGCGGCGTGAAATTCTGAAGAAACGGATCGGTTCCGGACTGGTCATTTTCTTCGGAAACAACGACTCACCGGTCAACTACCCTTCCAACATATACAAATTCAGACAAGACAGCAGCTTTTTGTATTATTTTGGACAGCATAGGGAAGGATTGGTTGGAGTCATTGACATAGACAACAACGACGAGTACCTGATAGGCAACGACATTGACATTGAGGATATCGTATGGTTCGGCCAGGTTGACAGCGTTGCAGATCTGGCCTCTCAATGTGGTGTGGCGCACCATGCCCCTATGAGTGAACTGTCCAATATGGTAGGCAAGGCGAAGGCAAAGGGTCAGGAAATCCATTTTCTTCCCCCGTACCGCCACGACCTTATGATTCAGATCATGGACATGTTGGGCATTCACCCCAGCAAACAGCGTGAAGCAGCTTCGCTTAAACTTATTAAAGCAGTCATTGACCAACGTGCGGTCAAGAGTGCGGCGGAAATAGAAGAAATGGAACGTGCCTGTACCATCGGCTACGAAATGCACACCACCGCCATGAAACTTTGCAAGCCTGGTACCACGGAACAATATATAGCCGGAGTGATAAGCGGAATTGCCAGCAGCAAGGGTTGTATGGTCTCATTTCCCCCAATCGTTACTATGCACGGTGAAATAATGCATGGTTGTCCCAGCCCCAGCCCACTGGAGAGCGGACGCCTTTTACTCTGTGACGCCGGAGCGGAAACCAATGAGAATTATTGCAGTGACCATACACGAACCACTCCCATCAGTGGAAAGTTCACCCAGAGACAACGCGAAATCTACAGCATTGTTGAAGACTGCCACGATTATGTGCTGAGCCTGGCGGCTCCCAACGTCAAGTGGTGGGACGTACACATGAACATGTGCAAACGGATGACAGAGGGGCTGAAAGGTATAGGGCTGATGAAGGGCGATACAGAAGAAGCTGTCCGCGCAGGAGCGCACGCCATGTTCATGCCTCACGGACTGGGCCACATGATGGGCATGGATGTACATGACATGGAAGGTCTGGGACAAATCTACGTTGGCTTTGATGATGAGGTGCGTCCTAACCTGGAGCAATTCGGGACCAATTGTCTGAGATGCGGACGCAGACTGCAAGAAGGTTGGGTAATGAGTGACGAACCTGGCATTTACTTCATCCCCGCGCTCATTGACAACTGGCGTGAGCAAGGGTTGCATAAGGACTTCATCAATTATGACCTGTTGGAAACCTACAAAGACTTTGGCGGAATCCGCATAGAAGATGACATTCTCATTACAAAAGATGGTTGCAGATTCCTGGGTGAAAAGTGTATACCATACCACATAAACGAGGTAGAAGACTTCATCGCTCAATAAAAACAGTTTACGTAAAAGCATAAACACATAACATTTAAAAGATAAATTTATAAACAACATGAGAAAAATTTTTATTTTAGCGTTGGCCGCTTTGGTTGCAGCACCCCTTGCAGCCGCCAAGAAGAAAAAGAATGAAGTACCCAAGGATTCCTTGATTTTCACTACTGTTCTGGAAAACCCTGTGACAAGCATCAAGAACCAGAATAGCAGCGGTACTTGCTGGGCATACTCTTCATTGGCTTTCCTGGAGAGTGAAATCATCAAGAAGAATCCCGAATTGAAAGACATTGACTTGTGCGAGTCATTCCTCGTAAGCAAGACCTATACCGACCGTGCAGACCGTCACGTCCGCACACACGGTGACGCCAGCTTCAGCCAGGGCGGTAGCTTCTACGATGCCATTTTCTGTATGAAGAACTACGGTTTGATGCCCGAAGGCATCATGCCCTATCCCACAACTCTCTATGGAGATTCTCTCTACAACTTCGGCGCATTCTTCCCCCCAATGGAAGCATACGTAAAGGCTGTTGCACAAAGCGAGAAGAAGATCAATCCCGCATGGAAGAAGAGCGTACAAGGCATGCTGGACAACTACTTCGGTGCATGTCCTACCGAATTTGAATACAAGGGCAAGAAGTATACTCCCCAGTCATTCGTTAAGGATTATCTGAAATTGGATCCCAACGACTATGTCTCTCTGACCAGCTATACCCACCAGCCCTATTATGAAAGCTTCATTCTGGAAATTCAGGACAACTGGCGCTGGGCAAGCAGCTACAACCTGCCTCTGAACGAGTTTATGCGCGTGATGGAAGAAAGTGTAAAGAACGGATGGACCTTTGCTTGGGGTGCAGACGTTAGCGAAGACGGTTTCAGCCGCCGCACTGGAAAGAACCGTTGCGTAGCCACCGTTCCCAACACCAAGAGCACAGCCGGCGTAGGCAGTGACCAGAGCAGATGGACCGGAGAGAAAGCTGGTGCCAAGATTACTGAAGCTGACGGTGCAGGCGAGAAGTTTATCACAGAAGAAATGCGCCAATTGGCATATGACAACTGGGAGACAACAGATGACCACGGAATGCAAATTTACGGTATTGCCAAAGACCAGAACGGCAAAGAATATTTCATGATGAAGAACTCTTGGGGCGAATATGGTCCCTACAAGGGCTTCTGGTATGTATCAAAGCCCTATGTTGCATACAAGACCATGAACATTGTCATCAACAAGAATGCGATTCCCGCTGATATCCGCACAAAATTAGGTATCTGATAAAAGCGGTTTTCCGCCTATACATTGTAGCATTTTACCTCTTGCCTTTCGTTTGTAAGAGAATACTATAATGTTAAAAAAATGCAATTTACAGAAATAACAATTTGTAGATTGCATTTTTTTTCGTAACTTTACACCTATGAACTATAAATGGAATTATGTACCGGCCTCTAATGAGCAACAAGAGGAGTCCAGGGAATTAGCCAATGAATTGGGAATCAGCCCAATACTTGGCAAGTTTCTCTTGGATAGGAACATCCGTTCCGTTTCCGAGGCAAAACGCTTTTTCAGACCACAATTGTCCGACCTTCACGACCCGTTCCTGTACACCGACATGGATGTTGCCGTAGACAGGTTGAATCAGGCATTGGGGCATAAAGAACGTATTTTGGTATATGGAGACTACGACGTAGACGGATGTACCGCAGTCGCCTTGGTGTATAAGTTCATACAACAATATTATTCCAATATCGACTACTATATCCCTGACCGATATGAGGAAGGATATGGTGTCTCATGCAAAGGAGTTGACTACGCATACGAAACAGGAGTAAAACTGATTATTGTCCTGGATTGCGGTATCAAAGCCATAGATGAAATCACTTACGCTAAAGAGAAAGGAATAGACTTTATCATCTGCGACCATCACGTTCCAGACGAGACACTACCTCCTGCCGTTGCAATACTCAACGCAAAGCGCAAAGACTCTACATACCCCTACCCTCATCTCTCAGGATGCGGAGTTGGTTTCAAATTCATGCAGGCTTTTGCCAAGAGCAATGACATTCCATTCTCGCAACTGATTTCGTTACTGGACTTGTGTGCTGTAAGCATTGCCTCGGACATTGTCCCCATTATGGGAGAAAACCGAATTCTGGCTTACCATGGTCTGCGCCAGCTTAACTCAAATCCGAGTGTAGGTTTGAAAGCCATCATTGATATATGTGGGCTCACTGACAGAGAAATCACTATCAATGATATCGTATTTAAAATCGGCCCCAGAATCAACGCGTCCGGTCGTATGCAAAACGGCAAGGAGGCCGTAGCACTACTTGTTGAGCGGAACTTCAAATCTGCATATAACAATGCAGATATGATAAACCACTACAATGAGCAGCGCAAGGACCTTGACAAAGCCATGACGGAAGAAGCCAATCAAATTGTGGAGAACCTGAAGGAGAACAACGACCACAAGGCCATTGTCATATATAATGAGGAATGGCACAAGGGTGTTATTGGCATTGTGGCATCACGACTGACAGAAATTTACTTCCAGCCAGCTGTGGTACTAACCCGCACAGACGATTTGGCCACTGGTTCAGCCCGCTCTGTTGCCGGCTTTGACATCTACAGCGCTATTGCCAGTTGCAGAGACATTCTGGAGAACTTCGGTGGACACACCTATGCTGCCGGTTTGAGTCTAAAGGTTGAACACATACCCGAATTCAAGCGTCGCTTTGAAGAGTATGTTCAAAAGAATATTCTGCACGAACAGACACTGCCAAACATAGACATAGATGCGGTAATAAGCTTCCAGGATATCACACATAAGTTCTTTATGGACATGAAACGTTTCCAACCATTTGGTCCGGACAACAAGAAACCCGTTTTCTGTAGTGAACATGTATATGACTACGGGACAAGCAAGGTTGTCGGCCGCGAGCAGGAACACATCAAACTGGAATTAGTAGACAACAAGAGCAGCAAGATAATGAACGGCATCGCATTTGGACAAAGTTCACAAGCACGATACATCAAGACAAAACATTCCTTTGACATTGTCTATACGCTCGAAGACAACACACACAAACGTGGCGAAATCCAGCTGCAAATCGAGGACATCAGGCCATCGGAATAAGGTAACCATCCTCAAGATGCAGGCTGCCTTTACTTCCATTGTTAACATAAACCATAACTGAATCGGGGCCATGCAAGACATTTACCATTCCATCCTACAGCAATATTGGGGATACGCTGATTTTCGCGGTATACAACGCGAGATTATTGAAAGCATCTGCAACGGAAAAGACACGCTGGGTCTGATGCCAACTGGCGGGGGTAAAAGTATCACCTTTCAAGTTCCCGCAATGGTCTTGAATGGAACCTGCGTAGTATTCACACCACTTATCGCATTGATGAAAGACCAAGTGGATTCATTGTTGAAACGTGGGATTAGAGCTGCCGCCATCCATTCCGGACTACCACATTATGAAATTACAAAAATACTGGATACTGCAGTGTTAGGAGGTTACAAAATTCTCTACATTTCACCAGAACGCCTTAACTCAGAACTCTTTACCACAAAAATAAAGAGAATGAAGGTCAGCTTCATTACAGTGGACGAAGCACATTGCATCAGCTACTGGGGATATGATTTCAGACCGTCCTATTTAAAAATAAAGGAAATCCGTAAACTAAAGCCAGATGCGCCAATTCTCGCATTGACTGCTTCGGCCACGCCAGAAGCAGTGAAAGACATCCAGAAACAACTTGCTTTCAGAAACGAAAATGTCTTTAAGATGAGCTTTGAGAGGAAGAATCTCTGCTACATGATTCTCAATACCTCACTGCGCGAGAAAGCGATGGTTCATCTCTTGGAAAATATCCCCGGCACTGCAATTATATACACCCGCAACAGGGAAAACTGTCAAAAGATATGTGACGACCTATGCAAAAAAGGATACACTGCTACCTTTTACCATGCCGGTTTGGCAGACAGCGTGAAAAATGAAAGACAAAACGGATGGATGGCCAATGAATTCCGAATCATGGTGGCCACAAACGCGTTCGGTATGGGAATCGACAAACCCGACGTGAGATTGGTTATTCACATGGACTTGCCAGACTCATTAGAAGCATACTACCAGGAAGCGGGAAGAGCAGGAAGAGACGGACTGCAGTCTTACGCCATCATACCGATGGACGGAAAGGAACTGCAACAATTCCACCGGAGGACATCACAAATGTATCCCGATGAAGAATATGTCAAAGAGGTCTATGAAAAAGTTTGTTTCTACCTACAAATGGCAATAGGTGACGGATTAAATGTGACAAGAGAATTTAATCTTGAGGAATTCTGCCGTTTATTCCATACACACCCGATAATGACAAACAATGCCTTGTTATTGCTTAATAATGCAGGATACATCAAATACGCAGACGAGGACGACTGCTGTAGTCGATTAAAAATCATTGCAACGAGGAACGAGCTTTACAAAGCTATTGACAAAGAGAAAGAACCTGTCATCAACTGTATTTTAAGGCATTACGGAGGTATATTTGTCGAATATTGCTACATTGAAGAAGCGTTAATCGCACAAAAAACCAATATTCCTGCGGGTCTTATTTACAACACATTGAAGCTATTATCAAAGGCAAACATAGTGGATTACATCCCCAAGAAAAGAATTGCACGTATCACATTCACACAACGCAGAGTGGACAAAGAGGATGTTGTGCTACCATATAATGTATACGAAGAGCGCAAAGCCAAATATCTTGAGCGCGCGGAAACAATGGAGATGTATTGCACATCAAATGAGAAGTGCCGTAACAGAATCCTATTGGAATACTTTGGAGAAGATACAGGAAAGGACTGCGGACAATGTGATATTTGTGAATCCAACAAGCCTATGGGAATTCCGGATGACGAATATGAGCGGATTCATGAAGACATCGTCAAACAATTTGAGAAAGGCCCCATCCGTGTATTTGATTTGAGATATCGTGGCATCAATACAGACAAATATGAAAAGGTAATCCAAGATATGCGCGAAGCAGAAGAGATCATACTGGATGGCATCTATATAAAGCTAAACAGATAAAACACAATAGCTAAAAATCCCTATACCTTATTATATAATAAGAGAGGCTTGGTAAAACCTTGCCTCTCTTTATTGTTAGTAGGATATAGAGTGCTGTTTTGTCAGCACTCTATAATCTTGTTACTTCAAGATAACCTTCTTGCCGTTTACAATGTAGATGCCCTTCAGTGCCTTGAGGTCAGCTGCATTTGCACCCTTCTTCACAGCGGCACCGTTAATGCTGTATACATCAACAGTAGTCTGGCCAGATACTACACCTTCAATAGCAGTTTCTCCACCACCAATGATGCTCATGATCTTGTTAATTACCTCTTCAGTGATGAAGTCAGAACCATGAACATAGTATGTGAACTTGGTATCACCCTCCAAAGCAACGCTATTGTCCATCTGAATCATGCCAGCGGGAATAGTCACATAAAGCAGGGCGCTGCTTGCATAAGCCTCGGGCAGAGTAATCTTAACCTTGTTACCATCTACTACAGGAGTGATGTTGAAAGTCTTGTCTGCAAAGTAGTCATAAACCACAACCTGTGCTGTTTCGTCTACAATCTGAACAGAACCAGCAAATGCAGCAATAACAAGTTCGGTCGCTGTTGACAGCATGGTTACACCATTCTTAGAAGCAATTGCTGTGGGAGTTGCATCGTATACAGTGTAACGATTTGCCAAATCAAATTCCAGCTCCTCTACCATCAAGGTTGAACCGTTGTCACCAGCGGGGCCATTTTGCCACAGCTTCATTACAGTTGCAGAAGCACCACCATGACGGTTTACAAAGAAGCCATTGCTAGCAAAACCGAAGATGTTTTCGTCACGGCTGGCAATAGACCAAACAGTTGCATTTTCATTCATTGTAACTGCTACACCGTTGGCTGTTTGAGGAACATTCAGATATACGCCATCACCAGCTGCAAGGTTCATTACCTTGTAACCTTCATAAGGATTACCATAGAAGCTCCAGAGGTAGTTGTCAGCATAAGAAGAGTCACCAGTTCTCATCTCGCCTTCAGTATAATGGAGGTATTTAGGAGCGTCAATGTGGCCCATCATGCGATACCACTTGGCATTTGCAAAGTCAGTAGAAGCTTCGAAGGGAGTGGTGAACTCTACCTCGATGTCGAATGAGGCATCACCTTCTACAACACCTTCGGGAGTGGCTGCGCTAACGTATGCAGGAAGTGCGGGAGCAGTGAAGGGCTGACCTACGATGAATGCACCCTTTTCGGTCTTGAGAACCTGTCCGTTGTTCATGTGGTTGTAAGTAACAGTTGCCATTTCGGGAACGTCTTCGATGGCTACGGGTTCGAATGTCCATACAGAACCAGCGTCGCAGCTCCAGCTACCTACCCACTGACCGCTGTGGTCATTCCACCATGCGTTGTCGCCGGGGTTGGTTGAAGTACCGATGAAGAGACCGTCCTTAGAACCTCTGTTGTTAGTGTCTGTGTTGGTCAAGATGTTCCAAGTGGTTGCGTCGCCCCAGTTGAAGAAGTCCTTCATTGCCTTGCCACCAGCAACGGCGTTGTAGATGCGAACAGGAACAATGTTGCCCTGAGGCTCACCGGCAGCAACGAAGTAGAACATGTTTTCGTAACCAGCAGAAGCAGCTACCTGGCTCATCTGAGCACCAGTGTAGTTAACGTACTGGTTGCGGCGTACATTCTTAATATAATAGAATACGGGGTTTTCGGGAGTACTCAATACGGGCATTGTCAATGCAGCGCTGTAAGTATTGGTGTATTCGCTACCATATTTATATACCTTGTCTGTGCTGAAGGGAGAAGGAACAGCATCTGTTCCAAGAGCCTGACCCCAGCCCAAAGCAGCTGCAATCTTACCGCTTGCCATTTCTTCAGCATTGGTTGCTGTAGCCTTGCTGTAGTTAGCACCTTCACCCTGGAAAGAAGTAGCATAGTAAACGTTGGTTCCAGTGAAGCGGCCGTTGTTACGGCTGGTAATGTCAGAACCATTTGCGCTAACTGCAAGATCTGAGATAACCAATACGTTTTCGGCAACTGTAGAGCCAGCACCTTCGGTCCAACCAACGATACCACCACAGCATTCTGTGCCAACTTCAGATTCCTGTGAACCGGCAACCAAAACATTCTTGATGGTTGTCTGGCCACCTGCAACCACACCAACGATACCACCGTTAGTGGCGTCACCTGCCTTGGTGCTGATGATCTTTACATTGCTGATAACGTTTTCAATAACGCAGTTACCCCAAGTACGACCAACTACAGCAGCTGCGAACTTGTCGTTTGAATTGATGGTTCCTTCGATGATCAAGTTCTTGATGATACCATTGTTTGCACCACCGAACAAAGAACATTCATTATAGTTAGATGTGTTGGGCTTAGTCAAGTTGATGGTTACGGTATGACCCTGGCCATCGAATTCGCCTTCGAAGTTCTGTTCGTTACCACGACCACCAATCATTCTGTTGAAATGGGTGTAGTCGATGTCAGCTGTAAGGACTGCCTTGAATTTCTCGCGAGAAGGACGAGTTGAAACTCTGTGTGCGAAGTAGTACAGTCCTTGAGGAGTTGAGATTTCGTAAACACCATCTTCATTGGGCTGGAATGCATCTTCAAAAAGAAGGTCACATACTGTACAAACACCTTCAACAACGTTGTGGGGATCCACTGCTGTTACGTTAGAACCATCGTTAGTGTAGGTAAAATTGTCGCCCTTAGGAGTACCAGTACAATCGATACCATCAGCGCAAATCATATATACCTGCTTGCCGCCAGTAAGCTTGGGATAAGTATCGGTGCCAATAGTCTGTACGAAGTGGATGTCTTCCTGCAAGCCGTTCAGCAAGAACGCCAACTTACCAGAAGTAAGGTCTTCTTCGGCGATTGCTTTTGTACCCTGGATACCAGTCAAGGTATAGCTGTTGATGGTTGTGGGGTTACCTCTGCTGAAGTCCTTATCCGCACCGTCAGCGCCTACTACTTCGGCAACGCTGTAACAGTTGGTGATTGTACCCTTGTTTGCCCAACCTGTGATGGCACCGCTCTCGCGAGCACCAGTAATCTTACCTGTTACATAGCAGTTGCTAATCAGAGGAGTGGCAGCGCTACCCATGTTTACACCATAGATACCAGCAACGTTCTGAGCGCTACCGGTAATGATGGCTTCACAACCGATTCCGTCAATAACGATGGTACCACCGTCATTTGAACCACCAATAACAGCAACGAAAGCCTTACCAGAAATAGAACAGGTGTTGTCTACAGTAAAGTGCTTGATTTCAGCACCACCTGTAATCATACCGAATACACCTACGTAGTCCTTATCG
Organism: Bacteroidaceae bacterium; assembly: GCA_017559845.1. GTDB lineage: Bacteria > Bacteroidota > Bacteroidia > Bacteroidales > Bacteroidaceae > Physcousia. The sequence continues at coordinate 69,329 of JAFYQQ010000001.1, read as the reverse complement.
GGCTGGTTAATAACCAAGTTGCTGATTACGTGATTCTGACCGTCGAACTTACCCTTGTACTTGGCGTCTACGTGACCGATGGGGGCATAAGTTACTCCTGCCATGTCAATGTCGGCTGTGAGGACAGCGTTTGCTGCTGTTTCTCCGGCATTAACATACTCGGCAAACCATGCCAAGTCATTTGCATCTTCCAACTGATAGAAACCGTCAACCAATTCGGGCATTTCTGCAGTCTGTTCTACGGGGAAGATTTCTTCCTTTGCCAGCGTACGACCCCAATATGCAATCTGTGCAACGTCGATGTCATCATATTCGCCATCTTCATCACAGAAGAGCAGGCCGTAGCCATTTTGCAGGGTGAAACGCTCATTTGCGGTAGTTCCTGCAACCAGAAGCTTGCCATCCATATATGTGGTGGGGATGCCGTCCTTAACGCTAAGCACGATGGTGTGCCATTCGTTGATAGTAGCCTCTCCGGCATAACCAAATCCGGTGAAGTTGAGTCCGACAGAGGGAGTATTTCTGTTAATGAACAAATCACCGTCAGTGGTGTTGTCATTGGCAGTCTGGATCAGAGCGTGGAATTTGTTAGCAGAACTGATACGTACATTCCACAGCAATGTGTAGTTGCTTACAGTCTCAGTTGTGCCTGTGTTCATTTTGAAAATGTCACCTGCATGTACAGTGATAGCCTTGTCGTTCTCGGCAGGGCCAGCAATTGAAGTGATGCTGTTTGCGGTCACTTCGAAGCTCTTGTTTCCAGCAACACCGCATTCAATTGACAATGCAGAACCAGCGATGGTGTTCTCTGTCAAATTACTCTCGTTCTCAAAATCCCACTGAGCATCTGCTTGGGGCCTGAGACTTGGGTTGTACTGCGCATGCAATGCAACCCCCGTGCTGGCGATTAACGCCAGAGACGTAAGTAGTCTTTTCGCTTTCATAAATTTAATTGTTTTGTTAAATGTTTTATTTTATTTAATTAATGTATTGTCCACATTTACACCTTATACAGGAATAATGTACAAAAGTACACTATTTTTATTATACGGACAAGAAAAAAAAACATTTTTTTACATAAATGCATTTTTATCACAAAGAAGTGTTCTTTATGAACTGCTAAATATACTTAAAATTCAAAATTACATACATTTAAACGCACAACTCTGAAAAACTTTCCATACCTTTGCAGACAGTAACTCCTAATATCTGGAAAAAATGAAAAAGAAGCATCTACTACTGCTCGCATGCCTTACTTGCATGCCCATCTGTGGCTTTGCCCGCAAAGCACAGGTGATGACCACCACGGCAAACCGCGAGCAATCTTTTGATTTGCAGAAAATCAAACTTGAGGAAACGGCAGAAAATCCATTGCAGATTATCATTGACCCGAATGTAAAATACCAGGAAATGGACGGATTCGGCGCTGCGGTAACCGGCAGTTCCTGCTACAACTTGATGCAGATGAGCGAAGCTGCCCGAAAGGACTTCCTTGTGAAGACCTTCTCCCACACCAAAGGATTGGGATACAGCTACATCCGCATCAGTATCGGCTGTTCCGACTTCTCCCTTAGCGAATATACTTGTTGCGACAAGCCTGGCATAGAGAACTTCGCCTTGCAAAAAGAAGAACTTGAATACGTCATCCCCATTCTCAAGGAGATTCTTGAAATCAACCCCGAGATAAAAATTCTCGGATTGCCTTGGACATGCCCCAAATGGATGAAAGTGGACAATTTAAAAGACTTGAAACCATTTGATTCATGGACAAGCGGGCAACTCAACCCCATGTATTACCAAGACTATGCCACCTATTTTGTCAAATGGGTGCAGGCTTTTGCCGAACATGGCATCTCTATATATGCGGTAACCCCTCAGAATGAACCTCTTAACCGTGGCAATTCCGCTTCGTTGTATATGGGCTGGCGCGAAGAGCTCAAGTTTGTCCGCGACGCATTAGGACCAGCCTTCAAGCGTGCCGAAATCACCGCAAAAATCTATGCGTTTGACCATAATTACAACTATGACAACATTATAGATGAAGAAGATTACACACTGAAAATCTATAATGACGAAGAAGCCGCAGCCTTCCTTACCGGAGCCGCCTATCACAATTACGGAGGCAACAGGGAAGAACTTCTTGACGTAGGATACAAGCGTCCCGACAAGGAACTGATTTTCACTGAGACAAGTATCGGTATGTGGAACGACGGCCGCAATCTGGCCAAGCGTCTTACAGATGACATGAGAGAGGTGGCACTGGGCACCGTAAACAACGGATGCAAAGCCGTTATGGTATGGAATCTGATGCTCGACTCGGAGCGTGGCCCCAACCGCGAAGGTGGATGCCAGACTTGTTATGGCGCGGTGGACATTGAGCGTTCAAACTATACGGACATCACCTACAACTCTCATTATTACATCATTGGACATCTGTCCAAAGTGGTCAAGCCCGGCGCAGTCAGAGTGCAGACAAAATTGCCACATTTGCCGCAAGGACTGATGTGCTCCGCCTTCGTCAATCCGGACAAAAGCATTGCATTTGTCTGCATGAACGAAGCCAACCACCCCATCGAATTCAGTGTTTCCGCCAATGGTAAGGACTATGTAAACTACACCATCCCTGCCCGTGCGGTATCATCATTCCAGTGGTAACCTAACAACGTACAAATATGAAAATTTTTTCAAGCTACATCTTCCGCTCGCTATGCATGTTCATGATTGGCTTGTTGCTGGTGCTTAATCCGGACACTCCGTCATTCATTGTCCAAGTCATAGGTGCGCTATTCGCTTTCTCCGGACTGATGTCAATCCTGCATTACATTCGTGCCAGATTCTCCAAATCGGCTCCTGTGGTGCCGGTATTTCCTCTAACCGGGCTGGGAAGCATCGGTCTGGGTGTCCTGTTGGGGCTTTTCCCCGACAAGTTCATTTCCATCTTGATGTACCTGTTAGGGGCTGTCATTGTAGTAATAGGCATGAACCAGCTGATTTCCATCTATATGTACCGTCGCATTGCACCGGTGCGTTGGTGGTCTTTCCTGTTCCCGATTTGCGTAACCGGAGCCGGCATAATGGTTCTGGCCTACCCTCTCCAGTCGGCCTCATTACCATTTGTCATCATTGGCTGTTGCTGCATTTTTAACGGAGCGTCAGAATTGTTCTACGGCATACGGCTGGCGGCATACCAGCGGAAAATAAGGAAAGAAAACGCCATACAAGAAGCTGAAATTATAGAATAAGCATCTCGCTTTCAACACTTGCACTAATTTGTCCGTAAGTCCAACCAGGCTTACGGACTTTTTTTTGCAAACTGTCAAATATTTTTCTATCTGATATTTTTCATTTTAGGAAGATCAAGGCCGTACTGAGCAAGCAGGGATAAAGGATTAGAACAGGACAGTTTTCTTTTTTCCTCGCGAGAGAAAATTTTTTTCTACGGGAGGCCGTTTTTTGCGCCATACCTTACAGCATAGGATTTAAGACAAGTCATTGCACCGAGACTGATGATGTCAATAGGATTTGTTCTGTAAAAGATTATTACGATTAAGAAGCGAGGCCCTCTGGCTGAGAAGAAACCGATTTTAAAACTATTTAAAGATTTTTATCTTTATTTTTTTGCTTGTTATGCTAAAACCCCGTAATTTTGCACGATAAACAATCGAAAAATTCATGAACAAGAAGAATGCCAAAGCCAATTGCCGCTATCTTTTGTTAGCTGCGCTCTTTTTAATCAGCCTAATGGCTCCCACATCCGTATATGCCCAATTGGATGAAAAATATTCTGATGCGAATGACGGATTAGACATCCCTTTTGAAATCACCACCATCCAAAATGGCGAGTTTGCCAGCGACACACACTGGTACAGCATCAGCGTGAATTCCAACAAGCTTTGGCACACGCAGAAAGGGACCAACCAGATTTATTGCTCGGCTGTTTCTTCCGGCGAGTTAAGCGACGAGTTCCTGTGGTGCTTTACTGGCGACAATGTTTCCGGCTTCAGAATCTTCAACAAAGCAAAAGGTGCCAGTCAGATAGCCTATGCGGCCAACGGCACCACACATGACCCGATTGTGATGACCGGTATAGGCCAGGCATTTGCTCCTCGCACATTCAAGGTTTCGCAGAACGGAAACGGGTATAACTTCTACTATCCTAAAGACAACTATGCCTGCATCAACGACCTTCACGGTGATGGCCTGCTTACGTTGTGGGTCAACAATCGCGCTCCGGAAAACAACGGATGCCGTATGACATTCAAGTTGATTTCCGGCGACCCTGACACTCCCTCTTATGAAGGGTTGCCTTTTAAACCCACAAAGAAACTGGAAGACGGTTCGTTGGCCAGCAATACACACTGGTACACCATGACCATCCGTGGCAAGAAAAACATCTACACCAAGGGCAACAAACTCCAGTGTGAAGAAACGGAAAACATTCTTGAAGACCAGTTGTGGGCTTTTGTTGGAAATGCGGAAGACGGATTTGAGATTTACAACTACGTGTCCGGTGCCACTTACAAGGTCTATGCCTCCAGAGGTTCGAACGAGACTCCGATTGTGATGGAAAATAAGACAACCTCAATTGGCACCTACAAATGGAAATTGAGCGACAACGCCTCCGGTGGTTACAACTTCCATTATCCCGGTTATCCCACATCCTGCTGGAACGATTTCAACAACGAGAACTGGATTGGCATTTGGCGTAGTGCCGATGCGCCAAAGGACAAAGGCTCCAACATTGTCTTCACTGAACAGAACCTAAATGCTGTGGGCGAATTTGTATACGTTACCGCCATCACATTAGAACCTTCTTCCCTGTCCTTGTTCCCCGGCGAAAGCGCAAAGCTGAAATACACATTGGAACCACAGAATGCCAGCAACACTTCTGTTTGGTTCTTCTCTCAGGATGAACAGATTTGCATTGTAAACAACACCACTGGCGAAGTCACCGGCGTTGCCCCGGGAACCACACAAATCGGTGTCTATTCTCTGGATGGCGGTTATTGCTATGCCTCCTGTAAAGTTACGGTAAAGGACGGAAGCACTTTGCTGGAACCGGAAGGCCCCATCAGTTACGTCTTCCGCACAGATGGCGGTGTGGATGCATTCCCCGAAAGTTATCTGAGCAGCGTGGAAGAGTCAGGCGGCAAGTTGCAGATTACCGCCAAAGACGGCACGTCATTCACTTATCAGTCAGACGATTATGAACGCGTCAGCAATGATGCTCCAACAGATTTTGCACAAATCACTTCTTTCAAGTTCAACGACAAATACAACCCCGACATCATTGAGGATGCCTTGGGTACCATCATCAATGACAGCATCATACAGTTGACCGTGGCTGGAATTGGCAAATGGCTCACGCCCTCTTTCCAACTCTCTGACACCACCGGCGCAAGAGTCTATGTCACAGACAAGTTGCAAAAGAGCAAAATTAGCCGCAACAGTTTCAAACACGAAGTGATCTACACCGTTTCACGCGAGAATTACCAGATGTTGCGCACAACAGCAGGAGGCAAATTCATGATGCTGCCCTTCGGTAAAGACTACCGTATTCAAGTAGACTTCCTCACAGACAGTCCTACGGGCGAATACGGAGTGCCTGCCATCTACATCACAACGGCCGACGGCAGACCCGTATCCACCAAGGCCACATACAAGGATGGTACCATAGCCATTGATGGTGGCGGAGTATTCCCCGATATGGCCGAGACTCCGATGCAGATAAAGGGCCGCGGAAACTCTTCATGGTCCAGCAATCCCAAGGACAAGAATCCTTATCACTTCAAGTTCAGTTCAAAAGCGAGCGTACTGGGCTTGAAGAAAGGCAAGCACTGGAACCTCATCGCCAACAAACAGCACATGTCCATGATGAGCAATGCCATCGGCATGAAGGTGGCACGCATGGTAGGCACACAGGCTACGAACGATTTCATCCCCGTAGAGCTTTATGTCAATGGCGAATACAGAGGTAGCTACAATCTGACGGAGAAAGTGGGTTTTGGCAACAATAGCCTTGATGTCTCTGACACCTTGGTCAATGCCGTCCTCATGGAACTGGATACTTATTATGACGAACAAAACAAATTCAGAACTGCAACAACCTATTACTCTCTGCCTGTTAACATTAAGGAACCTGAATTCGAAGATAAATATATTTGGGATGATGAAAACAAGAAGGAGTTTATAGATAATATAAAAAGGCGTTTCATCACCGGTTTCCTCCGCGCCCTAAAGCAAGGAACGGGAGTTGAAAGTCACGCCAATGTACAAAGTATGGCCACGTTCCTGATGACCAACGAGCTGGTAGTCAATTACGAGCTCATGCACCCCAAGAGCACATATTATTTCTGTCGTGACGTGCTGAACGCCGACAGCCTTATCCATTTCGGTCCTGTATGGGATTTGGACTGGGGCTTCGGTTTTGAAAAGAACCACAATTATTTCTATATGAATCCCACAGAAGACTACTGGACTGGCGCTTCGAACATGGAGGCATGGCAATATGCCAGAGACCTGCGTTATAAGAGCGGAGAAGCATTCGAACGCGAATATTTCCGTGTCTGGACAGACTTCATCCAGAATCATCTACAGGAGCTGTTGGACTTCTGCGATGAATACAGAGAATATGCGCAGCCCAGTTTTGACCACAACAGCGAGCTTTGGGGTTATGCGGACTATGAAGAGCAAATGAAGATAGCCAAGGAATGGCTGGCAGCCCGCGCCAATCATATTTATGACCATTTGGCCAACACTTTGGGGTATGCGGAGAAATATCCTGATGTGGTGAATGACCCCACTCCCATTCTGGACATTGCCGAGGATGAGACACAACAAAGTACAATGGACCGTCACATCTATACAATCGATGGCCGCATGGTCAATGCTAAAGACCGTCTCGCCAGGGGCATATATATCATAAATGGCCGCAAGGTTGTTGTTCAATAATACATAACTTATACTTCAGTATATGCTTCATCTGAAGTCCGTAAACCACATTGCGATTATCGCATCGGACTATAACCGCTCACGATCCTTCTATACCCAAGTGCTGGGTATGGAAGTGATTGATGAGGAGTATCGGGCAGAACGGAACTCCATGATGGGGCGCCTTGCATTGAATGGCGAGTACCTGATTGAATTGTTTTCCTTTCCCGACTCACCGTCTCGTCCCTCCTACCCCGAAGCGTGCGGTTTGCGGCATCTGGCCTTTACCGTAGCAGACTTGGCCGAAGCCGTTTCAATGTTGGAGCGGATGCAAGTGTCCCACGAACCAGTCCGAACTGCGCCCAATGGAGAAAGATTTTGTTTTTTCCATGACCCCGACGGACTGCCGATTGAACTTGTAGAAAAAAGTTTTACCGAATAAATTTTAACACGTAATATCATGAAAAAGTTCCTTTTAATATTCCTTTTTACCGTTTCCCTATTAGGAGGCTATGCCCAGCGAACCATAAAGATTGACACCAAAAGTGCGGATGTGGAACAATGGATTAACCGTAATTTCGGGAAAGGACAAGTTCCTCCGTTCTCCTTTATATATGATGGCACTCCTTCGGAACGCTTCATTAAGAAATGGAATTACCAAAAAGTACGCGACACAAAAGCTGGAGCAGACGTTTGTGCCTATACCGTCACTTACACAGAACCCAAAACCGGTTTTCAGGTAGAATGTGAAATCACAGGATATCCTAAATATGCCGCCATCGACTGGACACTAAGGTTCACAAACAAAGGAACCGCTAACTCTGCACAGATTTCTGATGTACGCAGCGCAGACCTCTCGTTAAGCACCTCTTCCAAGGGAGCGTTCCGTATCCACTATGCAGAGGGAAGCACCGGTTCCCGACAGGATTTCGCGCCCAGGATGATGGATTTGCACATGGGTGACAGTCTGTATCGCGCACCGCATGGAGGGCGTAGTTCTTCACATGCCGGTTTCCCGTTCTTCAATATAGAAACTGCTGCAGATTGCGGAGCGATGGTTGCCATCGGCTGGACCGGACAATGGTATGGCCGGATAAAGCCCATATCCGAGTCCGCTGTTCATTTGGATGCTGGTCTGGAGCACTTTAATGCCTATCTCAAACCGGGCGAGCGCATCCGTACAGCCAGTGTCTGTCTGCTTTTCTGGAAAGGGGAAGACCGTATGATAGGACACAACCAGTTCCGACGTTTCATGCTGGCCCACCGTTCACGCAAGATAAATGGGGAGACTATTTTCTATCCTATGAGCTGCGGTTTCAATTGGGGTGATCCTGCACCTTGCAATGAATATAGTTGTGTTACCACCGAATATGCCATCGCACTGATGCAGCGGACAAAAATGTTTGGCATTCTGCCCGAGGTATTTTGGATGGATGCCGGATGGTACGAGCATTCGGATGAATATGAAAAAGGGCGCAACTGGTACAATACTACCGGTACTTGGATCCCAGACAAAGAGCGTTATGAAAAAGGGTTCCGTCCCGTGTCAGACTATGCGCATAAATTAGGAACAAAGTTTATGGTTTGGTTCGAACCAGAGCGTGTATCCCCTGGTTCGGAATGGGCAGAGGCTCATCCCGAATGGATGCTTTCAAAAAAAGGCAACGGCAATTACCTCTATAATTTGGGAAATCCGGACGCATTGAAATGGCTCTGCCAATACATGGGCGATTTCATGGAACAAAATGGTATAGACCACTACCGTCAGGACTTTAACATAGACCCGTTGGACTTCTGGCATCAGGCAGACGAACCAAACCGCAGAGGTATCACAGAAGTAAGATACATTGAGGGGCTTTATGCTTATTGGGATTACCTCTTGCAACGTTTCCCCAACATGATAATAGACAACTGCGCAAGCGGCGGACGACGACTCGACTATGAGACTTCCTTAAGAAGCGCACCTCTTTGGAGGACAGACTATCAATACAGCGAACCGATGGGTTACCAATGCCATACATACGGTCTGAATTTCTTCCTCCCGCAGCATGGTACAGGCGCCTACTATGTAGACCGTTTTGACTTCCGTTCTTCCATGAGCAGCGCCGTGGTCTTCAACTGGAAATTCACCCAAACAGGCCAGTCGTTCCTGGATATGCAGAAATGTATTGAGGAATATAAAGAAGTACGCCCCTATTATTACGAAGACTATTATCCTCTAAGTGGCACAGGCAATCTTACCGGGAATGATTGTTGGCTGGCGTACCAGTTGCACAAACCCTCAGACCAGACGGGCTACATAATTGCTTTCCGCCGTCCTGACAACAAGGAGAGTGACTACAATGTCAAACTTTCCGGCCTTGACGCTGAAAGGACATATATTCTTACCTGCAAGGATACGGGAAAATCTATGGAGAAAAGCGGTGCAGAACTCCTAAAAGGGCTCACGCTCCACATTGCCAACCCACGCGCCAGTTTGCTATTAAGATACTACCCAAAATAAACATTTGGCCCTTAGAGAGCCTTTTTCTCTAAGGGCCAAATGTTTATTTCAACTTTAGTCGTACTGCCGATATCACTTATCCAGTTCTTCGAATTTACTGTGTTGACTCTTATATTCAGGCACTATTTCCTTCATTTTCTTTACGATAGTCATGTCATCATAAGTATAGCTCAACTCCAAGAGGATTTCTTCATCTTCCTTGGCCTTTTCATAATCGTATTCTCTGACATTGGCGATCATGATCTTCGGATGATGTGTCGGTTTTGTGGTCTCATTGTCATTGAGCACTTCCTCAAACAGTTTTTCGCCATCGCGCAAACCGGTATATTGTATTTGAACGTCTTTTGCACCACTAAGTTTGATCATTCTTTTTGCCAGATCCACAATCTTTACCGGTTGTCCCATGTCAAAGACAAAAATCTCACCGCCTTTACCCATCGTTCCGGCTTCAATCACCAATTTGCAAGCTTCGGGAATAAGCATGAAATAACGGATGATATCCGGATGTGTGACTGTAATGGGTCCTCCGTTCTGGATTTGCTCGCGGAACAGAGGTATCACTGAACCGTTGCTGCCAAGCACATTTCCGAAACGGGTCGTCACAAACTGGGTAATTCCTTTCACTTTCCCCTCAACGATTGCGTTGTTGAGAGACTGCACATAAATCTCGCATATTCGTTTGGTACAGCCCATCACATTTGTGGGATTTACGGCTTTATCTGTCGAAACCATCACAAATTTCTTGACTCCAAATTCTACAGACAAGTCAGCGATGACGCGCGTTCCATAGCAATTATTCTGAATCGCAATTGCCGGATTGTCTTCCATCATGGGCACATGCTTATAGGCGGCGGCATGGAAAACGTAATCTGGTCGGTGTGCATCAAATATGTCCCTCATGTGACGTTTTTTTGTTATACTGGTCACGATAGTGACCGCATCAATGTAGGGGAATTTCTGCTTCATTTCAAGGCGGACATCATGCATCGGTGTCTCTGCCTGATCAATCAGTACAACTTTTCTTGGCTTATAAACAGCTATTTGGCGAACCATTTCATGACCGATGCTTCCTGCCGCCCCAGTAATCAGGATTACTTTGTTTCTGAGCTGTGCGCCGTTCGCCTCCATATCTACCTGTATCTCTGCACGGGGCAACAAGTCTTCCACCTCAACTTCTTTCAAACGCGCATGGTCCAATGGAGTCACGCCATCCCACTCCTCTGAAGAATTGACAAATACAATCTTTATGTTTGCTTCTATCAACTGATTTACCAATTTCTCATTATTGCGTAAACGGTCGATCTTCAAAGGCGAGACCATCAATATTTCTACGTGTAGAGCTTTCATTATTTCTACCAACTTATCATTGTTGGCATAAATACGCTTACCCATCAAATATTTTTTATCTGAGTCTTCCTTGTCACTTATAAAACCTACAACCTTATAATTCGCATATTGAGGTTGGTCTGAGATAAAACGTGCAAGTCCGATTCCTCCAGTTTTCACGCCATATATGAACACTCGCTTTCCTGTATTCGAACTCATGAAATTTTCGTAAACAGCACTGATGATCATTCGCATTGAGGACATTCCTATTGTGGCGATCAGTACCATCAACACCCAGTCACGCCCATTTATAGGAAAGAGCCAGTCTTGTGACCGGAACAAATAAAGTGCTGACAGCACCATTGCTGAACCAAGCAGCATACTCAATGCAATACGTTGCAAATCATAAATCGAACTATATCGCATAAATCCGGAATAAGTATGGAATACACGGAATGCGAGTATAAAAAAGATTAATGAGACACCAGACAACGAAGTAATCTCAACAAAATATTCTGTCAAATACCCCGGTCTGTGTATAACAAAACAAGACAATAAAGTCGACAAATATACTATCAAACAATCTATTATCAAAATCATCCAATAGGGAAGTGCTTTCTTAGAAAAGTACCAATGAGCCCACTTGTATAAAAAAGCTTTTGTCATATCCTTTTGTCTTTATGTTTCTGCAAAGTTAAAAAAAAAAACGGGAACATACGAATAAATCATATTATATTTCCCGTATTTAATATAATTAATCCCAAAGGACATTTTATTCTGGTATTGATGCCCAGTATGGAACTTAATAGCGTTCCTCTTCATTAGGGAAGTCTCCCTCCTTCACATCCATGATGTACTGACCTACCGCATCTGTCATGATAGTATGCAGATCTGCGTATCTGCGCAGGAACTTAGGAGCAAAGCCTTTGTTCATTCCCAACATGTCATGCACCACTAAAACTTGACCGTCTGCGGGACCACCACCGATTCCAATCACAGGAATGTGCAGGCTGTTGCATACTTTCTCGGTCAATGCGGTGGGTATTTTTTCCACAACCAAAGAGAAACATCCAGCCTCTTCAAGCGCCTTGGCATCGGACAATAGTTTCTGCGCTTCTGCCTCTTCTTTGGCGCGTACTGCATATGTGCCGAATTTATTGATACTCTGGGGAGTAAGGCCCAAATGTCCCATTACCGGAATACCTGCATTCAAAATGGCTTTTATGGTGTCCAGAATTTCTACACCGCCCTCCAGTTTCAGTGCGTCAGCACCCGTTTCCTGCATGATACGGATGGCATTCTTCACGCCCTCAACCGGATTCACCTGATAAGTGCCAAAGGGCATGTCGCACACAACCAGCGCACGTTTGGCACCGCGTGTCACGCTACGGGCATGATAAATCATTTGGTCAATGGTAATGGGTAAGGTGGTTTCGTTTCCTGCCATCACATTGCTGGCCGAATCACCAACCAGGATAATTTCTATTCCTGCCTGGTCTACGATTTGTGCCATGGTATAGTCATAAGAGGTGAGCATGGCTATCTTCTTACCCAGCTTCTTCATCTCTATCAACCGGTTTGTCGTAATTTTCCGCGTGTCTTCTACCAAATATCCTGCCATAATCTCAAAACGTTTATAAAATGACATAAATGAAATTCCGCTGCAAAATTACACATTTTCTTACACAATGCCTCTGTTTTTGGAAGGAAATACACTATCTTTGCATCAAAAACACACCCATACGATGCATTCCACCCTTACTGTCTACAAGGCTTCCGCAGGTTCCGGCAAAACATTCACATTGGCCGTCGAATATATTGCCTTGCTACTTTCATCTGTCTCCAACACCGAATTCCACCACACACTGGCCGTGACATTCACCAACAAGGCCACTGCCGAAATGAAAGACCGCATTCTTCAGCAGTTGTATGCGTTGGCTCACAACCTGCCTGAAGGCCAAGTGTATTACGAAGCCGTCCAAAAGCGGCTCTGCGCCTATGGTGTGGAACTGACAGAAAATCAAATTCGTGAAAAAGCCGGAAAAGTATTATCTGGCATTCTGCACGATTTCAATTACTTCAGGGTGGAGACCATTGATTCTTTTTTTCAGAGCATTCTGCGCCATCTTGCGCACGAACTGTCACTTACGGCCAACCTGGAAGTGGAATTAAATACGGAAGAAGTAATCTCACATGCCGTTGACCGGATAATTGACACCCTCCAATACAATCCGGCAATCCAGCAATGGGTACTAAACTATGTGGCCGAACGGATTGAGAACAATGAGAAATGGGATGTGACCCGTAGCGTGAAGTCATTTGCCAGATGTATCTTTGAAGAAAGCTTCCAAAACCGCAATGCAAGACAACGCGAACTGCTGAACAACGAACAGGTGATCAGAGGTTTTCAAAAGCGGATGAAAGAGATTGAAGTTGATGCAGAGCAAGCCATTATCAAAGAAGCGGAAACCCTGAACGAACAGCTGCAAAAAGGAGTGCTTAACTATGAGCGCATCTCTCGCGGAAACAACTATCACAGTGCCCTGCAAAGTATCATGTCATTGGCATACGATCAAAGCAAAGCCACACTTCCCTCTGCCGCCGCAGACCCTTTAAAATTGCTCAAAAGTACGGACAAAAAGAACGAGGCGTTGTTAGCCGAAGCTGAAGTGATTTCTGGTAAAATCGGACATCTGCTCAAAACCTACCAGGACAACATCTCACAAATTAAATCCGCAAGATTGGCGCGGAAGCACATCAATCCGCTACGTTTGCTCGGCTGTATTGAAGAGATGGCCGACCAAATCTGCAAAGAGAAAAACCAGTTTCTTCTCAACCGGACGCCTATTTTGCTTAGCAAGCTGGTGAAAGATTGTGACGCGCCTTTTGTTTTCGAGAAAATGGGCACTCAACTCCACCATGTGATGATAGACGAGTTCCAGGACACCAGTCTGCTGCAGTGGCAGAACTTCAAGACACTCCTTTTAGAAAACCAAGCCACAGGAGGCCACGACCTGGTGGTGGGTGACGTAAAGCAAAGCATTTATCGATGGCGCAATGGAGACTGGAGCGTCTTGCACGGCATAGAGGATGAGATGAGATTCATGCGGCCTGACATTGTCCCACTGGACACCAATTACCGCAGTCAAGAAAAAATCATAGACTTCAACAATACGTTCTTCCCCAAAGCGGCAGAATTGCTGGATTCTTTGTCTCCGGATGCCCGTTTCCAAATCAAAGACATATATGCCGATGTCGCGCAAAAGTGCAAAAAAGATGGGGGGAAAGGCTATGTAAGCGTGCGAATATACGAAAAGAACGGCATAAATCGTCCTGATAATTATGAAGAACGGTTCATCCGTGACATGATTGAGCAGATTCGCGGTCTGATGGACAAAGGTGTGCCACTGTCGGACATGGCCATTCTAGTCCGCAGGCGCAACATGGGTACGGAACTGATTGACTGGTTTCATCGCCTGGCGCCAGACATCCGTCTGGTTAGTGATGAGTCGTTCCTGTTGTCTGCCAGTGTCGCGGTCCAGATGATTGTCAATGCCCTCCGTGTACTGGCGGATCCACAAGACACAGATCCCGTGCCCCTACATTATTTAATAAAGCATTACTTGACGGATATGTCGGGTTTGCCAGCCATGCCACACCATTTCACGGCCAAAGATGCAGGGCAATGTCTTCCAGATGAATTTCTCAAAGACAAGGCAGAACTTGCCACATTGCCGCTATATGTGCTTTGCGAAAAACTCTATGCCATTTTTAATCTTTCACGCATCCCCGGCCAGTCGGCATATTTGTTTGCCTTTTTCGACCAGTTGCAGAATTATCTACGCAACCACCCCTCCGACCTCCGTTCTTTCCTGTCGGCATGGGATGAGAAACTGGCAAACGAACCGATTCCATGCGGAAAGATTCCGGGGCTGCAGATTATGACCATCCATCAGAGCAAAGGTTTGCAGTTTCACACCGTATTGCTTCCTTATACGGACTGGGATATTGAAAAGGACAAAAGAGGTGATTTGCTCTGGTGTGAAGCACCGGAAGCGCCATATAATGACTTGGGATTGCTGCCCATTAGTGCGGGTTCGGATATTCGGCAAAGTATCTTTGCCCCTTGGTACGAAGAGGAACACTTACAGAAACGCGTGGATGCGCTCAATATGATGTATGTGGCATTCACACGTGCAGAATGTAATATGATGATTTGGGGAATGACATCCAAAACGGACAAACTTTCTCCATCTTCCATGTCCGGTGACCTGTTGCGTCATGGTCTGGAACTTGATAAAAACGGAGACGAATACACCTATGTGTCAGGGGAACAGATGGGAAAAGAGATAAAAGAACGCACAATAGAAAACAACCGGATGACACCTTTTGCACAAGACTTGAAGACTGAATATGCAACGTTCAGACCGCATCTTGATTTTATGCAAAGCAATGAATCCTCGCAGTTTATACTTACAGCAGGGGAAGAGGGAATGGAGAGTCAGGACTATATCGAACTGGGCAAAATCCTGCACTATGTCCTCAGCCAGATATCGCACATTGACGATGTGGACACTGTGCTTGACCGTTGCCAAACCAGGGACTCATTTCCAATCCGTCACAACGCAAGTCCATTATCAAGCGCATACAACAGGGCATGCAGCAGGAACTCGTACGTTCATGGTTCTCACCGGACAACGAGGTGTACAATGAATGCAGCATCGTTGCCACAAATCCTATGAGCGGAGAACCTGAAGTCAGACGTCCTGACCGTATTGTTTTCTCTGGAAACGACATTACCGTCATAGATTTCAAATGCGGCAAGCCATGGCCCGAACATGTCAAGCAAGTGTGTGCCTACATGGAACTGATGTGTCGTATGTACCCTAATATGAAGATAAAAGGCTATGTATGGTACATCTACTCCGGACGGATAAAAAGCGTCACCCTTCCCTCCCAGATGGATTTGTTTTTGACATAAATCAATAAATGCGGCATGTCTGTCATTTTTTATTTGTACAGATTTGCAGTTTTCCGGAAAAGCAGTAATTTTGCACCGTGTTTTTCATGGTATTAGATTTTAAGGTTAATTGAAAAGATTGGTTGTCGGGATGACAACCTTCTTTTTTTTTTATTCAACTTTCGCATGTAAATTTAATCTCCAAACATTTTATCGTACTGACCACACCTCAATCAAAATATCCTTAATGTTTATAAAAACCACACCCCATACTCATAAAAAACATTAATATTTCTATCCTATTTCATCATACGCTTTATCAATCGGAATTTTGTTGCTAAATTTGTGGAGTCTAATCAATAAAGAGAGGAGGACATTATGATTGAAAGAACACAAGTGTACAAGTGCCCAATCTGTGGCAACATTGTCGAAGTATTGGAAGCAGGGGGAGGAACCCTGGTCTGCTGTGGAAAACCCATGGAACATCTCACCGGCAACACCACCGATGCCGCCACTGAAAAGCATGTTCCGGTAATTGAAGCCATTGAAGGCGGCTACAAGGTCACAGTGGGCAGCGTCACTCATCCCATGCTGGAGGAACACTACATCCAATGGATTGAGTTGATCACCGAAAACACGGTATTGCGCAAGTATCTCAAACCAGGAGAGGCCCCCGTAGCTGTTTTCCTGACCGAAGAAAAAGCGCTATACGCCCGCGAGTACTGCAATCTCCATGGTTTATGGAAAGGGATTGAACAATTAAGGAGTTCCATCACTTAAAAATATGAGTGCTGTCACCACAACCATCCGACTGATAATCGGATGGTTATTTTGTTTTGGTGACACGGCTGACACGCATTTATACAACATTTATAAACATGAAAATTAATTCTTACCCTCCTTAAAGGGGACGATCAATTAATTTTTTTCTCCATAAAAGTTTATAAGATGACGTGTCACACGTGTCACCCTGCCACGTCTGCCAAGCAGATTACACAACTTTTTTATAAACAGAAAAATTATTTCTTACCCTCCTTAAAGGGGGCTATCAATTATTTTTTTCTCGCATGAAAGTTATAAGAAACACGTGGCAAACGTGGCAGCGTGGCAAATCTCTCCCCCAAATGCATAGTGTTGCATAGGCAAACACACTATGGTGCATTAGCAAAGTCAACGCCTTCCGTTGCTTGGTTCAATGCATTGAATTGAGGGATGCACTGCATTGCATTTATGGGTTTCCCCGCATGCAATCATGACAACAACCTATTGGCCACACACGGAAAAACCTCGGTTTTTAGGTATAAATTATGGTAAAAACCGAAGTTTTTTCGGTAAAACCGCCAGTTTGTACCGAAAAACGACAATGTCTGGCAAAATAAATTGTAAATTTGCAGCCGATAAATTGGCTTTAAGCGCCAAATAGAAAAATGTAAATGTTAAAAAATAAAAAGTATATGGCAATGAAAACATGTAAATGGATGACCGCAATGATGCTTTGTGCAGGCTTTAGTTTATCTGCCTGCACATCTGATGACGGTCTGAGTTCCCCCTCCGAAACAGGACAGGGACAACTGATGCTTAATCTGGTCTCCGGAACAAAGTTTGCGGAAGACACACGTGCAGTTAATGAAAACGATTACAAGAACACAAACGAATACACTGTGGTGGTAATTGATGCGAACAAAATCGAAAAATTGAACTGCAAGGGTTCTGATGTAGCATCCAAAATGCCATTGACAATGCCTATTGGCAGTTATACCATAAAAGCATTCTATGGCACCGAATCCCACGCTTCACGCAATAGTTTTTATGTGTACGGAGAAACCCAAGGAAGCATTAAAGCTGAACAGAAAGAATCTGTTGAAGTTAACTGCACACCCACCTGCGGACGTATTACGGTCAATTTCAACGAGGATATGAGCACCTATTTCAGCGATTACAAAGTAACTTTTAAAGGTACTGAAGCATTAGGGGAAACCGATATTGACTGGAACAAAAATGACACAGAACCTTGGTATGTAAAGTTGAAGGGAGGTACTGAAGGAGAGGAAATCACCTTTACCATTACCACCATTACCAAGAATGACTTCATCGACAAGACACAGGAAGCCACCAAGACCGGCAAGTTCACATTAAAACGCAATTATGCGTACAAGATGAATGTGAATGTAACCTACAACCCCACTACACAAGGCGATTTGAAAATCACTGTTACCATTGACGAAAGTACCAATGACAAGCCAGTGGACATAGAAGTGCCCGTTGACTGGATTTAATGAAATAGATTATACCATATAGAGACAATTTAATACATTGAATTATGAATATAGCTAAAACCATATTAGCCGGAACAGTCCTTGGCTTCAGTTTGTCCGCTTGTACAAGCGAGGATTTTTCTGCAACAGACGCGCTTCAGGGCAGCATGTCACTGAATGTAGACAAATTGGTTCCCAGTGCAACCCGCGCCGGGGAGGAGGTTAACCCTGACGAGTTCCCCGTGGCCATTTATTACTTGGCTGACAACAAGGAGTTTGAATCATACAACAGAGCAGACCAGGTTCCCACCAAAATACAAATGCCTGTAGGCGAATACTATGCAGTAGCACACACACCTGGCGAATTAAAGAAAAAAATGGACAAACCATATTATACCGGCCGCGATGAGTTTGAAATCATACAGGGTACCAACACTGAATCAACCGTAACATGCCGAATGGCTAACGGTAAGTTTACCGTCAGCTTCGAGGCAGACTTTGCAAATGTCTTCACCCAATGGACCATCTCTATTGACGATGGGACAGAAACCGCTATTATATATACGGATAAGGACGGTCTGCAGCCCACGCCTATGTATTTGACTTATGAAGAGAATGTAGATGTACTTAACGTAAATTTTGTGGGCACTACAGCATCCGGCAACAAGATTACAGCAAGCAATAAACTTACAAAAAAGAACGCCAGCAATCAATATGACAGTGACGACGAATTTTTCTCTGGTGGCGACTGCATTGAAATCAATTTTGCTCCTGTAGAAAGCACAGAAGGCGACATTACCGACATTACGCTGAAAGCCGACATTAAATTTGAGGAAAGCGAGAAAACCTTTGAAATGGAAGTGGAAGACAATATCACGGATAACGGAGGCGAGGAAGAAGGCGGTGATACTCCTGGCGGTGACAATTCTGGCGAAGGAGATGATTCTGCAATTACATTGGAGTTACCTAAAAACATGACTGTTACTGGGGACACTGACCCCTCATTAGGTGATACAAAGATTACTGCAGAAAACGGCATTCAGAGTATTATTGTGAGAGTAACCTCCACAAGCGAAGATATGACAGGTGCATTAGCAGAGCTTGGTGGTACATACGAGGGCATTGATTTCGAGAATGGCACTGAAGTTGTGAGCAATGAAGGTTTGGAATCTATGTTCAGCGATTTGAATAGTCCCCTTAACGTTCCCGCAGCAGGCGAAAAGGAATACGTATTCCCCATCGGCAAGTTCTTCTCCTTCCTGCTTTTACTGCCAGGCGACCACACCTTCATTCTTACTGTTACAGACATGAACGGCAACACAAAGGACGGCCAGTTGACATTAACCATTGAATAATGATAATAAATAAAGTATGAAAAAGATTCAATATATATTGTCCATCTTGTTTATGACTGCAATAGTCGCATCCTGCAGTCAGGATATTGACATAGACAGCAATAAGGGTTATTTATCTCTGGATATCAATACTTTGACATCAACCCATGAGCCAGCAGGCTCACGTTCGGCTGTTCCGGAAGGATACAACCCCAAGACACTCCACATAGAGATTCAAGACAAAGATGGTAAAGTGGTCAAAAGTACCGATGATTTCGCATCGGATGAGGTTTTCCAAGGGAATATCCTACTATTAGCCGGCAAATACACCGTTGTGGCGCACTCAGCCAATTGGGACGGGAAAGCGTCTGGTTTTGATGTCCCTTACTATTACGGTAGCAGCACTGTACAGGTAAAGCCCAAAGGTCTGGTAACAGCAAGTCTGACTTGTACACAAGCAAATGTAAAAATTACCGTAAACTACGACAAAAGTATTTCTGAAAATTTCAATTATGCTAACACGACTGTTTCGTCCGCTCTCGTTGGTATAAATTCGTTTGAATTTAAGATGGGAAAAACAACACAATCTGGTTACATTCCCGTTGGCGACTTCGATGTAATATTGGATTTGATAAACAAGAAAGGCGACAAAAAAGCACTTACACAGTCATTCACTGATGTGAAAGCTCGCGACCACTATATCCTGAACTTCAAGTTACAAGAGACTGGTAATTTGGGCGATGGCAACGGTCCTGGTATAAAAGTGGAAGTGGATGAAACCACCAACACCTATACCTATACATTTGAAGTGCCCCGTAAGAGTGCTATCACACTGGTTACACGTGCGGCAAATGCTTGGAGCAACTTTGCCATGCTTAACGCGTCTGTTACAGCCAAAACAGATGCTTTCAAAAACACTGGTCTAACCATTCAGTGGAAAAAGTCCACAGATTCCAAATGGTCAGAAATTGAGAACAGCGAACTTACCATTGACGGTAATGACAATGTAACAACTACGCTGAAGGGACTGTCTCCCAATACCGAATACGAATACAGATTGCGTTATGTAGATGGAGACAAGGAAGTCGTGTGCGATCCTGTAACATTTATTACCGAGCAACAAGTGGCCTTGTATAATGGTGGTTTTGAACACTGGCATCAATCAGGCGCTCCCTGGTATCCAAATGAAGCGGGCGTGAAGTTCTGGGACACGTCAAATCCCGGTTCCACATCTATCGGTGATTCTTATAATGTAACAACAAAAACCGAAAGTCCCAAGCGTAGCGGTTCTTATGCCGCAAAACTGGAAAGTACCAAGGTTGTTATCAAGTTTGCTGCAGCAAGTATGTACACCGGTGAGTTTGGTTACGTAGATGGAACCAAGGGTGCAATTCTGGATTGGGGAACACCATTTAAGAATCGTCCCACAGCTCTGAAGGGATTCATGCAGTACCATCCACAAGCCGTGGACAACGTGGGCAAGAGTCTTCCCGCAGCAGCTCCTGCCAAGGGCCAGCCAGACATTTGCAGCATCTACATCGCGCTTCTCTCAGATATCGTCGTGGTAAATAATACCGATGTAAGTCTGCTGCCTAACCTGCTGACCGATTCCCGTGTCATTGCATACGGTGCTTTGCCCGATAACCAGTGTGTCGCAACCGGTGATTCATGGAAGGAGGTGAACATACCTTTGGTATATCGCGACATCAACAAGAAACCCTCATACCTGCTGGTAGTGTTCTCTGCAAGCAAGTATGGCGACTATTTCCATGGAGCCAAGGGAAGTACATTGTATTTGGATGACTTCGAACTGGTTTATGGTGACACACCTTCTGTAAAATAATATAAATACGGTTTAAACCGCTCGCATCTGCCTGTTCCTGCGAAAAGGACAGGCAGATGTAGGGCGTGAATATAGAAAGAAAACATAAATGCAACGCATAACCTCCCATCTGCTGTTTGGCTTATTGCTGATGCTGTCGGCACATAACCTGCGTGCGCAGGAACTGATCAGTGTGCCGGTACAACCCCAACAGGCAGACAGCCTACACCGCAATCTCACCTATACCCAAATGATAGAGATGCAGACCCACACGCCGAAAGTGGCTGAAAAGATGCGGCAAAAGCGGCATATACAGCGCATTGACCGCGAAGCGATGAAAAGCGTATTCATCCCCAAAGGCCAATGGATGGTGGGAGGAGAAATCTCATGGAACGAATGGGACAATGACAATTTGAATTACCTGGTATTGAAGAATATCGAATTTGAAGGCCACACGTTCTCTGCCGGTCCCTATTTTGGTTACTTTGTGGCCAACAATATCGCATTGGGCGGACGTTTCTCTTACAAGCGTTACTTCATGAATCTTGGACAGTTCGACCTCAATCTGGGCGAAGACCTGAACATCAGTTTGGATGACCTTTATTATTTGGAACACAACTACATGACCACCGGGTTTATGCGTTCTTATATGCCCATAGGCCGTAGCAATGTTTTCGGTTTCTTTGCAGAAGTACAGCTCACCTACGGGTATACAGAGGGGAAGAACACCACTGGCAGAGGAGAAACCCTCTCCGGCACATACGAAAGGATTCACAATCTGCAGTTGGGATTCTGTCCTGGCCTTACCGTATTCGCCACCGACTTCATGGCATCGGAAGTGTCCGTGAACATGGGCGGTTACCGCATCAAGTGGGGAGAACAGGAGACTAACAGGATAGAGCAAGGAAAAGTACATACTTCTGGTGCCAACTTCAAGCTCAACCTCTTCAGTGTTAAACTTGGTATGACATTCTACTTATGAAGAAAGTTCTCTACATACTGATACTCGCTTTCATCGCAATATGCTTCGGTTCATGCGATGTGCCCAACGACATTCCCTATCCCATTGTGGAAGGACGCATTACCGCTTTTGAAGTGGAAGGACAGTGCGGGGAAAACGGTAGTGGTGAAGGTTCTGCCACCATTGATAAGGATTTGCGCACGGTATCGCTCTTTGTGTGCGACACCGTAGATGTGAAAAAGTTGAAAGTGAAGCGCATAGAATTGAAATCTGAAACCAAGAACCCCGATGTGAATTATCAGGAAGAAATTGGTCTCATGCCCGACTCTGCAGCTTGTCTGGATTTCGCAAAGTTCCCCCGAAAAAGGTTCAATGCTCCAGGCAGTCACCATGACACCCGCATGGATTTCAGTCAGAAAGTGAAATTCATCTTGCATACCTATCAGGACTATGAATGGACCGTAAAGGTGGAGCAGATTGTAAACCGTGAAGTGGAGGTAGAAAACCAAGTGGGCAATGCGGTCATTGACCCCATTACCCACAATGTGGTCATCTATGTAAACAAGGAGCAGAGCCTCAAACGTCTCAAAGTGCATAAATTCTCATTGGGAGGTGTACACGGAAAGGTGTCTCCCGACCCCACCACACAAGAGACATTCGACTTTTATGATGTCCGCCAGTTCATGGTTACCACCGGTTGGGGCGAAGAGCAAAGCTGGCGGGTGATGGTGTGCCATACAGAGGCGGCAATGGGAACAACAGCCCAAGCCTTTGCCCGTACTGTTGATGCCATCATTACCGGAGAAAAGCCCAACGGCACAGAGCCTGTCATTGAATATAAAGCAGAAGGTGAAAGCGCATGGAAGACCTTGGCGCAGGAAAACATCAACAGCACCTCTACTGGTTATTCCGCCACAATACCCAATCTTAGCCCCAGTACCACATATAACTTTACCGTTACTGCTGGAAATTCTAAGGTGGGCGAGCAAAGCTTTACCACCACCGCGATGCTGCAGTTGGAGAACACCAGCCTTGACGAATGGTGTACGGATGTCAAAAATCCCGAACTGCTCTATCCCTGGGCAGAAGGTTCCACTCCCTATTGGGGAACTGGCAACAAGGGTGCCACCACAGTGGGCAGCAGCAATTCCACTCCTACAGACGATACCAGCACCGGACATGGCAAGGCTGCACATTTGGAATCCAGGTATATCGTCATCAAGTTTGCTGCCGGCAACATCTTTACCGGAAGTTATCTTCGTACAGACGGTACGAACGGTATCCTGGGATTCGGCAGACCGTTCAAGGCATTCCCCGCCAAACTGACTTTCGATTACAAATACAATTCTGAGACCATCAACAAGGTGGGAGACGAAGCGCTTCGCTATATGGAAGGCCGTCCCGACTCTTGCCAGATTTATATCACACTATGGCACATCGGAGAAAATGATTACGAGGAATATAATGGAGAGAAATTCCCCCTCATCATCCGCACACGTCCCAGCGAACGCCATTTGTTCTCGCCCAACGACAAGCGAGTGGTGGCTTACGCCCAACTGACACAGGGAAACGACGTGAATGAATGGGCCTCTCACACACTGGAACTGAAATACAAGGACAATACACGCATCCCCACCCATATCCAAGTGGTAGCCTCTTCCAGCAAATACGGTGACTACTTTACTGGAGGGGTAGGCAGTACACTTGTCTTGGATAATCTGAAATTGCATTACGAATAATGAAACAGCGACATATAGTCATATTTACTTTCCTTTTAATGACATCGCTTCTTGTCGGTTGCGTACAAGAAGACGGTTTGTCATTGGCCAATGGAAAATTGCATCTGTCCATAGGAAAGGTCTCTACCCAAACGGGAAGTAGGGCAACTCCTACCAAATTAGGCAAACCGTTGGCGGAAAAATTCCAACTGAAGATACAACGCCAGGGCACTCAGTCTATTGTATACAACGGAACGTTTTCAGAACTCTTAGAGATCAAAACCGGCAAATATGATATCACGGCTACATGTGGCGAGAATGTAAAACTGGGTAAAGATTGCCCTTATTATATAGGTACAGAACAGGCTGTTGTGGAAACCGACAAGGAAACCCCTGTTACCATCCCATGTAAAGTGGGAAATGCCTTGGTATCAGTTGAGTTCGGGCAAGATGATGAAGAGAAACAACGATTCGAAAAGTTCTACGATGATTATGGCATCATTATAAAAATTGGAGAACTCTCATTATCTATAGCCAAAGATGAGACAGAGGCAAGTATATATTTCCCCGCCGGTTCTTCTCCCGAACTTACATTCTATGGCACACTTAAATTGGATGGAGGCCGAAGAGTTTCTACCATACTAAATCATGAAGACTTACCTACAGTTTTCCAAGCGGCAGACCATGCACAAATAACCGTTTCACTGCCTGATCCTGAAAGTGCGATAAGAGTGGGTATAAGCAAGGTGGAACTGGTAGAGGCAAGGCTTGACGAGACTATTCCTCTGTCGTGGCTTCCTGTCCCCACAGCCACAGCAGCGCACAGCTACAACAACCAAGGATTGTTAGTAGGAACAAAACTTACCTTCAGCAACGCTTACCCGGAAATGGAATGGGAAGCCCGAGTCTCTGACAAAGACGGAAATACCGTTAGGACAATAAAGGGGACTGGTGAATTGACTTCTGAACACACTTCATCACAAGAATGGCCGTATCTTCCCAAAGGCAAATACAAGGCTACCTATTACCTGCATACCGAATCTGGAGCAGAAAAAGTAAGCAGCCGCGAGTTCCTTATCAATGCTCCACAATTTGAGGTCACACTTGGCGGATACACTTCGCATAGTCTCTACGAAGAAGGCAACATAACTGCTGCCAACCAGGCAGACGGGCATACCATCTACGATCCTCAGATTGTCGTGAAGATTGCCCCAGAATTAATCGCAATGAAGAAGTACGGTTACCAGATGGAATACACGTTCAACGACGAAATTGCTAACTCAGTGCAAAATACGGTTACACTTAACACCGTGGAACTTTCTGCAAGGACTCAGCCATACGTAATTTCTGCCGATGTCACGTTTGATGGTGTACGGGTGCAGAAGAGTAGAAACTACATCCTTACTGGTATTCCCTTCCATTTCGAACCTCCTACCACAGATACGTGGGAAAAAAATGGTGACGTAACCGATGAGGGCAATTATGCCCGTTTCGGAAACTGGAGCAGTGGAAGCCAGTCACTGACATATAGAAATGTGGCAGTACCTGCTGGCACACATCTCAGCCTTGACTACAAGTTCTTTACCACCAGCGACCTGGACAACACCTTTACCATCTCCGCCGGCGACCAAGTCATAGTAAGCGCATCTACCTCGGGCTATTCAGAAGCAGACCGCGATGGAACTGAAAGTTTTACCCTGTCTGCAGCAACAACATCAATTAGGTGCGTAAACAGTTATGGAGCAGGTCTAAGTAGAACCGATTTGTACAGAGTGGGCATGAAGTACAGACAACAATAACACAGAATTATACGACAATGAAACATTACCTTATATATATATACACTTCTATTCTTGTTTTTGCATCTTGCACAAACGAGATAGTACCCACTTGTGGGGATGGTAGTGCAATGTTGGACATAACCAGTCTTACCAGAACCGGTGCTTCTTCTGCGATGACCATAGATGAGGATTTGGCCATTACTATTCTGGATAGCGATGGAGAATTATTCAAACAATACCCTGCGGGCGAAATCCCCAGCAAGATTGTACTTGAGCCAGGAACATTTACCTTACAAGCCTATACAGAGAATCAGAACACCTGGCACGAAGAAAATAACGGGCTTGGAGCAGCATGTTATTTCGGTTCTATCCAAATAGAAGTTGCCTACGATGAAATCAAGAAGATTGAGATGGAAGTACCTATTTCCAACTATGCCGTAACCTTGACATTGCCCGATTTGTTCGACAAATTATTCAAGTCCTACTCATTCACTTTGAGTAGCGGCACAAGGTCAGTTAACATAAAAGAAGGTGACAAGGCATACTTCCCTGTGGAAGAAGGGGGCTTTACTTACAAATTATCTGCCACCAACACAGACAACAACAGCCATTCTACCACTCCTATAACCTACAGAAATGTGGAAGCCGGAAAACTATACAATATGACATATTATTATGGCACGGATGCGAATTCCGGCGGTCTGGACATTGAGATAACAGATGACATGGAAACCGAGGACGAAGATATTCCCCTCTGACATACATTTCTAATTATAAGCATAATGAATTTAAGTGTTTCATTACTCCATAAATATACAAGCACTGAAGCATGAGAGAAATATTCAAGATTATAACATTGTTGTTTGTCACTAGCCTGACGGCATGTCAGGGGCTGGATGATGCCATGCAAGGTGAAGACTTTACGGATTACGGAAACATTGAACTGACATTCCACGGAACGACCCGCGCAACGACAACAACCATTTCACCGGAAGAAGCACAACACTTCCTGATAACCATCACACAAGGTGAAAGAATTGTGCGTGGCCCGGAATCTTTGGGTACAATTGACCTACGATTGCCTGTCGGTCAAGGGTATAAAGTTTATGCAGAAAGCTGTAGCAAAGAAGATGCAGAAAACAGCAACGAACACTGGGGACAGAAACGCTTTACAGGTTCATCCGCCGAATTCGGAATCAACAAGGGGCAGACAACCAAAGCCAGCATCGGGATGAGAGTTGACAATGCTGCTATAAGCGTAATCATAGATGCATCGTTGGCCAACTATTTCAAAAATGCTTGCACTTTGAATATCTCGGAATCTGGACGTAACCTTGACTGGAACTACGACAATGCAGGCAAAGGGGAAGGGGAAGATGTTATGACTGATGGCCAGATTGCATATTTCAACGTTGATGAGACAGGCCAACGCAGCATACGTTATACCATTACTGCCAGTGCCAATGGCAACATCACCAACAAGGAAGGCACCATTACCCTGAACCGTGCAAAAATGTCACGACTAAAATTAAAGAAGGAATCTGGCTCATTTACACTTGATGTGGAGGTCAACCAGGAAGAACTTTATGTAGACCAATACCTCACCATAAAACCCGGAGACATCATTTCTGACGACGGAAATACTGATATTTCTGGAAGTAACGACAAATTTGAATCAGATAATACCGTACCGGATTATGACCAATATAACTGATAATACCTTACAAGAAGACAATATAAAATGAATATAATAAGGTTTTTACATCTCATACTGTTTGGCATCTTATTCGGACTGACCTCCTGCCAAGAAACCATGCTGCTTTCTCCGCAGGAGGAAGAGATGGCGCTGGAGATTGTCACAGACACCAAACAACCCACCAGAACAGCTCTAATGGATGACGGAAAGAGCGTACTGTGGGAACAGGGTGATGCTATTGCGGTATATGATTATGTCGCTACGAAAAGAAAGTTTATTGCAGAAATAAACGAAGGAACAACTCGCTTTAAGGGGAACATTACACCCAAGCATAGCGATTTCCTTGCAGTATATCCTTTTAACCTTGCAGAGGAAGAACTCTCTACACAAAAGATTGTCATGACACTGCCTTCAGAGCAGATTGCTGCAAATGGTGGCTTTTCATCCAACACTAATCTGTCGATAGCTAAGGGGGAAAGAAATATTGATGGTAGCCCATCGCAGGTTCGTTTCCGCAACATATGCCAACTGTTCAAGCTGAACGTTCCATCATACATCGCAAACCGTATGACCAAGGTTGTTCTTTCCACATCAAAGGCAATCGCAGGAAAATTGCTAATAGATTACAGTGGAGCAAATCCCACGGTAACTGTAGATAATCAGGAAAACCTTTCGATAACTCTACTCCCCCCCACAGGCAGTAGCACGTTTGCTGAAGGAACTTACTATATTGCTTTGGCTCCTGTTATGATAGAAGGATTCACCCTTTCCATGACAGACACGAACGGTAAGACTTATTCTCAACAAAGCAAAGCCATGTTTGGTGGAACCAGTGGTGTAATCTACAATCTGGGGACTTTAGACATGGTAGAACAGCCAACTATCACCTCACAGCATGTCTACTCATCAGGCATACTACAGGGAACGGAAGTTAGTCTCACAGCCCCCGTCCCCGATAGCGAATGGTCGGCAACCATCACTAATGCAGCAGGAAAAACCGTGCGTACACTATCCAAAGGAAATGGCACATTGAGGTCTGGTGCGTCCGATGCTTCCTGGCCCTATCTCCCCAAGGGCGCATACACCGTAAACTACACCTTCCTTACCGCCAACGGCAAGGAAATAAGTTCATCGGTTTCATTCCAGATTACAGAGAACCCTGTATTCGGATTGGCTCAACAAGCAGCAAGTTCTTACACATACTATGCCGGTGACGGAGTAGAGAAAAACATTGTCAGAGCGAACGCTACGGAAGCATTTACCGTTACCGCCATCTCCTCTGCCGTTACAGGAATATCAGCAGCTATTCTGAACAATGCAAATTATACCGTATCCTACACCAACGATTTCGGCGGAAGTGTAAAAGCCTCTTCCAACAGCAGCGTTACATATAATGACAAAAAATACTCTGCCACAGGGGCATACACACTTGGTGCAACTGCCACCTTTGATGGGGTAACAAGAAGTGCAAGCAAAAGTGTGCACATTACAGGGCTGCCTTATAGTGCAAAACCTCCCACCGATGCAGAGTGGGATGGCAGTGTGAACAACTGGAATTATACAAATTACAACCATCCAGGTGTACGACTGCACAATCATACGATATCCAAGACTTTCTATGTCCCTGGTAACACTGACATAACAGTATACCATGATGTGGATATACACACCTGCACAAGAGGAACAACGTATACACTTTCAGCAGGTGGAGAAACCATCTTCCAGGAAGAAGAGAGTGGACGTGCAGGAGGCAATGAATGCCATAATCATTCAGGGAACATCCCTGGCAGGTTCACACCATCCAATGCAACTATTTCGATAGATAACAGTTATGGTAACATGGGTTCCTCTGGATTGTTCTATGGTACACACCTCCTAATTCGTGAGATCACCGTTAAGTACAGATAAATATGAAAGCGATATATCATATATTCATAATCACACTCATCAGCATCCTGGGCGGTGGCTGCAACAGCGACATGGTTCCCGGCAAGGAAGCTGACGCATCTGCAACGGGGCGATTCACCGTCTCTGTACTTACCGAAGAGGTAACTACGGAGGACATTACGCGTGGTACAACCTCGAACATGAATGTCAACAGATTCAAAGTCAGCATTGCCGATGCGAAAGGACTGACACTTGTGGCTGGAAAAGAAGTGGGGACACTGGAGGATAATGACAGAATACTTCCTGTTGCAGATGATTATCTTATTCAAGTAACAAATTGCATGGAAGAAGAGGCCATCAGTGCTAATGACGGTTGGGGCTGCATAAGATTCTTGGCTTCTGAAACATTCGACATAGTTGCCGGCAGCATCACCCCACTTGAATTGGAATGTGTAATGGCAAATGCAGGACTCATGGTTCTTTTTAACGAATCGTTTACCACCAAGTTCCCGGTGCACGCAGCCACAACACAAGACACACGAAGTTTGGTCTTCAAAAGTGATAATCCCGACAAGGTGGCATATTATAATTTAAGCCAAAGCCAAGGGACTGTTCCACTACGTCTTACAGGTGGTTCCGCAGGGAAATGGGAAGACCGCATAGACAAGACAGAGAATATTACCATAACAAAAGGCAAAATAACCAAACTCCATGTTTCATTCAGCGAGAATGGTGGCGACCTCAATGTTGACATCAACACTGATACTGGTAAGGAAGAGGATATAAATGGTGAAGTAACCGTACAATAGTTAAGACAAACACACAAGATAAGTTATGTTCATAAAAAAGATAGCTTTACTATTAGGATGCTTCTTCCTTGCACAAATGGGATGGGCACAGATTATGCCACCCACCCAACAGGGGATGAGCATTGACCCTGCCCGACTCTATCTGCAACGGAAGAGCAAGGGGAAGGCCATGGGCCAGCAGAACGAGGAACAGCTGGATCCGCTGACACAACGCCGCAGAAGCATGCGCGCCTTTGTGCCCCAGGGCAACTGGGTGTACGGACTGGGAGTGGGCCATCTGACCATGAACAGCAGCCACACCGACCTTGTCTTCAACGGAATGGCCGAAGCGGATATGCGTCTGAAGGGCTTCTCATTCAGCCCCTATATGGGCTATGCCATAGGCAACAACTCCATCCTTGGTCTGCGCGTGGGCTATAACCAGTTGGACGGAACAAAGGCATTCTTCCCCCAATACGAGGAAGAAACCCTGAAGCACACATTCCGCAACATTGACTATACCCACACCTTCTACAATGTAGAGGCGTATTGGCGCGGCTATGTTCCCATCGATAACAAGCTGCGTTGGGCATTCTTCACCGATGTCACCTTGGGCTACCAGGGCGGTAGCGGTTATGTCCTGAGCGACAGAGACGATGTGGCCTACCGTTCCAACTTCTCCCTGAACCAAATCCGTCTCGGTGTACGTCCCGGCATAGCCGTGGCACTGACCAACCATGTCAGCATAGACCTCTCCGTAGGTCTTGCCAACGTAAGCTACGCCCTCCAGCACGAGAAGAACCGCGACGGCGACGACATAAAAGAAAACGGATTCCGCATCAACAGCCTAATCGACATGGCCAACTTCCAATGCGGACTCACCCTGAATTATTAAACAAATGTAGGGACGTAGCGTGCTGCGTCCGCCAAGAAAAAGAATATAAATAAGTAACAATAAAACACAAAAAGACATGAAAAAGATTTATTTTGCAGCTCTCGCCCTGGCCCTAACCGCCTGCGTAAGCAACGAAGACCTCAATCCCGTAGATAACTATGGTTATATTGACTTGAATGTAAGCAATGATCCTATTGTTGAGACAAGAACAACTCCTACATCTGTTAATATTAATAATAAGAATTGGTTTGTGACAATTGGACAGACAGAATATACAGGTTCAAATCAAGCTTTCACAGCAGGCGAATACAGTATAATTGTAAAAACTCATACAGATGTGACAACGGCAAATCAGAAAGGTAATTGGGGAGAAGCTTACTATGATAATCAAGGTAAAAATCCGGCAGACAAAGTAACTGTAGTTGCCGGTACAACTGTAACTCCAGAAATAAATTGTGGTAAAGCTAAAAATGCGAGAATAAGTGTGCAATTTACGGAACAATTTACAAATGTGTTTAAAACATACAAGTTCAAAATAACAGCTCCAAGAGAGTTGACTTTTGACAATCAAAACAAATATATCAGCGAAAATAGTTCTGATAATAAATATGCGTACTTTAATGGAGATCAAGCTCTTACAGTGACTCTTCTTTATGATAAAGCAGAAAATGTGGAAAACCCTAGCCTCAGTATTTCTCCTCAGATTTCATTAGGTGCAGCAGGAACAGAAAAAATAATATCCGTTACTGCCAACACTCATGGTAATATCCAATTGAACATAACAACAGAGGGATTTGGCACCCCCACAACAGAAACCCTCACCTTCGACGCCGCAACCGGTAATAAAGTGCAATAATGCTCAACAATAAACAACTCATACTCATCTCCACCACCTTGCTGGCCATAAGCCAGCTAAGTGTGGGGTGCAGTGCAGAAGACATTGCGGTGGAGGACTCCTCTAACAAAGGAATCCTCTGCCTCTCCCTGTCTTCTGGCGACGAGTTCGTTAAGGTGGAGACACGAGTTGGGCAGACACGGACGGATTGGAGCGGATATGAATTTAGGCTTAACGATGAGCCTATCTCATTCACTGATGGCAAAGCCGTAATCCCCGCCGGTTCATACACCCTTTCAGCCACCAACAGCGGTGCAGTAGATGGCGGATATGACGGTGCATTATATAGCGGTGAAACATCATTTACACTCAATGCAGGAGAGCAGAAAGAAGTAACTCTCTCCCTTGGCGCTCCCAAGAATGCGAAAGTGACAATTGGCTTCGATAAAACATTTACGGATCTATACACCTTCTCATCATTGGAACTGAACGATGGTTCTGAAACCAACACCATCACAACAGATAACCCAGCCGTATACTTCCCAGCCACTAACACCACATTAACTTACACCCTTGTGGCCAATGCCAAGCAAGGCTCTCACGTACAAGACATCACTAGTGCCACAGGTACGGTAACCATTGCAGCAGGTACACATACCACCATAACTTTAAGCATCAGCCCCATAGATGATAACTTAATTATAATCGAAAACGGAGAAGCCCCCCATACTGGGGAATTCCAATAAAAGAGAGAATATAGTCTTTCTAGTAGTTATAGTCTCTCTTGCCCTTCTAGAATATCTAGGCAATCTAAAAGAAAAAAAACAAAAAAATATGCCCAACGAGCATTTCCT
The DNA here is from genome assembly GCA_017559845.1 of Bacteroidaceae bacterium. GTDB lineage: Bacteria > Bacteroidota > Bacteroidia > Bacteroidales > Bacteroidaceae > Physcousia. Next base: position 36,784 of record JAFYQQ010000001.1, on the reverse strand, counting down.
TCGCCGCCAAGCCAATTATGAGGACTTGTTCTTCTACAAAAAGACGGATGTTCTTTATCTGCTGACATTCGCCTTTACCAAGCGGTTTTTGAAATGCAGTGACCGTACAGTGGACCAGATGGTGCAGGCGGCACGCTCGGGCAAGCAGAATATTGTGGAAGGCTGTGCCGATGGTGTCAGCTCCACCGAAATGGAAATCAAGCTCATCAATGTGGCGCGGGCCAGCATAAAGGAACTGAAAGAAGATTACGAGGATTACCTTGCCGCCCGCCAGTTGGGCAAATGGGATGACAAGCATCCCCGCTTTGCGGCAATGCTGGACTTTTGTCGCCGGCATAACAACCAGGATGACTACAGCCAGATGTATCAGACGGCCAATGACGAGGAACTGGCCAACCTGGCCATTACCCTCTGCCGTCAGGTGGACAAGATGATGACCACCTATCTCTCCCAACTGGAGCAGACCTTCATTGAAGAAGGAGGGATAAAAGAACGCATGACGGCTGCCCGACTGGGCCGCCGACAAACCCAAAACGAAACAATTGAGGCGCAAGCCCACGAAATAGAACGATTAAAGAAACGTATACAACTATTGGAAGAGGAATTGAAAAAGCATAACAGCCAAGGCTAAAGGCCGGCAGGGTGATATAGATTTTCTGGTCTTTCTAGTTTTTCTAGCCAATATAGACATTCTAGTCAGTATAGAATTTCTAGCCCTTCTATAATCTCTGGAAAAACCAGATTATTCAGAAGCCCCAAAACAACAGATTCCATCCAAGGAAAAAGATATTAAATGAAGCAAAAGATACTATATATAATTCTGATGATTATTACCGCCCTGCTAGGTGGTAATGGTGAGGCGTGGGCTGCTGATAATTGGGGAGATTTGCCTATTTCAGAGAAAAGTTGCAATTTCGGGTCTAATGGAGGAGGATTTAATTGGTCTGATAAAAGTACTGAAATTTATTTTTCAGGGATTCCAAAAGATCTCACATTTAACTTTGATGCCAATGATAGTTCCACAGGAGTATATTGGTCTATCTCTGTAAGTTCAAATGGTACTTCATGGACAAATAACAAATGGACTTCGGAAAACAATTCAGGTCGTGCTACAATTGAGTTAGATCCATCTGTTAGATATATTCGTTTTTTATATTCCGGAAATTTATGGGGTAATTTTTCAAATATTTCAATAACCAAGCGTCGTTACTTGACAGCAAATACAGCCTCAATAGACTTTGGTTCAATTAACAATAATGCAACTGTGCAGCCCATAAAATTTACAATATCCCATTGTAATGCAGGCTCAGGAGTGACAATTTCATATAAAAGTGATAATACAGATAGTGATTCTAAATTCTCAGTCAACAAAACGACCTTGACATCTACTGGTGCAGATAAAATGGGAACTGAGGAGATTTCAGTGTCATATGACAACAGCGAGGTGGGAAACCACTCTGGAAAAATCATAATCAGTGACCCAAACGGCACAAATGAATCAATAGAAATTCCAGTAAAGGGATCAACTACAAAGGAACCGCAATATCCCATATTTGAATGGTTTTTAAGTGATGTAGCGACAAACAGCAGTTATTCGAATTGTTTTACCACAAATAATGAAGACACAGATATCTCGTTTTCAAGTAGCGACCCAACCATAGCCAATGTAGTTGACGGTGCATTAGTAACATATGATAAAGAAGGTTCTGCAACCATCACTGTTACCCAAGCCGGTAATGATGACTGGCATGCCAAAACAGAATCCTATACTATTACGGTGAAAAGGCCACAGAATCACTTGCCTTTAGAAATCACTGAATCTAATTGGAGCGTACTTGCCCGAAACCTTAATGGTGGTAGTTTTGCTTGGGATGGTGGTATACAACATCATTCTTTGGCATATGGGAACAGAGAGTTCGAAATAGCCTTTACTGGAATCCCTGACAAACTGTCTTTTAACTATAGAGTTACAGATTCCAATATAGATAGTGAGGTTAAATGGACTGTCTATGAAGGAGCAGATGGCAGTAATTTCACCGAAGCATGGACAACAGGTACCAACAATGGATCTATAGAAATACAATTAAATCCAACAACACGCTATGTTCGCATAAAATGTTATTGCATATATTATGAAAATGTAAGCAACATAAAGATTACCGAACTCCGGTACATGAATACAGAAACCACGGAGCTCAACTTTGGCGAACATTATCAAGGCGCTACGGTTGAGCCGCAGACATTTGTGTTGAACCATTGTAATGTGGGGGCTGGTGCTGCGGTTGTCTCTTCAAACTCAAATTTTATAGTCAACCCAATAAATACAACCCAAACAGGCGGTGATATTATGGGAACGGAGACCATTGCGGTTACATACCTTAACAACACGGAAGGAGAACACGCAGGAACCATTACCATTACTGACCCCAGCGGAAAGAACAGCACTCCCGTTGTTATTAATGTATCCGGGAAAACCAAAGCCGACAGACTAATTTTGAATCCAAAAGAATCCCCTAACTACGAAGCAAGAACCTACCAACAGGTCATTCTTAATCGTACCCTTCCCCAAGGACACTTTACTGCAACTTTCCCCTTTGAATATGACATCAATGCCGTAGAAGGCGCATACATAGCCCAACTTGCTTTCGTTACTTATAACAGCCAGGACGGATATACATTATATCTTCAGAAAAAAGAAGATGGGATAATGTTGGCCAACCAACCTTATGTTGTCTATCTGCCTTCAGACATTACTAATCCACAATGGACAGATGTTACCGTAAAGGTGCCAGTAGCAGGAGACATTACTTTAGACAATTGGACCATGCAAGGCAACTATACTCCGAACCAGCCCATGGAAGGAAATTACGGCATTGCAGGTGGCAAGCTAAGCTTAGGCGGAGCCGGTTCCACCATCAACGCCTATACCGCCTACTTTATCCCCCCCACGACACAAAATATTCGGACTCGGGTAGCAATTTTGGATGAGTGGGGAAATGCCACATTTATCGGCGAGGTGAAGGACGGCGTTCTTCAGACGGAAGAGGGCATTTTTGGCCTTGACGGTGTGCGACAGAACGAGCTGCGCAAGGGTATCAATATTGTGAAGACAAAGGACGGAACTGTCCGTAAAGTGTTGAAATGATGAAAAGGACAATTCTATATACATTATATATATATGTGGCTGCGCTGACACTGGCTTCGTGCGTGGCTGACATAGAGCCAATGCCCAAGGGATGGCTCCATGTTGCCCCACCCACCAAGGACAGCACCACCATTACAAGATCCGGAGACCAGATAGATTACCTGGTAAGCATAAAGAAGGACGAAAACATGATAATGAGTCCCATACGCTATTCGCAAATACAAGGTCCCATCTCCCTCTCAGCCGGAACAGACTATACATTATTGGCAGAAAGTTGCACCAAAACAGAGGCAGAGGCACAGCCATCCATCTACGGTCAACCACGGTATGCCGGAAATGTGTTGTTTGACATTGAAGCGAATAAAAGCAAGACCATAAAGGTAAGTTGTTCCATGGCAAACGCCGCATTCCAAGTGGTAAAGGACGCATCGTTCTATTATGAAAGCTTTATCGTCACCGCCACATTGAACAACCGCACGCTGATGTTTACGGATGAGGAACAAATGGGGTATTTTAACGTGGGTAATGAGGGTACTGCCCTACTGTCATATCAGGTGGAAGCCACTGACAGCGAAGGCAAAACCGGGAAAGGCAGCGGAACCATTGAGCTGAAGGCCAAAACCCTCTCACGCCTGCATCTGAAAGGCTCGGATTTAGGTTATATTGGCATCAGCGTCACATACGACGACACCTTTACGCCCACCGTTACCAATGTGGTGGTAACTCCGTAACGGACATTGACACGGCATGCCGTGTCCGCAAAGGCACAAAACAAAGGGAAACAAAACACATACGACATATTGGGCCGGACACGTCATGCCGTGTCCCTTCAAACAAGAACGTAAAACGTAAGAACATACACCATGGAACTCGCCAAACGGAAATCACCACGTGCAACATGGTTGGACTATAATGAAGGGGAATATTTTGTAACCGTTTGCACACAAGGACACAAACATTTTTTCGGAAATATTCACCAAGGAAAAATGCTGCTCTCGGAAATAGGGAAACACCTTGTCGCATGCATTGAAAATACGCCACATCACCAGCCACATATAAGGATAGTACAATATGTGGTAATGCCTAATCATTTTCATGCCATAATCAAAGTGGAACCACAACCGGACACGTCATGCCGTGTCCCTACAAAAGCAGACCGTTTGGAACAGAAAATAAAAATACAAAGACTTCCATTATTATCGGCCTATATCGGTATATTAAAATCATCCGTAACCAAATTTGCAAACGAAAACAGCATACAATTTGCATGGCAACCACGATTCCATGACCACATTATCAGGGGTATAGAAGACAGGAACAACATTTCGCAATATATAGAGAACAATATATTGAATTGGGAAACAGATTGCTTTTATAAGAACTCGTAGGGACACGGCATGACGTGTCCGATGAAGACACAAAACAAAAGGGAGACAAAATTGGCAGCATTATTTGGCATAATGCGGAAGTTTTCATAAATTTGCAATATATATACAGCAAAGTTAAACTTATAATACCTTTAAAGTCCATGAAAGGAAAAATCTTTTTGATGAGTCTGGCAATGGCTGCCATGCCCATCTTTGCCCAACAGAATGACAAAGAACCGGCCGACCCGAAGCCAGCACCCGCGGAGGCTTGGCAGGGAGTGAACAAACTGAACTTCGGATGGGGTTCAACGGACATCCGCTACCAACGCAATGCCGTACCCAAACTGGAGAAGGCGGTATCCCTCTATGCCTGGAAAGGCGAACGCGTAAACGCCCAGGCCGTACTGATGGCACCCAAGGCCATCGGCAGCCTTACCATAAAGGTGAGCGACCTGAAGAACGGAAAGAACTCCATTCCGGCAAGTGCAGTGAAGGCATACTTCGTGCGCTATGTCATGAGCGACTATTTCAACACCAGAAAGGATTCCTGCCTCATTGCCGACCGTCTGGAACCCGCCACCGGTGCAATGGCCATCGAGGCACAGACCCTGCGCCCGATATGGCTTGACGTGAACGTGCCCCAGGATGCCGCCTCCGGCAAATACAAGGGAACCCTGAGCGCAGTATGCGATGGGGAAACGTTGGAAATCCCCTTCCAGGTGGAAGTGGGCAAGCGCACGCTGCCCGAACCCTCCAAGTGGAAATTCCATCTTGACCTCTGGCAGAACCCCTATTCTGTGGCCCGCCACTACAATGTACCCCTTTGGAGCCAGGAACATTTCGACCTGATGCGTCCCGTCATGACCCAACTGGCAAAAGCCGGACAGAAGGTCATCACCTGCAGCATCATCAAGCATCCCTGGAACGGACAGACACAGCACCCCTTCGAGAGCATGATTGGCAAGAAGAAGTGCATTGACGGCACTTGGGAATATAACTACAAGGTGTTCGACGCGTGGGTGGAGTTCATGATGAGCTGCGGCATCACCGAACAGATTGACTGCTACACCATTGTACCCTGGCATCTGAAATTCGAATACTTTGACGAAGCGGAAAACTGCACCTATCAGCCCACCCTGAAGCCTGGCAGCAAGGAATATGAAGAATATCTTCTGCCCTTCCTGAAAGACTTTGCCGCCCATCTGCGTCAGAAAGGTTGGTTCGGCAAGACTTGCATTGCCATGGACGAACGTCCCAAAGACCTTCTGGAACCAGCTTATCAAGTGCTTTACAAGGCCGATAAGGCATGGAGGGTAAAGGGTGCCATCAACTATTTCGGCCCCGAAGTGGCAGAACGTATGTATGACATCAGTTTCATTTATGACCATGCCAACATTGAACCCAAGGCATTGTCCTCACACCTTGAAAAAGGCAACCGCATCTCGTTCTATACCTGTTGTGGTCCTCAGCGTCCCAACACCTTTACCTTCTCACCTCCGTCAGAATCGGCCTTCCTCGGCTGGCACGTAGCATCATTGGGATTCAACGGCTATCTGCGCTGGGCATATAACAGCTGGATTAACAACCAGATGACAGAGACCCGATTTGGCAACTGGCCTGCCGGAGACTGCTTCCTGGTTTATCCCGGTGGTAGCAGCATCCGCATGATGCGTCTGGTGGAAGGTATACAAGACTTTGAGAAAATCCGCATATTGCGCCAAGAACTCAAAGACGCAAAACTGGAAAAACTGAACAATGCCATCAAGGAGTTTGACATAGCGCCCGTTGGCCCCGATGTAGACATTGAAAGCATACTGAAACGTGGAAAAACCGCATTGCGAGCAGTTGAATAAAAAAAGTTCCAGTTTTTCTAGAGCATCTAGAATTTCTAGCCCTTCTAGAAAACCAGGAAAACTAGAGATAACAATAAAAGGCGGAAATTTCCGCCTTTTATTATATTTATCCAACTTTAATTTTATCCTAAATATGCTTTCAACTGCTTGCTCATACCAGACTCGCGCAGCTGCTTTATGGCTTTCTCCTTAATCTGACGTACACGCTCACGGGTCAGACCCAACTTGTCTCCGATTTCATCCAATGTCATTTCACGCTCGCCAATTCCAAAAGACATTCGAATAACAAGTTCTTCGCGTTCCTTCAGTGATGACAAAACACGATCAATCTCAAGCGTAAGCGACTCGCCCATCATCACATTATCCGTACTGGGCATATCAGGATTGGTCATTACATCCAAAAGACTATTGTCCTCGCCCTCTTGGAAGGGAGCATCCACACTGACATGGCGTCCGTCAGAACGTAATGCATCATGAATCTTATCCTCGGCCACATCTGTCAGTTCAGCCAACTCCTGCGCACTGGGTTTGCGCTCATATTCCTGCTCAAACTGTTGGATAACCTTTTTCATACGACTTACCGCACTTACCTGATTCAGAGGCAAACGCACAATACGGCTCTGCTCTGCCAATGCTTGGAGAATAGTCTGTCTGATCCACCAAACTGCATAACTGATAAACTTGAATCCGCGGGTTTCATCAAACTTTTCGGCAGCCTTAATGAGGCCGATGTTACCTTCGGTGATCAAATCGGGCAAAGGCAGTCCTTGGTTTTGGTATTGTTTTGCCACACTGACCACAAAACGAAGGTTCGCGCGAACCAAGCGGTCCAACGCTTCCTTGTCGCCCTTACGGATACGCTGTGACAATTCAATCTCATCATCCAATGACAACAAGTCTTCTCTACCGATTTCAGTGAGATAACGGTCCAGTGCATGGCTTTCGCGGCTGGTAATGCTTTTAGATATTTTTAGCTGTCTCATCTATGTATTTATTGCCTCTTGAACATAATACGTCATGCAAAAGTACCCCAAAAAAATGATTCCGCAAAATTATCTGCCATCTTTTTGAATTGGATACTTGGTTTTATGGAAGAAAAGGACGATTTAAATCGTATTTTAGACCTCTAACATGCCTTTTGGACACATGTCTCATTGACTAATTCTTTTGTTGCCCGAAAGCAAGATTGACATAGACGCAAAAAAAGGAATAGGAATCAAGTCATATTTCACTAAAAATAAGAAGTTTTTTAGCAAAAAGTTTGGGGAGAAAATAATTATTTATAACTTTGCACATTATTAGGTATACTGTAAATTGGCTACAGATGCCTACGACACAAAACGAAATAATATTTAAATAATAACAAATTAATATTCAACAAAGATGAAAAAGAACTTCACAAAAGTCGTGCTTTTGGCACTTGCAGTGACCAGCATGGGAACGTTCAATTCTTGTAAGGATCATGACGACTGCGGAATTGACCGCATTGAGTTAGGAACCTTGAAAGACAAGAATGCAAAATTGGAGGAAGTCGTTAAGACACAGACCAGCCAGATTGAGGAATTGATCAAACAGATCGAAGCCATCAAGGAGTGCAACTGCACATTGACTCCCGAGCAGGTTCAGAAGATGATTGATGACGCTATCGCAAACATGGTTTCTGCCGATGAATTCACCAGCATGGTTCTGGAAATCATCAATAAGATGGGTTTCCAAACCGCTGATCAGGTTACTGCTGCTATTGAAAAGTATATGGCAGAGCACCCCAATACCGGTGACGGAACAGGACTTACTGCTGAGCAAATTCAGCAAATGATTAATACAGCGACAGAAAAGCTGGCCACACAAGAGGCTTTGGAAAAGGCTGTTGCTGGTCTTGAAGCAGCTCTAAAAGAAGCTAACGAGAAAACAGAATCTGTAGATGGCAAGGTTGATAATCTAGCACAGGTGGTAAATGACTTGAATATTGCCGCCACCCAGGCTATTGCACAATTGCAAACACTGATTACAGATTTAGGAACCGAAGTGGGAACATTAAAGTCGGAAGTTGAAACATTGAAGTCTCAACTGAATGAAATCATCACCGCTTGGGGTCCCAAGGTGGAAGAAGCCATTAAGACTGCCGCTGATGCATTGGCTTTGGCACAAAGCAACAGCACACAGATTACTACCATGCAAGAACAGTATGAAGCACTTTCTGCAAAATTGGATTCTTTGGCAAACCTTGACCACACACACAACCCCTCATACGATGATACAGAATTGCGCAATAGCATAGCTGCGTTGGCAGAAGAAATGAAAGACTTTGCTTCTAAGCAGGCTCTCCGTGATGTTCTGACAGCAGCAGAGTTGATGCATGCTGAGGCTATGGAATACACAAAGCGTGTTGAAAACATGGCTGCTGAGAAATTGGGTGAGTTGGAAAACAATTTCACAACATTGGAAGCTACCGTTGCAGAAATTAAGGCCAAGGTTGATGAAATTTACCCCAAGGTACAGGAAAACCGCCAGTACATCATTGGCATTTACGACTACCTCAAGAAAATGATTACAGGAATCACAATCCAGGCTGTTAACAACCCTGTATTCGGTTCATTTGCATTCCCCTGGGGTGTACAGTCTAACATCCTGGTTGGCTACTATGGCGAAAGCGATGTAGATGTTCGTTTCCCCACCACAAGAACTGCTAATTATATATATAAGGAGTGTGCTCTGACTGACAAGGACGCAGAAATGCTCGGTTCATCAGTTGAAAGCTATAACAAGTTCGGTCAGCCTGTATTGGTTGAAGAGACAGAAGGCAATGCCGGAAAGGTATATGTTACCATCAATCCTACAAGTGTTGACTTTACTGGCCAGAAGTTGCCCTTGGTAAACAGCCAGGATGAAGAATCAGCTGTTAAGTTGGGTGCACTTGAAAAGTCAGACGCAGTTTTGCGTTTCGGCGTTACCCGCGCTGCAAACAATGGTTTCTATGAAGCAACCGCTACATTTACAGAAGACAACATCCCCACATACGATGTAGACAAGAGCATGATTTACAATAGCCTCAAGGATATTGCAAAGGATGTACTTAATCATCAGGATGGCATCAATGTCAAGGCTGCAGCCAGCCGTTTGTATAATGTATTCCTGGAATTGAACGGCAATCTGGATGCCTACGGTATCAAAGCATCATGGAATTTCAAAGATGTAGAAGGTAATGTACAGACAAACAGCGTATATTCAAAGTATGCTATCGCAGCAACTGCAATCAAGCCTTTGTCTTATGCGTTCCTTTATGATATGCAGCTGGGCACATCAATTAACAACCGTCTTCCCAACCTGCCCACCATCAACCCCAACGTTGAAGCCATCATCAACAATATCGTAGACTTGGATCAGCTTGAAGGCCAAATTATGCCAGAAGTAAAGGACGCATTAGAATTGGTAAAAGACCAGGTTGTAGCTGGTGCTGGCAACTACATGGATAAAGCAGAGCCTTACATCAACAAGCTGAACTATTGGACTTCTCGTCTTAACGGATACATGGAACGTTTTGAGGATGTTGCCAACAATGTTAATGCTTTGTTGCAGGTAACAATGCTGTATAAGGGTAAGGACGACCAGTTCCACCAGTTGAGTAACAGCAAGGAATATCCCACCGTATTTGCAGGTGAAGGTCTTGCAAATGTATTTGCTACCTCTTACACAGGTGAAATCATCGCTCCCGCATTCAAGAAGTTCATTGGTGTGACCAATGTATTCAAGGATGGTGATTCTGCACAGAACGGTTGCGCAGACTGCAAGGCTGCTCTGGATGCAGTAAATGACGGCGAATATTTCAACGAGGTATTCCCCGGAAGCCGTTATGGTGTGGCAATCGAGAATATGAAGAAGGGTTATACCTACGAAATCTTCTACTCTGCTCTTGACTACTCTGGAAAGATTTCTGCACGTAAATTCTACGTTACAGTAAAGTAAGAGATGCTATCCAACCGCAGTGCTGACACGGACTTGCCGCACATCGGCACTGCGGGATACACAACCCATTTAATTAGTGAATTATGAATTTCAAGAAAACATTACTTACAGTACTGGTTGCCATGGGTTGCTCAGCAGCGATGGCACAGCAGACTACTACAGAGACCGTTTTCAATCCCCATTGGTATGTACGCGGCCAAATTGGTGGCCAGTATACCTTGGGTGAAGTTAAATTCGGTGACTTGGTCTCTCCCAATGCACAGATTGCAGCGGGATATAACTTTACCTCATTGTGGGGTGCCCGTATTGCTGTCAATGCATGGCAAAGCAAAGGTGGTTCTAAAATCAATGGAACACAATACGATTGGAATTACAACTATGTGGCGCCCATGGTTGATGCCACATTGAACCTTACAAACCTGTTCAGCGGTTTCAAGGCAAACCGTTTGGTTGACCTCACTTTATTTGCCGGTATTGGTGCGAACATCGGCTTCAACAACGACGAAGCTTGGACTACAAACGGTGATATTCTTGCACAGCAGTTCCCCACCTACGGCGGAGACTACATGCAGTATCTTTGGGACGGTTCTAAGGCCCGTTTCGTAGGACGCGCAGGTATTGACGTTGATTTCAACGTATGCGAGCGTGTTGCTATTGGTTTGGAACTTTCTGCAAATACACTTAGCGACAAGTACAACTCAAAGAAAGCTGGCAACAGCGACTGGTATTTCAATGGATTGATCGGTGCCAAGGTTAACCTCGGCAAGACTACCAAGCAGAAGACTGTCCCTGCAAAGGTTCAGATTGTTGAGAAGATTGTTGAAAAGCCCGTTGAAAAGGTAGTTGAGAAAATTGTATACCGCGACCGCATCGTTGAGAAGAAGGCAGAGCCTCTGCGTCGTGAAATTTTCTTCACCATTCGCGCCACTCAGATTGTAAAAGAGGAAATGGCTAAGGTTGAAGAAATTGCAAATTACCTGAAAGCCAACCCCAATGCAAAGGTTGTAATTACCGGCCACGCAGACAAGGGTACAGGTAATATCGCAATTAACAAGAACCTTTCTGAAAAGCGTGCAAAGATTGTAGCCGATACTTTGGTAAAGAAATTTGGCATTGCAGAAAGTCGCATTTCATACGAAGCTAAGGGTGACAGTGAACAGCCCTTCGCAGAGAATGACAAGAATCGCGTAAGTATTTGCATTGCAAAATAATATCGTTTATGAAAAATATGACCTGCCCAACCTTACAATAAAGTAAGGCCAGGCAGGTCTTTTTATTAAGGAAAAGAAAATGAAAAAAATCTTAACTTATATTTTATTGTTGTTTACAACAGTGAGCTACGCACAGTTGCAGAATGGGTTTTATCGCGTACATAATTATGCAACTGAGCGTTATGTTTATGTTTATGACAATACTGGAAAAATAAACATTTCTACAGCAAGTGCAGACATGGGTGCCATACAGTTATGGAAAAACCACAACCGAACAATCTCGGACCCTGCAAGCATTATATATGTAGAAGATAAAGGAGGAAATATGTACAATCTTCACAGTCAAGGAACGAGTGTACATGAAATAATAGGATACAATGTCATGGTATATCCTAAGGGAGATACATATCAATTATATGCAAGCAATGGCAGCATTGGAAAATACCTTGCTGATGATGAGACATCAAACGTTCCCGATGGACAGCTAGGTACAATAGCCAAAGGTGATTACAGGAAATGGGTTGCCACACCTGTTAATCTTGAAGATAATTTCTTTGGGATAAAACCAAACTTTAACATTGACAATACATACTATGAGCCATTCTATGCAGATTTCTCATTTAGTTTTGCAAATGAAGGCATGAAAGCATATTATATAAGTGAAACTTACAAACATATTGCTGTGATCAAAGAAATTAATGATGAGATTTTTGCAGCCAACACTCCTGTAATCATTGAATGTGGAAGCGAAGAACCTTCATCAAACAAGCTCAACCTTTTTATTAATAAAGGGAATAAGATCAACAACAATATGTTGAAAGGAGTCTACTTCAACAACGAGAGAAGGCCCAAGTCAAAAGATGCCCGCACAAAATATGACGCAAACACAATGAGAGTGCTGGGAATTACATCAGAAGGCAAACTCGGATTCATCATCTCTAAAGAAGAATACCTTGCAGCAAATGAGGCTTATCTAAATGTACCTGCTGGTTCACCTGAAGAATTTGAATTGATGACAGAAGAGCAGCTTGCTGCATACAAAGAAAATGAACAAGGACAAAGTATCAATTCTGTAAAAACTGACTATACCGTTAAGGGTGTATTCTCTATAACTGGTTTGAAAGTTGCTGATAAGGTTGACAAATCACTCCCCAAAGGAATCTATATAGTGAACGGGAAAAAGATTATCATAAAGTAATCAATTCATTTATGCCAAAATGAAAAGAATAATCATTATTATATGTACAATTTATGGATTCTGTACAGCCAATGCACAGTTTACCACAGACGAGTACAAGATATTCAACCATGTTGATTTAGGCGCAACTGTTGGAACAAGCGGCATAGGTTTAGAACTCGCTTCTCCCATCGGGCAATTCTTTCAGGTAAGAGCTGGAGTGGACTATATGCCACATTTTAAGTACAATATGGATTTTGGCATACAATTGGGTGATGAGCCTACCGGAAAATTCGATGCCAACGGCAACCTGACCCACTTCGGTAAATTAGCCGACATGCTGAAAGGCTTTACCGGGTATGAGCCTGACGAGCATGTTACAATGGTAGGAAGTCCTAAGTTCACTAATTTCAAATTCTTAGTAGATGTATTGCCATTTGAAAACAAGAAATGGCATTTCACATTGGGCTTTTATGCAGGCAGACAAAAAGTGGCAAAAGCAATTAACGACATTACAGATGCACCAACGGTTCTGGCTGTTAACATATACAACAACCTTTATGATAAAGTACTTAACGAAGAAGAAATTTTCATGGGGTTAGAACTTCCGCCAGATGTGGCAGAAAGAATACTCAATTACGGTAAAATGGGTATGGTGTTGGGCAACTACAGACATGACATCAAAGACGAAATGGGCAACATTATACATAAGAAGGGAGAACCTTATAGAATGTTCCCAAATGAAGAATCAATGATCAAGTCTTACATTAAGACTAATAAGATAAGACCATACTTAGGATTCGGTTACGGAAACACATTATCACGTAACAAAAAAATAAATTGTTCGTTTGACTGTGGTGTCATGTATCTGGGCGGTGTTCATGTATATACACATGACGGGACTTGCCTTTCACATGACGTTAAAGACTATTGCTCAAGCATAAAGACGTACATGAATATTTTCAACAACGTGAAAGTATATCCAGTAATAGATTTCCGCATCAGCTACCGCTTGTTCTAAAATATAGCAATATACACCTATTAAATAAATACAGGTCCACATCATCTATAAGATAAATGTAGACCTGTATTTTTGTATAAAGAAAGTTTTCAACGACGATATTTCTTCTTTATCTTTCTGGCTTCAACACCAGTAAAGGTCATCTTTACGGGCTTTATCGTTCCATCCTCATTAAACTCTAGTTTATCGATACATGTTTCGCGACTGTTGCCATCTGTTTCAGAAAGAGGACGACGATGATAAATAATATAGTATTCATCCTTTCCTGGAACTTTAATCACAGAATGATGACCAGCACCTACCGCCACTTCAGGGTCACGCTCAAGTATTTTTCCGATACGTTTGAAAGGTCCGAAAGGTGTATCAGCAATAGCATAAGCCACGCAATAGTTAGGACCTGTCCAACCACCTTCACTCCACATGAAATAATATTTGCCATTACGTTTAAGCATGAAAGGTCCTTCGACATAAGAAGGACTTGGTGTGACCTCGTGGAATTTCTGTCCATCTTCCCAAGGTACAATACTCAAAAGGTCTGAGCTTAGCTTACACATGTTACAATGTCCCCATCCGCCATAGAACATATAGAATTGTCCGTCATCATCACGGAAGACAAACTGGTCAATAGGCTGCGCACCATTAACAATTTCATTTATCAATGGTTTTCCTAAGGCATCAACATATGGTCCTTCAGGTTTATCAGAAACAGCGACTCCGATTCCACCAATCTCACCTTCGTGAACATCATTGCCACCAAAGAAAAGATAGAATTTATTGTTAGCCTCGATTATAGAGGGTGCCCATAGCGCCATACGAAGCCAGGGAATATTCTTCTGTTCCAATACTCGTTCATACTTTTCCCAATGTACAAGGTCTATACTGGAAAAGGCATCGAAAAAAAGTTGTTTGCGGTAAGGCGCACTATATGTAGGAAATATCCAATATTTGCCTCCCATGAAGATTCCTTCAGGATCTGCGTACCATCCTTTGATAATTGGGTTACCACTCATTTCCTTTTGCTTCTTGGCAAAAGATACTGGAGCAGCTAACGACAAAGCCAATAAGCCTACGAAAAATTTCTTCATATCACATTAATTTTTAAATGAATGAATCGGAGCAGGTATACGTCCGGTTCTGTTAATAAATGCTTCGCAACTATAGCGATTTACCGGCATGACTGGGGCATAGCCAAGCAAACCACCAAACTCTACTGTTTCGCCAATGGATTTGCCTACAACAGGGATGATACGTACAGCTGTTGTTTTCTGATTAATCATACCAATTGCTGCTTCGTCAGCTATGATTCCGCTAATGGTGCTAGCTGGAGTGTCACCAGGAATCGCTATCATGTCAAGGCCAACGGAACACACGCAAGTCATTGCCTCTAATTTTTCTAATGTCAACGCACCGCACGTTACTGCATCAATCATTCCTTGATCTTCGCTGACGGGAATAAAAGCGCCACTCAGTCCACCTACATAACTGCTTGCCATAACACCACCTTTTTTCACCTGGTCATTCAGCAAGGCCAATGCTGCAGTAGTACCTGGTGCACCAGGATGCTCCAACCCAATTTCACAAAGTATGTCAGCAACAGAATCACCCACTGCCGGGGTTGGTGCAAGACTCAGGTCAATAATACCAAAGGGAACGCCCAAACGGCGGCTCGCTTCCTGTGCCACGTATTGACCCACACGCGTGATCTTAAAGGCTGTGCGTTTAATCGTTTCACATAAAATTTCAAAACTTGCACCACGAATCTCCTTTAGCACATGATGAACAACACCAGGTCCGCTAACACCAACATTGATGATTGCATCGTCCTCACTTACTCCATGGAAAGCACCGGCCATAAAGGGGTTGTCATCAGGAGCGTTGCACAAAACCACCAGTTTTCCACAGCCTAATGAGTCGTGCTCGCGAGTAGCCTCTGCAGTTCCTTTGATTATCTGTCCCATCAAACGGACAGCATCCATATTGATGCCAGTTTTTGTACTGCCGACATTTACGCTGGCACAAATTCGCTCTGTTTCCTTCATTGCTTGCGGAATTGAGCGGATTAAGAGTTCGTCAGAACGTGTCATACCCTTGCTGACCACAGCACTATATCCGCCAAGGAAATTTATTCCAAGATCTTTTGCTGCCTTATCCAGCGACTTGGCGATTTTCACATAATCCTCGGGCGTGTGACAACATGCACCACCAACAAGACTGATAGGCGTTATGCTGACTCGCTTGTTTACAATCGGGATTCCTATCTCGCGACTTATATCCTCTCCCGTTGCCACGAGATTACGTGCCAAAGTAGTGATCTTATCATATATCTTTTTACAACAAGTATCAAGGTCGTGGTCTGCGCACTCAAGCAAATTGATACCCATTGTTATGGTGCGGACATCCAGTGTCTCCTCCTCAACCATTTTGTTGGTTTCAAGAACCTCGTTAATATTTATCATCTTGGATAAGTTATGATAATTTCAGACTATGACTAAATTCGGTGCATCCGCTCAAAGATTTCCTCGCGCTGGCACTTTACCTGAACGCCCATTTCTTCGCCTACTTTTTCCAATTCGTTTACCATATCCGAAAATGGTTTAGACAACAAGCTTGTGTCCACAATCATCATCATGGTAAAATAGTCTTGCACAATGGTTTGTGATATGTCCAGAATATTTATCTTATTTTCGGCCAAATATGTACAAACACGGGCAATGATGCCTGTGGTGTCTTTTCCCACAACTGAAATTATTGACTTTCCCATCTTTTTGCTTGTTAATTGTTATTTATCTTAAAATATATGTTCCGCCACACCATATTGTATTTGGTTCTTCGTGCTGTAGAATATGCCAGCTGAGGAAACCTTCGTTCTCATCCGTCTCAACGACCAGAGGGCCATCTATCACTTGACCTTCCGGAAGAAGTAATCTATGGTAGGCTCTTTTCAATTGTTATCTGTTTTGCCTGCGTATAGGTTGATTGATATTTCGTGACGGACGCAGACGCGGATCTACTGGTTTTTCTTTTACCACATTTATACGTTGGTCACGGGGTTGTGCATCGCGCAGCTGTGCCGGGGACAATCTTTCCGACGGTGCTGCCTGACGCTCATCCGGTACTGTGTCTGTCTCTATAGAATCTGTCGGTTCAACAGGCAGAGGCTCGCTCGGTTTTGCGCCCGGTTTGTGATATCTTATCAAAGCAATATCCGTCAACATAAGCATTCGGAAACCTGTTTCACCCTCCATTTTTATAGGCAAATACACATGACCTTGAACGGATTTTATGCGTAGTGAATCTTGCTTTCTTGAAGGAGAAGCCTTTATCGTCATCTCCTGGTTACCAGACACCATTTGCGTGTTGCTTGCCACGCTGTCATTCTCATAACAGATTATCAACTGCGCAAAAGCCTCTTTACGTCCGTTCTGTATGACATATTCAGGTGTGAAAGTCCACATGAAACTGTCGCCTTTATAAAAACTGGAGTCAGCATCCAAGGAGAAACTATAAATGTTCTCTACATAATTTGGCTTCAGCAAAGCAAACTTACGACGATTCCAAATATTCGCGGTATCTCCTTCATTTGACATTTCATGGTACTTTAGCTGAGTCTTAGTATCCATGCCCATCATGGCCGCTGACGCTTCTATGCGTTTGTTTACTTGTATGTAAATTTTACTCAAGTCTTCCGCGTGCTCACAATAATAGACCATGGATTTGTCAAACTGTTCTTCGGTTATTCTATGCTTACGAAAAACTGCCTGAACATATAGATAACGTGATTCCGTTTCGTTGTCATTTCCTTCAGCCATTCCTTGTGCCAAATGATAATCCACCAGAATCTTTACCATTCTGGATTCAGAAAGCACGCCTGATGGTTTGGAAGGCTTACAGCCAACCAACACGAACATTAGGATAAGGACGGGCCAATGAACTCTCATCCTTGAAACTTCTTATGGTAAAACAGTAACAAAGCGATCACACCACATGATATGCAAGCATCTGCAAAATTGAATATCGGGCTGAAAAAGACAAAGTGGTTGCCTCCGATATAAGGTATCCAGGAAGGCCAATTCCACTCCACCAAGGGAAAGTAGAACATATCCACTACCCTACCCTGCATAAAGGTCTCATACCCGGTTCCCCAAGGTACAAACTCTGCGACCATCGGAGCCGGAGGATTGTTGAAAATCAATCCGTAAAACAAGCAGTCTATAATGTTTCCTGCAGCACCTGCAAGGATTGAGACCAGACAAATAAGGAAGCCCCACTCTATGCCACGACGGATATGGCGTGTGATATACCAGGCCAAAAAGCCTACAGCAAAAACACGAAACGAGGTAAGCAGATATTTGTCCATCAGTTCCAGGCCAAAGGCCATACCCTTATTTTCCGTGAAAAGAATGTAGAACCAATCCGTTACATGGATACGCTCATACATATACATTCCCGTTTTCACCGCCACCTTTATCCACTGATCAGTTATAAGGATAAAAAGTGTGAGCAACACACTAACTATTGCCTGTCTTTTCTTCATCAAAATTGTTTTTCTATTATGCAGAGGCTTCAGTACATATTGAATTATCTGCGTTTGTCACGTTCTTGTTTGGCTTCGATACTCAATGTGGCATGAGGTACGGCACGCAAACGTTCCTTGGGAATGAGTTTACCTGTCTCGCGGCATATTCCATACGTTTTGTTCTGGATACGAATCAAGGCCGCTTCCAATCCCTGAATGAACTTCTGCGCACGCACAGCCATATTCATCATTGTCTCTTTACTCTGAACCGAGCTTCCTTCTTCCAACGCATGATATGTGGGCATTGTGTCATCCACACCATTGTCGTTCTTGTTTGTCAGCTCGTCCATCAATACTTGATAATCACGTTTTGCTAACTCCAACTTGTCAAGAATAATCTGGCGGAATTCCTCCAGTTCTTCATCTGTGTAGCGTCTTTTCTGTTCTTCCATGTTTATTTAAGTCTATAAGGTTTGTCCCCTCCCTCCGAATCTTATTAGTTATTCTTTACAATTACAATCTTTCCTTGGAAATCTTCAAAATCCAGAACTTTATAATCGCCCTTGATTTCGTCCACTACATCCAGGCTATCAGCCAAGACTTGCGCACAGATATATTCCTTGAAGTTCTCCAATGCGCCGTCCGTCAGCTCATTATGTTCAATGGTTACACAGATACGGTCAGTAATCTCAAAACCACTCTCCTTGCGCAGGTTCTGGATTCTCTTTACAAACTCGCGGGCAATACCTTCTTGTTTCAACTCCTGAGTAATCTGGATATCCAATGCAACTGTAAGGCTTCCTTCATTGGCAACAGTCCATCCGGGAATATCCTCGCTGAAGATTTCCACGTCTTCACGTTCAATGCAAACTTCCTGTCCTTCAGCCAGACTCACAGTTACACTTCCTTGTTCCAATTGAGCGATTTCTTCCTGAGACAAAGCCTCTACAGCCGCGCTGACGCTCTTCATCAGTTTTCCGAACTTCTTACCCATTGTCCTGAAGTTACACTTGACCTTCTTGACAAGGATTCCCTGTCCGTCCACAAACTCCAGTTCTTTCACATTCACTTCTTCCAGGATGAGATGCTGCATGGAAACGATGCGTTGCTGTTGGGCTGTATCGGTTGCAGGAATGGCAATGCGCTGCAAGGGCTGACGCACAATAATGTCTTCTTTCTTGCGCAAGCTCAGCACCATGCTGGTTACCTGCTGGGCAAGTTGCATGCAAAGTTCCTTTTCCCTGTCAATACTGGTTTCATCTGCAACGGGGAATTTACTCAGGTGTACGCTCTTGTTGTCACGGCCCGTTGCCTCGCACAAATCACGATACAGACGGTCTGCAAAGTAAGGAGCGATGGGAGCCATCAATTTGGCGACAGTTTCCAGGCAGGTATAGAGTGTCTGGTATGCGCTCAACTTGTCTGTACTCATGGCTGAACCCCAGAAACGTTTTCTGCTGAGACGCACAAACCAGTTGCTTACGTTATCTACTACAAAACTCTGAATCAGGCGGCCGGCGCGTGTGGGTTCATAATCCTCATAACAACTTTCTACCTCACGGACAAGGCTGTTCAGACAACTTATGATCCAGCGGTCCATTTCCGGACGTTCGCTCATGGGAACATCCTCTTCCTCATAGCACCAATTGTCCACGTTTGCGTACATTGACAGGAAAGAGTAAGTCTGGAAAAGTTTTCCAAAGAAGCTGCGAGTGACTTCCTTCACCCCTTCAATGTCAAACTTCAGATTATCCCAGGGCGCACTGTTCGTAATCATATACCATCTGAGCGCGTCAGAACCGTATTCTTCAATAGCACCGAAAGGATCAACGGCATTTCCAAGACGCTTTGACATCTTGTTTCCGTTCTTGTCGAGGACCAAACCATTGGATATTACGTTCTTATAGGAAATGCTGTCAAACACCATTGTGGCGATGGCATGGAGCGTAAAGAACCAACCACGGGTCTGGTCCACACCCTCTGCAATGAAGTCGGCAGGATAGTAAGTGCGGTTGTCTACCATTTCCTTGTTTTCGAACGGATAGTGCAGCTGAGCGTAAGGCATGGCACCCGAATCGAACCAAACATCAATCAAGTCAAGCTCGCGCTTCATTGGCTTTCCGCTTGCAGACACAAGGGTAATGTCATCCACATACGGACGGTGAAGGTCTATCTTATCGTAGTTTTCCTTGTTATAAACTCCCGGTTCAAATCCCATCTCCTTATACGGATTGGAGGTCATGAAGCCAGCGGCAATAGACTTTTCTATCTCGTTGTAAAGTTCTTCAACCGAGCCGATACAGATTTCCTCGCCCTCTTCGCTGCGCCAGATAGGAAGCGGGGTTCCCCAGTAACGTGAGCGGGAGAGATTCCAGTCGTTCAGGTTCTCAAGCCACTTGCCAAAGCGTCCGGTTCCGGTTGATTCCGGTTTCCAGTTGATGGTCTTGTTCAGTTCCATCATGCGTTCCTTTGCCGCTGTAGAGCGGATGAACCAAGAGTCAAGCGGATAGTACAACACCGGTTTGTCTGTACGCCAGCAGTGAGGATAGTTGTGTACATGCTTTTCTATCTTGAACGCCTTGTTCTCACCCTTCATATTGACACAGATGAAAACGTCCAGCGATTCCGCACTTTGGGCAGCCTTTTCATCGTATTTGCCGTTTACGGTAAACTGGGGATCGTATGCATTCTTCACCCAACGTCCTTCATAATCCTTATAAAGGTCTTTGTTTACGCAAGCGTTCAGGAAGGCTTCGTCAAGTTCCTCCATCAGATAGAACTTGCCGGTGAGGTCCACCATCGGACGGGTCTCGCCCTTCTTGTTGATCATAAACAATGAGGGAATTCCGGCAGCCTTGGCCACAAAGGCGTCATCCGCACCGAATGTGGGAGCAATGTGTACAATACCCGTACCATCCTCTGTGGTCACATAGTCACCCGGAATCACACGGAACGCCTTGTCCGATGCATCTTCCCAATTACCCTTTTCATCCACGCTTACGGGCTTCACCCATGGCAGGAGCTGTTCGTACTCCATTCCCACAAGGTCAGTACCCTTGTATTCGCCAACCACCTTGAAGGGGACAAGCTTGTCACCGGGCTTATAATCTTCGAGCGCCAGCTCTGCCGCCTTCGGATTGAAGTGCATGTTCATCAATGCCTTGGCCAATACCACGGTCATCTTCTCTCCAGAGTAGGCGTTGTAGGTCTGCACTGCTACATAATCAATCTTGGGACCCACACAAAGTGCCACGTTTGAAGGCAGAGTCCAGGGTGTTGTGGTCCAGGCAATGAAGTAGGGAGTTCCCCATTCGGCCATCTCTGGCTTCGGGTTCTTCATCTTGAACTGACCGATGACGGTGGTATCCTTCACGTCACGATAGCAGCCGGGCTGGTTCAACTCATGCGAGCTCAAGCCTGTGCCGGCAGCCGGAGAATAGGGTTGGATGGTATAACCCTTATAAAGCAAGTTCTTGTTATAAAGTTGCTTCAAGAGCCACCAAAGCGTCTCTATGTAACGGTTGTCATAGGTGATGTATGGATCATCAAGGTCCACCCAGTAACCCATCTTGTGAGTAAGGTCGGTCCATTCCTTGGTAAATTTCATCACGTCCTTGCGGCAGGCTGCATTATAGTCGGCCACCGAGATGGTCTTTCCGATGTCCTCCTTGGTGATACCGAGTGTCTTCTCCACTCCGAGTTCTACGGGAAGGCCGTGGGTGTCCCAGCCAGCCTTGCGTCTTACCAAGAATCCCTTCATTGTCTTGTAACGGCAGAAGGTGTCCTTGATGGTACGGGCCATTACGTGGTGGATGCCGGGCATGCCGTTGGCTGAAGGCGGACCTTCATAAAAAACAAATGAGGGACATCCTTCTCGTTCTGTCACACTTTTGTGAAAAACGTCTTCATCGTCCCATTGCTGCAACACTTCCTTGTTCACTTGTGACAAGTTCAGTTGGCTACGATTTGCGAATCTCTTACTCATATTTGATATATCTTTTTTCAATTTTGATTCGCAAAATTACATATTTTTGTGCAATATACCTAATATAATATAGAGTTTTTTCATTTGACGAAAAAATCCCCCATAACTTATTAAATTTGAAGGGTGTCCGAAAATCACCGCAGCGTTGCTTTTTCGGACACCCCTCAAGGTGTATGTTCTAAAAATTATGTCGGGTTAGATTCCGCTCTTTTTCGAGTGTGCTTTTGTCGTCTATTCCAACTGCCCCTTAATGGTGTGAACGCTGCTTCCGTCAAAGCAATGCGTACAAAGCTGGCACTTGGGCAAGCCTATGGCCTGAACCAACGTCTCAAGCTTGCTGAACATCAAGGAATCCAGACTAAGGCGCTTCGCAATCTCGGACACCATGCGCTGGTATTCCGGAGAATCCGTCTGCGTATAGGCCTCCACATTTTTGTTCATGTCGCCTTCAATGTCCTGAATGATTTGGCGGGTGATGAGTTCCAACTCGGTCTTGCTTGCCGCAAAATTGATGAAGGGGCATCCATAAACCAGGGGCGGGCAGGCGATTCGCATGTGAATTTCCTTCGCGCCCAGTTCGCGGAGCGCCACGGTCTTGTCCTTCAGCTGGTTTCCGCGCACAATGGAGTCATCACAGAAAAGCACACGCTTTCCGTTCAAGACCTCCTTGTTGGGGATGAGCTTCATCTTTGCCACCAAGCTGCGCAGGTTTGGATTGGCAGGCATGAAACTTCTGGGCCAAGTGGGCGTATATTTGCTGACGGCACGCTGATAGGGGACCTTATGCCCGTTGGCATATCCCACCGCCATGCCGATGCCGCTGTCTGGAATTCCGCATGCACAATCCACTTCTGTGGTATCCTGTTCGCCCATCAGTCGGCCACATTCGTGACGCACCTCTTCCACGTTCCGGTTCTCATAACAGCTGGTGGGGAAACCATAATAAACCCACAGGAACGAGCATATCTGCATCTTCTTGTTGGGGCGGCGGAGCTGTTCCATTCCGTCGGGACGGATGCGGACAATTTCACCCGGGCCCAGGAAATGTGTGATTTCATATTCCAGCGTGGGGAAAGCAGAGCTCTCGCTTGTTACAGCCATGGCTCCGTCCTTCTGGCCCACCACAATGGGGGTGCGTCCCCATGAATCACGGGCAGCGATGATGCCGTCTTCCGTGAGCAGGAGCATGGAGCACGAGCCTTCAATGTTACGGAAAACATTCTCTATGCCGTCCACAAAGTCCTTTCCTTTTATAATAAGAAGGGCAGTCAATTCGGTTGGATTGATTCTTCCGCTGGAAAATTCGCTAAGGTGCATGTTCTCGCTCAACAGTTGCTGTGCCAGCTGCTCCATATTGTTGATTTTTGCCACGGTGACCAAAGCAAAACGTCCCAAATGCGAGTTCATCAGCATGGGTTGCGCGTCTGTGTCGCTGATTACGCCAATTCCGCTGTTGCCTACAAACTTGTCCAACTCGGGCTCAAAACGCGTCCGGAAATATGTGTTTTCAAGATTGTGGATGCTACGATAGAATCCCAATTCTTCCGAATACGAGGCCATACCGCCTCTTCGGGTTCCCATATGCGATTGATAATCTGTGCCGTAAAACAGATCGGCCACGCAAGGTTGCTGCGCCACTGTGCCAAAAAAACCGCCCATATTGCTTCTATATAAAAACTAAAGGTTGTTTAATATTCCTAAATTTTTGAATGGCAAAGTTATTGAAAATCCTGCCAAAATCCTAATATATACTTCAAAAAATATACTATTTACAGCCGTTTTGTGATTATTTTCCGCATCATCGCCCCGTTTGTGATGCTTTTTTGTATCTTTGCAGTTATGAATTTCAGAACAATCCTTTCTTCCCTTTTCTGCTCCTGCACTGTTTGTGCCTGGGGGCAGAGGACAAGCCCCGCAGACTCCATTCCCCTTTCGGCGCTGAGCGAGGTTGTGGTTACCGGTACACCAGTGGCCGCCCAGACAAAGCAGATTCCGTACAGCATCACTGTTGTTGATGACAAACAACTGCAGGCATCGGGAAAGGGTCAGTTGCTTTCCGCCCTGTCCGGAAGCATTCCCGGGCTGTTCGTAGCAGAAAGGAACATACTGGGCTTCGGAGTCAGCACCGGAGGCTCTGGAGGCATTAAAATCCGCGGAGTGGGCGGAGAACCCACCAATGCGGTACTGATGATGGTGGACGGCCAGCCACAATATGCCGGACTCTTCAGCCATCATGTGGCAGATGTCTACGGAAAGGAATATGTAGACCACGTAGAAGTGCTCAGAGGGCCTGGCTCTGTCCTTTACGGCTCCAATGCTATGGGAGGCGTAATAAATGTCATCACCAAACAGGCGGCGGAAGACGGATGCCGTACAAGTCTGACATCGCAATACGGATCGTACAACACTTGGCAGACCCACCTGACGAACATGGCCCGCAAGGGACGCTTCTCCTCTCTGGTGTCATTGGGATTCGACCGCACAGACGGCGTGCAGGAAGGATTCAACTTCAAACAAGGCGACTTGTATGCAAAAATAGGATTCGAGGCCAACGAGCAATGGAAATTGCAGGCAGATTATGCGCTGACGAAATTTCTGGCCGATGACCCCGTCTATCCAAGAGTGTACAAGAACGACCCCACGGGCGTCTACCACCAGAATGTGGTTCGCGGAAGCGCGTCCGTGTCAGCCGCCAACAAATACCGCCGCACCAACGGAAACGTGCGAGCCTATTACAGCTACGGCAACCATTTCATAGAAGACCCCGCCCCGTTCCATAGCACAGACGACAGGTTGGGCATCATCTTGCAGCAGAATTTCACGCTGTGGGAAAACGGCTCAGCCACAGCCGGATTCGACTTTGACTCCTATTCGGGAGAGATTCCGCTGTCCGGAGGAAAAGATTTCTCCCAGGCTCCGTTGGCCACACTCAAGCGCAAACGCATAACGGAATACTCGCCCTATATCACCCTGAGCCATACCTTCCTGCAGAAACGTCTGTCCGCCAACGCTGGTTTGCGCATGGCAGGCAGCAGCCCCTTTGGCACACACTGGATACCACAGGCCGGCATCACGGCCAATCCCGCCCACGGATGGAACATCAGGGGAGCCGTGGCCCGCGGATTCAGAAACCCCTCGTTCAAGGAACTCTATCTTTACAAGATGGCCAACGCAGAACTGGAGCCGGAATTGATGACCAACTACGAAGTGGGCGTGGGAAAAACTTTCGGCCCGCTGCTCAGCGTTGACCTCACCGGTTACATCAGCCACGGAAGCAATCTGATTGCCGTGCTGGACGGAAAGAACAAAAATATGGGAGAATTCACGAACAAGGGCGTGGAACTCACCATCAAGAGCAAGCCGCTGAAGTGGATGGGCGTGCAGGCAAACTACAGCTTCATGCACACCGATGTAGACAACCTTACCGGTGCGCCTCGCCACCAGTACTATCTGGCATTGGACCTGATGCCCCACCCCAAATGGGAACTGCATCCACAGCTCAAGGGAGCAAACCGCCTGTTTGTCTCGCAGGACACCGACTTGCAGAATTTCGCACTGATGGGCATAAAGGCATCGTACAGCCCCACAAAATGGCTACAACTATTCGTAACTGCCGATAACCTCACCAATGCCCACTATTGCATCATGAAGGGATATGAAATGCCCGGCATATCGGCACAGGGAGGATTCCGTCTGAACTTCTGACAATGTGCGCTCCCCCACACTCTGTCCATTTCCCGAGAACGGTAAAACTTACCCCTCGGTTCGTCTGCGCCCCCTCAGATAAGGACAGGCATATTTCACTAAAAACGGCAAAAAAAACAATTCGCCAAACGGGAGAAGCAAAACAAATCAGATGCAAAAACACAAAAACACAAAGATTTGATTGTAATACACTAATATTCAATAACATAAGATTTTGCGTTTTTGTGAATTCCTGTAAAAACACCCCCAAAAGCCCCCCAAAGGGTGTTTTCAGTGGCAAAAACAAGCCTTTTGAAGCACAAAATCCCACCTTTCGGGGTGGGATTCTGTGTTTTTATCGTTGCTATATTGTCATGCTGAACTTGTTTCAGCATCTCACCGCGAGCCTTTTCTTGTCCTTCTCCGCGGACAGATCCTGAAACGAGTTCAGGATGACAGTGGGAAGTTCATTACTCACCGCTCATCGCTCACCGCTCAAAGGCTCATCGCATTTTCCTGAATCCTCTTCCCACTCGCTCCACCAGCCCGCGTTTCAGCCAGCCGGTGATGATGTAGGCACATTCGCCCTCCAGTCCGTTACGGCGTCGCAGCTCGGCCAGGTCGGCCTTGCAGAACTCGTCGGGGAGGTCAGAAAACAGCTTCATGTTCTTTGTCTTGAACAGCTCGCGCATGCCTTCCTCGCGGATGCGGCGGTTCTCGGCATCCTGGCGGTTCAGTTCGCGGCCAAAGAAGGCCATCTGCTGTTGCAGCGTCTCCGTGGCCACCCAAAGGGCAAAGTCCGTCACCCCCTTCGTTTCCTTGCATCCCTCAAGCGCCCACGCCACCATTCCGGCACGAAAGCCGATGAGACAGCTTCGGCGGCGAAGGATGTCCAGCGCCTCGTTGCCCGTTTCCATGTATTCGCTGATGCGTTCGTCCGTCCATTGGTCCAGCGCCTTCAGCGTGCGCTTCAGACAGCATGTCACCACATCCCCGTCACCCCCGCTGCTCCCCAGCTCGTACAGGCGTCTCACCACCGCCCTGGCCTTCTCCATCCCCTTCTCGTCCCGTTGGCGGCACTGCACCTTCTCGCCGCGGTCATCGGCCATCTGCGCAAAGCAGAAGCGGCTGTTCATGCCGTTCTCCACGTTCTGGAAAAACTTCTTCATGGCCATGTCCGTGCCCGAGAAGAGCAGGTTGTAGCGCAGCTGCACTACGGCCGAATAAGAGTTCTCGCTGGCAAAGTCCTGACCGTACATGCCCGCCTCAAAGCCAATGCGGTAGATGTCGCTCTTCTGCGCCCACGCTCCAGCCTTGCAGCTGCGCACCACGGTGTCAATCTCGGGCGCAAAGGACAGCAGGGCCAGCCCGTTGTTCTGGTCGGCACGCTTCAGCAGCTGCGTGTTGCTCACGTTGGCCGGCAGGCAGCGCACCGGAAAGGTCTCCATCTCGGGCTGCTGCTTCGAGTTTTTCGCCCTCCGCACCTTCTCCTTGTACTCCTGCTCGCGCCGCATCGACTCGCGGTCGTCCTGCAGCATCGGTTCTGCCAGCAGACTGTACATCTCGTTCAGGAAACTCTTTCCGCTGGCCTGCGCCCCAATGATGGCCGTCATGAAGATGGGGCTTTCGCTGGTTCCGTCCAGATAGGGGCTGCGCAGACGGCTCAACAGCGTGCCCAAGACGGGCAGCGAGGCCAGCAGCACACACCGCCGGTTGCGCGGATAGCGGCGCACAAGGAAGTCCAGCAGGAAGGGCAGTTTGGCTGGCAGAGGGTTCAGCTCTGAGGTCTGTGCCGACACGTCCCCACCCTCGCCCTTCAGCGCGGAAAGCACCGCCTTGAGGTCGGGCGGCAGATGCGTACCCCTGGGGCTGGCAATCGCGCTTGCCACAGCATGGCGGCGTTCTTCCTCGCCCAGTCCCCAGCTAGGTATTATGGCCAGCAGTTTGGCGGCGGAGAAGTCCGTGATGTATCGCAGCTCGCGCGCCAGCTTGTAGAGTATGGTATTGCGGTTCCCCTCGGCCGGTTCGCCATATATGTTCAGACGTTCCAGCAAGGCCGTCACAATGGCGTCATAGCCCAAACCTTCGTAGGTCGCACACAAGTTCTCCATTGCCGCCTCGGGCAAGGACATTGCGGTGCAAGCAGCTTTCTCTGCCCCCGCACCATTGTTTTGTAGTATGGTTTTTATTTGTTTCATTGTCAGACCCCCTCTAAAGACCCTCCGTCGCGCAGGGGACTGCGCTCCCCTCACTGCGACACAGATTGACATTTAGTCAATCCTCTGAAGGTCTTGTTCGCCGGGGGCGGGCGTTTTTTAGTTGTGTTAATGTTTTGTTTACTTTGGCTTTTGGCTATTGGCTGTTAGCTATTGGCTCTTCTATATGTCATGCTGAATTTTGTTCAGCATCTCACCGCGAGCCTTTTCTTGTCCTTCTCCGCGGACAGATCCTGAAACGAGTTCAGGATGACGGTGGGAGTGCTTCGCCACAGCTAAAAGCCAACAGCCAATGTTTGTGAATGGTCCTCTTCACTCAAACAACGTCTCCCAGTCCACATAATAGAAATCCTCAGCCACAGAGATGAAGTAGAGCCTTGCCCAGTCCTTACACACAGCATCATATTGACACCCAATCTCCCCCGCCATCCATGCCTGGTTCTCGGCAAGGGACATGAACTGGGGCTGGCAAAGGAACACCACCCGCAGACCGTCTCCGCTTGGGGTCTTGTGCACGCACACGATGTCCAGCTCGTCCACCCTCTCCCTGAAACTCAGCCAGAGTTCCTCGGGCGTACTGATGCCCGGCAACACCATCTGCCTGATGTGGTCGATGTCCAGGGCGCATAGTCCGTTAGGCTGCGCGTTCGCGTCCGTCCGCCTGCCCTCCTTGAAGGTGGCTTGCCAGCAGATGCCCGGCAACTCACCCTTCGCCCTTTCCAGCGCCCCCTCATCCTCAAAACGGGCATAGCTGATCCACCGCTTCACCTCGGCCGAGTTTATCAGCCCGATGAACAATTCCTTGCTTAGGCGCTCGCTTCTGGAACGCACATTCTTTACATAGTCTATTTGTATCATTTTGCTTTTTGTTTAGAGTTTAGAGGTTTCGACAGAAGAACAAAAGAACATATTTTTTGAGTTTTGGCCTACGCTCTTATGAACTTATGTCTGATTCTTTCTTTTACCTTGGCTTTTGGCAGTTAGCTATTGGCTGTTAGCTATTAGGCGTCTGAAAGACGCGAAGTTAAATAGCCGCGGGTTTTCAAACCCGTGGAAGACAAGAAGTCCTCATTATTAAAGGGCGTCTGCAAAGACGGGGATTTCAATACCGATGGACTTTTAAGTCCTCGGACACGTTGCCGTTCCGCGTCTTTACAGACGCCATATATATTCTTCCCTTTATCCCCACGGACTTAAAAGTCCGCGGCTATTCGCCTTCGGCATCCCGTCTTTCAGACGCTTTTTTATGCAGCCAACAGCTAACAATGAAAAGGACTACGCCGATTTAGGCAAAATTATGAACCCTAACTGTATCTGCACCGAATCTCTTCTGTTCTCCAGCACACTGATAGCCTTTTCCGCCCTTTCCCGTATGAGGGGCGCTGCTCCGTGGTGTATCAGTTCGTCCGCCACCTTTATGCAGATACGGTAATACCCATCGGGATGGTGTACTATGCGCAGGTTGGCCGAATGGTGAACTTGCAGACTTCTTCTCCTGCCTTCCCAGTTGTCTTCGGTGAAGACATATTCCAGTTCACCCTTGCGCAGCATGTTCCCTCTGGTGCTGTGGCCTGTTTCCAGTTTGTTCTTCATGCTCATTTTGATGCTTGCTTTTATGGTCTTGTTTGTCTTGTTCATACGTCAGTCTTTCTTTTTGATGTTAATAATGTTGATGTCATTCTTGCAATACCCTGTGCGGAAACAGCGTGTAGAGAAAGAGACTTCCACCAAACATTCGTCGCCCGTCTTGAGCCCGCTATTCTCAAATTCGTCCACCCTTTCATTGAAGAGCGTGCCCCAGATGCGGTTCACAACCTCGGCTTCTGTCCACTCCAGCAGCACAGTCAGTACCCGCCAGTCGTTTCCCGTCCGTTCGGACACTCCGTTGCTCATCTTGCCAATCATTTTGATTTTGGTTACCAGTATCATTTTTCTCTTTCTAAAGGCCATCCTTTTTGACCTGTCATTTAGTGTGTTAAACAAATTATTCCCTTTTCGTTGCAACTCAAAAAAGAACATCACCGGAAGGGCTATTTCCCTGTTCCGATGATGCAAAGTTACGACACAAATGAGCCAGGCGGGAGGAATTTACAGCCCGTGTAGAGTTTATGGGAGTTTCATGTAGAGAAGTTGCCTTTTATGGGAGTTTTCCCCTAAAAAGGCCGTTTTTCATGGGAGTTTTCGGGAGTTTTCGGGAGTTTTATGGGGAGTTTTCCCCCTCACTTTACCAATTCGGCAGCCGTGAGCCTGGCCAAACGCAGATAATCGTCATATCGGCTGCCGGAGACTGGCGCATCGCCGCGTTCCCACAACGAGGCCGACTTACGGAAACTCTGTACGGAAAGCCTTCTCAGTTCCACAGCGTTGGGCAGATGTCCGTGCTCGGGCACAATGCGTGCCACCGCCTCGCAGAATTCGCTGAAGGCTCCTTCCGTCAGCCCGCCCTTGTCCACCATGGAACGGTACACCGCAAACCACTGCCTTCCGTGCTTCACCTCGCCCGCCACGCGCAGGATGGTCCTTTCCATCTTCTCCTTGGAGGGTGTGCGGCTGCCCAGCTTGCCCTTGGTGCGGCGAATGCTCTTCATGCAGTTGTTCCAAGATGTGCGCGGACATTTCTTTATATGGTTCACCACCACGCCCACAATGTGTACCTGCATATCCTCCGTCAGGCAGATGGCATCGTAGGCATCGTTGCTGGGTACCAGCCACTGGCATCCGTTCTCGTCCACAAAGTAAGATTTCACCGTGCTCTCCCCATCAATGCAGGCCACCACAATGTCCCCATCCCTGGCACAATCCGTCAGTCTGAGTTCCAGGCGGTCACCCTCCTCTATGCCTGCATCCTTCATGGAGTCTCCCCTGACATTCACCACCACCGTTGGGCTCATGCCCACCAGCTCGCGAGGCAGCATGATATAGTCGCCCCTCTCCACATCGCCCAGGTCGGCTGGCACTCCGGCCGGCACATTCGCCTCGTAATAGGGCACAGCCGTATCGCACACCATCGGGCACATTCCCGACAGCGTGAGCATGGTAAGCATCTCCTGCATCTCTTTTTGCGTCAAGGCTTTCATGGAAGTTCTTCTTTTAATGTTTTTTGGATGGTAATGGTTTCGGGCAGTCTTTTTCACTCATCCCCAAATACTTTCCCCAACACGGTGTCCCTGTATGCGTTGAATATGTTCGGCCTCAACATTTTGTATTCGGGCAGACTTTCCATGTATTCAAGGTCGAAGACCAGACGGGGTTCCCGGTCACAGCTATTGGGGTGGATTTCGGCCTTGTTGCCAATGCGTGCGATTCGGATCAGATACAGGTCGCGCACGCCCTTCCCCTTGATATAGGGCATGAAATAGTATAGCTTGTTCAGTGCGATGGTGGACGGGAACGAGCGTGTCTTGCCGGTATAGTAAACCTTTGTGGGTGTCATGTCCAGGAAGTAGTCCTCATTGTCCTTCTTCACCAGCCCTATGAGCAGATGCCTTGTCTTTTCCAGCGTGTATTTCTTCTTGGGCACATTCACCACGATATTCTCCTTATCTTCAGCAAAGAGGTCAAGGCTGAGCATGGGCTGCGAGTCGCGTTGCGTATAGATGGGTTTGGAGGTTACGGGTTCTTCGCCATAGATGAAGCGGTAGAGGCTCTTGCCAATCTGTTCCACTATGCCGCAGACGAGCGCATTTCCCATGAGGAAGGCCCGGCGGCCGTCCGACACCTGAGAGTGACAGGTATGGTTGTCCGGAAACATATTGAGGCGTTCCAGTTCCAGGGGAATCAGACGGCGATAGCGTCCCGATGGGGTTTTCACCACATGCTTGAAACGTGAAGGGGCGCTTCCGCCTTCGCCCGTAATCATTGTGCGCGAAGGTTTGTCCAGATGGTCGGGGAATGCCATTCCACCTTCGGAGAAAACATATTGGAAGCCTTCCTTCGACGTGCGGTTTATCTTCTTCGCGCCTTTCTCGTATTGCCATTTTGGCAGCTCCGCCTCAGGGATAAAGAATTCTTCGGGGACCAGTTCCTCGTTCACAAGATTGCCGCCCAAAGTTTGACAAGGGCCTTTGTAGACAGGCACGGCATCTACGGAATAGACCTCGCGGTCCACCATGAGGCCGGCATTTCCGAAGGGGCTTTCTTTTCTGCCTTTGTTGAATTCGGCCGAGACTTCGGGGATGCTGCCTTCAATGACAAACTGGGACAATGTGCCATTTTTCGGTTCAAACGGAAAAGCCTTGGCCAACACTCCTTCATACTTGACCCAATCGGGCATGGTTTCTATCTGCCGGGCTACTGCCGACTCCTTGCGATAGCCCACGATATAAGTACGGCGGCGGCGCTGTGGCATGCCGTAGTCGGCGGCATTGATGATGCGCCATTCAACCATATAGCCAAGGTCGGACAAGGAGGCCAGAATGATGGCAAAGTCGCGCCCACGCTGTGTGGCCGGGGAGTTGAGCAGGCGGTCTACGTTCTCAAAGAATATGTATGAGGGACGCTTGTCGGCCTTCTCCTTCAAGATGCGGTAAATCTGCCACCACAGCACGCCTTTCTTGCCTTCTATGCCTCCAGAGCGGCTGAGCGAAGCCGCCACGGAATAGTCTTGACAGGGGAATCCACCCACCAAGAGGTCATGGTCTGGAATGTCTTCCGTAGCCACCGTATTGATATCCTTGTTAGAGTGGCCTCTAACCCCGAAGCGGGCCTTGTACACGATGGATGCGTCCTGATGGACAGTGGACGGCTCCCATTGGTTGTTCCAAATGGTGTCAAAGGCATCGGAAGCCCCCTCCAATCCGATGCGGAATCCGCCCACACCGGCAAAAAGTTCCACTACCCGTATATGTTTGTTATATGTCTGCATAAATCCGTTACTTTTATTGATTTTGATAAAAATCCATCGTGGCACGTTTTGAAAGCCAAATTTCCTGTGGCAACATTCTCAGGCCGTTTATTTCAAGGGTCTTGTTCTTGTCGCTTGAGTCTTTAGCGCTTCCTCTCAGAAAAACATCACATTCAATTTCCTTCGGAAAGTTGGGCGACTCTTGCTGCACTCCGCTCTTGCGGTTGATGACGGGCTTGCCGTCCTTGCCGAATCTCTTTACTATTTCCAGACGGTTCTCGTTGATGAGCGAATGCACCTCCGCCCAGCAGTTCCTCACTTGTGTTTCAATGAAATCGTCCGATACAACCACCCGCTTGAATCCTGCAAACTCTATGGTTTGCGGGTTCTTGTCTGCCCTGTCCCTGTATTGATAGACAATGAAAAGAAACTGGTGTTCTGAAAAATAACTGCGCATGAACGATTCTTCAAAAGACTCCTCGCCGGCCCATTCCTCAAAGTCGGGCATAAACATCTTCATGGCCTCCTTGGGAGCGCCCGTATGCTTCAGCGGTAGACTTTTTGCAATCAGACCGATTTTTACAAAATCCTCTATCTTGTTGAGGCTGCCGGCATTGCTCCCGAACATTCTTAGGACAACCAGTTCGGCAAAGTTCTTGGCATTGCCCAACGGCACATCAAGCGATGAAGCAATCTCTGCAAAAGTTTTTCCGGCATAAAGGGTTGTAAGTTCCGTACATTTGGCATCAATTTCTGCATATCTGGTGATGGGATTGGCCAGTTTTTCAAGCTTTACCCTTGAAAAATACGCATTGGCAATGACCGTTGCGAAGGTGCGCTTCAAACGGAAACGCGGAGGGTTTGGGTATTTCGGTGCCGTATCAATCAGCATCAGTTTCCCCCGCAGCTCGCTTGACAGACGCGGATATTGCGCTTCACGTTCTGCCTGTGTAGGATAAATATGGTGAATCTTCTGAAGGAAATTGCGAACCAAGAGCCAGTCCTGCCTCAGGCGCAGGCGGTCTGTCTCATCAAACTCATAGAACTGGTATCCAAGGATGGGAAAATTCCGGTATCCGTCCAGCTTCACCGTAACGGGCGAATTGTACCAGTAATACACCCATAAGACATGAGCCAGCTTGTGCCAGAAATTGGACGTTTCAAACATCTCATTAACAATGACGGGAATGGAAACGGCCGTAATGCTGACTGGCTCCTTGCATTCGTACAGGTAAGGAGAATCCTTCTTCTTGGGCTTTACCAGTCCCGTGGTCTTCAGTTCCACCAGCACATCATCCACAACAATGTCCGGTTCCTGTTTGGAATCCCTGCCACAACCCAATACGGAGATTTCAATGACATCTCCCGCAATTCCCGTCACCTTCAACTTGCCCTGGAGACTGGCAAAAAGGCCGGCCTTGTCCACTTGCTCCAATGTCTTTCCGACAGACGCAGCAAGCAGACCCTCAATTTCCTGCCTTGTAAAAATCCTTGCAGATGCCTTTGTTGCTTCCATATCAGTTTTTTAGAATAATGAGGTCTGAATTTTACACCACAAAGATAACAAAAGATTCCGAGTTAAACAAAGAATAAGGGAAATCTTTCACCCCTTTGCATTTTTGCATTTTTGTAAAACGCAAAAATAAGGGGCTGAAGGGGTACACCTTATTTAATCATTAAATATTTAATGAATAATGAATATATAATATATAGGCACACACTTGTTTTCACAAAAACACAAAAACACAAAAATGCAAAAGGCTTTCAATCTGGCACTCCAAAGCAGATATTATTTAGTCCATGCGTTAATGCTCCTCTGAAAAGCAATCACAATATAGCTTGTTCACTACTCTGTCGCGCATCAGATTCATATCTGTGAAGTTGCGTGATATGTTTTGGACAATATCCAGGTAATTATCCGAACCTGTCCTTTGGTAAAAATAGGGTTTAACGGACACACAGTTCTTGTGTTCGAAAAGCTTGTTGAGCAGCGTGCGGTCAGAGTTTCCGCACGAATGTCCCATAATGAAGACTTGGTAAGGTGCGGCGTCCATAAACTGCAATGCTTTTCTGTATCTGTCAGATTCAAGGTATTTTATAGATTTAAAGTTGGTAAGATACCTGTTGTCGTTCAGGTTTGATATCTTTTTGTAATTCTCGTCCAAGTCATCGCCATAGCCGAAAATGACAGAATCTGGCTTATCAAGTTCTCCATGAATGTTGTTTATTTTGAAGCATTCTCCATCTTCTTCTATGTAATTGCTGGCCAATTTCGTATAGTTGAAGTTGAGTGCCATGATATTGTCGGGCAAAAGGATGGCATTGTAGCTAACTGGCGTTTGATACAGGTCAGCTTCTGATAATCGAACTTTTTCCCTTGTATATTTTTTACTATAATAATAGTTCGTTTCATTTAATGCTTTTTTATAAAGATTCATTTTGTACTCAAAATCCATATCCTTACATTCTGTCCAATGATTTGCATGGTCAATGATGTGTTGTTTTCCGCCAACCGATACATCGTTGGGATTAATAGGGCTGTATATGATATTTCTTATCCTTTCGTTATCCTCAAAATTCTCCTTTGGTATTGAGGCTAAATACTCGCAAAGCAGTTCCTGTAAACGCGCAAACTGAATGTTCAAAGATTGGAGTTCTTCAACATCATTGTAGTTGGAACATTTTACCAACAAGTTATAGTAGATATTCTCAATATCCACCCATCCCTTTGTTTCTATAGAGGTACAGATTTCTTCCAATAATGGGCATGCTTCAACTGAGAAACGAGAATTCTCCTCCATCAAATATAATCGTATTTGTCGACCTTTTAAATACTCTAAATAATTGTTTATCTCAAATACTATATTTCTTCCCACTTCGTTGTGGAAACTAAGCAATTTGTCATCATAAGTATTAGTGTTTTCTTGTAAGCGTTTTTTCCATTGTTCCCAATACCAATCAATGAAATTTCCGTAACTTGTTGGCAGTCCGTGGGCCAAGTCAAAACCATTACCAATGAGAATAATTCTATTCATTTATCGTAGTTCTATTGTTTATTAACGCAAATTTACGGAAAGATTCCTGAACAGAGAAAAATCGCCAACACAAAATTTCTTTACACCCCAACAGGCGCATGGCATGGAAAAATTTACGGCATGGCGAGGCCGTATTTTTTTCCTCTGGATGCCGTTCACAGACCCCATACCACACAAAAAGACATGAATATAAAAAAATATTACAAATAAGCAAAAATAAATCATTTTTTATTTTGTAATAACAAAATAAAGCATTATCTTTGTAACGGAATTCCAACCAACAAACCAAAAACTAAACTTTAAACCATTAACTCTAAACTTTAACAAAAATGTCAATCAAAATCAAAGCAATCGAGAGAAACGTGGCCTTTGAGAAAGGCACCGAGAAGTGGGCGTTCGTGATGCAGCCCGAGTTGTACAGCCGCCTGAACGAACAGAAGGTGGTGCAGGAAGCCGCCCTGCGAAGCGGCATCGGTAAGGGCGCCATCTCCGCAGCCTGGGAAGCCATCGGCGATGTGATCCGCGCCTGGGCAACCGAGGGCCACAGCGTGGCCGTGCCCGGACTGGGAACCATGCGCTTCGGCGTGAGAAGCAACTCCGTGGAGAAGGTGGAGGACGTGAACTCCGCACTCATCACCAGCCGACGCGTCATCTTCACCCCCAGCACCGAAATCAAGGACGAGCTGGCAAAGACCGCCATCAGCATCACCTGCTACGACCGCAACGGCAACGTCATCAAGCAGGTCACCAGCGACGACGACGGCAATG